>DLLE01000028.1:61414-111375 GCA_002477955.1 Treponema sp. UBA7570 | reverse complement strand
TTTTTTTTGTTTTGCTGACAAAAAAACTGGGCTTTTAAAGTTTGTTGGCGTCCGTCTTAATCGCTTAATCTATAGAAAATTTAAGCCGATATTGTTGATATGAAAAAAAATTTTTGTTTGATTTTGATTTGTTTTTGTCCTTTTTTTGTTTTTTCCCAGGCGAAGAAAAATCTTGCCGCAAAAAAAAATGCGGCTTCTAAAAATGCGAAGGAATCTGTTAAAAAAGAAGAAATTGTTACGGTTTTTAACGAGGATTATGAAACAGGCGAAAAACTTTTTGGATTGAACAAGCCTGCGGAAGCGATTCCGTATTTTGAAAAATGTGTTGAGCTTGAAAATATAAACCCGAATGTTTGGATTCATTTGGGAGTTGCGTATTATCAGACCGGAGATTTTACCCGTTCTCTTGCATGCTGCGCGCGCGGTTTGACAAAGGAAAATACCGACCACAAAATTCTTGCCTACAATGCTGGAAATTCTGCATACGCGCTTACAAATTATGCAAGGGCCGATGCTTGTTATGCGATTGCGATCCGCGAAGATGAAAATTTTGGGCCTGCATATTTGAATAGGGCGAATGCGCAGTTAAAGCAGGATCATCTGCAGGACGCAAAACAAAATTACGAAAAATATCTTGAGCTTGAGCCGGAATCTAGCCAAAGGCCGGAGATTGAAAGGCTGATTTCTCTTCTTGGTGAAGAAATCGAAAGGCGTGCAAAAGAAAAGCCAGAGCTTATCGACCTTGATTTTGCGAATGTAAAAAATGATGAAGTTATTGTTGAACAGAAAGAAAAGGTGAATTATGAGATTCCTGAAGAAAAAGTTGAGGATGACGAAAAAAACGAAGAGCTTGTCCGTTCTGAAATTGTAAAGGCGCCTCCGCTTCCGCAAAAAGAAGATGAGCTTGTCGAAAACGAAACAGAAGCGGAAGAACCGTTGAAAGTTGTGCCGGAAGATGAGCCTGTTGAAATTGCGTTTGGCGGAGAAGAGCCGGTTGTGGAAGCGGTTGAAAAGAGCGTTGCGACGGCTCCTGTTCTTGTTCCGGAAAAGGCGGAACTTGAAAATAATGAAGAAGCTGCTGCTGTTCAGGATGAAAAAAAGGAATTCTTTGGTCAGGAAAATCTTGCGGACGCAGTTTACAGCCTTCCTGCTGGTGTTGTAGCTCTAAAGGCTTTAAATGCAAGTTTTTCTCCTAACAGTCCTAATTCAAGGCAGCAGAAGCAGATTTTTAATGTCAGCGCGACCGACAGAAATAAAATCGAAACTTATGTTCTTGAAATTACAGATGAATACGGAAATACCGTAAAGACTATAAAAGGCAAAAAACTTCCTGACAGAATTGAATGGGATGGAAAAACGGACTCTGGCCGGTTGGCAGACGGAAGGTTTTCTGCAAAAATTTCTGTCAATTACAGGAATAATGGAAGCGTAGACGCGGAAGGAAATTCGTTCAGCTGCTTTAGCAATGTTCCTCAGATTACTCTTGTTCCTGAAAGCGACAGTTTTTCTCCAGATGGCGACGGAATTGACGATAAGCTCAGCTTTAAAGTTTCGTCTGAAAGCGAAGCGCTTGTAAAAGACTGGAAATTTGAAGTTAAGATGAATAACCGCACAATTTACTCGAAGAGCGGAACTGGAACTCCTCCGGAAAATATAGAATGGGACGGGAAAACTAATTCGGGCGAAACTGTGAAAGACGGAAACAGTTTGAGTTACAAAATGTCTGTGACGGACGCGCTCGGAGTTTCTGCCCAGGACAGCGGAAAAGTTGAGGTCACAAAGAGCAAAAAAGATCCTGTCGTCGCAAAAAACGTTGAAATAAGCGAAAACCCTGACGGCACTGTAAATATTGCGATTCCGACTCTGTCTTTTAAAATCAACAGTTCGGAGCTTGTAAATACTGAGCAGAATTCACAGACACTCAAAAAAGTTTACGATATTTTGGTTGATGAAAAATACGAAGAATACAGGGTAACTATTACGGGCTATGTAAATCCTGATGGAGAAGAGTGGACGACAGAAGAGCAGATTCTCGCCCTTAACCGCGCAAAATCTGTCGAAAACAGGCTTAAAGGACTTGGTGTTCCTGAAAACAGGATGGAAGCCAGATGCGGGGAAGGAAAGTCTGCGAATAAAGAATACAACCGCCGCGTTGAGTTTAAGTTAAGAAAATAAAACGGACGATATTTTTATTGCCGTCAAAGGCTCATCTTGTTCTTCTTACTCTGGCAAAAAGCTGTTCCTTTGTGAGCGTTGTCCAGACTGGACGTCCATGAGGACAGTGCGGGTCTGGAAGTTTTAGAGCTTGTTTTGCAAGTTCTTCGGCTGCCGCTCTGTCCAAAACATATCCGTCTTTGACCGCGGCCTTGCAGGCTGTCATTGCGGCGACAGAGTATATTATGTCTTCTGGCTTTACGAGCTTGTCGAGAAGCGCGCTCTGAAGATCCTTTTGCGTGCCTTTCCATCTTGCCGGAACTTCCGAAAATTCAAAAACTCCTTCGCCTGCTTTTTTTCCTGTAAAACCTGCATTTTTTAGAAATGGAAGCGCGGCTTCAAGATATTTTTCTTCGGACTCGTCCTCTGTCGTTATTTTGTAAGGAATTAAAAGAGACTGTGTTTCTTTTTTTTCCGAAAGAAGCTTGTTAAAAATTATCCGTTCGTGGGCGGCATGCTGGTCGATAAAATAAATTGTGTCCTGAACTTGAGCTATGAGAAAGCAGTTTAGAACGGTTCCGATGTAGCAAAAACCGTCTGAGTCTGGCTTTGTGAACTGCGGAAATTCTGTCTTTTCGTAAAGTTTTGAGATCGATTTTTCGGAAATATGGTCATTTTTGTAAGAGTGGTTTTCGTAAAGCGTTTTTTGTGTTGTCTGAGTGCTGTCGTAATTAAAAAATCTTGAACGCAGGTCGCCGCCTTTTTTTTGAGAATTTGTTGAGATTTCAGAATTTTCGTTTTTTTCTTGAAGTTTTGAATTTTCTGAAAGAGCGAGAGTTGCAAGCGATGAGAAAAATTGTGTTTCGGAATTTTCATTCGTTTTTGACTGGTTTTTCAAAATTTTTATTGAAGGTAAGGTTTCTCCAAAATCGAATCCCGGAACATTGTTCTGTTCTTCGTTGTCCTTGTCTTCAAAAATCTGGGAATTCTTGATTCCGTATGAGCGGAAATATTCTTTTACGGTTGAACTTACTCCGTGGTGAAGTGCTGAACTGTCTCTAAATCGAACTTCTTTTTTTGCTGGATGAATGTTAAAGTCCACGGTCGAAGGATCAACTTCCGCAAAAAGAGCTGCCACCGGATGTGTTCCGTTCGGAAAAAATCCCTGGCATCCGTATTCAATCGCCTGCAAAAGTGAAAATTCCTGAACGCGCCTTCCGTTTATGTAGATAAAAATTTGCCTGCGGTCGCTTCTGTAAACCGTTGGTTCGCCGATTACAAGTTTGAAATTCCATTCATTTCCGCCGCAAGCCTTTAATTCTGCAAAATTCTCGGTTGATTCGTTCAATTCAAGGGCGGAAACAAATCTTTCTGTCAAAGTAACGTCTTTTGGCAAGTCAAGCCTTAGCGAATTGTCTGTTGTAAGACGGAATGCGATGTCTGGGCGCGGAAGCGCTTTTTCGACAAAAGTTTCGCGGCACAGCATATTTTCGGATGCAGGACGTTTTAAAAATCTTCTGCGGGCAGGATAATTTTCAAAAAGACCTTCGCTCATTACGATTGTTCCTTCTCCGTTTTGTACAAGAGGAATCTGTTCGAGCAGATGGTCTTCTAAAATGCTTGCCTTCATCCTCCAGTTTCCCGAAGAAATCGAAAGCCTGCTTACTGCGGCGATTGAAGCCAAAGCTTCGCCTCTAAAACCGAGAGTTGTTATGTTGTTCAAGTCGGCAGTGTCTACGATTTTGCTCGTTGCGTGCGGACGGGCACAGGCTGATAAATCCTCTTTTGTCATGCCAGAACCGTTGTCAGAAATTCTTATTTTTTCAATCCCGCCACCGGAAATTTCTACGGAAATTGAATCTGCTCCGCTGTCTACGGCATTGTCCATAAGTTCGCGGACAATGGCGTTTGGACGGTCGATTACTTCTCCTGCGGCAATTTTTCTTGCAACATCGGCACTCAGTTGTCTTACAGCTCTGCGCACTTTTTTGTCCTGCGGCATTTTACTGTCTTAACCCCTGTACTGGCGCTCCTGCCGTGCCATTTTCTGCATCAGCGGCCGAAAAAAGATCCATTTGCGGCGGAATTTCTGTTCCTGTCGGATTTTTTTCTGCTTTTACAGGCTGGTTGGTCAAAATCTGGATTTTTCCTTCGATTTTGTCGAGATCGGCTTCGAGGGATTTTGCAAGTTTTATTCCTTCTTCAAAATCTTTAAGCGCATCTTCGAGCGAAATATCCGTGCGTTTTATGTCGTTTGTGAGTGATTCAAGTTTTGTAAGGTTTTCTTCAAAAGTCATTTTTCCTTCTCCTCGTATTTTTTTTAGTCTACAGTTGCGAGAATTTTTCCTTCTGCCGGGTAGATTTCGATTTTTTCTCCGTTTTTTACGTCGGTCTGACTGCGTATAATTTTTCCGTCTGCGGTTTTTACCATTGAGTATCCTCTGGCAAGAATCGTTTTTGGGCTCGCTCCTTCCAGAATTTGAACTGATTCACGTAAAAACTGCCGGAAATTTTTAATTTTTTCGTCAAAATTTGTTTGCAGCGCATTTTTTGCATTTTCAAGCCGCATAAGATAAGGCTGTTCAATTGTCCTGAACCGCATTTCCATCGAATCTGGATTGAATGACTTTAGCAAAAGCTTCATTTTTTCGACTTTTGCATTTATCAGGCTTAGCATTTCGTTTTGATAGCCATTTAAATCGTTTTTTATGTCAATCAGCTGGGGAACTGCAATTTCTGCCGCAGCCGAAGGCGTCGGAGCACGACAGTCAGCGGCATAATCGCAAAGTGCCCAGTCAATTTCGTGTCCGACTGCGCTTATTACAGGAATTTCGCTTTTGGCAACTGCGCGAACCACAGATTCTTCGCTAAAAGGAAGCAAGTCTTCTATTGAACCGCCTCCACGACCGACAATAAGCGTATCTACCATTTTAAAATCGTTCGCAGCTTGAATTTGCCGTACAATCGAAGGCGCCGCATCGTTTCCTTGGACAACAGCCGGAAAAACAATTACTTCTACAGCCGGATTTCTGCGTTTTGTAATCTGTAAAATGTCTCTCAGAGCGGCGCCGGTCGGACTTGTTATAACGCCGATTTTTTTTGGAAAAAAAGGAATTCTTTTTTTTCTGTCGGAATTGAAAAGACCTTCTGCCGCCAGGCGCATTTTTCGTTCCTCAAGAATTTGCAGTATATTTCCTTCTCCTGCAATTTCCATTTTAGAAATAATAATCTGGTAATTTCCTCTCGGAGCGTAAACCGAAATTGAACCTGTGCAGCGGACTTTTATTCCGTCTTTTGGCACAAATTTCAGGCCAGAAGTTTTTCCCCGGAACATAACTGCGCTTATTTGAGAATTTTCATCTTTTAATGTAAAATACAGATGTCCGCTTGAATTTGGTCTGTAACCGGAAATTTCTCCTTCAAGGCTTATGTTTACAAAAGAAGATTCCAGCAATTCCTTGATAACCGAAGTTAAACTGGTTACTGAAAAAACTGTATCTGATGGAAAAAGTTGTGTTGCCATAATTTTTTCCAATTTTATACAATCAGTTTATCTTGTTCAATCGAAAAACCGATAAATATAAAATGAAAAAACTTGTAATTCTTTTTGCCGGAGAAAAGCCTGGCTTTAGATATGAAAAAAAATTTGATTCTCTCTGTGCCTTTGAAAAAACTCTTGAATGGGCTTTTTCCGTTGAAAATTCGATAAAAACCGTAATTTTTACAAATAAAGAGAATTTTCCGTTTATAAGCGAATGTCTTCCTCAAAAAAAAGAGATTTTGCTTGTTCAGCACGAAGACTGGACGAATGCGCTTGTCGCAAAGGAAATTGCTTCTCAGTGCGCGCAAAATTCTGCTGATTTTGCAGTTTTTGCCTGGGCGGATTCTCCGTTTTTAAATAAAGAGCTTACAGATGAGCTCGCATTTTCCCATGTTCAGTACAAGGCTGAATATACTTTTGCCGACGGTTTTGCAAGTGGCTTTGCCCCGGAAATTATAGACAGGGGAGCGGCCGCGATAATTGCAAGTCTTGCGGAAAATTTTCAAAAATCAATTGGAGAAAAGCCTGCTTCCCGCGATGCGCTTTTTTCCATTATAAGTTCGGATATAAATTCTTTTGAAATAGAAACTGTTATTTCAGATAAAGATTATCGGATGCTGCGTTATAACTTTGAATGTTCTTCAAAATCTGGTTTTACTTCTTGTGTCCGTCTTTTTGAAGAAGCAAAAATGCAAAAAAAAGATTTTTTGACGCCAGATTTTAATGTTTACGAAATTTCTGATTTGGCAGAAAAAATGCCAGGAATCCAGCAGACATTGCCTGCTTATTACAATATTCAGATTTCAAATTCTTATAATACAAAAAGCCTTTACTGTCCTTACGAAAAACTTTTTTCTGACAAAAAAATGCCTTTTATGCAGCTAGATGAATTTAAAATTCTCGTAAAAAAAATTGCAGATTTTTCGGTTCAGGCAACAGTCGGATTTTCGCTTTTTGGCGAGCCGGCTTTAAATCCAGATTTTGTTGATTTTGCGCTTGAAGTTTTAAAATATCCTGAATTAAAGCTTTTTATCGAAACTGACGGACTTTGCCTTTCTGAAGAGCAGGCAAAAAAAATTGCAGAAGCTTCAAAAAATTCTTGCCGCATTGACTTTGCTGTTCAGCTTGACAGCGTTGATGAAAAAATGTACGAAAAAATGAATGGAATCTCGGGCTCAAATTTTCAAAAAGCCTTAAAAACTGTTTCAATGCTTTCTCAATTTTTTCCATCGCACGTTTATCCGCAGTTTACAAGAATGAATGAAAACGAAGAGCAGCTTGAAAGTTTTTATCGTTTTTGGAAAGAAAAAACTTCTCCTTCTGGCGGACAATTTGTGATTTTGAAATACGACAGCTGCGCGGGGCTTTTGAGCGATGAAAAACCCGCAGACCTTTCTCCTCTAGAACGGAACGTTTGCTGGCATTTGAGGCGCGATATGAATATTCTTTCAGACGGAAGCGTTCCTTTGTGCAGATCAAGAATTTCGGAAATTGCCGGAAATGCAATTGGAGAGCCTTTTGAAAAAATTTGGGATTCAGTTCAGAAAGAAGTTTTGAACCACATGAATAAAAATTATTGCGAAAAATGCCGAGCCTGCGATGAATACTATACCTTTAATTTTTAACGAACGACAGATAAACCGAGCTGTGCTTGGAGGAAAAGATTCTCCTTCCGAAATAAAACTTCCGGCCGGGCTTTTGCTTTTAAATGGAAAAGGAAGCCAGTTTCGTTCTGCCATTTTGGAAAAACTGATAAAAATGGGTTTTGAGCAGATTGTTTCGGTCGAAAAAAATCATGAAAATTACAATATAAATGAACTTTCGCGCAAATTTCCGTCAGTAAAATTTGTAATTCCTTTGGAAAACGTAAACGAAGGCGAACTTATAAATATCGGAATGTCGGAATTTTCGTGCGAAAATGTTTTGGTTTTTCGCGACAATTTAAAAATCGAAGGCGAATTGATTTCTTCACGTGTTCTTGAAAAAATTGAGGACTTAAAGATTTTATGCGCCAGTCCACGGCTCACTTGCGGTTCAATTACAAATTTTCCTTTGATTTTTTCACCGACTGTAAAAGGTTCAACTTTTGATGTTTTTGCCTCATCTTCGATTTCTGACGGTTTAAAAACGCTTTATCCGCTTGATAACATCGGTATTTATAATAGAAAAAAATTTATTGAGCTCGGTGGTTTTGATTACACAATAAATTCTCTGCACTGGCAGACTCTGGACTTTTTTATGCGCGCCTGGCTTTGGGGCGAAAAAGTCTTAATTTCAACTTTGTACAGTTTTTCTTATGAAGATGATTTTCCTGTTGAAAATTTGACTGCGAACTTGTCCTACGGACGGTTTTTCTTAAAAAATTTGCTTCCGCGTTTTGACGAAGATCACGGAGTTATTCCAAAATCTTCATTTTTTGTATATCTTTTAAGGTCAGGATGCGGTTTAATTGAATCTTACAGACAGTTTTGCGATGCCCGGAATTGGGTTTCCAAAAACAAATACCGTTTTAAAATCGATGCAAAATATCTTGTAGAAAACTGGGGAAAAATAAAATGACGATTCTTGTTGTCCAATGCAGGCTTTCTTCCACCCGTCTTCCGGGAAAGGCTTTGCTGCCGCTCGGAAATTCAACTGTTCTTGACTGGACTCTTGCCGCTATGAAAAAAGTTCCAGCAGATGAATATTATCTTGCGGCAGACAGCGAAAGTTGCGGACAGCTTGCTCCGGTTGCAAAGCGCAATGGTTTTAGTGTTTTTGAAGGTCCTCTCGAAGACGTTCTTGAACGTTTTTGCCTTTTGATAAAAAAAACTAAGGCAGATACGGTAATTCGTGCTACTGCGGACAATCCGTTTCTTTTTTATGATTGCGCAGTTTCTCTTCTTGAACAGTATAACCGCCGTTCTCAGACTGGAAAATGCGACTACATAACTTATACAGGGCTTCCGCATGGAAGCGGAGTTGAAATTTTTAGTGCAAAATCGCTTTTAAAAGCCGCTTCTTTGACAGAAGAGCCTTATGACCACGAACACGTCGGCCCGTCTCTCTACAATCATCCTGAAAATTTTACGAGTGTAATGCTTTCTTCACCTTCTCAGTGGAACAGACCGTCTTTAAGAACGACAATCGACACTCTTGCGGATTATCGCCGCGCCTGTACGGTTGTAAGAAATCTCGGCGGAAACGGGCCTTATACGAGTGAAGAAATTATTCATGCTTTTGAAGATGATTCTATAAAATTTCCTGTTTTGTGCGTTCCTTGCGTAAAAAAAGGAAAGGGAACAGGCCATTTGCGCCGCTGTCTTGCAATTGCCGTTTCAATCGGTGCAAATGTTTATATTCCAGATGATGCAGACCTTGAGGAAAAAGATGAAGTAATCGAGGCGGCAAAAAAAGATGGTTTTTCAGAAAGCCAGATAGTCAATTCACTTCCGGAAAAAGACGAATACAGTCTCATTGTAACCGATGCCTTTGTCTTAGACCGGGAATTTGCGTTAAAACTTTCATCGCTTGCTCCTCTTGCTGCGATTGACGAAGGTTCTTTGAATACGGATTTGTGCGATTACCTTCTGGACATAATTCCTTCTTATGGACTTCAGCGCCCTGCAAATATTTCAGATCCGTCATATATAACTCTTCCAAAAAACAAACGCACGGAAAAACTTAAGAATACCGAAGACATAAAATCAATTCTTGTTACTGTCGGCGGTGAAGATCCTGCCGATTTAGTTGTTCCAGCTTCGGTTTCTTATGCAAAACTCGGTTACAAAGTTACGGCCATTGTTCAAAATCCTGAAGCTTCTGAAAAACGCGTTGAGCCTGAAATTTTAGACAAAATCACTTTTATAAAACCTGTGCACAATTTGCGCGAGCAGCTTTTTAATTACGATGTTGTCGTAACTCATTACGGATTTACTGCTTTTGAAGCGGTTGCCGCAGGCTGCGCAGTCGTCCTTCTTGGAACAACTCCTCTTCACGTAAATCTTGCTAGAAAATACGGATTTAAGTGTCTTTCGGCGCAGAACATAAACGAAATCGGCGCAGAATTTTCACTTTCTGATGTAAATGAGCTTTACCCTGAGGGGCATTTTGCCCGGCTTTCTCCAGAAAAAAATGATTTGGGAAAATTTGTCAGAATGCTTTCAAAGGGAAAAAGGCTGTTCTGCCCGATTTGCACGACTGATCATCTGACTTTTGAAGATCAGATTATTTGCCGGACAAACAAACGCACATTCCGCCGCTGCAATACTTGCGGAATGCTTTATATGTCTTATACGGCAGATTCAGAAAACACTTCTTACAACGAAAAGTATTTTTTTGAAAATTACAAAAAACAGTACGGAAAAACTTATCTTGAAGATTTTGAATCAATAAAAAGTCAGTGCGTAAGGCGAACAGGTGTGATTGACTATATTTTCCGAAATTCTCATAAACTTATTACTCCTGCGGTTCTTGACGTAGGCTGTGCTTTTGGTCCGTTTATGGATGCTGCAAACGATGCCGGATGGCAGGTTTTTGGAACAGATATTTCCGCCGAGGCCGTAAGTTATGTTCAGGAAAAGCTCCATTATCCTGCAACCTGCGCCGCTTTTCCGGCTTTTGATGCTGCAGCCGAGTTTGGAATAAATGAGTTTGACGCCGTTACGATGTGGTATGTAATCGAGCATTTTCAAAATTTGGACAGCGTGCTCAAGGCTGTTTCGAAAATATTGAAAAAAGGCGGAGTTTTTGCATTCAGCACGCCTTCTGCAGGAGGCGTTTCCGGAAGGTTTAACACTCATTCGTTTTTCCAAAACAGCCCGGCTGATCACTATTCACTTTGGGAACCGAACCGCGTTTCTTCGATTTTAAAAAAATACGGATTTAAAATCGAAAAAATCCTGAGCACAGGCCATCATCCGGAACGATTTCCAAATCTTGCCGGTTCAAAACCAAACAGCCTCAAATGGGCTTTTTACACGGCTGCAAGCCACTTTTTTGGGCTTGGTGATACTTTTGAGGTTTATTGCCGGAAAGAACGCGATATTCAGCAGTAAAATTTAAAAACCGAATTTAAAAAGGAAAATTTTAAAAATGAACGAAAAAGCAGTAATCATACTTGGCGCAGGACTTATGCAAAAACCTGCAATCTGTGCTGCAAAGGAACTTGGTTTTAAGACAGTTGTTGCTGATGGAAATCCTGACGCAGTCTGCTCCAAAATGGCAGATATTTTTGAGCCTGTCGATTTAAAAGACAAGGACGGTTTGGTTCATCTTGCTGAAAAAATCAAAGAAAAAGGAATGATTATTGCCGGTGTTTTTACGGCTGGCACTGATTTTTCGGCAAATACAGCTTACGTTGCAGAGCATCTTGGTCTTTTTGGGCACAGGTACGAATCTTGCCTGAACGCTTCCAATAAAGTCAGAATGCGCGAATGTTTTAAGAAAAATGGAGTTCCGAGTCCAGAATTTGAAGAAATTGATGAAAAACGTCTGGAAGAACTTTTGGTTCTTGCAAGAAATAACAAAATTGCTTTTCCAAAAGTTATAAAGCCTGTCGACAACATGGGAGGCCGTGGTTGCAGGCTTGTTCGCTCAGAAGAAGAATTAAAACCTGCGGTTTCTTGCGCAATAAATAACAGCCGCACAAGAAAAGCGATTTTTGAAGATTATATGGAAGGCGCAGAATTTAGCATTGACGCGCTCATTTACAATGGAACTTTTACGGTTACAGGTTTTGCCGACAGACACATCTATTATCCGCCGTATTTTATCGAAACCGGACATACAATGCCTTCTGTGGCCGATTCAAAAATCAAGAACGAACTTATTGCAACCTTTGCCCTTGGAGCAAAAGCCCTCGGTTTAACTCAGGGAGTCGCAAAGGCAGATATAAAATATACAAAAAACGGTCCTATGATTGGAGAAATCGCAGCCCGTCTTTCTGGCGGCTACATGAGCGGATGGACTTTTCCACTTTCTTCCGGCTGTTTTCTTACAAAAGAAGCGTTAAAAATATCTGTCGGAATGGAACCTGATTATATTTTAAGGAACCGCAAAAAAATTGAATGGAATCCGCACCGGTCCGTAAAAAACAGCGTTCAGCCGTTTGAGCTTTATGAGCTTGAGTCAAAAAATGTGAGCGCAGAGCGCGCGTGGCTTAGCATTCCCGGAAAAATAGCAGAAATTCGTGGCTTAAAAGAAGCTTCGGAAGTTTGCGGGGTAGAGGAAGTTCTTCCACGGGCAAAAAATGGCGATGAAGTGAATTTTCCGCGCAACAACGTAGAAAAATGCGGAAACATAATCACAAAGGCTTCTGACAGAAAAAATGCCGAAAAAGCGGCTTATGACGCTTTGAATAAAATTACTTTAATTCTCGAAACAAACAATAAAAAGACCGAAGATTTTCTTGAAAAAATTGAACTGGCGGACGAAAAAGGTTTTCCACCTTCAGCATTTGATGTTGAACTCGACTGGTCAAAAATCTGCAATATTCCTGCAAATGCAAAAATAGCGGATTTTGTTCCGGTAGAAATAAAAAACGTTCAAAATCAGATTTGCGATTGGAATCATTGCTCATTTGCCCAGGTCGTCGAAAAATTTGATTCAATTTTCCCTGACCACGAAGAGCTTGACGGAAAAAAATTCTGGAAGTCGGCTTTGCGAGGCTCAATTCAGGGCATGTTGTACACGGCAAAAAAAACAATAGACGGTAAAAAAAGTGAATAAAAATCATAAAATTTTTTCAGTTTTGTTCTTTATTTTTTTAATTCCTCTTTCTGCTCAAAGAAAAATGCTTAATCTTCTTGAAGAAAGCGCAAAATCAGGAATTACAGTTTATTGGGACAGCCTTTCTGAAAGCGGAATCCTCGAAAAAAACGGACATCAGGTTTCTTTTAGAAAAGGCGATGATTTTATTCTTGAAGATTACAAGAAACTTGTGCTTGTAGACAGTCCGGAGGTAACAGATGGTGCAGTTTTTGTAAGCCAGAATTTTTTGAATGAAGCGGAAAGTCTTTTTAAGACGGAAAATTCCCAAAATGGATTTAAAATCGGTGCAATTCTGATTGATCCCGGACATGGCGGAAAAGATCCAGGGGCGCAATTTACTCACATTGTCAACGGCAAAAAAATCACTGTAACAGAAAAAGAGATAAACCTTTCTGTCGGAAAAATGCTTTATTCACGCTTAAAAGCCGCATATCCCGACAAAAACATTCAGCTTACGCGTTCAAAAGATGTTTTTCTTTCGCTTTCGCAGCGTACTGAAATTGCAAATTCAATAAAACTTAAGGACAAGGAAGCGATTCTTTATGTTTCTGTTCATGTAAATGCTTCGCTCGACAAAAAAGCCTCTGGTTTTGAAGTCTGGTATCTTTCTCCAGGTTACAGGCGCACGGTTCTTGAAAAAGGCAGCATTGAAGACAATGATTTGTACACGGTTATGAATTCGATGATGGAAGAAGAATACACAACGGAAAGTATTTTGATTGCAAAATTCATAATGGACGGAATGCAGGCTCAGGTCGGAAATCTTTCTTCTGCCCGCGGAATCAAGGCTGAAGAGTGGTTCGTCGTCAGAAATTCAAATATGCCGGCAGTTCTTGTTGAGCTTGGTTTTCTTACGAACCAGAAAGAAGGACTTCTCTTAAAAGATGAATCTTACTTGCAGAAGCTTTCCCTTGGAATATATAATGGATTATCTGCTTTTGTAACGCATTTTGAGCGTTCAAGAGGATTTACAGGTTCGAAATGATGAAAAAAATTTCTTCACTTTTAAAAAACAACCGGAAAGTTCAGTTGATTTTTGTTCTTCTTGTTGTTTTTATTGTTTCTCTTTTCTTTTATTTGCTTAATTTCCGGGGCTTTAGGTATTCGTTTCGGTATAATATTGCCGGAAGCCAAAATCTTGTTTATGAAAATAGAAATGTTCCGGACGTAGAAGGCAGTTCAAAACTTACTCTTTATGTTGAAGAGCTGCTTTCAGGACCTATGTCGCAGCGTGCAAGGCCGTTCTTTCCGCTAGGCACACGCGTGATTTTTTGTTTTTTGCGTGAAGGAACATTGTTTTTAAACCTCTCTGAACAGGCGATTATGAATTTTTCGCCGGACGTAAATTTGCAAAATAGTTATGAACTTTTGCAGATGAATGTAAAGGCTAATTTTCCATCTGTAAAGAAAATAGAACTCTTTATTGATGGAAAATCCGTCTTTTTGGACGATAAAATCCAAGCGAAAAACAATTGACAAAAGCAATTGGTTATAGAATAATTATTGAATAACAAGGCTACATCAATCGAATATAAGGAGCTTCGAATGAAGAAAACTTTCGTTTTATCCGTTGCAGGAATGATGCTTTTGGGTGCATCTGTATTTGCAAAGGAATCAACACTTATCGATTTCACAACTCTTGATGCTGATATTACTATCAAAGCTCAGGACAGCGATGTTGAAATCCCTGAAAACAGCCGCACAATTATGGATTATGGTGTTGCAGCTGGTGCAACTTTTGACCAGGAGCAGAGAGATCTTATGAAGACTTCTTTGTACCTTGGAGATTGGGAAATCGTTCTCAACAGTTCGGCTCAGACTGTAGGTGCTCTCGCTAACTCTCAGGTTGTGCCTGCGCCTGTTCGTGAAAGTGCAAAAGTGCCATTTGCTGGAAAAAATGTAATGGGTGTACGCATAGTATTCCCATCTGGAGCATATAATGCAAATGCAAAAATTGTTCCTCCATTCGAAATTCCTGCTTATGAACCGCTTTCAACAGCAGATGCAAATGGCAACCGTCAGCCACAGACAGACGAAGAAAAAGCTTCTGGACGCACATTGTTCGAAGCTGACAGTGATGATTCTCCAGCTTACGGTGTTGTAAAAAATGTTGGAACAATCAAATCAATTGCTGTTACAACCTTGGGTATGAATTTTCCTCATGGGCTTTACGTTCTTCTTGGAGATACAGATGGTGTAACTCGCCGTTACTTCATGGGATACCTCGGATTTGACGGTTGGAAGACTCTTACTTGGAACAACCCGGATTATATTTCTGAAGTACGTACACGCGAAATTCGCATTTATCCGATCTATCCACGTGGTCTTCCGTTTGTTAAGTTTGCTGGATTCCAGATTACACGCGATGCTTCTCACGTAGGTGATGACTTCATCGGTTATTTCAAAGATGTAAAAATTATTTACGACAAAGCAGAACTTACTTCTGAACGCGACATTGCTGACGAGGATCTTTGGGGAATCGTAACAAAGAAAGAATCTGCTCGTCAGAATTTTGAAATGAGCCGTTTTGGTAACAAGCAGGTTAACCGCTACCTTGAAAAATCTAAGATGGCAACAGAAGCTTCATTCTCATCTTCACTTGATGAAAATTCTACTTCTAATGCTCAGTCTAATGGTGGTCAGGCAGCAGATGCTAAATAAGTTTTCTAAATAAAGGAAACTTCTGGAAACCGTCCGTGTTTTTCGGGCGGTTTTTTTTATGCTCAAAATTTCTTAATTTGCTTTTTTTTATTTTCAATGTTAAATTTTATCAATGAGCAAAATTACTTTTTCAATTCCGCACAAATACGAAATCAAAAAAATCTACGAGTCTTATAATCAGGTTCTTTCAGAAATAATGCAAAAAATTGAAGCAAAACTTAAAAAAACGATAAAGCTTGCTTCAATGCCAACTTATAAATCAAGAATAAAATCTTTTAATTCGTATTACAGAAAAATTTTACGTCTTAAGGCTGACGAATTTTCTTTTCGAGGAAAACTTGTCGAACTGACCGATATGATTGGCATAAGAATTATTTGTGCCTTCATAGAAGATTTGCATGAAGTAGAGCAGCAGATTCGCAAAAATTTTACGGTTAAAGAAGTTGAATATAAAGGCAGCGGTGATAATTTTAGGGAATTTGGATATGAATCGATACATGTTTTGATTTCAATACCTGCTGACTGTATGCCTGATTCTAATTCTGAAAAAGTTCCTGACGGACTTGTCTGTGAAATTCAGATAAGGACGATTTTGCAGGATGCCTGGGCGGAAGTTGAGCACGAGCTTATCTATAAAACAGAATTTTCTCCGTTTGATATGCCTTTAAGAAGAAAACTTGCTTCTATAAATGCAAGTTTAAGTCTTGCGGATACGATCTTTCAGGAAATTCGTGATTATCAAAAAAAACTTCAGTTTGAAACGTCTGAGCGCAGGGAATCTTTTTACGAAAAAGTTGACGAAGCAACCGGAGAATTCTCTGAAGAAGAAAAATCTAAGCTAAAAAACGACACTAAAGAAATTGGAAAAGCAAGCCAGTTTGTCAGGGGAACGATTGATGATATGTTGCTTGACGCTATACATGCGCATAATAACGGCGAAATGCAGAAGGCAATCATAATTTATACCCAAATTCTTGAATCAAAGCCTGTTCCTGCGGATATTGTTCTTTCCGTAGTTTTTAAGCACCGAGGAATGGCTTATTTTGCTTCCAATGATTATAAAAATGCGCTAAAAGATTTTGAGTCAAGCGTAAAATATGATGAAAATGGTTTCCGCTCTTACTACTATATTGGAATAGTCTATACAGTTCTTTTAAAATACGAAAAAGCAATAGAAGCGTTTTCTAAATCTCTTGAAATAAATGAATTTCAATCTCATGCACGTTACAGACGGGCCGTCGCCTATTCAAAAATTGGAGAAGACGAAAAAGCCTTGGACGATTTGTCTGCTGCTGAAGCTATGGGGCTGGAACTTGCGGATGAAAAGCTTTTTAAAGAAAAACTTCTTAAAAAGCTCGATATTAGCATGTAAAATTGATTAGAAAAAAAATAAACAAAAAGTTATAAAAAATTCAAAAAAAGAACTTTTGAGGTATTGACGTAATTTTTATGCTTTGTTATTATCTAATAGTCAACTGCGTTGCAGATGATATAAACAAGTCTCCTTCGTCTAGTGGTTAGGACATCGGGTTTTCATCCCGACAACAGCAGTTCAATTCTGCTAGGAGATGTAAAAGCCTTGTAACTAAAAGTTGCAAGGCTTTTTTTTGCGCTTTTGTTTTTTAGGGGCGGAGCGATGGAAATTAACAGATGGTTTTCGGATAATGCAAGAGCGGAAATGCGCGCCCAGATAAAAAACGCTTCTGGAAATGAAGTTTTTTTTTCAGGGTTGATAAACGAAAGCGGAGTTGTGGTTTCTGTCAGTGTCGGTGCCAGAGGTTCTTTGAATTCTGTCCCGGTAAATTTTTCGCAAAAGAGAAACTGTTCTGTCCTTATTCATAACCATCCTTCTGGAAATCTCAATCCTTCTGACGCGGATCTTATGGTTGCTTCAGAATGCTCTGAAAATGCCCAGGGATTTTACATAATAAACAACGAAGTTTCTGAAGTTTATGTTGTAATGGAACCAGTTCTACCTCGTGTTATAAAAAAGTTAAATTCTGAAAAAGTTGCCTTTTATCTTTCGAAAAACGGTCCTCTAGCTAAAAAATCTACAGACTATGAGGAGCGCCCTGTTCAACTTGAGCTTGTAAGAAAAATCGTAAGCGCGCTAAACGGCAACAAAATTGGTATTTTTGAAGCGGGAACTGGCGTCGGAAAATCTTTTTCTTATCTTATTCCTTCGATGCTTTGGGCTGTCGAAAACAAGGAAAGAGTAGTTGTTTCAACAGGAACTATAAATCTTCAGCAGCAATTGATTGAAAAAGATATTCCTGCGGCAGAAAAAATCATAGGAAAAAAAATAAAGGCAGTTCTTGTAAAAGGCCGGCAGAATTATTTGTGTTTGCGCCGACTTGATGAAACTGAAAAAGAGCGCGATTTATTCAATGAAGAACAGGAAATTTTTGATAAAATTTTTGAGTGGTCAAAAAATACACCGACTGGAAGCCGGAGCGACCTTTCTTTTATGCCTTCGGAAAATGTTTGGCAGAAGGTAAACTCGGAAGCGGATGCCTGCATGGGGATGAAATGTCCGTTTCGGGAAAAATGCTTTGTGATGAAGGTTCGCAAAGAGGCTGCCGATGCGAATATTCTTGTTGTAAACCACCATATTTTATTTGCAGATATTGAATCCCGGCTTGAAGGAGCAGGCTTTGAAGATACCGCTGTTTTGCCGCCTTATAAGCGCATTGTTTTTGACGAAGCTCACGGAATTGAGGATGCCGCAACCTCTTTTTTTAGCAATCAGATAAACCGTTTTAAAATTCAAAAACAGCTTAATCTTTTATACAGGACAAGGAGAGGTGTTGCCGCTGGCTTTTTATTCACGCTTCTTTCTCTTTCTTTTTCAGAAGAAAATTCGGACTCTCTGATTGAAAGCGTAAATCAAATAAAAGTCGCTTTGAACGGGCTTGAAGATGCCGGACTTGCGCTTTTAGAGCACGAATACACTCTAAGGCTTTTTAAGAATACTCAGACTCAGTTTGTGAACGTTCTTCATTCAATGTCGGTTTTGCAAAAGCATATTGTGGATTTTACAGGAAATGTCCGCAAGCTTTTTGACTGTATTCCAGAAGAAGCAAAAGACAGCCCTGTTTTGTACGAAACAAAAAGCGTTTTGAGAAGACTTGAAGATTCTGCGGTTGTTCTTGGCAGTTTTTTGTCATGGAACGAACATCCGGATTTTGTATATTGGATTCAAAAATCAAAGCTTAGTTCGGCAGTTGCAAAAAATATTGAAAATCCTTATTACGTTCAGTTTGTTCAAACTCCGCTTGATATTTCGCAGACGATGAATAAAGGTGTTTTTGAGCCGATGGACAGCGTTGTCTGTACTTCTGCCACGCTGAGCATAGGAAAATCTTTTAATTACTGGAAAAAGCGCTCAGGAGTTTTTTTTGCTGAAGAAGAGCGTATTTTAGAAGGGGATTTTCCTTCGCCTTTTCCTTATAAAACGAATGTTCTGTTTGCAGTTGCGAGGGATGCTCCTTTTCCGGAAAATGCCTTTGAATATCAGCGTTATATTGAAGATTCAATTGTCCGTTTGATTCGTGCGGCTGGCGGAAAAACGCTGGTTTTGTTTACTTCTTACGAATCTTTGAAACATGCTTGCGATATAGCCCGTAATGCGCTCAGACTTTCGGGGATAAAAATTTTAAAGCAGGGAGATGATGACAGATTCCGGCTTTTAAAAATCTTTAGAGAAGATAAGCCGAGTGTTCTTTTTGCAACAGATTCGTTTTGGGAAGGTGTTGATGTTCCCGGCGACAGCCTGTCTCAGGTAATTATTGCAAAATTGCCGTTCGGTGTTCCTAATAATCCTGTTTTTGCAGCAAAGTCGGAAATGATACAGCAGAGAGGCGGAAGTTCTTTTATGGAATTGTCTGTTCCTGATGCTGTTATAAAATTTAGGCAGGGATTTGGACGCTTGATGCGCAGAAATTCTGATAAAGGTGCAATCGTTGTTTTAGATAAAAGAATCGTAGAAAAGCAGTACGGAAAGATCTTTACTTCGAGTGTTCCTGAAACAAAAAAAATGTATGACTCTGTAGAAAATATAGCGCAAGCTGTCGCAGCCCTTATTGATTAGTTGACTTGATTGAATTTTTATTTGCTTGAATGATTTTGCAATGCGTTTGTATGCAAAAAAAATCCCGCAAAACCGTGTACTTTGGTCTGCGGGGGTTATATGGTCGCTATAAGAAATTTATTTTCTAAAATCTTTAGGACGACGTTTTGTGAGTTTGCATTTTGAACACTCAGCTACGTTGCGGAGTCTTCCGTTTTCGTACAAAGTTTTCATTACAATTTCGCCACCACATTCAGGGCATTCAAATTTCTGTGTTGCAACTGTTGTACGAGAGTTCTTACTAGCACCAGCCATGACTATCCTCCAAAAAATATTCGAATATGTTCAAATAGTATAATAAATTAGAAACTCTGTGTCAAGATTTAAAAAACATATAGTGAAAAAACTTTAAAATAAAACTCTAATTTGATATATTGATACGAATTAACAAAAAATCCATATTGACTATAAATCGTTCGTTTGTTAATATTTATAAAGTTTTTATTTGGGGGTGCCTCCTTTGGCTGGAAAAAAATCATCTGCAGAAAAAAGATATGCACAGAGCGAAGTTCGTCGCTTGCACAACAAAGCAATTAAAAGTGAAGTTCGTACTTATGCAAGACAGTTTGTAGAAGCTGTTCAGGCTAAAGACGAAAAGCTTGCTAAGGAAAGACTTACAACTTTAGTATCTAAGCTTGACTCTGCACGTAGTAAGGGTGTCCTTACACGCAATGCTGTTTCTCGCAAAAAGTCACGCATGGCGAAACTTTTTAACGTTTCATTTGCTGAAGCTCCTGCAAAATAATTTGGCATTCTCTATGCCTAAAAACCTGATGGCGTAAAGTTTACGCTTGCGTCATCAGGAATTTTTTTTTCTGAAAATGTTGTGAGGTAAATAAATGTCTGCTAAAAAAGTAACAAAATATGATTTAGTTGAATCTGTTTACCAAAAAGCGCAATGCGAAAAAAAAATCGTCCAGGATGTTGTAGAACAACTTTTGGATGAATTAAAAAATGCCTTAAAGGAAGGCAATACAATTGAACTTCGTGGTTTTGGAACTTTTGAACCTCGCTTGAGAAAAGGTCGTTCAAAAGCCCGCAATCCAAAAACAGGAGAGCAGCTTACCGTTGCGCCGCATTTTGTGGCTGCGTTTAGGGCTGGACAGGAATTAAAAAAATCCCTTTGGGATCTTCCTGTTTTTGAATCTTCGGCTACTGTTGAGTAAAAAAGGAAGATGAGCCTTGATTCAGGTAGTCGCTTCTGTTCTTTTATCATCTTTCTTAAAATTCCTTTCACATCCTAATTTTATTTTTAAAAACGGGCTTTTTTTGTTAGCTTGGTTTTATTATATTCCTTTTTTATTTATAATTCCAAAATTTAGCTTGAAAAAATCTGCTTTGGCAGGCTTTGCCTATGGTTTTATCAGTTATTTTCTTTTTTGTTTTTGGCTTATTCGTTACGATGTGTTTGCGGCTTTAGGTGTTTATTCTCTTTTTGGAGTTTACTGGGCTATAATTTTTGCTCTTTTGCAATTTTTTTCAAAAACAAGGAAATATGCTTTTATTTTTAATATTCTGATTCTTTTTTTTGCAGAATTCCTTTTTACAAAAGGATATTTTGCCTTTGGATACGGAGTTTCTGCTTATACTCAGTGGAAAATTCCTGTTTTAACAAGAGCTGTCCGATATACAAAAATTTGGGGACTGGATTTTTTAATTATTTTCTTTAACTGTATTGTTGTTGCGAATGTTTCTTATGTCATAAAATACAGACGTTTTAATTTTGTGCAGGCTGGTGGAGCGCTGTTTTTTGCAGTTCTTTTTATTCAGCATATTTTTATAGGTTTTTTTGTTGAAGAAACAGAGCCTTCTTCAACTTTGAAGACGGTTTTAATTCAAAATAATGCGGAGCCAAGAAAAGATGGAATTGAGCAGTATAAAAAAGAAATTGAAAGCTTAAAACGGCTTACAGATAAGGCTCTTATGCAGCATCCTGACATTCAGATTGTTGTTTGGCCGGAAACCAGCGTTGTTGTTGATGTGGTTTCTGCTTTTGATAAAAAATTGCGTTTTGGACGCGAAGATGAGCGTTCTGAGATGGCGATTGACCTTTTTGATTACATAAATTCAAAAAAATGCGACTTTATTCTTGGAACGAGTTTTAAAAATTATAACAGCGCTCTTTTGTTTTCCCCAATAAAGCCAATTGTTAATTCAAGACAGACAGTGCTTCCAAACTGGCAGGTTTACAAAAAAAATCATCTTGTGCCTTTTTCTGAAGATTTTCCGTTGAAAGGATTTTTTCCTGAGTATTACCAGCAGAGCGTAATAAGCGGCCGTTATTGGCTTGAAGGTGAAAAAATGAAGCTGTTAAAGTTTAGAGAAATTTTAATCGGAACTCCAATTTGCTTTGAAGATACTTTTTCTGAAGTCGGCGAAAAAATGGCAAAAATGGGGGCGGAGCTTTTTATCAGCCTTTCAAATGATTCCTGGAGTTATAGCAGAGCTTGTCAGATGCAGCATCTTGCGGCCGCAAGCTTTTGTTCAATGGAAAATGGAATTCCGATGATTCGTTCTTCAAACAGCGGTCAAACCTGCTATATCGACGGTTTTGGCAAAGTGAAGAAAATGATAAATCCTTTTTCTGAAAATTTTCTGTATTGCGAAGTTGAAATAAATAAGGTAAAATAGTAGATATGTCGCAAAATATTGAACTGAATAAAAGAGTTGAAAAAGAAGGAAATCAGAAAAAAAATCTGACTGTTTTTGGTCAGGAAACAGAATTTGACGGAGAACTCGAGTTTACTGACAATCTTGTGATTACAGGAAAATTCAGCGGAAAAATAAATGCGACCGGAGATTTAGAAATTGACAAAACCGCACTTTGCGATGTGGAGTCAATCAAAGTAAATTCTCTTGTGATTTCTGGAAAAGTAAAAGGCAATATAGAAGCAAAAGAACGTGTCGAAATGTGTTCTGGAAGCAGTGTTTTTGGTGATGTTGTGACTGGAAGAATAAGGATTGCTGACAATGTAGATTTTGAAGGCAGTGTTACGATGTTGCAGAATCCTCCAGATGTTGATATTTTTTCTGTTGCCTCTGACGAATTTAAACAGGCTTTGCTTATAAAATCAGATTTGCCTCATTAAAACAGCAATTTGGAGTCTTTTGATTAAAAAATAAATCTTATTGACTTTTTTATTGCTAGAATAATATAATAAGTAATCAATTCTTTTAACGAAAAATCCTTGAAAAGTTTTTAGTTTTTTTAACCGTTTTTAATAATTTTACAGATGGATATTTTTAATTTAAAAAGTCTGTAGATAATTTATAAAATTTTACAGTTTTTATTATTTTTTTTATGGAGAATTAAAATGGCATTGATTAAGCGCCGTTTTTTGGACAAATCCGAAGACTTGAAAAATGATAATGAGGATGTTCAAAATCAGCTGGAGTTGGATATTCAGCCAGAATCTTTTGAAAGTCCGGCACCAGTTCAGGAAGAATCTGTTGCAGAACCGGAAGTTAACGAAGCTGAAGAAGATTGTTCGTTAGAAGATGAGCCTGAGAATCCTGCTTCCGAAGAATCTTCTGTTGCGACGGAAACAGAAGAAAATCCTTCAGAAACGGAAGGGCGCCGGACTCGAGTTGTTATAAAACCGCGGAGAAGGGTTGTAGTTTCAAAAACAGATGGTGAACGAGCCGAAAGAACAGAACGCGCTTATAACAATCGCCAGCATAACAACGGCAATAACAGAAGAACTTCCTACAGAGAAAGAATTGCTGCAAGAAACGCCGCCAGAGACGAAGCGACAGCCGCTGCCCAGATAATCGAAAATCCTGAAGAATACGAATCAAAACCACGTCTTTTAATCAATGACCTTACAAAAATGAGCATGCCGGAATTGCGTTCTATGGCAATTCAATACGGCTGTGCCGAAGAAGATATTCCTTCAATGAAAAAGCAGGAAGTTATTTTTAATATTCTTAAAGCGCATACAGAACATGGCGGACTTATCTTTGCTTCTGGTGCTCTTGAAATTCTTCCTGACGGCTACGGATTTTTGCGTTCTCCGCAGAACAGTTATCTTCCTGGACCGGATGATATTTATATTAGTCCGAGCCAGATTCGTCTTTTTAATCTTAAAACCGGCGACACTGTTTACGGACAGACCCGTTCTCCAAAAGAAGGTGAACGTTTTTTTGCACTTTTAAGAATCGAAACCGTAAATTTTGATGAACCTCGCGTAGCACAGACGCGTGTTCCATTCGAAAATCTGACTCCGCTTTATCCAAATGAAAAATTGCGTTTGGAAACTGTAAGCGATGAATATTCTGGTAGAATTGTTGATTTGTTTGCTCCAATTGGGAAAGGCCAGCGTCTTTTGATTGTTGCTCCTCCAAAAGCCGGAAAAACAATTCTTATGCAGAAAATTGCAAACGCAATAATTCAGAATAACCCGGAAGTTTATTTAATTGTGCTTCTTATTGATGAGCGTCCGGAAGAAGTTACAGACATGGAGCGCGCAATCAAGGGAGAAGTTATTTCTTCAACGTTTGATGAACAGGCTACACGTCACGTTCAGGTTGCAGAGATGGTTCTTGAAAAGGCAAAACGTCTTGTAGAGCATAAACGCGATGTAGTAATTCTTTTGGACTCAATCACTCGTCTTGCACGTGCATACAATATTACAGTTCCAACTTCCGGAAAAGTTTTGTCTGGCGGTGTTGATTCTAATGCTTTGCATAAGCCTAAGCGGTTTTTTGGCGCTGCCCGCAATATAGAAGAGGGCGGTTCTTTGACGATTGTTTCTACGGCTCTCATTGAAACAGGAAGCCGCATGGATGAGGTTATCTTTGAAGAATTTAAAGGAACTGGAAACTCTGAAATTAACCTTGACCGCAAGCTTGCAGAAAGAAGACTGTTTCCTGCAATCAATATTAAAAAATCTGGAACCCGTAAAGAAGAGCTTTTGCTTACAGAAGATGAGCTTCAGAAAATTTGGATTTTGCGCAAAGTTATTGCGCCAATGGAAGACATTGAGATTACTGAACTTATTTTGCAGCAAATGAAAAAAAGCAAGGATAATAAAGCTTTTCTTGCGGCAATGAATACAGGCTCTGCGGCTATAAATTAGGCTGACTTGGTATTGACTAAAGCTTTGCAAAAAATGTAAAATTAAAAATACGCTTGTGGTATTAACTTGTTTCCTAACAGTGATGGAATGATAGAAACGCTTTTTTTATTTTGCGTAAGCTAGTGGTGACTGGGGTTGCTTTAATGCCGGGCAAGCAGTAAAGGAGATAAAAAATGAGAGCTGGTATTCATCCTGAATACAAAATGACAAAAATTACATGCCAGTGTGGCAATGTAATCGAAACACGTTCAACAGTACAGAACATTCATGTTGAAATTTGTTCTGCCTGCCATCCATTCTACACAGGAAAACAAAAACTTGTAGATACAGCAGGACGTATCGAAAGATTCAACAAACGTTTTGGTCTTACAAACAAAGAATCAAAGTAAGAAAATTTGTCTGATTGAAAGAATCCACTTCTTTTTGAGGTGGATTTTTTTTGTTTGAATGAATTTTGCGTTAGGGGGTGCAGCGGCGGGGAAGCCGTTAAAATTGCAGTTTTGTTTTGCGAAACTGCAATTTTAATGAAGCAAAAGGCGGAACCGCGAAACACCCGGCGGTGTAAGCCGGAACGCCCTGCTTTTTATTTAAAATAATGAGATTTTCCAGCAGCGGTGTGGTTTTTTGCCGTTGAAATCTTCTGGAATTGTCTGGACTGTTATGTCTTGAATCTGGAGTTTGAGTTCTGGAAGTTTTTGACGCAGCTCTTCTTCGCTGAACGAGAGGCGGCGGCTGTTTGTTGAAAAATAAAGAGTGCCTTTTGGTTTTAGAATTTTGAGGCATTTTTCGCAGAGAGCGAGCCAGTCGCGGTTTATGTCCAGCACGTTTTGCGTAGACTTTGAATTTGAGAAAGTTGGCGGGTCGAGGATTATTGTGTCGTAGCGGTTTGTTCCCTGTTCGTTTGGAACTTCCGCATTTTTTTGATTTAAAAAGCCTGTTGCATCTTGTCGTGTGTAAAAGTATTTTGCATTGTCTGTAAAGCCGTTTAATGCCATATTTTCTTTTGCCCATAAAATATATGTGTTGCTTAAATCGACGCTTTCGATGCGGCTTGCCCTTCCTTCTGCCGCATAAACTGAAAAACTTCCTGTGTAGCAGAAAAGGTTTAGTACAGATTTGCCTTGAACTGTCTGTCGGACAAGGTTTCGTAAAGGGCGGTGGTCTAAAAAAAGACCTGCATCGAGGTATTCGCTTAGGTTGATTTTAAAAAGCTGGCCGCATTCTTGTGTCGTTCCTTCGATTTTATTTTGAGTTTCCAGTTTTTCGTATTGGCTGTCGCCTTTTTGCTTTTTTCGGAGTTTTTTTATGATATGGCACTGCGGAATCTGTAAAACTTTTGCGGCTGATTCTGCCATTGAGTCAAGCCATTTTTCTTCTTCAGATTCGTCTTTTTCGTATGGGCGCTCGTAAAGATAGAGATGGAGATAAGTGCGCATTTTTGTTTCTGAGATTGCGTTTTGGTCGTTTGACGAAATGTTTAGGTCGTTTTCGCGGAGAAAGAAAGCGCATCCTGTTTTGTCGGAAATTTCGTCCGGCAGAAACTCGTAGATGTCGGCTGCAAGAGGAATTTCCGGAATGTCCTTGTCGTAAAGGCGGTAGCAGCTTATTCTGTTTTTGCGCGCCCATTTTTTTAAAAGCTTGTATTTTTTTGAAAGGCGGTTTGCAAAAAGTTCTGCCTGATATTGAAGTTTTTTCTGTGTATTATCGTTATTTTGCATAAATAAAAAATATATCCGAAAAACTTGAAAAAATACATAGCATAATTGCATTAAAGTTGAAACAAAGTGCAATAAACAGTATAATTTTCAGAGTTTTTCTTAAAACTGCGTTTTTAAGTTGTTAAATACAATGAATTAAAAATTGACGGCATCTTTAGAATTTCTGCCTTTTATGTGGTTCTTTTTGCAGATGCTGGTAAATTACTTTTTTCAAATTTTTTAGTGTTGGCATTATGAATTATTCAGAATTAAATTTAAACGAAAGCCTTTTTAGAGGAATTGACGAAGCCGGTTATGTAGAATGTACACCGGTTCAAAAACAGGTGCTTGAAGTTTCGCTCGATGGAAGCGATCTTTATGTTCAGTCTCAGACTGGAACTGGAAAAACGGCTGCTTTTCTTGTGACAATTATGCAGCAGCTTTTGAGCGGCGGAAAAAACGAAGGCAAAAAAGCGCTCGTAATGGTTCCGACGAGGGAGCTTGCTGTTCAGGTTGAAGAAGAAGCCAAAAAGCTCGGAAAATTTTCTGGTCTTGAAACTGCTTCTTTTTATGGTGGAGTTGGTTACGAAAATCAGATTGACGAACTTAAAAAGGGTGTTGATATTATTGTCGGAACTCCAGGCCGTATAATTGATTTGCACGAATCAAAAAAAATGGACTTGAACAGTGTTGCCTATCTTGCAATTGACGAAGCTGACAGAATGTTTGACATGGGGTTTTATCCAGATTTGCGAAAAATCGTAAGATTTTTACCAGGCTCTGACATTCGCCAGACAATGCTTTTCTCTGCAACTTTGAATTCTTATGTAAAAAACCTTGCCTGGGAATATACGAAAGACGCAAAAGAAATCGTAATCGAGGCAGAAAATATTACGGTTGATGAAATCGATCAGGAGCTTATTCATGTTGCGAGCGATGACAAAATTCCTCTTTTGCTTGGAATTTTGCAGAAAGAAAATCCTGAAAGCCTGATTATTTTCTGCAATACAAAAAAAATGTGCGAAATTCTTTCAAAACGTCTAAAATTGAACGGCGTTAAAAATGAATTTATAATCGGAGATTTGCCGCAGAGCCGCCGTCTTAAGATTATGGATAATTTTAAAGACGGAAAAATAAAATGTCTTATTGCGACCGATGTTGCGGCGCGCGGAATTGACGTGAACGACCTTGCGATGGTTGTAAACTTTGATTTGCCTAACGAAGCGGAAAATTATGTTCACAGAATTGGACGTACCGCTCGTGCCGGAAAAAGCGGAAAAGCCTACAGTTTCTGTTCTGAGCAGGACGTTTATTCTTTAATGCCGATTGAGCGTTATATCGAAAAACAGATTCCTTCAAGACTTGCAGATAAGGAAGAATTTGTTGAAGATAAGAGCCGCAATGTTTATATAAAACTTGATTCTGAAAAAAAACGGGAAGAACGCGAGCGAAAACAAAAATCATTCTCAAGGCGCTCAGAAAGAAAGCAAGATGGAAAATCGGCAGGAAGATACGAAAAAAATGTGAATTCAAAATCTTCTGCAAAACGCCGCTCAACCGATGAAGAGCTTGCAAAATTGAGCGAAATGACTGCTGATGAAAGAATGAAATATTATAAGGAAAAATATTCAAGCTTTTCAAAAACAGGCAGTTCTTTTTCGGAAAATAAAAAATCGTCGGCATCGAAGAATTCTTTGAAAAATGCCGGTTCTTCTAAAAACGGGAAATCTGGCAAAAACGCGAAAAATAATTTTTCAAAAAACAGCGGAAAAAAATCGTCTCAAAAGCAGAATTTTAACGGACAAAATAAAAAGCCTGCTTCAAAAGTAAGTTCAAAAAATAATAAAAAAGTTGGAATTTTTGATAGAATTAAGAAATTCTTTTCAAAATAGCAGAATAAGTAAAAAATAACCAAATCAACTTTTAAAAGGGAGAAAATAAATGATTACAGTTTCGGACGTAAGCCTTCATTTTAGTGAAAAACCGCTTTTTAAAGACGTAAATTTAAAATTTACGGCAGGAAACTGCTACGGAATTATCGGTGCAAACGGCGCAGGAAAATCGACTTTCTTAAAAGTTCTTTCCGGTGAGCAGGACCGCGATTCCGGCGAAATTATCATAACTCCTGGAGAACGCATGGCCGTTCTAAAACAGGACCACTTTGCATTTGACAGTTACAGTGTAAAAGAAACTGTGATGATGGGGTATCCAAAACTTTATGAAGTTTCTAAGGCCCGCGATGAAATTTATGCGAAAGAAGATTTTACCGAAGAAGATGGAATAAAATCGGCAGAACTCGAGGCTCAGTTTGGAGAACTCGGCGGTTACGAATCAGAAAACCAGATTGAGCAGATGCTTTCTGGCCTCGGTCTTGAAGAAAAATATCATGATAAAATGATGAGCGAGCTTGATGAATCTCAGAAAGTCCGTGTTCTCTTGGCCCAGGCTCTTTTTGGAAATCCTGACATTCTTGTCCTTGACGAACCGACGAACGGTCTTGACCTTGAGTCAATTAGCTGGCTTGAAGACTTTTTGCTTGATTTTGAGAACGTTGTAATCGTTGTAAGCCACGACCGCCACTTTTTGAATACTGTTTGTACAGTTATTTGCGATATTGACTACGGAAAAATTACTCAGTTTGCCGGAAACTATGACTTTTGGTACCAGATGAGCCAAATTCTTCAGAAGCAGGCAAAGGATCAGAAGCGTAAAAACGAAGAAAAAGCAAAGGATTTGAAAGAATTTATCCAGAGATTCGCTTCAAATGCCGCAAAATCTCGTCAGGCAACCAGCCGCAAGAAAATTCTCGAAAAACTTGAACTTGATGACCTTCCTGTTACAAGCCGCAAATTTCCGTTTGTACAGTTCAAACCTGACCGTGAAATCGGAAACAATGTTCTTGAATGCCGCAAACTCAATTCAAAAGACGAAGATGGAGTTCAACTTTTGAACGACTTTAGTCTTATTGTAAACCGCACTGACAAGATTGCATTTGTCGGAGTTGAGCACAACGCTGTTTCTTCACTGTTCGACATAATTTCTGGTGAAAAAAAGGCAGAAAGCGGAGAGTATTTCTGGGGACAGACGACAAGCTGTTCTTATTTGGCACGTGATAATAACCAGTTTTTCAATAATGACTACAATATTACCGAATGGTTAAAACAGTTCTCAAAAGAGCAGGACGATGCTTATGTCCGTGGATTCTTGGGAAGAATGCTTTTTTCTGGCGATGAATCGCTTAAAAAAGTGAAGGTTCTTTCCGGAGGCGAAAAAGTCCGATGCATGCTTTCAAAATTGATGCTTGCCGGTTCAAATATCCTTATTATGGACGACCCGACAAATCATCTTGACCTTGAAGCAATTGAAAGCTTAAACCGTGCGCTTGTTGATTTTCCGGGGGTAATTCTCTTTACAAGTCACGACCACGAATTCATTTCTACAATTGCAAATCGCATAGTCGAAATTACACCGAAAGGCGTAATTGACCGTATGATGCCGTTTGATGATTACATGGCAGACGAGCAGATTCGTGCAATGCGTGCAGAATATTATAAAGATTCAGACAGAAAAATTAAATTCTAATTTTTCAATTTTTAGAATTCGAATGTTTTTGCTGCGCAAAAAAAATAAAAAGTTTTGCGTGGCGAAAAAAAAGTAAAAAATAAAAAAAAATTGGAAATTTGCTATTGACCAAAAATATCAATTTAGGTATAGTATTATACATCAACGCCGCAGTAGCTCAGTTGGTAGAGCGCCGGACTGAAAATCCGTATGTCGTTGGTTCGATTCCAACCTGTGGCAAAGGCTTCTGGTAAATTCAGAAGCCTTTTTTGTTTTAAATTTTTAAAATAAAATTATTTCTAAGATATTATTTTTGCGTTACAATTCTATAAGTCGGACGATTGTTTCGTTCAGCTTTTGTTTTTGAAATTAAGTTGTTTGTTTTTTATCAGGAGGATAGTTCAATGAAAAAAATAAAATTTTGGGGATCGGTTGCGATTTTTACACTTCTTTCTACATCAGTTTTTGCCTTAAAAATCGAGGATATTACAAAAGATTGGGTTGATAATTTTAATTCGCAGGCAGATGAAATTAGCAATGGTTTTGATGATTTTTCAAAACAGCTTGCAGCTGCGGTTCCTCAGGCTGCAACTCAGCAGAATGTTTGGTCTGACGCTTATATCGGCCAGTTGATTTCGCTTCCGCCTAATCTTGGTGGAGGAGTAAATATTGGTTTTACTCACATTGATACAAGCGGATTAAAGCAGGCTATCGAAGCTTTGCAGCTTGACGACATTGACATTAAGAGCAGCTATTATTTCCCGGTTTTTACGGCTGATCTTCGTATTGGCGGAATTTTGCTTCCTTTCGATTTTGACATTGCTGTTATGAAAACTGGAAAAATGAGCACTTCACAGTTCGGTGCAGACTTGGATGTTGATTTGCTTACAGTCGGAATGGACGTGCGTTATGCTCTCTTTAAGGGCGGACTTGTAATGCCAAAAATCAGTGTAGGTGCAGGTTATTTCTATAATCAGGGAACTTTTGGAGTTTCTTCGGATTATGCGAAGGCAAATGTTGATTACAAAGTTCACACAATGTATTTCCAGGCTCAGGTTTCTAAAAAATTCCTTTTTGTAACCCCGTTTGTTGGTTTGAGAGGGCTTGTTTCTAAAGCGGACAATACTTGGGACTGGGCTTATAGCGGATCTTATGCAGAACAGATTGAAAGTGTAGCTGGAACACTTGGAGCAAAGGTTAAAGACAACGGTTCTTATAAGACAGATTCGTTTGACTTTAATGCAATTCAGCCTCAGATTTTTGCAGGTGTAGGCGTAAATTTCTTTGTCCTCGACTTTACTCTTAGTATTACTGCCGACTTGCGCCATATTACAGATGACGGCTTGTGGTCAGGAGCTGCAAGTTTAAGGCTTTCTCTGTAGTTTTTTAAGTGGATTTTAAAATTGAGCCGGTTGAATTTTCAGCCGGCTTTTTTCTTGTCTAAAAAAAAAAACTGTGTCATAATAACACGATGAGCATAAGAATTGTTTTTGCTGGTGGCGGAACAGGCGGACATATTTACCCTGGACTTGCCGTTGCCGATGAATTAAAGAAAATTGCAAAAAAAAATAATCTTAAAATAAAAATTTACTGGTTCGGAAATTCTTCCGGAATGGACAGAACCCTTGTCGAAAAAAGCGGAAGTGCCGACAGGTTTTGCGCAGTTCCTTCCGGTAAACTCCGGCGATATTTTTCAATAAAAAACTTTTTTGATGTTTTTAAAATTATCGCGGGAATTGCAGTTTCTTTTTTCAGGCTTTTATTTATTCGTCCGGCTGTTGTTTTTTCTAAAGGCGGATATGTTTCTGTTCCTCCTTGTTTTGCCGCGCGAATTTTGCGGATTCCTGTTTTTACGCATGAATGTGATTTTACACCAGGACTTGCAACAAAAATAAATTCGCGCTTTGCTTCAAAAATTCTGGTTTCTTATCCAGAAACTGTAAAATTTATTCCAAAGAGCAAGCAGAGCCTTGCCGTTGTGACTGGAAATCCTGTTCGCCCTGTGTTTTATGAAGCTGATGCACAGAAAGGACGGAAATTTCTTTTTGAAGGAAAGAATGCGGATTTAAAAAAGCCTGTTCTTCTTGTGCTCGGTGGAAGCCTTGGCGCTCATCAGTTGAATGAACTTGTTGTAGAAAATTTGGCCTGGCTGACAGAGCATTTTAACGTAGTTCATCAATGTGGTTCAAAAGATGCAAGTTTTGTTCCTGCTCAAACGGACAGTTATTTTCCTTATCCGTTTATTTATGAGCAGATGCCGGACGTTATTGCTTGTGCGGACGTTATTCTTTCGAGGGCAGGGGCAAATACTGTCTGGGAAAGCGCTGTTGAAAAAAAGCCTTCTGTTCTTATTCCGTTATGTGGAAATGGAACTCGAGGTGATCAAGTTGACAATGCAAATTTCTTTAAGGAGCGTGGAGCTGCTTTTGTATTGACTGGAAACGAAGCTATTTTTGAAAATTTAAAAAATTGTCTTGAAAAACTCTTGGATAAAAAAGAAAGAGATTTGATGTCTAAAAAAATGGCAGAACTTGTATCTGGAAAAAGAGCTTCCTTAAAAATTGCTGAATTGATTTTAAAAAATATTGAAAAATATGGAGATATGATAAAAATTACAAGGAAGTAATTTTTATCAGCATAGTTTGCTCAAGCGTTGCTTTCACAAACTGTGATTCTCGCCATCCATGGCTCGCCGCTAACGCGGACTTTTTATAGGAGTGTAAGATAAAAACAGCCGAAAATGGCGTCTGTTTTTATCTTTAAAAGTTTGGTTGCAAACTTTCTTATAATCTGTTGTTTCTTACTTTGTTGCGAAGCAACTTAAAAAGTCAATCCTAAGACTGAAGTTTTAATATTGACTTTTTATAGGAGAAAAATAATGCATTTTGGCTTTATTGATGTAGTTTTTTTTATAATAGTTTTATTTTTTGCGATAGCTGCTTGTGCAAAAGGTTTTTTAAAGGAATTGTTCGGAAAACTTGCTCTTGTTGCTGGAATTCTTGTCGCCGTGTTTTTTTGCGGCAGTTTAAGTCCTTTTCTTGAAAAAATAATAAAAATAAAGAGCGTTTGTCTTGTTATTTCATTTATACTTCTGTTTATAGTTGTTTTTTTATTCGTAAAAATTTTGCAGACGGTTATTGCAGGAATTTTTAAAGGTGAAATCTTAAAAAGTCTTGATAAAATTTTGGGATTTGCTATTGGAATGGCCGAAGGACTTGTAATTGTCAGCGCAATTGTAATCGTGTTAAAAGCTCAGCCGTGGTTTTCTACTGATTTTATTGATAGTACATTTTTTTGGACATATTTTTCACCAATTCTTGCAAAACCAATTGTAACTTTGGGAGCGGTTTTTGTCTAATGTTTGAAAATCTTCTGTATCAGGACGCGGCCTCTCTTTTGATGCTCGATATAAAAAACAAAACACTTCCTTCTTCGATTTTGCTTTCTGGTCCTCAATCTTCCGGAAAACTGACATGTGCGCTTGAGCTTGCAAGAATTCTTTCTTGTACAGAACATTTGCCAGAAAAAAAAGGAAACTGGCTTTGCAACTGTCCTTCCTGCCGAAAGCAAAAAGAACTTGCCGGAACAAATATCATTTTGGCGGGTCCTCGTGACTGTTCCCTGGAAATTCTTGCTGCCACAAGAACTCTTTTGGACGCTGGAGCAAATAATTATTCACATTTGCCTGCTGCCCGTTACCTTTATATTCGTTCTGTTCGGAAGCTTGTTTTGCGTTTTAGCCCTGTATTGTGGGAAGGCGATGACAAGCTTTCAAAGCTTTCGCCGCTTGTAGAAGAAATAAACGAACAGCTTGAACGCCTTAACCCTGAATTTCCTGTTCCTGCGAATGAAGAGCTTGAAGAAATTACAAAAAAAGTTCTTCAGTCTGCGCAAAAACTGGAATCAATTTTTATGTACGATTCTCTTCCTATTGACCATATCAGAAAGGCTGCTTTTTGGACAAGAATGAAATCTAATGACGGAAAAAAAGTTCTTATTATAGAAAATGCGGACAAAATGAACGAAAGTTGTAGGAATGCGCTTTTAAAAATTCTTGAAGAACCGCCGGAAGATGCTGTATTCATTCTTACGACTGCGAGCCGTGGAGCCGTAATGCCGACTATTCTTTCGAGGGTTCGCACTTACAGTTTTGTCGAACGTACTCAAAATCAGCAGCGCGAAGTAATTGAAAGGGTTTTTCATGACAGCGCTGACAAGGGAAACGGGCAAATTCAAGAATATTTACAGACTTTTTTGCCAGTTTCTCCCAAAGATATAAAATCAACGGCGGATTTTTTTTATAACGGAATTAGGGAAAATAAACTTATTCAAATTAGCGAAATCGTAAAAAAATGCGAAGATTTTGAGCCGCGCACAATGTTCAAAATTTTTTTGCAGGGAATTCTTGAATCTCAAAAAAATCCGGTTGAAAAAAATGAGAATTCTGGACGAAACGCAGAAGTCGAAATAAAAAACATTCAGGCTGTAAGGCAGTGTTTTAACAATGTTTCTGTTTATAATCAAAAACCAGTTGCAGCATTGGAAAAACTTTACAGGGATTTGGCGGGAATCAGAAAGGCGAATCTGTTTTAAAACTGTCTGAACAAAAATTACGGATTGGATTATGGAGGAGGCATGATAAAAATTGCATCTTTGTAATTTTTATAACCATATTTTGCTCAAAGCGTTGCTTTCTCAAACTGTGGTTCTCGCCATCCGTGGCTAGCCGTTAACGCGGAGTTTTATTGGAGGATTTATGCAGGAATTTTCAAATCGCGTATATGAAAAGCTTTCAAAATTGTCTCCAGGGCAGATTGAGCTTTTTTTTAACGAAATAAAAAATCAAAACGAAGTTTTTCAGTCAATTTTTCAATCTCTTTCTACTGGACTTGTAAGCGTAGAAAAAAACTGGAAAGTTACTCAGATAAATAAAGCTGCTGAACGCTATCTGCCTTTAAAATCTTCTCCAGAAGAAAACCGGAATCAAAAATTTTACGATTTTATTGATGATGAAGAAATTTGTAAATTTTTAAAAGGCTGCGATGAAAATAACTGCACAAATTTGAGCGAAGAATACACGGTTTCTACGCCTGGCGGTTCTGTAAGATTTATTGAAATTTCTGTAATTCCACTTGTTCAAAATAACGAAATCTCCGGCAGCATAATAATGATTGAAGATGTAACTCAAAAGCGTAGTCAGGAAGTTTTGCTTCATCGAATGGAAACCATGGCCGGTCTTACAAACATTGCTGCAAGCGTTGCTCACGAAATAAAAAATCCGCTTGGAGCAATAAGCATTCATATTCAACTTTTGCAAAAGGCGATCAGAAAAAAGCGGGAAGGCGATGGAATGTTGCCAGATCCGAAGTTTACAGAGAATTATCTTGAAGTTGTAAACCAGGAAATTGACCGTTTGAACAAGATTGTTGTTGATTTTTTAATGGCAGTTCGTCCTGTTTCTGCAAATTTTTCGCTCGTAAAGGTAAATGCTCTTTTAACAGATTTTATTGGTTTTATAACGCCTGAATTTAACGAAAAAAAAATCAAGGTTGAATCCGAACTTTGCAAAGAAGATCCAAAGCTTTTAATTGATGAAAAACTTTTTAGAGAAGTGCTGGTAAATATTGCTCAAAACGCGCTTGCTGCAATCGAAGATCGGTTCCACGCAAGCATAAAGGCAAACGCTTTTGAAGAAGTGTTTTTTGGAAAAATTCTTATAAAAACAGAAGCAAAAGATGATAGATTTATTTTGAAAATTTCGGACAACGGCACGGGAATGAGCGAAGAAGTAAAATCCCGAATTTTTGAGCCTTATTACACGACAAAAGCAAACGGCACTGGTTTGGGAATGGCAATGTCCTATAAAATCATAAAAGAATTTTCTGGAGATATTAGCGTTGATTCGGTTTTGGGCGAAGGTTCTGAATTTACAATTACGATTCCAATTCCGCAGACGCAGAAAAAACTTTTGACTCACGATGAGGAGGGCAGATGAAATTTACACTTTTGGTAATTGATGATGAAAAAAATATCCGTGAAGGACTTGCTGCCGACTTTGAAATGGACGGCTATGATGTAAAAATTGCCGCAAACGGCGATGAAGGTCTGGAATTTCTTTCAAAAGGCGATATTGACCTTGTAATTACAGATTTGAGAATGCCTGGAACAAACGGAGAGGATGTCTTAAAAAAAGTGACACGCGAAATGCCGGGAATTCCTGTAATTGTTTTAACAGGCCACGGTTCAATTGATGCTGCCGTATCCGCAATGCAAAACGGTGCGTACGATTTTTTGACAAAGCCTCTCAATCTTGAGCATTTGGAACTTGTTGTAAAGCGGGCGCTCAAGGGCAGGGAGCTTAGCTTGCAGCATCAGGAGCTTTTATCCGAAGTTAAGTCAAAATCGTCAGACAATATGGTTGGAAAAAGTCCTTCCCTTCAAAAAGTAAACAATCTTATAAACAAGGTTGCAGATTCAAAGATAAGCATATTGATAACGGGGGAAAGCGGCGTTGGAAAAGAAGTTGTTGCGGATGCAATTCAGCAAAAATCTTCAAGACGGGACAAGCCTTTTATAAAAGTGCATTGTGCGGCTTTAAGCGAGTCTTTGCTCGAAAGCGAACTTTTTGGTCATGAAAAAGGCGCTTTTACTGGCGCTGAAACTCTGCATAAAGGCAAATTTGAGCTTGCTGACGGCGGAACAATTTTTTTGGACGAAATCGGCGAAATAAATCCAGGAGTTCAAGTTAAGCTTTTAAGAGTTTTGCAGGAAAAAAAGTTTGAACGCGTTGGCGGAGAAAAAACGATTGAGGTCGATGTCCGTGTAATTTCTGCCACAAACAAAAAACTCGAAGATGAGGTAAAACAAAAACATTTCCGCGAAGATCTTTATTTTCGCCTTAAGGGAATTGAAATTACGGTGCCGCCATTGCGTGAGCGAAAAGACGATATTCCGCTTTTGCTAAACAATTTTCTTTCAAAATACAACAAGGAAAACAACAAGAATATAAAAGGCTTTTCTAATTCTGCAAAAAATATTCTTTTCAATTATGATTGGCCTGGAAACGTGCGTGAACTTCAGCATTGCGTGGAAAGTGCCGTCGTTATGGCGAGCGGAGATGAAATTCAGGCGGAAGACTTGACGATTCAACTGGAAAACAAAAAAAACAGTTCGGGAATTCTTGTGCCTTATGGAATTAGCCTTGAAGATGCCGAAAAAATGATTATTCTTGAAAATCTTGAATTGAACAACGGAAACAAAACAAAGACAGCGGATATTTTAAAAATCGGAAGAAAAACTCTTCACCGCAAGCTGAACGAATACGGCCTTGCGGCAAGTTCCGAGCCGGAAGAAGAATAACTTTTATCATATTAAAATGAAAAACTGCTTTTTGCGTTGTTTTTAGTTTTTTAAGTTTTTTGCTAAAATCTTGGAAAACCACTCTTCGAGAATTTTCCAGTTTGAGAGAATCTGTTCTGTTTTTTCTTTTGTAATTTTTCTCATAATTTCATTGTCGGCATTTTTATCAGGATGAAACCGTATAATTTTTTTTCTAAACTGCTTTTTTGCGTCTTCTAAAGACATTTCGTCTGTTATGCCGATTATTGCCGCGGCTTTTTGAATTTCTGTTCCTGCGTTTTTTAGTAAAATTTTATTTTTAAGCGGATTTTTCTCATAAGGCTTTTTTTTATTCTTCCATTGAACTGAATCTATGCATATTTTTTTTTCTCTTTCTTCTTCATAAGATTTTTGTTCTATATTCAGAGAGGAATGTTCTTTTTCGTAAAAAAAATTGCCGGATTCAATCGCTTCGCTGAGCAGTTCTCCCAGTTTATCATACATAGAATCCGGCATTTTTCGTATTTCCTTTTGCTTTATTTTTTTAGATAATTGTTCCGGCAGGAATTACAGTGCCTTTTCTGATTACGACAATGCCGTCCGCAGAGTAGAAAAGTCCATGGTCGCCATCTTCATATTTTTTGCCGCTTATGTTAATCTGGCAGTTGTCGCCGATTGCCGCATTTTTGTCGATGATTGTGCTTGCAATTTGGCAGTTTTTGCCGATTCCAATGTTTGGTTTTCCGATTTCTTCATTCTTCTTTTTTGTGTCTTCTGTTTCGTAGAAGTCTGAACCCATCGTAATTACGCCATTTAACTCACTGCCGTTTTCGATTACAGAACGAACTCCGATTACAGAGTGCTTGAGCTTTGCTTTTGTAATTACACATCCTTCTGAAGTCAAAGAATTTTCAATTTCTGCGCCGTTGATTTTTGATGGCGGAAGGTTTCTCATGTGAGTGTAAATTGGCTCTTCAACGTCATAAAGGTTGAAAGCAGGATTGTATTCTGTCAAATCGAGAGTTGCATTGTAGAAACTTCTAATTGTTCCAATATCTTCCCAATAACCGTCAAAAATATAAGAATTTACCTTTTTTGTTTTGATTGATTTTGGAATGATTTCTTTTCCGAAGTCCGTATAGCTGTTGTCCAAGGCTTCTTCCATTGTCTTTGCGTTGAAAATGTAAATTCCCATAGAAGCGAGATATTCTTTTTCAGGAGGAAGGTCGCCGCGTGCATTCTGAGGAATTTTCCAGTCAGAAATATCTAAATCTTTTGCAGGCTTTTCTTGAAATGCCGTAATCTTGTTTTTTGAGTCGATTTTCATAATTCCAAAGCCAGAAGCATCCTGGCGGTTTACTGCTGTTGTAGCAATAGTGATGTCAGCTCCGCTTTGAATATGGCTGTCCATAAAGGCTTTTAAATTCATTCTATAAAGCTGGTCGCCTGAAAGAATTATGTAATGCGTAGGATTAGCCGATTTAAAGTGAATCATATTTTTGCGTACAGCATCTGCTGTTCCTTCAAACCAGCCAGAATTTTCTAGTGTTTGTTCAGCTGCAAGAATTTCTACAAATCCGCCAGAAAAATTGTCGAAATTGTATGTTCTTGTAATGTGATGGTGTAAAGATGCGCTGTTAAACTGAGTAAGCAGATAAATTTTTCTGTAACCTGAATTGATGCAGTTGGAAATTGGAATGTCAACGATTCTGTATTTTCCGCCAAAAGGTACTGCTGGTTTTGAACGCTCCTTTGTGAGAGGGTAAAGTCGGGTTCCTTTTCCACCTCCAAGAATAATTGCAATTACCCTTGTTTTTTCTGTTGTGTTTTTTGTGCTCATAAGTGACTCCCATATTTCGCTGCAACATTCATTGCATTTTTTTAATATATTTAATTATAAATCTAGTTTTTTCAGTTTTCAAACAAATTTGAATCAGGATTTTATTATTGCCTGTTTATTTATGTTCATCACTTTTTTTAGCATCAGTTTTTTCGGTTTTATCCGTTGAATCATCATTTTTTTTAGAATCAAAATTATCCGGATTATCCAAAAGTTCCTTAAATTTGTTTTGCGGCATAGGTTTTGCATAGAAATAGCCTTGAACAATGTCGCAGCCCATTTTTTTTAACAGAGCAGACTGTTTTGCATCTTCAACACCTTCTGCAACTGTCGCCATATCCAGATTTTTTGCCATGTTTATGACAGAATTTATAATTATGTGCTCTTTTTCCGTATTTTGCGTATTTAAGAATTCTTTGTCGAGCTTGATTACATTTGCCGGCAAATCTTTTAAAAGACTGAGAGAAGAAAATCCAGAACCAAAATCATCGACAGAAATAGAAAATCCTGCATTTTTAATTTCGTTCATAGCTTTTAAAAGACGTTCTTTATTGTCCATCATCAGGCTTTCTGTAAGTTCAATTTCGATTTTTGAAGGCGCGATTTCGTATTTTGAAGCAATATCGTGGTAAATTTTTGCGACATCTGGATTATAAAGCTGGACTCTAGAAAGGTTGCAGCTAATTGTGAGAGGCTGTTTTTCTTTTTTATCTTTTTGAGATTTGTTCCAGCGGTCAAGAAACTGGCATACGTTTTCAAAAACGAGCAAATCGATTTTTTCAATAAAACCGTTTTTTTCAAACATCGGAACAAAATATGAAGGTGTCAAAAGTCCTCTTTTTTTGTGATTCCAGCGGACAAGAGCTTCTGCGCCGATTATTTTTTCTGTATTGAAAAGGAATTTAGGCTGGTAGTAAACGACAAATTCGTTTTCCTTAAAAGCTCTTTCCATGTCAAAAATTATATCTTTTTCAAGCTGGCTGTTAATTTCCATTTGGGAAGTAAAAACGCATATTCGCTTTGGATTCAGGCTTGATTTTCCGAGTTTTCTTGCAGTCTGCGCCTTGTCCAAAATCATCAGTGGTTCTTCGTTTGGATCTTTTATTTCGTAAACGCCGACTGAAAATTCAATTTTAAAATGCTGAGGCAAAAGTTTTTTGATTTTGCCGTTTACAGTCGTCATTGTTACGATTATGTCTTCGAGAACTGGAAGAACTGTCGACTTAATGAGAAACGCAAAGTTGTCGTTGTAGTTTCTGCACAGAAGCGAGCCTTTTGGAGCGGTTTTGCTAAAAAGTGAACCAAGCTCCGACAAAAGCTTATTTCCGTTGTCTTGACCGAAAACCTGAGTTATGTAACGGAATGAATTGATGTCGAGCGACACGAGAGAATACTGGACATTTTTTGCTCTTTTTAGAGTTTTTTTTACCTCGGCAAGAAACTTCTTTGTAGTTAAAAGTCCTGTAAGGTCGTCTCTAAAAAGACTTTTTTTTAACCATCTGACAGCAAAAATAAGTGCTGCTGTCAAAATTAACAATATAGTTATAAAAATTGATATAAAAATTTTATTCACGGTAAACCAACTGTTTTTAAGCAAAACTCAAGCCACAAAATACAAAGATAATTATAACATTTTTTCTTTAATTATTCTAAAAAAATTTAACTTAATTTAAAAACAAATTAACAATTTTCTTAACTTTGGACAAACTGGAGTTTTTTGAAAAAAGAATTAGTGCCAAAAAGCGCATTGACCGGTCAGAGTAAAAAAAATGCAGTCAAAATTCAAAATCAAATTGCTAAACTCAAAAAAAATGGTTTCCGATAATAAAAGTGTAGCGTATTTTTTTGCGTTTTTGGGAGCGAATATGATTAGAGGTTGGTACATTGGTTCGAGCGGAATGAATGCACAGCAGAACAGGCTGGATGCTATTTCTAATAATCTGGCAAACGTTGATACTGCTGGTTATAAAAGCGATATTTCTGTAAGCAAGTCTTTTCCGGAACTTCTTTTAAGACGAACTCAGGCGGACGGTGTTTATAAAACTTCCGTAGGCTCGGCAGACGTTGCTCCAATTATTGGAAAACTTGGGCTTGGTGTTGAAACAAACGAAAATTTTACAAAATTTGAACAGGGCTCTTTCCGTTCTACAAATTCTGCTTCTGACATGGCTCTTAGCGGCGAAGGTTTTTTTGCTGTTCAAACTCCAGTTGGCGAACGCTACACAAGAAACGGTAATTTCTTGCTCGGAAAAGAAGGAATTCTTGAAACAAAAGACGGTTATCCTCTTATGGGCGAAAATGGTGCAATTCACGTTGAGGACGATAAATTTACCGTAAACGAAGACGGAATGATTTATTCAAAAGATGGAGAGCTCATTGACCGCATAAAAGTTGTTCGTTTTGACAATGAGCGCTATCTCAAAAAAATGGGAAACAGTTTGTGGTCAAGCAATGATATTTCTGGGGAGGCTTATGTTGCTGAAGGCTTTGAACGTCCAAAAATGATGCAGGGATATATGGAAACAAGCAACGTAAATGTTGTTAATGAAATGGTAAAAATGATTGAAGTAAACCGTGCTTACGAAGCGAGCCAGAAAACAATTCAGAGCGAAGATTCGATGATGTCTACTCTTTGGACAAAAGTCGCTGCTTATCGTTAATTTTAGGAGGGGCAAAAAATGGTAAGAAGTTTGTGGACGGCCGCAACTGGAATGAACGGCCAGCAGTCTAATATCGATGCAATTTCAAACAACCTTTCAAATGTAAACACGACAGGTTTTAAACAGCAGCGTGTTGAATTTGAAGATCTTTTATATCAGAACGTAAAGCTTGCAGGCACTCCTGCAACAGAAGACACTGTAACTCCAGTTGGAATCCAGCAGGGTAGCGGTGTAAAAGTTGCCGCAACACAGAGAATTTTCAGCCAGGGATCTTTGCAAAACACTGGAGTTGATACGGACATTGCTGTTGTAGGCGACGGTTTTTTCCGTGTTCAGCAGTATGATGGAAGTTTTGCCTATACCCGCGACGGTTCTTTTAAGGTTGATATGAACGGTCAGCTTGTAAATTCAAACGGTTTGCGCGTTATGCCGGAAGTTATTTTACCAGAAGGTTATGATATTCACTCTCTTGCCGTTACAGATGACGGTCGTGTAAGCGTAAAAATTTTTGGCCAGAATGACCCGATAGACGTAGCTCAGCTTGAAATTTACCGTTTTCCAAACAATGCCGGCCTTGAAGCCGCTGGAGACAACCTTTACAAGGTGACAAACGCTTCTGGAGAGGCTGTTGCAGGTCGTCCGGGATATGACGGTTTTGGCGTTACAAAACATAAATTTGTCGAAATGTCGAATGTTTCTGTTGTAAACGAAATGGTTCAGATGATTGTAGCCCAGCGCGCTTACGAGTTTAACTCAAAGGCTATTCAGACAACGGATTCAATGCTCAGCACGGCAGTAAATCTTAAACGATAGTTTTTTAAGGTGAATTAAAATGATGACGGTCGGTGGAATCAGTTCAATAACAAACGGACAGGGCGCTTTTCAAGGTTCAAAAATCAATGCCGAAAAAGGAAAGTTTGAAGAGCTTGTGCGTTCAGTTTACGGAGAATCTTCTTCAATCGGAAAATCAGTTTCTTCCAGCCAGGTTTTGCCAGAAGGAAGACTGAATGGCGATTATGGAACTGGTTTTGCCAGAACTTTTTATTCCGTTGCCGACAAAAATTCTCAGCCTGTCGGAGCCGCCGCAAATCAGGCAAATCCAAACGTAAAAACTCAAGCTATTGACCGTACTTCAAAGCTCTACGAAAAATCTCTCGAACTTGAATCGTATTTTGTAAAAATGATGGTGAGCCAGATGCGCAAAACCGTCGTAAAAGCCAGCGGCGAAAGCGATTTTGCTTCAAAAATGTACGAAGACATGCTTTTTGACGAGTATTCAACTTCAATGACAAAAAATGCCGGATTCGGACTTGCTGATCAGATTTACCTTCAGCTTGCCAAAAATCCGGTTAGCGTAGAAGCATAATTTTTACTTTGCGCCGTATAAACTGTAGTAAGAATCCATTTCTTTTTTAATTTCGTCGGTAATTATTTTTTTGTCGCCTTCAGTGTAAAGGTATTCGATTACATCGTTCATAGAAACGATTGCGCGTGCAGGAAAGCCGTACTTTTCAGAAATTACTTCAAGAGCGGCCTTGTCTGAGTCAGGAGCTTTTTCCATGCGGTTGAGAGAAACAATTTCGCCGACAATTTTAATTCCGCCAGTAACTGTTTCCTGAGATTTGATTTTTGGATAAGTTTCTTCGATTGATTTTCCAGAAGTTGTAACATCTTCAATAATGACAACTCTGTCGCCGTCATTTATTTTGTAACCCAAAAGGCTTCCTTTGTCAGCGCCATGGTCTTTTTCTTCCTTGCGGTCAGAGCAATATTTAATTTCTTTTCCATAGAGATCCGAATAGGCGAGGGCTGTGACTACAGCGAGCGGAATTCCTTTGTAAGCCGGTCCAAAAAATACGTCAAAATCATCTCCAAAATTGTCATGAACGGCTTTCGCGTAAAACTCTCCAAGTCGTTTGAGCTGTCCGCCAGTAACATAGGCGCCGGCATTCATAAAAAACGGAGATTTGCGTCCAGACTTTAGGGTAAACGAGCCGAATTTAAGCGCATTGCATTCAACCATAAAATCTATAAATTCTTTTTTGTAATCTTCCATAAAAAACTCCTGTTGATTAGTTCCTGTATTTTAACGCAGATTAAAGCAGATTGAAAAGGCATTTTTAATTTGCCGGGCATCGGGTTCCGCAAAAAATCGCTCCATTGCTTCGCAACGGCTTCGCCGCCCCTCCCATCTCTGGTGCAAAAATTACAGGTTTTCAGGACCAAAACCGTCCGGAAGAAAGTCATTCAGTTTTTTTTCTGTAAAATTTCCTTTATCGTCTGAGCACAAAACTGTTAAATCCGGGGCAAATTCGTACATAAATTGGCGGCAAAGTCCGCATGGAGTGCAAAATTGGTCTGAAGAGCCTGAGATTGCGATTTTAGAAAAACTTTTTTTTCCTTCGCTTATTGCCTTTGACATTGCAGTTCTCTCTGCGCAAATTCCGCATGGATACGAAGCGTTTTCTATGTTGCAGCCTGTAAAAATACTTTCATCGCTGCACAAAACTGCTGCGCCGACCCTGTATTTTGAATAAGGCGAATATGAATTTTTTCTTGCATCAAGCGCAATATTAACAAGTTCTTTGTCAGTCATAAATATTATTTTATAAGAAAAAGGCAGATTTGCAATTAAATTTGAAAATCACTAAGTTTTAATTTATTATAGTGTAATATATTTTTTTACAGGCGGTTTTAGATATGAAAAATACAAAAAAGAATTTTTTTTATGGATTTATGATTCTTATTTTTGCCGGAACTGCTTTTTTTTATTCCTGTAAGATTGTTGACGGAGACGAGCTTCGTGCAGAAAACGAAAATTATCTTCAAAAACTTATCGACCAAAAAGAAGACGGCGAAGAACTTGACCTTTCAAAGATAGAAGACGAATTTTCTTTAAAATCTGTAGAAATCAACAAAGCAATAACTTTGAGCGGCGGTGAAACACAATTCGACATGCAAAATATAGACATTACCGTAAATGTGCCAGGCGTGACTTTAAAAAATCTTGCAAATTTAAATAGTGTAATTTTTGGAGAAGGAATCAAAAAAGACGATATTGCATTAGAAAATTGCGACATAAAAACTTCCAATGAAGACGATACAGCCGATGACGGAAATATTGTATAAAAATATAAAAATTGCTATATTCTTCAGTGAGATTAAAAATATTAAGCAAGACTTAAAAAAACTGTGCTTTTTAGGAGAATATCATGGAAAAAACTATCGCATTGATTCCGGGAGACGGAATCGGTCCTGATGTTGTTGCCGAGGCTGTAAAAGTTCTCGACGCTGTTGCAAAAAAATACGGACACAAATGGACTTACAAAAACGTGATTGCAGGAGGAGCCGCAATCGACAAGTTCGGAAAGCCTCTTCCGCAGGATCAGCTTGACATTTGTCTTTCAAGCGACGCGACTTTGCTCGGAGCGGTCGGCGGACCAAAATGGGACAACGTCGCTCCAGAGATTCGCCCGGAAAAAGCCCTTCTCGGACTTCGCGGCGGAATGAAAGTTTTCGCGAACCTTCGCCCTGCTGTAATGTGGCCTCAGCTTAAAGATGCCTGCCCTCTCAAAGATGAAATCGTCGGAAACGGTCTTGACATTCTCGTCGTGCGCGAGCTTACTGGCGGAATCTACTTTGGAGAGCGCGGAACAAGCGCGGACGGAAAAACAGCTTGGGACACAGAAAAATATTCTTGGGAAGAAATCGAGAGAATCGTTCGCCTCGGATTCCAGTTTGCCGAGAAGAGACAGAAGCACTTGACTGTTGTTGACAAGGCGAACATCTTGAATTCAAGCCGTCTCTGGAGAAAAGTTGCCGAGGAAGTCCACAAGGAATTCAGCGATGTTGCGCTTGACTTCCTTTACATCGACAACGCTTCAATGCAGCTTGTCCGCAATCCGTGCCAGTTTGACGTTATCGCGACAAGCAATATGTTCGGCGACATTCTTACAGACGAGGCGAGCCAGATTACAGGCTCTATCGGAATGTTGGCTTCGGCTTCGCTCGGAGACGGAACAGGGCCAGGACTTTACGAGCCGATTCACGGAACAGCTCCTGACATCGCAGGAAAAGACCTTGCAAACCCTCTCGCAACAATTCTTTCAGCGGCAATGCTTTTGCGCTACAGCTTCAAGCTTGAGACGGAAGCAAAGGCAATCGAGAATGCGGTAACAAAAGTTCTTGATGAAGGCTGGAGAACAGGCGACATTGCAGGCTCTAAGCGCGATGAAGTTAAGGCGGCAGGAAAGCTCGTTGGAACAAAGAAAATGGGCGAGCTTGTTGTGGAAGCTCTTAATAAATAAAAAATTTTACAGTAGTTTCTAAAAAAACAGATAATGGACTGTCTGAAAAATTAAGGCAGTCCATTTTTTTTATCCTGTTTTTTAAAACTTATAGCTTGCGACTCTGAAAAAAAATGCTAGAATGTGCATAAAAACTGTGATATTCTGAAAATACGTTTAGTTTTTTGACTTGTTTTTTTTATTGGGGATTTTTATTGAATAATTATGGAACGAAACTCTTTTGATGCGTTGGTTTCCGGTTTAAGCGAGACTGAACGTCTTACAATGCTGGAAAAAATGAAGTCGACTGGCGAAGAAACAGTTCCGCTTTCATTTGAAGACGGCTCTGACCTTGAAGCGAAAATTCCTTTTTCAGAGCAGATTAAAAACGAATCGATTTTTTTTAGATTTTTTTTGTGGCTAAAATCTATTTTTGCAAACACTTCTATGCAGGTTCTTTACAACGAGCATAAAATTTTACAGATTGCACATTCTGTCGAAAAGAATTGTCCAAATCTGATCGATTCAAAACGTAATATGCTTCTTTCGTCTTTTTACGACAAACTTACCGAATTAAAACTAAGCGCAGATTTTTTTAAGCCCTATATTCTAATTGCAGAATCCGATGAAAATTCATTTCTTGTGTTTTTGGGCTCGCTTGTAATGAGCGAAGTTGAAGAGCGGATGAATGAAGAAGTTGATCCTTATTCTCTTTCAATGGAAAATGGTCCTCGGCCAGAACAGAGAGTGAATCTTCTTCATAAAATGGACGGAATTTTAAATGAAATTCCTGCTGACAGACGAAATTATATGTATGAAGCGGTGCGTTCCTATGAATGGCTCAAACAGTTTTCTAAATTGCCATTTGACCGTTTTATTTCGCTTTTTTCTACAATAGTTGAAAAAAATTACTGTTGCGCCTTCAGTTCTCTCGAAAACGAAATTTCGCTGTTTGCAAAAATTTTGTGCAACGGTGTAAAAATCTATGAAGAAGTTCTTGAGTCGATTTATCTTTTTTCGCGCAAAGGAACGGGTGGACGGACTCTTGATTCAATGGACGAAATCGCGGAAAAAGCAGCAGATTTTATGAAAACGGCAAAATCTCATATTTCAATGATGAGAATGTTTATTACGAGCGTTCCTTTAAAATCGATTGGAAGAGTTGTCTATTCTGATGCTGCATGGATTCCGGAAAATTTTACTGGTGGTGAAGACTGGTTTGTCCGCTATAAAAACAACTGGCGCAAACTTTTTGAAGAAAAATGGAAGGCTTGGGGCGTTGACTGCAAAAAAGAACAGTTAAAAATTGATTTGAACAGAAATTTTGGACTTGAAACTTTTCCTCTTCTGACTGAGCGTCCATGGGCGCTTTTGTGGGGCGGAATGCCGTTCCGTTACGAACTTACGGCCGGTTTTTTGAACTGGTATATGAAAGAAAAATTTCCAGAATTTGAACTGCCTTTAAAAACTGTAATGCTTGAAGGCGATTTTATTCAAAAGGAAAACCGCTCAGAATTCAACGATTCTTTCAATAAATTCATTCAGATTTCGGTCGATTTGCAGTCTCTTAACCGGATGCTTTCTGCTGGCGGCGAATATGGAGTTATTTTTACAAAGCTTCATAGCGAACGTTTGCGCACCTTGCAGGCTCATTCTAAAATTGAGTCGATAATCCGCGGTGTTGAGGGCGATGTCCGTTCTATGCTTTCAAGATTTTGCGATGCCTGTCGAACAATGGAAAACTGTTTTACAGGAATCTTTCTTGAAAAAAAAGACAGCCGTTACGATGCGCTTACAAATCTCGCGCGGCTTGGAGAAAAAAACAACGAGGCGTTTATCGAAAGTCTAAAAAAAGCAAGACAGTCAATTGCAGACGGATATGCTATGATTCGTGAGCTTGAGCAGGTTGACAGCCCGACTTTTTCTAAATAAGGCAGAAATAATGAGCAAAGTAAATTATATTTGCGTTACAAAAAAAATCGAAGAAAAGTCGGAAGATTTAAAATTTATTGTCTTGCCGTTTTATAAAAATGGAGAGCCATTAAAAGACGGCAAAAAATGGGGAATGACACTTCTTTCTGCCGGTTCAATGCGCTTTCGCTGGAACGAAAAAAATATTTTACGAGAAAAGACTTTAAAAGCTATTGCAGAAGAATTGCATCCTCATATTTGCTCCGGGGAATGCGCGCGCGATGAACAAATATGCAATTGCCAGCGTCAGATTGTTAGCATTGAACTTATTCATTCAAAAACAGTTTTTGAAATAAATTCTCAGAGAAGTTCATTTAACAAAAAAGGCGACGGATTGATTACGGACAACAAAATGCTTGTTCCTGTGGTTACAGTTGCCGATTGCGTGCCTCTTTTTTTGTATGATTCGAAAAAAGAAGTTTTTGCAGCCGTTCATTCTGGTTGGAAAGGAACTGGAATAATTGGAGAAGCGGTTAGGCTCGCTGTCGAAAAATATGGTTCAAAAGCGGAAGATATTTGCATTGCTATTGGACCTCATATTGGAAGAGAATGTTATTGTATTGACGAAAACCGAAAAAATTACTTTTTAGAAAATTTTGGTGAATGTGTAGCAAAACTCAAAAATGAAAACTCAGATTCAATTCAAAAAACAGCAGACGGAAAACTTTTGAGTTATTCATTGGATTTGACGAAAGCAAATCTTTTTGTCTTAAAAAAGGCTGGAATTTTGGAAGAAAATATAACAGTTGCAACTGACTGCACCTGTTGTTCAAAATTTTCGGACGGAAAAAACGTATTTGGAAGTTTTAGGCGGCAGGCTGCCTTTTTGCCGGAAAGTGTTTCTTTGGACGAAAAAAGCAGGGCTATGACGGTTCAGGCGGCATTTGTTATTTAAAATAATCTTACAAACAGAAGTGAATAGAATATGGAAACTCTAAAAAATTTGGAAATTGGGAAATCGGCTGTTATCAGCAAAGTTGGCGGAACAGGAGCGTTAAGACAGCATTTTCTTGACATGGGGATGATTCCCGGCGTAAAAGTTACGATGATGAAGCACGCACCTATGGGCGATCCGCTGGAAATCCGAGTTTTTAACTACGAACTGACACTTCGCAAGGACGAAGCCGCCAAAATCGAAATTGGATATAAAGAAAAGCTTTCAGATTCTAACGCAGATTTTTCTGATTCAACGGCAGAAAAAGAAACTTCCACCGCTTCAAACGATTTGCTGACTTCCCATCCAGGACTCGGCGAAGACGGAAAATATCATGAAAAAGAGACCGAAACTCCGCTTCCAGACAGCACGATTTTAACCTATGCCCTTGTCGGAAACCAGAACTGCGGAAAAACAACTCTTTTTAATCAGCTTACAGGCTCAAACCAGCATGTTGGAAATTTTCCGGGTGTTACAATAGACAGAAAAGACGGTGTAATAATAGGTCATCCAAAAACTCTTGTAACAGACCTTCCGGGAATTTATTCAATGTCGCCGTTTACAAGCGAAGAAATTGTTTCCAGAAATTTTGTCCTTAAGGAAAAACCAAAGGCGATTTTAAATATTCTTGACGCCTCTGCAATAGAGAGAAGCCTTTACCTTACTATGCAGCTTCTGGAGCTTGATATTCCCATGGTAATTGCGTTAAATATGATGGATGAACTAACAGGAAACGGCGGTTCAATCAACATAAACGAAATGGAGAATTTGCTCGGCGTTCCAGTTGTTCCAATTTCTGCGCTAAAAAACGAAGGTGTAGACGAACTTGTTCAGCATGCAATCCATATCGCGCACTTTCAGGAAAAACCAGTTCCACAGGATTTTTGCAGCAAAGACGAGGCTGGCGGTGCAGTTCACAGGGCAATCCATGCTGTAATTCACCTTATCCAGGATCATGCCGAAAGGGCAGAAATCCCTATACGTTTTGCAGCAAGCAAAATAATCGAAGGCGACAAAATCATTCTGAATATGCTTGACTTGGATTTTAACGAAATTGAAATGCTTGAGCACATTGTTGTTCAAATGGAAAAAGAATCTGGTCTGGACAGAAGCGCGGCAATTGCAAAAATGCGCTATTCGTTCATCAATAAAATCTGCGGGAAAACCGTAAAAAAACCGCATGAATCAAAAGAACATTTGCGCAGCGAAAAAATCGATAAAATTCTTACAGGAAAATGGACTGCAATTCCAGCTTTTATTCTGATTATGACAACTGTGTTTCTGCTTACATTTAATGTTTTAGGCGCATTTTTGCAGGGGCTTTTGGAAAACGGCATAGACTTTGTTACAAATCTTGCGGC
>DLLE01000028.1:0-61199 GCA_002477955.1 Treponema sp. UBA7570 | reverse complement strand
GGACGCAGCATTGTTCCTCTTTTAATCGGTTTTGGCTGCACTGTTCCTGCCGTAATGTCCACAAGAACCCTTCCAAGCGAACGCGACCGGCGCATGACCATTTTGCTTACACCTTTTATGAGCTGCTCGGCGAAACTTCCGATTTACGCATTTTTTGTGAGCGCATTTTTCCCGAAGCACGGCGGTCTGATTATGGGCGGACTTTATTTTCTTGGCATTGTCTCAGGAATTTTTGTCGCCCTGCTTTTAAAAAAAACGCTTTTTAAAGGAGAAGCCGTTCCTTTTGTAATGGAGCTTCCAAACTACCGTCTTCCTGGTAAAAAAAATGTAGCCCAGCTTTTGTGGGAAAAATCAAAAGACTTTCTGCAGCGCGCATTTACCGTAATTTTTATCGGAACAATCATAATATGGTTTTTGCAAAGCTTTAATCTGCGGTTTCAGCTTGTTTCTGAGTCACAGCAAAGCATTCTCGCTTCAATTGCCGGAATCCTTGAACCAGTTTTCCGTCCAATCGGTTTAGGAAACTGGAAAATCATAACCTCGCTGATAAGCGGATTTATTGCAAAAGAAAGCGTAGTTTCTACAATGGAAATCCTTTTTGGAGACGTTTCAGCCGCAATAAAACCTCTTGCTGCGGCAAGCCTTCTGGTGTTCAGTCTTTTGTATACGCCGTGCATTGCGGCAATTTCTGCAGTCCGCCGCGAACTTGGGACAGGCTGGGCAGCTGGCGTTGCGCTCTGGCAATGTGCGCTTGCATGGATTTTGGCATTTTTCGTGCATTTTATAGGAAGCTTTATTTAAATTCTAATTTTTTACTGAACGAAAATTGCAAAAAAAAATCAGCGGCCTTGTACGTCAAGACCGCTGATAAAAGAAATTAGAATTGATTATTTTAAAAGATATTCAACTGTGGTTACAACCCTTACGTTCTTTTTTTCTTCAAGACCGGGAGCTGCGTCTTCGATTGTGAATAAGCCTTGTGTTGCTTTTTTGATTTTTCCAACCTTGCTATTTGAATCTCGGGCGAACTGTTCTGCTGCGGTTCTTGCGTTTTCTGTGGCTTCTGCAATCATTTGCGGTTTTATTTGATTCAATTTTGTAAATTCGTAGTTTACTTTGCCGTCATATTCCTGTAGAACTGCAATTCCGCTCGAAACCAAGTTTAGCGAATCTGCATAAGCGGATTTTACGCTTTCAATTTTTGAAGAACGAATTAAGATTGTCTGTCTTGCAATAAAAGTATAGCGCAATTTGCTTTGATCCATGTATGAATTGAGGGAATTGTCCGTAATTGCCGCCGGCTGCACAGTAAAGTCGTTTTCATCAAGCCCGTGGTCTTTGAGATATTTTTTTACTGTCTGAGTTTTTAAAATAACCGACTGCTGCAAAGACGAAAGATTGTTGTCGCCTGTTGAGAAAGCCATATTCCAGATTGCAAGGTCGGCATCAACTTCTTTTTCTGAAAGTCCGCGCACAGAAACGCTTCGTTCTGGCGTAATTATGTTTGTAAGGCCAAAAGCAAGAATCAATGATGAAATGATGATTGAAATTCCGATTTTTAAACTGTTCATAAAGTTCCTCCCATAAAAATGCCTGTTGAAAACTTTTGTTTGGCTTTTTATATTTTTGTGCTATTGAATATTATAGCCCGATTTTTTTGACTTTTCCATCAATTTTATTTTTCCATGACGGCTTTTGCCAGCTGGTCTGCGCAGCTTGTTCCTTTGTCGCGGCAAAGGTTTCCTAAAAGTTTTGTTGAAATTTCTTCGGCTGTCATTCCTTCGCAGAGTTTTGATATTGCCTTTAAGTTTCCGTCGCAACCGCCTTCAAATTTTATATTGTGAATTCTGTTTTGTTCGTCGCGTTCAAATGTTATTGATTTTGAACAAGTTCCTTTTGTTTTAAATGTTACTTTCTGCATTGTGCACCTCGTTTTTTTTGTTTAATTTTCTTCTTCGCCGATAAACGCCTTTATTTTGCTGACTGTTTTTTCGTCAGAAATGTGCGAAGCTGCTTCCATTATTTTTGCACGTGTCATTATTGATTTTGCAGTTTTTTCGTCAATTCCGCGCGACTGAAAATAAAACAGCTCTTCGGTGCCTAGGTTACCAAGGTTTCCGCCGTGGGCGCCTTCTACATTTTCTTCTCCACACAAAATCATTGGAATTGAACGGTTTACGGCAGTTGGCGAGGTTAGAAGGGTTTCTTCGTATTCGTTGCCTTTTGAACCTTCGCAGCCTCTCTTAAAATCGATTGTTCCGCGGTAAAGTTTTTTTGCATTGTCCAAAAGAGTGCCTTTTATGCTCATTTTTGACTCTGTGTCTTTTCCTGTGTGCGAAACGCAGTAATTTATGTCGAAATTTTGTTCATTTTTTGCGGTGTAGGCGGTTTCGCTTGTAAAGCTTGAAGCGTAACCAGAAAGTGCGCAGGTTACGTTTGCAAAAGCCTGTTTTGATCCGAGTTCAATTTGCGTTACTTTTACGCTTGCGTTGTCTTCTGCAAAAAACTGAGTGTCGTCAAGGTGAGTGTATTTTTGGCCTAAAAGCTGAACTTTCACAAGGTGAATTTTTGAATATGGTTTTGCCCAAAGTTTTGTCTGTATTGCGCAAAAACCGCCGTCAAAAGGAAGAGACGTGTAGTTCATTATTACGGTGATTTCGGAATTTTCTTCGGCAATTACAATTTGCCGTCCAGAATATGTCTGTCCGTCTTTGAGCTCAAAATCCAAAATTATCGGTTCTGTGCATTTTTTTTGCGCTGTAAGCGCAAATTTTACGGAATTTAGTGAATTGATGATGTCTGTAGTGTCTGTACTTGAACTTTGCGCCATAAAAGGAAGTTTTTCTTCGAGTTCGGCAATTTCTGCGCAGCCGTTTCCGTCGTCTTTGTAGAGAATCAAGCCGTCTGTTGCTCCGCGGATTTTTGCGCATGGAACGACAGAAGTGTCGATTTCTGTATCGAGAACGCCTCGGTTCATTTTGAGCCAGTTCCATGTAAGGTACGGCGTTTTATTTACATTATGATAAGAAATTTTTTTTGTCATAATTACATTCCTTGTAAATTTAAGGCTGCATTCGGGGGCTTGGGGCGCTCCCCAGGAGAGGGGGCAGCGTAAAACCGCAGGTTTGCAGCGAGGGGCAGGCGCCCCTTTGTATTTTTACATATTGCCCTTCATTTCCAGACGAATCAGGTTGTTCATTTCGACTGCGTATTCAAGCGGCAGTTCTTTTGAAACAGGATTTGCAAAACCGGAAACAATCATTGTGCGTGCTTCTTCTTCGCTGATTCCGCGGCTCATAAGATAGAAAATTGCGTCTCCAGAAATGCGGCCAATCTTTGCTTCGTGTCCGACTGCGCACTCGTCCGTGTGGATTTCCATTGCAGGAATTGTGTCGGAGCGGCTTTTGTTGTCGAGCATAAGTCCGTCGCAACTTACGCTTGCTTTTGAGCCTTTTGCTTCCGGTCCAATGTAGATTGCGCTTCGGTAAATCGAAGAACCTCCAGCCTTTGAAAGCGATTTTGAGGTTATGAGCGAAGTTGTGTCTGGCGCAAGGTGAACCATTTTTGCGCCTGTGTCCAGTTCCTGTCCTTCGCCTGCAAAGGTTACGCCTGTAAATTCCGCATGGGAGCCTCTTCCGACAAGGTCGCTTTCTGGATAAAGGTAGGAAATGTGGCTTCCAAATGAACCGGAGACCCAATCGATTGAACCGCCTTCTTCAACCCGCGCACGTTTTGTGTTGAGATTGTACATATTTTTTGACCAGTTCTCGACTGTCGAATAGCGCAAATGTGCATTTTTTTTGACGTACAGCTCAACACAGCCTGCGTGAAGGTTTGCAACGTTGTATTTTGGTGCGGAACAGCCTTCGATAAAGTGAACGTCTGCGCCTTCGTCTACGATTATGAGAGTGTGCTCAAACTGTCCGGCGCCTTTTGCATTCAGACGGAAGTAACTTTGCAGTGGAATTTCGACTTTTACGCCTTTTGGAACATAGACAAAGCTTCCTCCAGACCAGACGGCTCCATGAAGAGCTGCAAATTTGTGGTCGGAAGGTTTTACAAGCTGCATAAAATGCTCTTTGACCATATTTGCATAAGGCCCGGAAAGTGAACTTTCAAAGTCTGTATAGATAACTCCCTGCTTTGCTACTTCGTCCTGAAGGTTGTGGTAAACCAGTTCAGAGTCGTACTGTGCGCCAACGCCTGCGAGAGATGTGCGTTCTGCTTCTGGAATTCCAAGTTTTTCAAAAGTTTGCTTTATGTCTTCAGGAACGTCTTCCCACTTTGTCTGCATTTGCGTGTTTGGACGAACATAGGTTACGATTTCATCTATGTTGAGTCCTGAAATATCTGGTCCCCATTCCGGAACTTTAAGTTCGTTGTAAATTTCGAGAGCTTTTAAGCGGAATTCCCTCATCCATTCAGGGTCGTGCTTGTCTTCTGAAAGTTTTTCGACGATTTCTTTTGTCAGTCCTTGCTTATTGCGGTAAAATCCTTTTTCTTCATATTTAAAATCGTATGGAGAATCGGAAACTTCTGGTATTTCGTTGTTTTTTTCTGCCATTTGTCTGTCCTTTAAGCGTTATGCCAGATTTCCTCTTTCAAACTGCTCAAAACCGTTGGCATTGATTTCTTCAACGAGTTCTGCCCCGCTGTCTTTTACGATTTTGCCTTTTACAAGAACATGCGTTCTGTCGATTTTAAGGCTTTCCAAAATTTTTGTCGAATGTGTAATTACGAGGAGAGAGCCATTTGCGGACTTTTGATATTCTTCGATTCCTTTTGAAACAGTGCGAACTGCATCAACGTCAAGTCCAGAATCCGTTTCGTCAAGAATTGCAAGCTTTGGCTTGAGCATTAAAAGCTGCAAAATTTCGCTCTTTTTGCGCTCTCCGCCGGAAAAACCGACATTCAAATCTCGTTTTGCATAACTTTCGTCCATGTTGAGAAGAGCCATTTTTTCTTTTAGCTCTTTTTGAAACTGAAAAAGCCGTACTCTCTGTCCTGTTGCTGCTTGAAGAGCGCTTCGTATAAAGCTTTCAAGAGAAATTCCTGGAACTTCGAGAGGCGACTGAAAACTCAAAAAAAGACCTTTTGCGGCGCGTTTGTCTGACGGAAGGCTTGTAATGTCTTCTCCATCAAAGAAAATTTTTCCGCTAGAAACAGTGTAGCGGGGATTTCCCATAATTGTGTATCCGAGGGTTGATTTTCCAGCTCCATTTGGTCCCATAAGAACATGAGTTTCGCCGGCATTTATATTTAAAGAAACGCCGTTTAAAACCTGTTTATTTTCTATATTTACTGATAAATCCTTAATCTGTAATAAATTGTCCATAATTTGCAAATTATATAGAAAATATGTGTTTTAGAGAATACTATTGCGAACTTAATATGCGCACGGCAGTGATTTGGCATAACAAAAGTTATGCCGCGACTTTTGCTTGCGCAAAACTCGTTTATTTTAGTGTGCGCAATATGCGCACGGCAGTGATTGGAACTGCGCCGCAGGCGAACCGGCTTTGCCGGTTTGGAGCGAAAGCGGAACAGTGGAAAGCACGGTTTTTAGGCTTGTCCTAAAAAGCCGCCCGAAAAAAAAGAAAAAAAACGGATTTTTAATTTTTTTTGAATTTTAATGTGCTAGAATTGGATTTATGAATTTAAAAAGAAAATCTGGAATATTGCTTCATCCTACGTCTTTGCCGGCTTCTGCTGGAATCGGGACTATTGGCCGTCCGGCTTTTGATTTTGTCGACTGGCTTTCGGCTTCTGGCACTAAATTGTGGCAAGTTTTGCCTTTGGGACCGACTGGTTACGGAGACTCGCCTTACCAGCCATTTTCGGCTTTTGCGTTAAATCCGCTTTTGATTGATTTTGAGGATTTGCTTGAGCGTGGATGGGCTCAAAAAGATGAAATTGTTCCGCCAGATTACATAAAAACTGACGGAAATGTTGACTTTGGAAGCGTTGTCTGGTGGAAAACTGGCGTTTTAAAGAAAATTGCGCTAAAACTTTTGGACGGCGGCTTAAAAGGACTGAAGACTGAATTTGGAATTTTTTGCAAAGAAAACGATTTTTGGCTTGATGATTTTGCTTGTTTTATGAGCATAAAATCGCATTACGATGACGAAGGAATGTGGAATAAAGCCTGGCCTGAAGAATTGCGGCTTTGCCGGAAAAATGCGGTCAGCTTATGGAAGAAAAGTCACGAAGATGAAATTTTAACGACAAAATTGATTCAATTTTTTGCATTTACGCAATGGAATGCTCTTCATGAATATGCAAAGTCAAAAAATGTTGAAATTATCGGGGATATTCCGATTTTTGTAAGTGCTGACAGCGCAGATGTTTGGGCAAACCAAAAATATTTTCAATTAAAGGAGAACGGGGAATCGAGCGTTGTTGCTGGAGTTCCGCCGGATTATTTTAGTCCGACAGGTCAGCTTTGGGGAAATCCTCTTTATGACTGGAAAAAAATTTCGGAAGACGGTTTTGAATGGTGGATTTTGCGCATAAAAAATATTTTAAAGCTTGTTGACTATGTGCGGATTGACCATTTTCGCGGTTTCGATTCTTATTGGGCTGTAAAATTTGGTTCTAAGACTGCCGAAAAGGGCAAATGGCTCAAAGGACCCGGAATCGCTCTTTTTAAGGCGATAAAAAATGAGCTCGGAGAATTGCCTTTAATCGCCGAAGATCTGGGTGAAATTACGGACAGTGTGCGCCGGTTGCGCGATAAATGCGGACTTCCCGGAATGAAAATAATTCAGTTTGGTTTTGATTGTGCGGAAGAAAAAAAAGGCTCTCTTGTAAATGCTTTTTTGCCTCATAATTTTTTTAATGCAAATTGCGTTGCTTATACTGGAACCCACGACAACGACACAACCCAGGGAATGCTGAATTCGCTTTATGAAGAGAATTTGTGCCTTGTTGCGTCGTATTTGGAAGGACGGAAGGTAGGTTTTTCTGAGGCATGTGCAATGCGTTCTGACGGAAGTTTGTGCCGAAAACTTGTTAGTCTTTGTTTTTCGAGCACAGCTTCTTTTGCTCTTGTTCCAATGCAGGATTTGTACGGCTTTGGTTCTGATTGCAGAATGAATACGCCGGGAAAAGCCTGTGCAAATTGGTCATGGAGAATGAGATATGATATGCTTTACGGAGAAATTGCCAGCAAAAAGTGCGAGTGGCTAAAAGAATTGAACTGCTTATATAACAGATAGAATTCATAAGTGTAGTATGTAGATACACGAAGTTGAAAAAAATACGGACAGCGTCTGCTGTCCGTATTTTTTTGTTAGGTGTTTAAGTGAAAATTAAAAGTTTACTAGCCGAAGAATAGGTTTTCCAAAGAGAACGAGAATAAAGTCAATTAGCCAGACGATATTCCAGCCGAAAAATATGCGTAGAATTGCCGCTACAATCTTTTTTTCGGAAAGCCGTGTAAAAATTCCCATTAGCGGGCCAAGAAAGAGGGCAAGAAGCACACTTACAAGCCATGGAAGTCCGAAGTAATCCTTTGTTTTTCGAGATTTTTTTGCCATATTTTATAATCCTCCAATTATTTGTATAATCATTATCAATGTAAAAAATCTTTTCGTCAAACTTTTTGTTGAGCGGATAAAAAAACAGGTGGACAATATGAAAGAAAAATTAAAAATTTTGTGGGAACTTTTTAGCGTAATGTTCAAGGTCGGTTTATGCACTTTTGGAGGCGGAATTGCAATGCTTCCAATTCTTGAGCTTGAGCTTGTTGAAAAACGCGGCTGGACTACTTCCGAGGAGCTTCTTGACTGGTTTGCAATTGGCCAGTCAACTCCAGGAATTATTGCTGTAAATGTTGCTACTTTTACAGGCTACAAGAAACTTGGCGTAATTGGCGGATGTGTTTCGACTTTTGGAATGGTTTTCCCTTCGCTTATAATAATTACGATTATTGCGCTTTTTATAAATAATTTTGCAGAACTTGCTTGGGTTCAAAAAGCGCTGCGTGGAATTAACGTTGCTGTTGCTGCAATTTTGACCAGCGCAGTTTACAAATTTTCAAAAAAGTCTGTAAAAAACATTTTTGGTTTTATTCTTCTTGTGATTTCGTTCCTTTTGATTTTTGTTTTTAACGTTGGAACAATTTGGATTATTCTTGGAAGCTGCATTCTTGGAATTTTGATTGCAGTTTTTCGCGGTGATTTTAAGAAAGTTTCAAAAAAAGAAAATTCCGCTTCCGACGGAAACAAACAGGTAAAAAAATAAATTTAGAGAATTAGCTGGAGAAAAATATGACAGAATTTATTATGACACAGATTCAAAATCAAACATCAGTAGGACTTTTTTGTCTTGTTGCAGTGTTTTTTTATATAGGACTTATAACAATTGGCGGAGGTCAGGTTGGAATTACAATTATTCAGCAAATTGCGGTTGATAATTTAAAGCTTCTTTCGGCTGAAAAATTTTTCAATATGGTCGCAATTTCTGAATCTACTCCTGGTCCGATTGGAATTAATCTTGCGACTTATGTTGGCACGGAACTTTACGGTGTTTTCGGCGGAATTATTACGACATTTGGACAGGTATTGCCTTCTTTAATCGTAATAATGCTTATTGCCCGCTATTTTGGCAAATTCTCCGAAAAAAAAGGTGTTCAGGCTGCTTTTTCCACATTGCGTCCTGCTGTTTCTGGCGTAATTGCGGTTGCGGCGGCAAAAATTCTTATTCTTGCCCTTATCACTGTTACTTCGGGTTTTGTAGCGTCGGATATTTCAACTTGGCAGAGCGGAATTATAATCAGTGCGGTTAATGCGGCTTTTTATGTTCTTTGCCTTGTCGTTTTGTTTACGACAAAACTTCATCCTGTTTTTATAGTTTTAGCAGGCGCGATTTTTGGAGTTGTATTCTGTTAAAAACGAAAGTAAAATTAAAAAAGTTATAATCGCTGTTTTAATGGGAGAAAAAATGAGCACACATATTAACGCTCCTGCTGGAGCAATTGCAGAAAATATTCTTTTGCCTGGAGATCCTCTTCGTGCCAAATTTATCGCAGAGAATTTTTTGGAAAATCCAAAATTGTATAACGAAGTGCGCGGAATGTACGGTTATACGGGAACTTACAAGGGTGTTCCTGTAAGCGTTCAGGGAACTGGAATGGGACAGCCTTCGCTTTCAATTTATGCTACTGAACTTTTTAAGGATTATGGCGTTCAAAAAGCGATTCGCGTTGGAACCTGCGGAGCAATTTCTGAAGAGCTTGAGCTGCGAGATACAGTTCTTGTAAATTCAGCGTGTTCAGATTCCTGTCTTTTAAACCAAAGATTTGGCGCTCTCCATTTTGCTCCAACTGCCGATTTTTATATGGTAAAAACTGCCGATTCTGTTGCTCAAAAAATGGGAATCCGCTATACGATTGGTTCTGTTGCTTCTTCAGATTTTTTTTATGACATCAATTCAAACTGGAAGAAGTGGAAAGAATACGGCGTTAAAGGAATCGAAATGGAAAGCGCAGAACTTTTTACTCTTGCCGCGCAATATAACCGCCGTGCAATGGCAATTATGACCGTTAGCGACCATATTCTCAAAGGCGGAGAAACTACTGCCGAAGAGAGACAGACGGCTTTTACAAATATGATGAGAATTGCCCTTGAAACGATAATTTCGGTCTGAAAAAAAACTGAAAATAGAAAGTGCCATGGAGTTTTTGACGTAGTGTTCTTGAAAAAGTTCTATGGTGCTTTTTTTATTTTGCTTTAATTCTTATTATTTTTGCCTTGCCTTCGAGAGTGACTTTTTCTCCCGGAGAAACTGCAAAAATCTGTTCTGCTTGCAAGGTTTCAAAAAGAACTTTTTGTCCGTCGGAATCTGTTCTTGTTGCTTTTAGTTTTTCTGCGTTTACAACGAATAAAAGTTCATAGCCTTCGTTTTTGGAAGCAAGAAATGAATATCCGCCAGAAAAATTTTTTTTGATAAGCGAAAAATACGGACACTCAAAATTTTGTGCAAGAGGCGCAATTGGCGACAAACTGAATGGTTTTCCGTCTGAAAAGCAGTTTTTTGTGTCTGCTTCGAGTTTTATTGATTTTACGCCTTTTTCGATATGCAGTTCGCGCGGACGTTCCCAGTCGTAGAGCCTGTATGTAATGTTGCAACTCTGCTGGACTTCCATAAGACGAATTCCTCCGCCTATTGCGTGCACAGTTCCTGCTGGAATAAAGATGAAGTCGCCTTTTTTTACTTCAACGCTGTTCATAAGTCCAGAAACCGTTCCGTTTTTTATTGCGGCAGAAATCTGTTCTTTTGTGCAGCCGTCTTTTAAGCCGGCAATCAGTTTTGCGCCTTTTTTGCAGTCAAGAATGTACCAGCATTCAGTTTTTCCGCGGGAGCCTTCACCTTCAAGTTCAACGGCTGTTTTATCGTCCGGATGAACCTGGACAGAAAGAGTGTCATTTGCCTGAATGATCTTTACAAGAAGAGGATAATCTTTTACGAGTTCAATAAAATCTTTTTGGGGACCGTCTTTGTGGGTTGAAGCAATCCAGTCTTCGTATCCCCATACTTTTTCTGAGCGAATTGGTGTTAAAAGTTTCAATTATTTGTCCCAAAGTTTTTCAGGATAGTAGCCAGATGCAATTTTTTCGGCGATTGCGTCTTTTACAACCTGTTTGTCTTCTGCGTAAGTCATGCCAAACCAGCTTTCTTCGGAAGTGAATACTTTTATCTTGCCTTTATTGTCTTTGATAATTTGACTTGCGGCAACTGGAAGAAGCGCTTCTGCTTTTTGTTCTTCGAGGTTTGTTTTTTTGAATCCGTCCCAGTATTTTTCAAATTCATCGAAAGCGGCAGGTGTAAAGCCGAAGAGATTCATGCTGACAGTTTCGTTTCCGGTCAGTTTGTAGATTGTGCCGTTCAAATCTGATTCAATTTCGTTTCCGCTGAAATTTTCGCCAGTATAGTAAATTTTTGTGTTTTCGGTGATTGATTCAAGGTAGCCGTCTTTTGTCCGGCAGACTCCACGGCTTACAGAACCGTTTCTGCTCATTGTTTTTCCGAGAATGTAGCCGACCATTGCGTGTTCTGTGCAGCTATTGTCGATAGAAGAAAGGTATTTTCCGAGTGTTTCAAATGCTGAGCGTCCGTAGTAGTCATCTGCATTGATTACTGCATAAGGAGTGTTGAGCGCTTTTTTTGCGCAGAGGACAGCGTGAAGAGTTCCCCATGGCTTTTTGCGGCCGGCTGTCTGAGAAAGTGCGTATTCGTCGGCAGTCAAAAGCGCTTCTGGCGACTGAAAAACATATTCGGCATCGATATTTTTTGCAATTCTGTCAAAAAGACGTTCACGGAAATCCTTTTCAATGTCCTTTCTGATTATGTAAACGATTTTTTCAAAACCGCATTTTTTAGCGTCATATGCAGCGTAGTCAAGAAGACACTCTCCGTTTTTTCCAACTGTATCAATCTGTTTGATTCCGCCGTAACGGCTTCCCATTCCTGCCGCAAGTACGAGTAAAGTAGGTTTCATAATAATCTCCCGTAATGAATGTTATTTTAGAACATCTTTTTGTGCGTTCGAAATTCATTTTAGCACTAAAATTTCACTTTTTCAACAAAACGGTTTTTTCGTGTTTGTTCGAGTTTTTTGTGTAAAGTGATTCTTGAAAAATTGAATAATATAATCGATTTTAATAGAAAAATGCAGAATCTTTTCTGATTGTAACAAGAGTTTTTATTCATTATAATTGAAACTTCTAAAAAGTTGTGAGGTTTGTATGCTTACTTTGAAATTTGGTGGTACTTCGATGGGATCCGCCCGCAGAATGCTTGATTCTGTGGAAATTATGCTTGGCAGGGCAAAAACTGACAGGATCAGCGTAATTGTTTCTGCCGTTGCCGGAGTTTCTAATGCTCTTCAGGCCGCTATTGACGGCTGTGTTTCTGGTTCGCTTCCTGCAAATTTCATAGACGGCATAAAAAGGACTCATGGAGATATTTGCGCCCAGCTTCATGCTTCTGTAGCAGGTTTTGACTCTGATTCTACAATGGCAAAAATCGAACCTAACTTTATTGAACTTGAAAAATTGCTTTCTGGCGTTGCGGCTTTTGGCGAATGTCCGGAATCAATTTACTGCCGCATAATGGGGATGGGCGAACTGTGCTGTGTTCCGATTATAAATGCAATTCTTATTGCAAAAAAACAGAATGTTCTTGTTTTGGACAGCCGAAAATTCATCTTTACAACTGGAAACCAGATTGAAAGCGATCCTGATTATGCAAGAACTTCGGAAGCTCTTGGACCTTACCGCGATGGAGCTGAATGTTCTCAGGCGCAGATTCTTCTTTTTCCAGGATTTGTATGCGGTTGGTCTGCGCATGCCGATGATGAGCCGAAAATGGGACTTTTGGGGCGCAATGGCTCGGATTTTTCTGCCGCAATAATAGGCGCCTGCCTTGCTTCTAAAAAAGTTGAATTTTGGACAGATGTTGATGGAATCTATACTGCCGATCCTCGTGTCGTAAGCGATGCAATTCTTGTTGACGATATGACTTACGAAGAGGCGATGGAACTTTCGTTCTTTGGTTCAAAAGTCCTTCATCCAAAAACTCTCGCCCCTCTTGTTGCCCGCGGAATCGAAGCATGGAGCTTAAATTCTCACAATCCCAAGGCGCGCGGAACTAGAATTGGCCGCGGCCCTTTTGAATCTGAAAAAAAAGTTGGGCCTGTCTGCGGAATTTCTTGTCTGAAAAAAACAGCCCTCGTTTCAGTAAGCGGTGGAGGAATGAAAGGTAAAACTGGCATTGCAAGCCGAATTTTTGCCGCAGTAAGCCGTGCAGGAATCAGCATGCTTTTGATTACTCAATCTTCTTCAGAATATACAATTTCATTCTGTGTACGCCAAAGCCAGAGCGTAGAAGTAAAAGATGCTCTTGAGTCTGAATTTGCATTTGAAATCCGTGACGGCCTTATAAATCCGATAAGTGTAATCGAAGACTGTGCAATTGTGTCGATTGTCGGCGATGGTATGAAACAAAATCGTGGTGTTGCAGGAAAATTCTTCAATGCGCTTTCGAGCCGAAGCATAAATATTCTTGCGATTGCACAAGGTTCAAGCGAACGCTCAATTTCGACAGTAATTGCCGGTGAATATGGCGACATTGCCGTAAAGACAACACACAGATTCTTCTTTAATACAACTCAGCCGATTGAAGTTTTTGCTTTTGGCGCAGGAACAATTGGCGGAGCCTTGCTTGATCAGATTTATAAACAGCAGAAGATTTTGAAAGAACAGAATATCGACATAAAAGTTTGCTGTATTGCGACAATGCGAGGAATGCTTCTTGACGGAAATGGACTTGATTTGTCTGACTGGAGAAATGCAGTTTCTGTTTCTGGAAAAAAGACGAATCTTGATGAAGTTTTAAAATTTGTAAAGGAAAACAAGCCTCTAAATCCTATTTTTGTTGACTGTACGGCAAGCTACGATCTTCCAGAACGCTATCTTGATGTTTTGAATTCTGGCATGAATGTCGCAACTCCTAACAAACGTGCAAATTCAATGTCTATGCAGTATTATCGTGAATTGCGTGAAACTGCGAACAAAAATCATGTGCGCTTTTTGTACGAAACAAATGTTGGAGCAGGACTTCCGATTATTGATACTTTGCAGAACTTGTTTAAATCTGGAGACAGCCTTGCAGGTTTTAACGGAATTATGTCAGGTTCTCTTTCGTATATTTTTGGAAAACTCGACGAAGGAAAAAAATTTAGCGAAGCGGTAAAAGAAGCAAAAGAAATGCGCTTTACGGAACCTGATCCTCGCGACGACCTTAAAGGAACTGATGTTGCACGCAAGGCTCTGATTATTGCGCGCGAAGCCGGAATGGAAATTGAACTTTCTGACATAAAAATGAATTCGATTTTTCCTGAAAATTTCAGCATAGAAGGAACTGTAGACGAGTTTATGGCTCGTTTGCCGGAAGTTGATTCTTATTTTGATGAAAAAATGGCTTCTCTTAAAAAGCAGAATAGAGTTTTGCGAATGGGCGCATCGATAAAAAACGGCAAGGTTTCTGTCGGAATGCTGGAAGTAGGACCAGAAAATCCTTTATTTGCGGTAAAAGGCGGTGAAAATGCCTTTGTATTTGAAACAGCAAGATATACGCCAATTCCTTTGACAATCCGCGGTTACGGAGCAGGAGCAGACGTTACTGCGGCCGGAGTATTTGGCGACGTCTTAAGAACGGTAAGCTTTAATCCGGAAGTGTAGCTTTTGATAAAAAATCCGTGCGGCAGAATGTTGCACGGATTTTTTTTATAAAAAGCAGAGTTTGGTGAGCTGTCTATAGCAGTTTTGCGGGGCGTTGCGGGGTGCCCCCGCTTGAAGGGGTAGCGGCCGGCGCAGCGGGCGCGCAGGGGAAGGCTTTCCCCTCCTTTAATTTAATTCAACATAGGTTTTTCCGAATCCGCCGTCTTCTGGCGAAGCGTAATGAAAACTTTTGACGGCCGGGTATTGCGAAAGATATGTTTGGACTGACTGCTGCAAAATGCCGTTTCCTTTGCCGTGGATTATAGAGAAGGTTTTGAAATTGTGAATTTGGCAGAGGTCGAGCTGGCGTGCAAGGGCTTTGAGGGCTTCTTCTTCGCGCATTCCGAGGAGACGCAGCTCGAAAACTGGTTTTGCCTGTCCAGAAATGTCTTGGGCAAGTTCTATGCTGACAGTCGCGCGAATTTGGGCTGGGGCTATGAGCTCAAGATCCTTTTCTTTTAAATTCATTCTGATTGAGCCTAATTGTACTGACCAAACGCCTTTTTTTATGCTGGAAATCAATGTTCCGCGTGTTTTTGTTGCCCTGTGCAGAACTTCGCTGCCGGCTTCGAAGGCAAGTGGCGAAACTTGTACGGTCTGCGCCTTTGTTACGAAACTTGAGCCTGCTTGTGCGCTGAGTTTTTCTGCTTCTTCTGCTGTGTATGTGTTTTTTGCCAGTGCGAGTGCCTGCGCATTGCTGAGCTTTTTTTTGCTTGCCTTGTTTGATTTTTGGCGGTTTGAACTGTTTGTGCTTATGAGCATGCCGTTTTCCAGGCGGACAGGTTCTGACTTTAATTTTTTTTCGAATTCTTCTTTTTGTTTTTCGAGACGGATTTTTTCTTCTTCGAGGGCTTTGTCTGATTTTTCGACTTTGCCTGTAAGTTCGTTTAAAAACTGTTTTACGCTGAGTGTTTTTTCGCGGGTTATTTCGCCTTCGCGGAGGGTCCGCACGAGATTTTCGAGTTTTTTGCGGGTTTGCGAAACAAAAAGTCCTGATTCCTGCTGCTCACGTTCTCTAAGTTCGAGTTCTTTTTCTTTTTGACGAAGAAGCTTTTGTTCCAGCTTGAGTTCTTTTTCTTTAAGACGGCTTTCGAGGTCTGCTGCTTCTTTTTCGGCTTTTGCAAGCTGGGCGTATTTTTCGGTAAGACCTTTTATGAGCGTGCTTACGTCTGCCTGTTCGCTTTGAATGTAGTGTTTTGCTTTTCCGACTGTTTCTGAGCTTAAGCCTGAACGTTTTGCAATGTCTAAGGCGTGGCTTTCTCCCGGAACTCCCATCAAAAGCCTGTATGTCGGGCTTAGCGTGTCCGTGTCAAAATCTACGCTTGCATTTATGCAGAATTTGTTTGTGTAACCGTAATTTTTTAAAATTCCGTGGTGGGTTGTGACAAGGACGAATGCTTTTTTTTCGATAAGATGGTCAAGAACTGCCATTCCGATTGCTCCGCCTTCCTGTGGATCTGTTCCGCTGCCAAGTTCATCCAGCAGAACAAGGCTGTCTTTATCTGCCTTTTTTACCGCTGCCGCAATGTTTTTCATATGTGCGGAAAAAGTTGAAAGGCTTTGGTCAATTGACTGTTCATCGCCAATGTCTGCAAAAACCGAGTTGAATACAGGAAGCCTTGTGCCGTCTTTTGCCGGAAGTGGAAATCCAGTCTGGTTTAAAAGCGCAAAAAGCGCAAAGGTTTTGAGGCTGACTGTTTTGCCGCCGGTGTTTGGGCCTGTGATTATGAGAACATTTTTTTCGTTTAAAAATTTCATGTCTATTGGAACGGCTTTTTCGCCAAGAAGCGGATGCCTTGCTGCGACGAGGGCAGGAGGAAGAGCGGTTCCGTCTTTTTCTGTGCAAGAAAGCGCATATGTACAGTCGTTTTCAATTCCCCAGCGGGCCGCCGCGCAAGTTTGGTCGAGTTTGATTAGAATTTTGAGGGCGGAAGAAATGAATTCAACATAGGGCGCTATTTTTGCTGTGAGTTCTGTAAAGATTTTTCGTGTTTCGCTCTGAAGATGGAATTCTTCTTGAATAAGTTCATTATTTTTTCGTACGACTTCGTCAGGTTCGATAAAAATTGTCTGGCCTGACGCGCTTACTTCGTGGACAATTCCCGAAATTCGTGCGCGCTGATTCGCTTTTACCGCAAGAACCTGCCTGTCTGCCCTGAACGCCGGAACATTGCTCGAAAGTACGTTTGAAAGGCTTGAATCTGCCGTGTATTTTTTGAGCGCTCCTGCAATTTCTGATTTAAGCTGGGCGATTTTTGCGCGGATTTCGCGTAGAACCGGAAGGTCTTTTAGTTGTCCGTCCTTGTCCAGGACTCGCGAAATTTCGTTTTTTACTGCCAAGAGCTCATTTTCCGGAAGAGTCTGCGAGAGTGAATGAAGTTTTTTTACGGACAGTGTTTTTGAAGCGGTGTTTATTGTTTCTTCTGCGTTCAGGGCCGAAGTTGCAAACTGCAAAATTGCAAAAAGCTGTTCGCGGTCGAGAGTTGTTCCTTCAATACGTAAAATCTTAAAAAAAGAATGAACCGGATTCCAGCTTTTTATAGAAAAAGAAGATTTTGAATTGAGAATTATGTCCCATTCCCGGCTTAAATTTTTTAATTCTTCGATTTTTTCATTTTCTGTAAACGGAAGTTTTGTTTTAAAAAGTTCCTGTGATTCTTCGCCTGCGCAAAATCCTGCAATTGTGTCGCGGATTCTAAAATAGGCAAGGTCTTCGAGTGTTTTTTTGTGCCACATTGTTAGTCTGTCCAGCTGCCTGTTTTTATTTCTTCTGAGATTTTTTTCCAGTTTTCATAGCGCTCTCGGCTGATTTTGCCAGATTCAACGGCTTCGAGAATTTTGCAGCCTTTTTCGTTTATATGTGTGCAGCTTAAGCCAAAGTTGCATTTTCCGACAAGGGGAGAAAATTCCCTAAAGTAAAGTGCAAGGTCTTTTGATTCGATGCCGTGCAGTACAAAGCGTCTGACTCCTGGAGTGTCGATTATTGAGGCTACAGCGCCTTGGATGCCGCCAGTAAGCGATTCGTTTAATTTTATGTGAAGCAAAGTGCCTTTTGTTGTTGTGTGGCTTCCTTTGCCGTATTTTTTAGAAAGACTTCCTGTCTTGAGAACGACAGTGCTGTCCAGAACGTTTACAAGAGATGATTTTCCGACACCGGACTGGCCTACAAGCGCGCAGAGTTTGTTTTGGATAAAATGTGCAAACTCAACCATGCCTTCGCCAGTTTTTGCAGAAATTTTCATCACCTTGTATCCGAGTTTTTCCCAGATTGAAACGTATTTTAAGAATGATTCGTCTTGAGAACCTTCAAGGTCGCATTTATTGACGAGAATTATCGGTTCGATTCCCTGTCTTTCGGCCTGTGCAAGTTCGCGGTCAATAAAACGCGGACGGAAATCAGGCTCTTCTGGGGTTGTAACGAGAATTACATAGTCAAGATTTGCTGCCAGAAGCTGCGGAGAACGTCCTTTTACGTTCCAACGTACGAATTCGTTTTTGCGCGGAACCAAAGCCGTAATTTGACCTTTTTTGTCTTCAAGACTGTCAACTTCAATTTGGACAATGTCGCCAGGAGCAAGCGGATTGTAATATTTTTTGTCTGATTTTAACCTTTTGCTTTTGAGGGCGCATGAACGGGTTGTAAAACCTCCGTCATCTTCGGAAAAAGATTCAACTTCAAAGACATTGTTCGAGCCGCTTAAAACGGTACCTGTAAGTTGGTTCATATAAGTTGATTTTACGTAAGATTTTAAGGTTTTGCAATATTTTCTGGAACCTTTTCGCCAGTCGGCACGCTCACCTCGCGGGTTCGCTTCTTTTTGTTGGAGGGGGGGGAAGGGGGATGCCTAATAAGTTCTAAATGTCATTGTCGTTCTTGATACTGCGATGTTTGCATAGCAAGCTCGGTTAGCAATCTCTAAATGATTGCAATATATTCATTTAGATTTTCGTGGCAGACCCTAAAATGGCAGAAAATATACTTTTGGGACATTGCCCATAAAAAAAGACATCCCAAAAGATGTCTTTAAGCTTTTTTTAGCTCCAACGGGAGTCGAACCCGTCTCCCCGCCTTGAGAGGGCGATGAACTAAACCGATATTCGATGGAGCCTTTTGTTTTTTTATAAAAAAAGCCGACTATTAAAAGTCAGCCCTTTTTTCGAGTTCCCCAAGGAGGATTCGAACCCCCACAGTCAGAACCAGAATCTGAAGTGCTACCATTACACAATCGGGGAATGTGATTTGTGATGTAAACTACTATATGAAAAAATAAATTTTATGTCAAGTGTTGGATATTAAAAATTTAGTTTTTTATGTGCGCTCTGTATTTTTTGTTTTGTTGAAAAGAAAATGCTTTTTTTCTAAAATATTCTTGATGTCGAGATCTTGCACAAAGCTTTTTATAAAGTTGGATAAAAATTATGTTTAATGCTGGCGGAATTTCTGCTTTTGTTTTTGATATGGATGGAGTGCTTTTGGACACTGAAAGTCTCTGTAAAAAATGCTGGAGACTGGCGGCTGAAAAATGGAATCTTAAGGGCGTTGATGAAGTTTATTACCAGTGTGTAGGGCAGTCAGATCAGGATACTCTTTTTACTCTTCAGAATTTTTTTGAAAAACAGAATGAAAATTTTAATGTTCGAGAATGGTATGATTATGCCAGAAATCTTTTTCGTAAAACAGAAGAAAGCGAAGGAATTGAACTTATGCCAGGTGCAAAAAACTGTCTTGAGCGGCTAAAAAATAAAGGTTTTATTCTTGCGCTTGCAAGTTCAACTAGAAGACAGGCAGTCGAAAGACAGCTTTCTCGTGCTGGATTGATAGATTATTTTGAAACACTTACCTGTGGCGACAGCGTAGAGCATTCAAAGCCAGATCCTGAAATCTATTTAAGGGCCTGTTCCTCTGTCGGTATAGATCCAAAAAACTGTGTTGCCGTCGAAGACAGTCCGAACGGTGTTCTTTCGGCGTATAATGCCGGTTTAAAAGTTATTTTAGTTCCAGACCAGATAAAACCGGACGAAAAAATAAAAAGTTTGTGCGCAAAAATTTTAAATTCCCTGGAAGAAATTTAAAACTGTGTAAAAAATTTGAGAAATCTTCTTATTGTTAGGATTTTTTGATTTTGGTATAATCTCTCTCTAGTTTTTTATGGTCTTTAAATTTTATTTTGAAGGCTGAACTTTTTTAGCGAAGGAATTTTTTGAAATTTTACAGGGTACGAAAATGGCTTTAGATTTTGCAAAAATGCGCAACATTGGAATTATGGCTCACATTGACGCCGGAAAAACAACAACAACTGAGAGAATTCTTTTTTACACGGGAAAAATTCATAAAATCGGCGAAATTGATGATGGTACCGCAACTATGGATTTCATGAAGCAGGAACAGGAGCGTGGAATTACGATTGCTTCTGCTGCAATTACGACTCAATGGAAAGGCTACACGATAAATATTATCGACACTCCGGGACACGTTGACTTTACTGCCGAAGTTGAGCGCTCGTTGCGTGTTTTGGACGGTGCAGTTGCTGTAATTTGCGCTGTTGACGGTGTTCAGCCACAGACCGAAACTGTATGGCGGCAAGCTGACCAGTTTAATGTTCCAAGACTTTGTTTTGTAAATAAAATGGACAGAATTGGAGCAGATTTTTTCTATTCTATAAATGATGTCCGCGAAAAATTTGGCGCAAATACCGTTGCCCTTCAAATTCCTATTGGACAGGGCGAAAAATTTGAAGGCCTGATTGATTTAATCAAAATGAAGGAAATTCGCTGGAACGAAAGCGATGAAGGCGAAACTTTTATTGAATCGGAAATTTCTCCTGAAAGAAAGGACGAGGCTGAAAAGTGGCATGCAAAACTAGTTGACGATGTTGCTTCGGCTGACGATGAGCTTGGAATGATTTATCTTGAAGGCGGAGAAATCTCTGACGATATGCTCAAGGCCGCTTTGAGAAGATGTACGATTGCTAGAACTGCGGTTCCTTGTGTGCTTGGTTCTGCGCGCCGCGACAAGGGAATTCAGCCTTTAATTGATGCTGTTCTCGACTATTTGCCTTGTCCGACCGATGTTCCTCCTGCAAAAGGCCTTCATATAAAAAAAGACCGCGAAGAAGAAGTAGAAATTCCTTGCGACGAAAAGAAGATGCCGCTCGGTCTTGTTTTTAAAATCCAGCAGGACAAAGATATGGGCACTCTTTGCTTTGTCCGCGTTTATTCCGGAAAATTTACAGCAGGAAGCCAGTATCTTAACGTCGGAAAGAAAAAGCGTGAAAGGGTGAATAGAATCCTTCGTGTAAATGCAAATCGAATGGAGCAGATGGACAGCGTAAGCGCAGGCGATATTGCCGTTTTTGTCGGACTAAAACTTGCTTCGACAGGCGACACTCTCGGTTCCGAGGGAATGCCGGTTCTCCTCGAAAGCCTTAAATTTCCTGAACCTGTAATTTCTATTGCAATTGAACCGGAAACTCTTTCTGATAAAGATAAGCTTATTGATACGCTTGCAATTATGAGCCGCGAAGATCCGACTTTTACAAGTCACGAAGATGCAGAAACCGGGCAGCTTATCATAAGCGGAATGGGCGAATTGCATCTTGACGTTTTGGTTACAAGAATGAAGGAGGATTTTGGCGTTAAGGCGAATGTTGGCGCTCCTCGCGTAACATACCGCGAGTCTGTAACTTCTGAGGTTGAACAGAGTTCTGTTTGGGAGAAAAATCTTGCCGGAAAAGACAATTTTGCAGGCGTAACTTTAAAAATTCAAAAGAATGAGCAGGGACAAGGCAACACTTATTCTTGCGCGGTTTATGGCGGAGAAATTCCAGACGAAATTTACGACGCTATAAAAACAGGAATCGAAAACTCGTTTGCGTCTGGAATTCAGTACGGCTATCCTTGTGCCGATGTCGGCGTAACTGTCACAAAAATCGACTACAACGAACTTACCGGAACACCTTTCGCATTTACTGCCTGTGCAGCCCAGGCTTTTGACGAAGCTGCAAGAAAAGCAGGTCCTGTAATTCTTGAGCCTGTTATGAGCGTTGACATTACAAGTCCTGTTGAATTTGTAGGCGAAGCGATCAGCCAGATTACTCAGCGCGGTGGAATTATCAGCGGCCAGGATTCTAAATCTACCGGCGAGATTATCCATTGCACTGCTCCAATGGCAAAAATGTTCGGATTTTCTACAAACCTTCGTTCTGTAACCCAGGGACGCGCAAGCTTTAGCATGGAATTTTCACATTTTCAGGTTAAGCAGGGCGGCTTAGATAACGCAGGACTCTAAAAATCAGAGACATTCAAAATAAAAGAAAGCCGTCAGAAACTTACTTTTTGGCGGCTTTCTTTTTTCAGGATAAAAAATAAAAATTGCAAAAAAAAACAGAAAAATTTAAAAAAAACGATTTTAATTATTGACTAAAAAATTTATTTTAGTTAATATAAATACATCGTGCGGGGATGGTGGAATTGGTAGACACGCCAGCTTGAGGTGCTGGTGACGCAAGTCGTGGCTGTTCAAGTCAGCTTCTCCGCAACTTGCAAAAGGCTGTTCGGTTTTATCGGACAGCCTTTTTTTATATCGGCTGGTTTATAAAAACGGGCGCGTCAGGGGCTGATAGCCGCAAAAGCGGTTCGGACACGCATCGCGTGGCTGAACGGAAAAATTGCGGAGCAATTTTATAACGCAAAGACCCGGCGGCTTTGCCGGACGCCCTTAAAAATCAACCGCATGGAGTTTTTTTATGCCAGCTGCATTTATTAACTGTGGTGCGATTATTTTTGGTTCGATGATTGGACTTTTGTTTGCGCGGAAAATTTCTGAAAAAGTTACGGATTCTATTACTTTTGCATGTGGCGGAGTTACTTTTGTGATGGGAATCCAGATGGCGCTAAAATATCAGAATGTTGTCTACTTGTCGCTTTCCGTAATTTTGGGCGGAATTGCAGGAACTTTGCTCGATATTGACGGCGCGGTTTTAAAAGTTGGAAAATGGCTAGGAAAAGTTTTTGGGCAGAACGCTGAAGAGAATTCTTTTGAAAATGAAAATTTAAAAAACTTGAGCGTAAAAACTGCCGGCGAAATTAACAGCGGAATTTCGGAATTTTCTTCAGGGAAGCCAAAAAAGAATTTTGCCTATGCTTTTTTAAATTCGTCTGTGCTTTTTTGTGTCGGCGCTATGGCGATCGTTGGTTCTTTCAAAGCCGGAATTGAAAAAGATTATTCTATTATTTTGTTAAAGTCGATTCTTGACGGTTTTATTTCGATTGGAATGGCGGTTGCCCTTGGAGTTGGAACTGCTTTTAGCGCGCTTTCAGTGCTTATTTATCAGGGGCTTCTTACCTTGCTTTCTGTCTGGATTTCGCCTTTTGTAACCGAAAAGCTTTTGAACGAAATTACAGGAAGCGGAGGCGTTCTGATTGTTTTTATCGGACTTAACATTATGGCGATAAAAAAAATAAAAACTGCAAATTATCTTCCAGCCGTTCTTTTTACGGTTTTGTTTGTTTTGCTTGAGCCTGTATTTAAAGGAATTTTTTAATTTTTTTGATTTTGGTGGCATTTTGCGCCGCGTTCGCTGTGCAAAACCGGCGTGTTCTGCGCTTGCGCTTTCGCTCCATTTGGGGCAATTTCGAAATTTGTTTTTTTCTGGCTGTAAAAAATAAAAAATCTTTTCATAGTAATAAAAAAATCTGCTAAAAATTGCCCCAAACGCTTCCGGGCGGCGCGCCATACGCCTTGCCTGAAAAAGGTTGGCGGAAAAAAGGTTGAATTTATTTCGTTTTTTTTTTAAGATATTTTCATAATCTAATCCCTTAAATGCCACGAGGAGGAAAACTAAATGGCAAAGGTTGAACTAAAAGGCGTTACAAAAGTTTATGACGGTGATGTTCTTGCCGTTGAAAAGTCAAATGTAACAATTGAAGACCGCGAATTCTGTGTATTTGTAGGTCCTTCTGGTTGTGGTAAATCTACAACTCTCCGTATGATTGCAGGTCTTGAAGACATTACTGCCGGCGAGCTTTACATCGATGGTGAATTGATGAATGATATTCCGCCGAAAGACCGCAATATTGCAATGGTATTCCAGAATTATGCTCTTTATCCGCATATGACTGTATACGACAACATGGCTTTCGGTCTTAAAATCCGCAAAACTGACAAGGCAGAAATCGACCGCCGTGTCCGCGAAGCTTCTAAAATTCTTGACCTTGACAACTATCTTGCTCGTAAACCAAAGGCTCTTTCTGGCGGTCAGCGTCAGCGTGTCGCTGTAGGCCGTGCTATTGTTCGTTCTCCAAAAGTATTCTTGTTTGACGAGCCTCTTTCTAACCTTGACGCAAAACTCCGTGTTACAATGCGCGCTGAAATTTCTGATTTGCACAACCGCCTTCAGGCAACTATGATTTATGTAACTCATGATCAGATTGAAGCTATGACAATGGGTACAAAAATCGTTGTAATGTCAGAAAAACGCATTCAGCAGATTGGAGAGCCTCTTTACCTTTACAATCACCCGATTAACAAATTCGTTGCTGGATTTATCGGAACTCCTCCAATGAACTTCTTCAAAGTAAATATTGCTGAAGAAAACGGCAATGTAATTGCAGACGAAGGAAACTTTAAGCTTGTGCCAACTGCTGACCAGCAGAAACATCTTAAGGCTTATGTTGGAAAACAGGTTTGGTTCGGTGTTCGTCCAGAAGACTTGGATTATCATGATTCACCAGCTGCAGAAAACAACATGGCGGTAAAAGTTACAAACAAAGAACCGCTCGGAGCAGAAACTCACGTATTTGTTCAGGTTCAGAATGTAAACATTGTTGCTAAATGTGAACCAGTTGTAAATCCGCAGCTTGGAGATACTGTAAACTTTACTCCAAAAATGGAAAGATGCAAGTTCTTTGACTTGGAAACAGAAGTAAATATCTGTGAACCAGAAATCGAAAAGAAATGGTAATCAGAACGGCGTTTATATAAACGGCTGATAAAAAATCCCGGTGTGAAAAACATTTTACATCGGGATTTTTTTTTGCTTACGGCTTATAATTTTACCAGACAAATAAGTCTGCGCAGTTTCGTTCTCCGCCAGAAACATCGATTGCCTGTCCTGTGCAGAATTTGTTTATTACTGTAAGAAAGTAAATCCAGTCGGCGGCTTCTTGTGCGCTTGCCCAGCGTTTTAGAGGGGTTGCGTCCATGATTTTTTGCCAAAGCTTATCGTTTTTTATGACTTTTTCGTTTAATTCTGTCAGCACGCCTCCAAAGCATACTGCGTTGCAGGTTGCGCGGTATGAATTTGCAAGGCGAATTGCACAGTTTTTCATGTAGCCGATTATTCCTGCTTTTGAAGCTGCGTACGAAGGAAATTCGTTTCCTGTAAGAGCGGAAACAGAGGCGTTGAAGAGCACTGATTTTATTTTTGGCTGAAACGCGTATTTTTGAGTTACAGCCATCGTGCCGATAAGATTTACCTGAATGTCTTTTTCTCCACCTGTCAAAGCCGGAGTTTGAATTCCTGCGTTGTTTACAAGAATTTCAACGTCAGGAATTTCCGGAAGAGAAGATGGGGCGGAAATATCTGCTGTAAAATGAGAATAATTTTCCTTATTTTTCGCATCATGGCTTTTTGAAATTGTGTCTGATTCAATATCCAATCCGATTACATTAAATCCTTCCGAAAGAAATTTTAAAGCTGCGGCCCTGCCGATTCCCCGGCTTGTTCCGGTGATTAAGACTTTCATGTTTGATTATGCCTGTTTTTTCTGATATTCAAGATATTCGTTGCCGACATTTTCCTTTTCCCACTGGCGCACTACTTTCCAGCCAAGTCCGGAAAAAACAACTTCGCACAAAAGTTCAAAAAACGCTCCTATTGCAGAGCAGACGATAACCTGAGTCCAGCTCCAGCCAAAGAAAATTTTTGAAACGGCTGTTGCAAAGATAAAATTGTCTGCAAACTGGGCAATTGCCGTTGAAATGTAGGAGCGCAGTGCAAAACTGAAAAAATTGTTTTTTTTGAGAAAAGAACCGATTGCTGTGTTTAAGAGCGCATTTATTATTGAAGAGGTGATGAAGGCAAGGGCCGAGCCCAAAACAACGTACCACGAACCGCCGAATGTTGCGTTTAATGCGCGGTTTACTTCTTGATTTTCTGTCGTATAAAACTCGCCCCACATTCCAGGCGCTTTTGAGAGAAGCGCAAAAATAAGGCAGACAGAAAGATTTACTGCAAGCGCGAGAATCGAAACTTTGATGGAAGCTTTTGCTCCCCAGCGTTTGCAGATTATGTCCATGCACAGGAACATTATCCAGCTAAAAGTAAATCCGCAGTCAAGGGCAATGTACTTGAAATTTACGAGTTCTTTGTTTGCCATTAAGTTTGCGCAGACAACCGACAGAATAAACAGTGAAACTGTAAGTGAAGGAATGTTTCGCAGGAGAATTTTAAAATCTTTTATTTCCTGCATAAGCTTTGAAGAGAGTTTTTTCATAAGAACGATGGACGCAAAAACGTCCGCCTCCATAAGAATTTTGATTTATAAAGCGCAGGAGAATTATGAGGAATCATAAACTGCGCAAAAACGACTTTATATTGTTTGCTCTAAAAAGGCAAGCCGTGTTTGCATTTTGCCATAATAGTTGCTCATAAAATTTTTGTCGATTGAAAAACCGCCCTGGATTTTGTAAAATTGCCTTAGGTGGGCTATATGCAAAAAAAATCCGTTGTAATTTATAAAAGTTTTTGTGCTCTTGTCGAAGGCGAAGAATCTTCCAAAATTTTAGTGAGCTGGTGTGTTTCTAGAGCTACTTTGTCAGGAAAAAAAGCAGTTTACGCAAGTCAGAAAGTGCGTCCGCGCGATATAATTTTGTTGAGCGAGAATCCAGCTTCTTCACTGGAAAATTGTCTTGATTTTGCAGAAAACGCTTTAAAGCCGGAGAGTCAGGTTCAGAATCAGATTGCAGAAATTTACGAGCTTTTGAGCAGCGAAAACGAAACTTCATCATCATTTATGCCCTTTTCTGAGCTTGTAGAATTGATTCGCGGAAAAATTGCCGCCGATGAAGCTTGGGGCGTCTATTGCGCTTTAAAAAGCGGATTTTATTTTGAAGAAAAAATCGATAATTCTGACATTGAATGTCAAAAAATTCTTTTTATTCCTCGTTCTGTCGAAAAAATCGAAGAATTAAAAAACAAGGCTTTTGAAAAAGAACATGCCGAAGAAATGCGTGCTGCCTTTATAACCAGATTGCGCCAGGGAAAACTTGATTTGCCTGCTGACGGAAAATATATGCAGGAAGTAGAAGCATTTGCGCTTTGCAAGACGGACAGCTGTAAAATTTTAAAAGATGCGGGAATGAAAGAAACCGTTGAACGTGCCCACGAAATTCTTTTAAAAACTGGAATTTGGGATATTACAAAAAATCCTTATCCTTTGCGCTGGGGGCTTAGCACAAAGAGCGCAAAATTGAGCCTTGGACGTCCGCCGGAAGAAGACAGGGTAAAAGTTGAGGGAACAAGTTATGCAATCGATTCTGAGTGGTCTGCAGACCCTGACGACGCGATTTGTTTTGACGGTGAATACCTTTGGGTTCATATAGCAGATCCTGCAAGCACTGTTTTGCCTGACAGCCCGATTGATATTTGTGCAAGAGGACGTGGAGCGACTTTATATATTCCTGAAGGTGCGGCTAGAATGTTGAGCGAGGACTGCCTTGAAGATTATGCGCTGGGATTAAAAGAAATAAGCCGTGCCCTGAGCTTTAAAATTAAGCTGAATGAAAATTGCGAAATTGAGGACTGCGAAATTTTGCGTACGATTGTTGATGTAAAACGCCTGTCTTACAAAAAAGCCGATGAGCTAAAAGACAGCGCGGAACTAAAACCTCTTTTTGAAATTGCCAGAAAAACAGCCGAGCGGCGCAAAAAAAACGGCGCTGTTTTTATCGAAATGCCAGAAATTCACGTTGTTGTTGAGCCAGAGACAAAAAAAGTCAGCATGGAAGAAGTTGTGCATTACGAGAGCGGAGAGGTTGTGCGCGAATGTATGATTCTTGCAGGTGAAGGAGCGGCAAAATTTGCCTTTAAAAACAATATTCCTTTTCCATTTATAAGCCAGGATGCGCCGGATATTCCTGCTGTTTTGCCGGAAGGACTTGCCGGACAATACAGGCTCAGACGTTGCATGCGCAAGCGAAATGTCGGCGTAACTCCGTCTTCTCATGCGGCGCTTGGTCTTGGAATGTACAGCCAGGTAACTTCGCCTCTTCGCCGTTACGGAGATTTAATCGGACACGAGCAGTTGCGCGCATTCATAAAAAATGAGCCTTTAATTGACAAAGATACAATGCTTATGAGAGTTGCCGCTGGAGATGCCGCGGCGAGAGCTGCAAGGCAGGCAGAAAGAAACAGCAATACACATTGGACTTTGGTTTATCTTTTGCAGAATCCTGGGTGGAGCGGAAACGCAATTTGCCTTTCTAAAGAGCAAAAACAGTCAATTTTTTTAATCGAGGAACTCGGAATGGAAACCGCAATTGCCGGTGTAGACTGTGAATTGAACGGCAAAATTACTGTAAAAGCTGAAAAAATCGACTTGCCGGCTTTGAGCGTTGTTTTTGTTAAAGTCTGACAAAAAAAATACTGTAGTTGTGCATTAGTTTTTAATTCATTATAATTTCCGAATATGATAGTAATGAAATTTGGCGGTTCAAGTGTTGCTGACGCCGAAAGAATTAAGCACGTTGCCTCTATTATTCAGGCTTATGAAAATGAACGTCCGCTTGTTATTTTGAGCGCAATGGGCGATACAACGGATCATTTGCTCGAAGCGGCCGATTTGGCTGTAAACGGAAAGGTTGACATTTCGAAGGTTGAAAAACTTCACCTCGATACTGCCAGAATTTTGGATGTTGATGTTCCTGCGATTGAAGAGCTTTTGGGCGAATTAAAAACTTTGCTCACCGGAATTAGCATGTTGCACGAGCTTTCTAAGCGTTCACGAGATTATCTTGTAAGTTTTGGCGAGAGAATGTCAGTGCGCTTGATGTCGGCATATCTCAACAAGCAAAATATTCCTGCAAAATTCTACGATGCTTGGGATGTGGGCTTTGTTTCAGATTCAAATTTTATGAATGCGGAACTATTGCCGGACGTATGGAAAAATATTCCGGAGAAACTTGCTGCTTATAAAAACGGCGAACAGAAAGAAATTCCGATTGTTACAGGTTTTATTGCAAAAGACAAAAACGGTGTGATTACAACCCTCGGCCGTGGCGGTTCTGACTTGTCTGCAACTATGCTTGGCGCTGCTCTTGGCGTTGATGAAATCCAGACTTGGAAAGATGTTGATGGAATTTTGACGACAGATCCGCGGATTGTAAAAAATGCGCGTCCTGTTCCAGAAGTTACTTATGAAGAAGCTCAGGAACTTGCGATGTTTGGGTCTCAGGTTTTGCATCCACGCTCAATGATCCCATGCCGAAAAACAGGAACTCCAGTCCGCGTAAAAAATTCATACAATATAAAGAGCGAAGGTTCTGTAATCCGTGCAAAACACAGTGGAAAGACCCCGCGCGTTCTTGCGATTACAAACGTTAAAAATGTAGATTTGATTGATATTCAGTCAAACAGCATGTTCGGCGCATGTGGATTTTTGGCCCATGTGTTCAACCAGTTTTTAAAATGGAATGTTGTTGTTGATGTGATTGCGACTTCAGAAGTTTCTGTTTCTCTTACAGTAAATGGAAATTCTAAACTTGACGGACTTGTTGAAGACTTGAAAAAAGCGGCAGATGTGACTGTAAAAAATGAAAAGGCTATCGTAACGATTATTTGCGATGCCTCTTCGTCAAGTTCGATTCTTGCGGACGCTTTTGCGGCGCTTAAAAAAGAAAATATCAACGTTCAGATGATTTCTCAAGGCGCAAGCAAGGTTAATATAAGTTTCCTTGTTGACAATTCTCAGGCAAACACAGTTGTTCAGATTTTGCACAAGGCATTGTTTGAATAGTCAAGAAGTTTAGTTTTTTATAGCTCCGGATTTGCTTGTTTCCGGGGCATTTTTTTTAGCTTTTGCTTGGCGCAAAACCCGTTTATTTACGTGTGTGCTATAAAGCTCACGACCGGGCTTTATAGCCCGGATTGGAGCCCCGGAGTTGCCGGAACGGCAATGAGCGCTAGCGAAGGGCGGAAAGCCGGTTTGTGCGGAGATGCGCTCCAAATAAAAAATATCGGTTATAAACTTGAAAATCTTTAGTATGCTATATTGATTAAATCTATACAAAAGAATAAAATATTCTGCATTCTACACTAGTGTTATTATGCTCGTGAAGAAAAAAATAGCAATTTTAGGACTTAAATAAGTCCTTTGGAGGATAAAGTGGTCAAAATCAGACTCAAGAAATTCGGTACAAAAAAGCGTCCAGCTTACCGTATCGTAGTGCAGGATTCACGCAAACCACGTGATGGCACAACAATCGAAGAGATTGGAACTTACGATCCAATCGCGGCGGGAGAACAGTTTTCTGTAAAAGAAGATCGTGCAAAGTACTGGATCAGTGTTGGCGCTCAGCCTTCAGACACTGTACGCAAACTTTTCAGCACAAAAGGCCTTAACAAATAACTGAACTGGAGTAACGGGGAATGGAAAAAGACCTGATTGAATACATTGCAAAATCATTGGTCGATGATCCCAGTGCAGTCTCGGTAACTGAAACCGAGGGTGAGCGTGGTCCTGTTTTGGAGCTTCGTGTTGCCCAGGGTGATATTGGTAAGGTGATCGGTAAATACGGCCGTATTGCAAAAGCTTTGCGTACTGTTTTAAGTGCGTCTGCTTCAAAAGACGGAAGACGTTATAGTCTTGAAATCTTGGATTAGTTAATGGCAGAACAGACTGAACAGTTTATTGTAGGATTTATCCGCGGTTCTCATGGAATTTCGGGTAATATGAAAGTAGAAAGTACTTCCGGTGAATTTGAGCATTTCTATTCAATGAAGGAGGTAACTTTAAGGAACGGTAAGACAGGAGACTCAAAACTTTGTAAGGTTGAGTCGGTTAGTGAAGGCGCCGGTACCTTGTATTTAAAACTCGTGGGAATAGACTCACCCGAAGATGTTCGTAAGCTCAGCGGATGGCAGATTGTAGTACCACGGAAATATGCCAAAAAACTCGGAAAAAACGAGTGGTATATTGAAGACCTTAAAAATTGTGCCCTTAACTTTTATCCTGAACAGGGCGATGACGGATTGGCAGTTTGGACTGCGCCTGCTGTGGGTAAACCTGTAACAGTGGGAACAATCACAGACGTAATTGAAGGCGGTTCTGGAAATCTCCTTGAGATTTTACTGGCCGAGAACTGTGACTTGCTTGTTCAAAACGTCAAATATCTTGCAGACGGGAAAACAGTGAAAACGGTTTACGTTCCATTTAATCCTAAGTTCGTAAGAAATATTGACATAAAAAACAAGTGTATCCAGTTGATGCACCTCTGGATTCTGGAGTAATTCCATGAAATTTACTGTGCTGACCTTGTTTCCTGAGATTCCGCGCGCATTTTTTGAAGCCTCAATCATGGCGAAGGCGGTTGAAAAGGGAATTATTGCTTACGATTTAGTGAATATCAGGGATTTTGCCTTTGATAGACACAAGACTTGTGATGACAAACCGTATGGAGGCGGAGCCGGTCAGTTGATGATGGCGGAACCTCTCGGGCGCGCATTGGACAGCGTTAAAGCTTACAAAAAGCATGTAATATATGTTACACCTTCTGGTAAGCCGTTTACTCAGTCAAAGGCGCAGGAACTTAGTCAGAAGGACGAAATTGTCCTTATATGCGGAAGATACGAAGGTATTGACCAGCGTATAATTGATGAGTACGTAGATGACGAAATTTCCATTGGAGATTACGTTATGTCCAGCGGAGAAGTAGCCGCAACCGTTGTAATCGATGCTGTTTATCGGCTGGTTGATGATGTTATTACTCACGAATCACTGGAAGAGGAAAGTTATTCTGGCGGACTTTTGGAATATCCGCAGTATACTCACCCGAAAGTATACAGGGGAATGGAAGTTCCGGATGTTTTAACCGGTGGCAACCATGAATTGATCCGAAAGTGGCGGCTGAAAAAGCAACTTCAAAAAACGCTTGCAAACAGACCGGACTTAATCGTTCAGGCAAGGTTGAGAGGGCAGCTTACTTCAGAAGCTGAAAAAATGATTGAGGAACTGACTGACATGCACTTTCAAAAGCATGAAAGCAGAAAACGCCGTGGCAGAAAAGCTGCGGATAAATCAGGAGTATAACAATGGATCTTATTAAGACTATTGAAGAGCAGCAGAAAAAAGAGAACGCTTTGCTTTACAAAGTAGGTGATACTGTAGTTGTTCACTTTGAAATTATCGAAGGCAAAGTAAAACGTATTCAGAAATATGAAGGCGTTGTAATTTGCATTAAGGGTTCTGGAGTTCGCAAGACATTTACAGTTCGCAAGACTTCTTACGGCGTAGGTGTTGAACGTGTATTCCCTGTATACAGCCCACGTGTAATCAAAGTAGAAATCTTGAAGACTGGTAAAGTTCGTCAGTCTAAAATTTACTACCTCCGCGGCAAGGTTGGTAAGGGTGCAAGAATTAAGGAGCTTCTTGGACCAAAAGCAAACGCTCGTATTGCTGCATCACGTGCTGCAAACAAAGCTGCTGACATTGCAGAAGCATCAATCAATGCAGACGCAAAAGCTGCTGAGGCAAAGGCTGCTGAAGCTGCTGCAAAAGCAAAAAAGAAGTAATTTAAATCTGTCTTAAGTTTTTTTAGCCCGGTTCATAAAAGTTCCGGGTTTTTTTATGTATTCATCAGTTCAAGTTGTAAGCGGCAATAATGGTTTTTCTCAAAAAAATATATCTTCATCTTTGCATGACGGAAGTGTTGTTAAGGCCCGTGTAATTTCTAAAGAAAAATCTGGTTTTTATGCGGTGAGCTTTGCAGGACATAAGTTTCGTGTTCAATCACAAAAATCACTTTTGCCCGGACAGGTTTTTAAAGCGCAGATTTTTGTAAAAGATGGAAAAGTTTTTCTAAAAGAAGTTTTGGAAAGCGCAAAAAACAGCGGACTTGAAACTTTTAACCTAAAAAATTTTGATTCTTCCAATCCAGATTTAAAAAACATGCTTATAACGCTTGGACTTCCTGTAATTCCTGAAAGCTTGCGGCTGATTCAGTTTGCGCTCGAAATGGGAATTAAAATTGAGCCTTCAAAGCTAAAAAATTCTCTATTGCGCGGACAAAAAAACGAAAAAAAAGATATTCAAAAATCGCAGGTTGCGCTTTTGCTCGGAGAAAAAGGCCTCTCACCGACAGATTTTGCAGTTGAAGCGGTTACAAGAAATTTTTACGATGAAGAAAATTCAGGAAAAAAGAATAGAGAGAATGACGAAAATTCTTTTTTTGAAAAAAAATCCGGCGAAGAAAAAATAAATTCGGACGACATAAAAGAATATTTTGAAACTGTTTTTGAAAGTGCCCGGAAAAATGAATGCGGACCGCTTTCTTTATTCAATTCTCTAAAACCCAAAAACAGCGCTGAAAGCCATTGGATTGTTCTGCCGTTTGAATGGAGTTTTAACGGTTATTTTGGAGTAATTAGAGTTTTGCTTTCCGATGATAAAAAATGCATTAAGAAATTGCTAATAAATTGTAAAAATTCACAGAAATCCTATTCGTTTGTGTTATATTTAATGGAGAACAAAGTAAATGCAATAAAATTTGCATTAAAGAATGCTTCTGACAGTGTTTTGCAATTTATGAATGAAAAGTTAAAAACTTTTTTTCCCTTTAGTTCTATAGAATCGGCAGATTTTGAAGAGCTTGAAGGTTTTGCGGCAGAAAATACGGAGCTTGGTATTTTTGATGGAGAAGCGTGATGGAAAAAAAACAAAAAGCCGTCTGCCTAAAATATCCAGAAAATGCCGTTGCACCGTTCATTGCTGCAAGCGGACAAGGTTTTGCAGCAGAAAAAATGCTTGAAATTGCCCGGCAAAACAAAATTCCTGTTGTAGAAAATGAAAACCTTGTAAATGTGCTTTCTGTAGAAAATGTTGGACAGATAATTCCAGAAAGCCTGTACGAAGCGATTGCAAATATTTTTGCTTTTATTTCATCGGCAGAAAGGAAGTTGTAATTATGGCAGCAATGAGTTCCGCTCTAGACAAAAATTATTTGAAAATTTCTTGTTCTGAAATCCAGTTGGGCGTGCGTTTTTCTGCGCCTGTTTTTTTTGACGATGGAAAGAATATGTTTTTGGCAGAACGAAAAACCGCAAAACAGTACCATATCGATGCTCTAAAACGCTGGAAAATTCCATATCTTTTGTCTTTTGGCCACAAAATTGACAGCGAAAATTTAACCCTGGACGAAAATTTTGATGATGTTGCGGAAGTTGAAGAATTAGAGGAAATTTAGCGGTTTGACAAGACTCTCAGATTCTATTTTTTTTGTACATCCCTCAAAACGCAGCGTTGGAAATGACGGAGAAAACAGGGCCGTGCTGTTTTTGGAATCAAGAGGTTATAAGATTATTGCCCGTAATTGGCGGACAAGATTCGGAGAAATTGATATAATAGCACAAAAATCAGACTTGCTCGTTTTTGCAGAAGTAAAAACCTTGCCAAGCGGCGGACTTGAAACGCTAGCGCATGAATTAAATCTGAGAAAGCAAAAAAGAATAATCGAAACTTCTAAATTCTTTCTTGCAAAACATCGACAATATAATAACAGCAAAATTCGTTTTGACGTTCTGGCAATTGATGTGCCGGAGTTGGAACCTGTTTATCATATCGAAGATGCTTTCTCGGAGCTTGTATGACTGCAATTTCAAAATCTGTAAATAACCAGTTTTCTGACCGTGTGTTGGAGTTGAGGCGGAAAATTCATGATTCAGAATACGTGGATTTTGCCGTGCAGCGCATTGCACAGGTTTTGAGCCGAAAATTGGTGGAAGACAGCGAGACTGTATACGACGGGAGAAAACATGGTACGAGATAATCATCGCCGTGGTAAAAATCGCGGAAACTGGAGTTCAAGAAGTTCTTCCTCTTATGGAGAAAAATCTAATTCAACTAATTACCAGAACGGTTCAAATTCTTTTAATAAAAATTCAAAACAAGAAAAAAATCGTCCTTCTTTTGCGCAAAGAGCTGTAACGAGCGCAGAAATTCAAAAGCAGGCTGAAGCAATCAGGGCTTTTAAGACAGCTGTGGTAAAATGCGCAATCTGTGGCGAGCAGATAAACGATATAGCAAGCGCAATAAATAACCGTGGAGATGGAAAGCCCGTTCACTTTGACTGCGTGTTAAAACAGCTTTCTGAGCAGGAAAAACCTGGACCGAACGAAAAAGTAACTTACATTGGAAACGGAAAATTTGCGGTTCTTCATTTTGACAATGTTCACGACATGCGCCATTTTTCAATAGTTAAAGAAATTGAATGGGAAGCGCGGGACAGCGAACGCGGAGAATGGAGGGACACAATGTCTTCCCTTTACTCACAGGTTAAATAAAATTTTTATGTTTTTGTCCACAAGTCCGCTCAATTGCTGCGGACTTGTTTTTCTTGCATTTGCAACAAAATTATAGCAATGCTCGATTAAGACAGGAGTATTTGTCTGCCCTCTGAACGGAACTGGCGCCAAATAAGGGGCATCTGTTTCCATTAAAATGCGGTCGTCAGGAACGTAGCGGAGCAAGGCGAGCATTTCTTCCATTTTTGATTTTTTAGTGTAAGTTGTTCCGCCTCCAAAAGCCAGATACCAGCCTTCATCCAAGAATTTTCTTGCTTCTTCCAGTCCGTAGCTGTAGCAGTGAATAATTCCGTTGTGAAAATCCATATTTTTGAGGCAGCCGATTGTGCCTTCAAAAGCGTCGCGGCTGTGCACAATCAACGGAAGCTCCATTTTTTTTGCAAGCTCAATCTGCATCTGAAAAAGTTCCAGCTCTCCGTTGAATGTTTTTTTGTCAAAATCTTCTTCGCACCGGCCGTCAGCTCCCGAAGGATTCCAGTGGTGGTCAAGACCGCATTCTCCGATTGCAATAATTTTTTTAGGAGTGTTTTTGTTAAATAGTCTGATATTTTCCTCAAGCCGGGCAATGTCTTCGTCTCTGTTTTTGATTGCGCCGACATCAGGCCAGATTCCTGCCGAAAACTGAATAAATTTTTCTGTTTTTTTCTTGAGTTCGTCCGAAAGTCCAGAAATCGCGCTGGCAATTGCATTCTTTCGCGGAAAAAGGTCGTCCGCCTTGGTGCCAATATCCAGACCAAAAAAAGTGTCGCGCTCAGCCAAAGCCTTGAGAATTGCCTGGCCGTCAAGATTGCGTTCTTCTGTAAGATGATGAAAATGAAAATGAGTATCGCTGAACATAGCTCGATTTTATCAAAATTCGCAGCGTTGTAAAATAGAGCGCAAATTTTTAATCTAGGGGCATTTTGCTTTGCAAAACCGGCATGTTCCGCACTTGCGCTTTCGCTCCAGCCGCTTCCTTCACTCCATTTTATTCCGTTCAGTCCAGTGGCCGCCTCCGGCGGTGCTCCATATGCCTTGCCTTGAAAAAATCCTAAAATCTAAAAACCGACTTGAAAAATTATCTTGTATTTGCTACACTAATTAAGTTATTTTTCTCTATGAAAGATAATGCCGAGATGGTGGAATAGGTAGACACAAGGGACTTAAAATCCCTCGGCAAGTCAAACGGCCGTGCCGGTTCGATTCCGGTTCTCGGCAAAAAAGGCTTCTGCATTGCAGAAGCCTTTTTTGTTTTTAGACTACAAGTCTAGCAGTTGTGCGTATGCTTTTAGAGCGCCGTCAGTCTCTTTTGCAAGCACTTTTTTTGCAAGTTTTTTTCCGAGTTGTACGCCTTCCTGGTCAAAACTGTTTATATTCCATACAAATCCCTGGAACATTACTTTGTTTTCGTAGTGGGCGAGAAGCGCTCCAAGCGTTTTTGGGTTGAGCGCTGGGCCGTAAATGAGGCTTGAAGGTCTTCCTCCTGCAAATGCCTTGTTTGGATCTGCGTCAGTTTTTCCGCAGGCAAATGCCATTATCTGTGCAGTTACGTTTGCATCTAGTTTTTGCTGGCTTGTTGAGCCTTCGATTGTCACGTCAACCTTTGTCTGGTTGTTTTTGAACGCAATAAACTGGAGAGGAACTATATTTGTTCCCTGGTGTAAAAGCTGGTAGAAAGAATGCTGTCCGTTTGTTCCTGGTTCACCAAAAATTACAGGACCGGTTACATAGTCAATTTTTTGACCAAAGCGATTTACAGATTTTCCGTTTGATTCCATATCGAGCTGCTGCAAGTGCGCAGGAAAACGGCTCAGGGCCTGGCTGTACGGAAGAACCGCTGTTGACGGATATTCCTGGACATTGCGCTCATAAATGCCAATCAAGGCGTCTAGCAAAGCAGGATTTTCCTGAATTTTTGGGTTTGTAGCAAGCTTGTCTTCTTCGGCGGCTCCTTCCAAAAAGTCTGCAAATACATTTGCTCCGAATGCAAGGGAAAGAACTGCTCCTCCGACAGCAGAAGTGGAAGAATAGCGTCCTCCGATATAGTCGTCCATGTAAAAGGCTTCGAGATAGTCCGGATTGTGGGCTAAAGGCGAAGTTTCGCTGGTGACTGCAATCATGTGCAGGGCTGGATTTAAGCCTGCTTTTTTGAGCGCGTCTTTTACAAAGGCTTCGTTTGTAAGTGTCTCGAGGGTTGTTCCAGATTTTGAAACGAGAATAAAAATTGAGCGCGAAATGTCTGTCGAATTTAAAACTGCCGAGGCATCGTCAGGATCAACATTTGAAATGAACTTTGCTTCCATTTTGAAAGAATTATTTGCTTTTGCCCAGTTCTCGAGAGCAAGATACATTGCTCTTGGACCTAAATCGCTGCCGCCGATGCCGATTTGAACGACTGTTGTAAAGTTTTCGCCTTTTTCGTTTGTGAGCTTTCCAGAATGAACTTTTTCTGCAAAATCTGCAATTTTTTTCTGTTCAGTTTTGTAAAATTCGCGTTTGTCTGTTCCGTCGGCAATAACCTTGTCTCCGAGCTGTCCGCGGGTAAGGTGATGCAGAACAAGACGTTTTTCTCCTGTGTTTACGACTTCGCCGTTGTAAAGCGCTTCAAATTTTTGAGTGAGCTGCGCTTCGTCTGAAAGTTCAGCGAGAACTTTTAAGATTTTTTCGTCAACCTGCTTTGCTGCGTAGTTGAAAGCAAGGCCTGCGCCCATTTTTACGGAAAAATCTTTAACGCGTTTTTGAGCTTCTGGCGAAGAAAGCTCCTTCGCAATGTTTACCGCGCCTTTTAAGGACTGAAGCTTTTTAAATGATTCGAGGGAAGAAAGGTTTTCCCAGTTTATGTTTTTTCCTGAAACCGACATAGTTTTTATTTTAGTTCTCCTATAAAAAGTCAAGATTAAAACTTCAGTTTTAGAATTGACTTTTTTAAGTTGTTTCGCAACGAAGTGAGAAACAATAGATGATAAGAAAGTTTGCAACGCAAACTTGCAATACCTGTTTTTATAAAACAGATTTAATTTATTATAGCACAAAAACTATTGGCAGGGAAAATGTTTTTGCTTACGGAAAAATTACCCCGGATATTAGGGGCGGCTGTGCCGTTGCCGCAAGGCAATGAGCGCCTAGCGAACCCCGGTTAGCCGGCCGTGACGGAAGAATGCGGTACGGTTTTTATTCAAAAAAATGTGGTATAATCTTGTTTATGAGCCAGACCGAAAGAATCCTTTTTATTGACCGAAAACTGCGTTCGTGCGGAAATTTTACAGTTAAGGATGTTGCCGATTATTTTGAAGTTAGCGAGCGGCAGGTTAAGCGTGATATTGAATATATGCGCGACCGTTTTGAAGCTCCGATCGAATGGAATTTTAAAGAAAAAAAATACATTTATGCCGGCAGCTTTGAAAGACTAAAATTTGCAGACCAGCATTTGATTTTGGCATATCTTTCGATGCAGTCAATGCTCAAAAATGCAAATTATTTTCCGGCTGTGAGCAGCGAGCTTTTGCAGAATTTGAAGAGCCAGATTCCAAAGGATTATCTGAAGGTTTGCGGGCGGATTTTGTACGAAATTCCGGCGGCGGAAAGTCTGGAGCCTGAAATTTTTACCGGAATTTGCGGCGCAATGCGGGATTTGCTCTGCCTTGAGCTTGTTTACACAAATACGAAAAATGAGCTTTCTGAGCGGATTTTTGAACCGTGCAACCTTATAAATTACGGCGGAAACTGGTATGTCGTCGGTTTTGACTATTTGAGAAATGAAATCCGCACTTTTAACGTTGCTAGAATAAAAAAACTTTCGTTGACAAAAAAGCCTTTCGAAGAGCACGGAAACGATTTTGAGCAAAAACTTAAAAATTATATCGAAAACGGTTTTGGAATTTTTCTTGGCGAGAAGACAGAAAATGTAAAAATCAGGTTTTATGGAAAAGCGGTTCAGATTGTAAAGACTCAAAAATGGCATCCGAAGCAGGTTATGACGGAAAATTTTGGCGGAGAAGGCGGAGAAAAAGATTTTTTAGAATTGAATTTTCCTGCCGCCGATATGACGGAAGTTTTGTCTAAAATCTTGAGTTTTGGGAAGAATGCGGTTCCGCTTGAACCTCAGAAGCTGGTTGATTTGTGGAAAGCGGAAATCAGAAAATTGCGCGAAATCGCCGGGGTTTGACGGAAAAATTCCTGTTTTAGCGGAAAAGTTCTTTTTTGTGTGAAAAACTGCAATTTGACCAGAAAAAAATTGCCGGCTGGCTTGGGCTGAAAGTTTTGTTTTATGCCGGGCAGCTTTCGTGGCTTTGGCTTGCAGTTTTTTGAATTTCCTGAGTTTTTGCCGGAGTGGAAATCATTTCGTGGAGGGTTCGCCAGCCGAGCTCTGCGCATTTTACGCGGCTTGGCATGTGCGAAATGTCTTCGAGAGAAGCCGCTTCGTCGAGCTGTTCAATCTGTTCTTCGGATGCCGTTCCGTGAATCATTCCTGTAAAAATATCGTAGAGTTTTTGCGCTTCTTCTGTGGTTTTTCCGATTACAAGGTCTAGCATCATGTCTACGCTTGCCTGGCTGATTGCGCAGCCCGAACCTGTGTATGAGCCGTCGGTGATTATTCCGTCTTTTGTTTTTAGATAGAGCACAATGTTGTCGCCGCAGCTTGGGTTTACACCGTGCAGTTCAAGGGTGGCTCCGTCCATCTGCGTTTTGTGGGCTGGATTTACGTTATGGTCGTTTAATATTTCTCTATAAAGTTCTTTTGTATTCATTTTTTACATTATAAAGAATTATGAATTATTGTACAAACGGCGAATCGACAGTTATTACGCAATTGATGTCGCTGTAACTGTCTTTTATAAGTTTTGAAACTTTTGATTTTAGAGCTTTGTCCGAAAGCGGGCAGTCGAACGGCTTTACAACGTCAAAAATAAGGTTTGTATGCTTAGAGCCCGGAACGAGCCTTACATCGTGAAATTTTAGGTCGTCGTCGATTTTTGGCAGTTCGTTGAGCATAAAGAGTTTTATCTGGTTCAGCCTTTCATTTTTTACATCGATTGGATCCATGTGGATTACGGCGACACATTTGAATTTTTTTGAAAGTGCGATTTCTGTCTCGTCGATGACTTCGTGGAGCTCAAAAATATCCCTGTCGCCAGGAACTTCCGCATGAAGGCTCAGAAGAAGACGTCCAGGCCCGTAGTCGTGGACAATCAGATCGTGCATTCCGCATATTGGCTTATGGCGCAAAACTTCGGCCTGAACCTGCATTACAAATTCTTTTGTCGGCGCTTTTCCCAAAAGAGGGGCAATCGTTTCTTTCGCGCTTTCCCAGCCTGTGCGTAAAATAAAAGCTGCCACTAGAATTCCTGCAAGGCCGTCGACAGGAAAACTTACAAATTTTCCGGCGATTGTCGCAATTATAACTGTAAAAGTTGAAATACAGTCGCTTAAGCTGTCTTTTGCCACTGCTTCGAGCGCAACCGAATTGATTTTTTTTGCGGTGATATGGTTGTAAAAATACATGTAGCATTTTACGGCGATTGCAGCGAGCATTACCGCAATTGAAAAAAATCCAGAAGAAAGTTCCGGCGGATTAAATAGAGAGAGAACTGAAGATTTTAAAAGCTCAACTCCCATGAGCAAAATCAAAAAACTGATTATAAGGCCGGAAATGTATTCAAGTCTTCCGTGTCCAAAAGGGTGAGACTGGTCTGGTTCCTTTGAGGAAAGTTTAAATCCAAAAAGTTGAATTATTGAGCTTGCGGCGTCTGACAGGTTGTTGAAGGCGTCTGCCGTGATTGCGACGCTTTTGGAAACTAAGCCCGCTATAAATTTTGACGCAAAAAGAAGAATATTAAAAAAAATTCCTGCGAATGCGCACAAAGTTCCATAGGCAAGCCGGACTTTTGAGTCGCAGTAATTTTTGTGATTTTTTATGAAAAGTTTTGCAAGCAGTGTAATCATACCAAAAATTATAGCGTTTTTGTTTTAGAGAGAGAAAGGTAATCTTTGTAAGCAAAAAACAACGTTTTTTAGATTTTTACAATCAGTCTTTGTATCCTGACCATTCCCGCAGTTTTGCAACTTTTGACAGGAAAAAGTCGATTTCTTCTTCTGTGTTGTAAAAGTACAAAGAAGCCCTTGCTGTTGCCGGAACTCCAAGATAAGCTCCCAGCGGCTGCGCGCAATGGTGCCCTGCCCGGATTGCAATTTTTTCGTCAGAAAGAAGGGTAGCAATGTCGTGAGGATGAACTCCATCCACCGTAAAAGTTACAATTCCGCAGCGTTTGTTTCCGTCTTTGTTTCCAACGATAGAAACGTGAGGAATTTTCTTTAGGCCTTCAATAAGTTTTACCGCAAGAATATTGTCATGCCTTGAAATATTTTCAATTCCGACAGACTGAATGTATTTTACTGCCGCTGCAAAACCTGCCGCATCGCCTGCGCTTACAGTTCCTGCCTCAAATTTGTGCGGAACTTCTGCCCAGGTCGCTTCTGTTTCCGTAACATATTCAATCATTTCTCCGCCACGCAAAAATGGAGGCATGCTTTCCAAAAGGTTGATTTTTCCGTAAAGCGCGCCGATTCCCATTGGACCGCAGAGCTTGTGCGAGCTCATCGCGAAAAAATCGGCATCGAGAGCCTGAACGTCAACTTTTATGTGAGGAGAAGACTGGGCTCCGTCAACAACGATTACAGCGCCGTTTTTGTGCGCAATTTCCGCGATTTTTTTAATTGGATTTGTAGTTCCCAAAACGTTAGAAACCTGAGTAATTGCGACAATTTTTGTTTTTGGAGTGATTTTTGCAAATTCGCTTTCTGGAATTTCGCCGCTTTCCTTGTCGACATACATAAATTTCAGAGCAGCGCCTTTTTGCGAACATACAAGCTGCCATGGCAAAATATTCGAGTGGTGCTCCATAATCGAAACGACGATTTCATCTCCAGCATGAACATTTTGCATTCCATAAGTGTAGGCAACCAAATTCAAGCTTTCAGACGAATTTCGTGTAAAAATAATTTCTCTTGCTTCTTTTGCGTTGATAAAATTTGCAACTGTTGAACGGGCATCCTCGTAAATTTTAGTAGCGCGTTCGCTCAAGTCGTAAATTCCACGCAGAGGATTGGCATTGTTTTGAGCGTAAAAAGAATTCATAGCCTCAAGAACGCAAAAAGGACGCTGCGCAGTTGCTGCCGTGTCAAAATAAATAAGCGAGCCGTTCAAAGCCGAGCTTTTTTCATCTATTGATTTAAATAACGGAAAATCTTTTCTAAAGTCATTCATAATTAAAGCCAATTATAGTAATTTTTCCATTTTTTGAAAACACTGCGAGTTTTCAAAGCACTGTACAAAATCGGGGGGGGGTGTACAATTCTATAATATTTTTTTTGTATCAGTTCATTGAACTAAGGGAGATTATTATGAAAAAAAAGTTAATATTGCTATTAATTTGTATTTTACCATGTTTGTTTTTGTCATGCGCTACAGCAATAACTGTTGGTAAAACTATTCCTAAATATGAAATAACTTCATCTTATGAAAATCCAAAAATGGATTTTATAGGGTTTAAAATTGATAACAATATTTTATCAACATCTTCAAGTACAAAAGTTTCTCCAGGATTTTGGTCCCCTAATGTAGACACTGTTACATCAGAATTTGATCAGGCAAAAGCAATTGTAAATACTAAAAGTTTACGACAACTTGGATATAATCTTGAAACTTCAGGGATTGCAAATAATAAAGCTGATTCATATTTCGGTATTTATTCATTACAAGAAATGGAGTTATATAAAAGCGATAGTAGATATGCTACATTTGTTGAAGTTGTAGAAAATAAATTGGATTATAAAGATAATAAAGGAGCTGGTGTTATAATGGGAGCTCTTGGAGGCGGGTTTGTTGCTGGAGGATTGCCTATGCTTGTTTTAGGAGAGACTTATAAGAATGATAAATATGCACAAGATTTAGCTGAAAGTTATTCTGTAGCAGGAGGAATTTTTACCGCGGTAGGTATACCATTTATTATAGCTGCATTAATACCAACAAAAACAAAAATAAATTTTACAGGAATGTATAATATCTATCTCTATGATACACAAACAAAATCTCTTATAAGAAAAGAAGTGGTGAGTGTAAATTGTTCTGAAAATTTTAAAGGTTCGTATACGTATGATGATTCTAGCAAAGAAATAGTAAGAGATTACATTTCACAAAATATATATAATTCACTTTTACAAAAGTATGATGAACTAAATACTTGGTTGAAAAATAGATAGCCTAAATTTCGAGTTTTATAATTTAATGTCATTATTGGGCTTGACCCAATAATGACATTAAAAATTTCCAACAGATTCCTGTGTCGTAGCATGGGAATAATGACGCTTAAATTACTGTTCTTATCAAAACTCGACATTTTGGGCTAATAAAAATCTCCGTTCATTTGCTGGAATTTGTTCTGTGCTAATCTTTTCTTTATCTCAATGATATTGATTGCAACATCTCCGTGTTAATTACTGCTGATTAGGCTAATCAGTAATGTAATGATAAAGCTAATCATCTATGCGCTGATAAAACTGGTAAGCGGTGTGCTGATTAACATATCACTAATATACTGATTAGTTAGTCAGCGCTGTAATGATAAACTAATCAGTGTTGTGCTGATTAGCTTGTCATCTGTACAATGATAAATTTGAAAAATCCGGCAATAAAAACCAAAGAATTGTTGAATTTTAAAAGATTCAATTTCGAGTTTAAAATTTTATTTTCATTGTTATGAGCGTGATTCAAAAAAAAACTCCGAGCCAGTTTTAATGGCACGGAGTTTTTTTGTGTTTATTTTGTTCTTGCTGTCTTATGGCTGTCTTTTGTTGAAGAGTTGCCAGTTTTTAGAACAGCCCGAAATATTTTACATTTTAGCAAGATACGGCACTAGGACAAGGCTCATTGCTTCTTTTAAAACCTGTAAGGTCGCCTTTGCGAGCGTGAGACGCGCTTTTTTTGTGTTTTCATCTTCTGCCGAAAGAATCGGACAGTTCTGGTAGAATTTTGCAAAGAGCTTTGAAATATCGTAAAGATATGCCGCGACTACAGACGGATCCTTGTTTGCGGCTGCCTTTGCAATTACCTGGGGATATTCACCAAGGCGTTTTGAAAGATCCCATTCTTCCGTAGCCTTTAAGAATACCGCGGCGTCTTTTGCTTCGAGCGGAGCGATTCCGTCGTTTTCTGCTTTTCTTAAAATCGAGGCAATGCGCGCTCCCATGTACTGCAAATAAGGGCCTGTGTTTCCGTTAAAGCTCAAGCTTTCTTCAGGATTAAAAATCATGTCTTTTACAGGACTTACCTGAATCAAATAATAGTGAAGGGCGGCAAGCGCGACTTTTTCTGCCACGTCGTCCGCATCGCCGACATCATCTTCCCGGCCGCGCTCCTTAATTGCTTTGAGGGCATCTGCGTGCAGCGAGTCGATAAGGTCGTCTGCATCGACAACTGTTCCTTCGCGGCTCTTCATTCTTCCGTTTGGCAAATTTACAAGACCGTAGCTCAAGTGGTAGAGCTTGTCTGCCCATTCAAAGCCTAGCTTTTTAAGAATATAGAATAAAACCTTAAAGTGGAAAATCTGTTCAGAAGCAACAACGTAAATCAGCTGGTTGAACGGCCAGTCGCTGTGTCTGCTGATTGCAGTTCCAATATCCTGTGTTATGTAAACAGAAGTTCCGTCTTTTCTTAAGAGAACTTTTTCGTGGTCTTCTCCGTCTTTTCCTTTTCCGACAGCTTCGGTCACATCAACTCTTACAGAACCATCTTCCGCCTTAAAGAAAATGCCTTTTTCGAGGCCTTTTGCAATTTCGTCCTTGCCCTTAAGGTATGTTTCGCTTTCAAAATAGAATTTATCAAAGCTGACGCCTGTTCTTTTATAGGTTTCGTTTACTCCGTTAAAAGTCCAGTCGTTCATTGTCTTCCAGAGCGCGCGTATTTCTGGATCGCCGGCTTCCCATTTTACGAGCATTTCTTCTGCCTGCTGCTGTGCCTGTGGATGCGCTGTTTCCGGCTTGTCTTTTTCGCCTTTTAAGTATTTTTCAAATTCAACATAGCACTGGCCGACAAAATGGTCGCCCTTCATTCCAAGAGTTTCTGGAGTGTCGCCGTTTTTTTCGTGGAAAAGCTTGTATGCGAGCATTGACTTGCAGATGTGAATTCCGCGGTTATTTATAATATTTACCTTGTAAACTTCGGCGCCTGCTTTTTTTAAGATTCTGCTTACAGATTCGCCGAGAGCATCGTTTCTCATGTGTCCGAGATGCAAAGGTTTGTTAGTGTTTGGAGAAGAGAACTCCACCATTATTTTTTCGCCTTCCAGAAGCGGTTTTCCGTTTTCTCCAAGAGAGCCGTAAGAATCTTTTTCATCTTCAATTTTTGAAAGGATTGAAGCGATGGCTTTTTCTTTGTCGAGTTTTACATTTACGTAAGGACCGACATTTAAAACTGTTCCAAAAGAAGACGCTTTTTCGCCGATTTTCTGAACAACTTCCTGTGCGATTGCTGGAGGCGCCATGCGCAGTGATTTTGCAAAGACAAACATTGGAGAGCCTAAATCTCCCATTTTTGGATCCGGAGAATCCTGAACAACGACTGTTTCTTCGTTTACTGCCGGTGTTTCAGGCATTTTTTCCTTGATAATTTCATTTATTGCATCTGCAATTAAAGTTCTGAAAATTGATTTTGGATCAGACATTAAAATTTGCTCCTGTGCGGTTTTAGATGTTCCCTTATAAAATACTTTATGCTATAATATCAAAATATTGTGCCGTTTACAATCTGCATTTAGAAGTGAAAAATTTCTTTGCCGGTAAAAATGGCTTTTTTGAGTTTAATAAGAATTTTGGAGAAAAATAAATGGATGCAGTTGTAATTGAACACTATATTGACGATTTGATGTCTAAATCGACGGCAGAATTTCCTATCTGGAATATCGAAAAAGCCCGGGCCGGAAAAAAATCTGGCTGGGATTATATCGACGGCTGCATGATTATGGCTTTGCTTGAAATTTACAGCACAAGCGGTGACAAAAAGTATCTTGATTTTTGCGATTACTATGAAGATTACAGAATCCACGATGACGGAACAATTGACGGTTACGACAAAAACACCTGGAACTGCGATGAGCTCAACGGCGGAAAAAATCTCTTTGTTTTGTACCGCTACACAAATAAAGAAAAATACAAAAAGGCCTTGGATCGTCTTTACGAACAGGTAAAAGACCAGCCGCGCACTGCCGAAGGAAATTTCTGGCATAAGCAGATTTATCCGAATCAGGTTTGGCTTGACGGTCTTTACATGGCTCAGCCTTTTTACATGGAATACGAAAAGCTTTTCAATAATTCAAAAAACATAGAAGATACTTACAACCAGTTTTTCAATGTTTACAAAATTATGCGCGATCCAAAGACAGGACTTTACTATCACGGTTATGACAGTTCAAAAAAAATGTTCTGGGCTGACAAAAAAACCGGCTTGAGCAAAAATTTCTGGCTTCGTTCGCTCGGCTGGTTCAGCATGGCGCTTTTGGATACGCTTAATATTGCTCCTGACCGCGGAAGCGAAAACTGGAACAAATTAAAGGGCATTTTCATTGACTTGTGCGAAAGCATGCTTAAATTTCAGGACAAAAGCGGAATGTGGTGGCAGGTTCCAAATTATCCAGGAAAAGGAAAGAATTATCTGGAGACCTCTGGTTCTGCAATTTTTGCATATTCACTTTTAAAAGGCTACCGCACAAAAATTCTTGAAGACAAAAAATTTCAGGAAGCAGGAATCAGGGCTTTTGAAGGAATTTGCGACAAATATCTGAATACTGATTCTGGACGTTTGAGCCTTGGAGGAATCTGTCTTGTTGCAGGTTTAGGCCCGGAAAAAGATTTGCGCCGCGACGGAACATTTGATTATTATATGAGTGAACCGATTGTTCAGGACGATGCGAAAGGTGTAGGACCATTCCTTCTTGCTTACAACGAATACAAACAGATAAAAAAATAAAAATCGGGGTAAAATATGAAGTATCTGGTGATTTCGGATATTCACGGAAGCGCAGAGAGCCTGGAAAAAGCGCTTGATTGTTTTGGAAAACAGGCTGATTATCTTTTGCTTTGCGGAGATTATCTGAATCACGGGCCTCGCAATCCTTTGCCGGAAGGCTGGAATCCTAAAAAAGTTGCTTCGGTTTTGAACGAAAACAAGGGGCGGATTATCTGCGTTCGCGGAAACTGCGATGCAGAAGTTGACGAAATGGTGCTCGAATTTCCGTGTCTTGCCGCCTATACGACAGTTTTTGATTCAAACAGAAGAGTTTTTGTTCACCACGGACATCTTTACAATCGCGAAAAACTAGAGAACTGGCTTCCAAAAGGGACTTTGATTGTAAGCGGACATACCCATGTTACTGTTTTGGAAGAAAGCAGCGGCTTTTACTATTTTAATCCCGGTTCGATAAGCCTTCCAAAATGCGATGACGGAAAAACCTGCGGACTTATTGATATAAGTTCCGATGGCAAAATAAAAGCCGGACTTTATACAATCGAAGGAAAGTTTTTAAGAAGCCTTGATTTTTAACAGGAGCTTATCAGCCGGCGGGTCTTGTCAGCTGGCTTCCTTTTGAATTGTTTTTAAGCTTTCTGAATAACATTCACAAAAATCATTTGTCAGTTTTTGAGCTTCTCCTGTAGTTTTTTCGCGCAGGACATCTTCCAAGTTTTGGCCGATTTGCGCAAGTTTCTCCATTGCGAGTTGTCTTGCCGCTCCTTTTACCCGATGGACGTACGAAGCCGCTTCTCCATTTTTTTTGGAGAGAACAAGTTCATTCAGTTTTTCTGGCGAAAACTCGACGCTCAAAAAGGCCTGGATTAAAATTGACAGAAGCTCGCTGTCATTTCCGACCATTTCTAAGGCAATCTTTTTATTAAAAATTTCGGACATATCTTTATTCCATTTTTATAGATTTTTAATTCAATTTTTTTTATGCAGATTTTCTTTAGAGTAGTCTGTTTATTTTATTTTTGCTATACTTTTTTATCATGAATAAAGATAAATTAAAAGTTTTGTCCCTTGCAGCCGTTTTTTCGTCTGCAATTTTTTCTGTTTTGTGTTTTTCAGTGTCTTTGGACGTTTCTTTGACGGCGTTTCCGCTTGCATTGATTTTTACAGGCGTTCTTTTTTGGGCTGGTTATAGCCAGCTTTTTGGAAAGAAAGATTTGCGTTTTATAAGCGTTTTCCGTACACTTTTGCAGTATGAGCCTTATGTCCTTTTAATTGCCTTTGTTTTGCGCCGGGCGGGAAATCACGGAACTTTTTATCTTATCGATTTAATTGAAGTTGTTTTCTGGTGTGTTGCAAGTGTTTTGTCTTTGTGGATTCTTTATTGTCTTAATCCAAAGAGAATTGCCAAAATTGACGAAAACTGGAAGAAATTTATAAACGAGAATTCGATTGGAACAAAAAAAGGAATCAAGAGAATTGCTTTTGAATGTTTGAGCTGGGTTGACGCTCTTGTGCAGGCCGTTTTTATGGTTTTGCTTTTGAACATTTTTATCGTCCAGCTTTATGAGATTCCTTCCGAGTCGATGGTTCCAGAATTTTTGATAAGGGATCGCGTTGTTGTTTTTAAGACTGCGAGCGGTCCCAAATTCCCGCTTTCGGAAGTTGGACTTCCTTATGTAAAAAAGTATAAGCGCGGCGACATTGTTGTTTTTAGAAATCCTCACTATTCAAACGACAGAAAAAGCGAGGTACGGACATTCTTGAGCCAGATTGTATACATGTGCACTTTGACGACGGTAAATCTGAACGTTGATGAAGGCGGCAATCCAAAAGCAGATCCTCTTGTAAAAAGAATTGCCGGTGTTCCTGGGGAGCAGCTTATGATGCAGGACGGAATTCTTTATTCGCGGACAAAGGCAAGCGACGAATGGAAGGTTGTTGAACAGGATGCAAAATATGCAGAATGGAATTTAAATACTGTAAAAAATTCAATCAAGCGCGGACTTACAAGAGAAAGTTATGTTGTAGGCCAGGAAGAATATGATTCTATGATTGAATGTGAAAAACAGCGCAATGCTTTTGACATAAAGCTCTTTGAAATAGAGGCAAAGTCGATTTCCAAGAGTTTTGAAAAAATCTTTGCAGCTTATTCTTCAGAAAAGCAGAATAACAGTCTGGATGTTCTTTTTACGGACAAATATCTTTTTGAAAATTCCCTTTTTGCGCAGCATTATTTTTATGCGCAGGCTCTTCTTTCAAATAAAGACGGGGCAAAAAGCTTTGAGCGCTTTATGACTGCCTGGACGGAAAATGCGGATTTTAATTTTAACGGAGATCTTTACTCAGAAGCAAATTTTAAGCTTAACCTTATGATAAAAAAAGTTGCTGGAAGACTGTTCTTGAGGGATGCTCAGCTTCTTGCTGCAGGTAAAAACATAGAGCAGGTTAAGTCTGATTCTCAAATTCAGGAACTATTGAAAACTGCGGCAATGCTAAACTCTTATGCATTTTTGATGGACAGACGCAATATGCCTGTTTTTCCGGCAAACGACAAAGACGGCAATCCTCAGTATATTCCGCAGAATTGCTATTTTATGATGGGCGACAACCGCTTTAATTCGCTTGATATGCGCCATTCTTATGACAACTGGCTTGCGCCTCTTACAAGTTTAGACCCGGTTTCTGTAACTTATTACTCGGATATTTCTCCGCAGTATGTAAACCGCTCTAAAATTCTCGGAACTACGAGCTACAGGTTCTGGCCATTGAATAGACGCGGAGTTCCCGGCCATACAGGAAAATAAAACGGCTTAGGGGCAGTAAGGGCTCGCAAAGTGTTATGCACGTAACCCTGAATGACCCGGCCTGCCGTGCTTGCACGGCAGGAAAGCCCTAAATTTTTATAAAGTTTTTTTAGCGTCCGTGGCACTGTTTGTATTTTTTGCCGCTTCCGCAAGGACAAGGATCGTTTCTTCCGACTTTTGGAATTGTGCGGCGGACTGTAACACTCTGTCCTTGACGGCCGTTTACCATTACTCTGCTTGCAGCCTGTCTGCTCTGATGCGCATTTACACCGTCCGCTGCCTGGCCCATGCTCTGCGCTTGCTGATGCTGGGCGTTCATCTGAATGTTGCGCTGCGCCGGCTGTGGAGCTGGATTTATCTGAATGCGCACTTTGAATACTCTGCCTGCAATTGTGAGGCGGATGGTTTCGAGCATATCTTCGAATGCGTTAAAACCGTCTATTTTGTATTCTGTGAGCGGATTCTTTGATGAGTAAGAGCGAAGGTGAACTGCTTCTCTTAAGCCGTCCAAAAATTCGAGCTGGTCGAGCCATTTTTTGTCGATTAACTGCAAATACTGGTAGCGGATAAACATATTGAACTGTTCGTGTCCAACGAGAGATTCTTTTTCTGTCAGATCGTTCTGGAGAAGCGCCATAACTTTTTCTTTTGAAACATCTTCCGCCGGAAGCTGGACTCCGAAATTTTCGCGGATTTGTGTCAAAAGAGTGGTGAGTCCGTTTTTGCGGTTGTGTGAATATTCTTCAAACCACTGGTCAAGATAGTCCTGAGCCGTGAGCATTATGCGTTCTGAGAGTTTTTCGTCCGAAAGAATTCCATCGCGCTGTTCGTAGATATATTCACGCTGGTCGTTTAAAACATCGTCGTAGTCGATAAGGTTCTTACGGATTTCAAAGTTGCGCTCTTCTACTTTTTTCTGTGCGTTTTCGATTCCTTTTGTAAGCCATGGATGATAAATCGGTTCTCCTGGTTCCATTCCGATTCTTGTCATGATGTGCTTCATTCTCTCACCGCCAAACAGGCGCATAAGGTCGTCGTCCATCGAAATGAAGAATTTTGAGCGTCCAGGATCTCCCTGACGTCCAGAGCGTCCGCGCAGCTGGTTGTCGATACGGCGGGATTCGTGGCGCTCTGAGCCGATTACGTAAAGACCGCCGAGAGATTTTACTTCTTCGTAATCTTTTTGCCACTTTTCTTTTTCTGCGATAACTGCTTCTTTTAGCTGTTCTGGAGTTGCGTTTGTTCCAACTCGTTTTAGTGCGCGAGATTCGTAGCTTCCGCCGAGTTTAATATCAGTACCGCGTCCTGCCATGTTTGTTGCTACAGTAACAGCGCCCTTTGCGCCGGCTTCTGCAATGATGAGGGCTTCGCGCGCGTGGTTCTTTGCATTCAAAACTTCGTGCCTGATACCTGCGCGGGTAAGGAGGGCGGACAGATGTTCTGATTTTTCAACCGAAACCGTGCCGACAAGAATAGGCTGGCCTTTTTCGTGGGCGGTCTTGATTTCTTTAACGATTGCGTTCCACTTGTCTTCTTCGTTGAGATAAACTTCGTCCTGCTCGTCAATGCGGGCAACAGGAAGGTTTGTTGGAATTGCAACAACGTCGAGCTTGTAAATTTTTGAAAATTCAACAGCTTCTGTCTGAGCCGTGCCTGTCATACCAGACAATTTGTCGTACATGCGGAAAAAATTCTGGAATGTGACGGTTGCCATAGTGCGGTTGCGCTGGGCGATTTTTACGTGTTCTTTTGCCTCGATTGCCTGGTGCAGACCGTCAGAGTATCGTCTTCCTTCGAGAATACGTCCTGTAAATTCGTCTACAATCTGAACTTGACCGTCTTTTACAACATAGTCAACATCGTTCTGATAGAGAAGGTGCGCGCGAAGCGCCTGTGTAAAGTAGTGTAAAAATTCAAAGTTTTGCTCGTCCTGGAGTTTTGTTCCTGGCTGAATCAAATTGTGCTGATGAAGAATCTTTTCGATATGATCCATGCCCTTGTCTGTAAAGGAAACTCTTTTTGATTTTTCATCAATTTTGTAGTCGCCTTCCATTGCGGCACGCTCTTCCGGAGTCATCTGAACTTCGTCCGGATAGTCGTCCGTCGCAGGGTCTTTTGCAACTTCGGTAAATTCGCCGACATATTTGTCAACTTCGTAATATTTGTAAGTGTCGTCTTCTCCAGCGCCAGAAATAATAAGAGGGGTTCTGGCTTCATCAATGAGGATGGAGTCGATTTCGTCTACGATACAATAGTTGAATCCGCGCTGAACTTTTTGTTTAAGCTCAACCTGCATGTTGTCGCGCAGGTAGTCAAAGCCGAATTCATTGTTTGTTCCGTAAGTGACGTCGCAGGCATAAGCTTCGCGGCGAGCCGCATTGTCCATATTGGAAAGAATCGCGCCGACAGTACAACCGAGGTAGGCAAAAACCGGGCGCATTGTGTTTGCGTCGCGTTCTGCAAGGTAATCGTTTACAGTAACGACATGCACGCCTTTTCCAGAAAGCGCGTTCAGATACGAAGGAGCAACGGCAACAAGAGTTTTACCTTCACCAGTCTTCATTTCTGTAATGCGGCCCATGTGCAGGTTGATAGAGCCCATAACCTGAACGTCATAAGCGCGCTCGCCTCTTACACGGAAAGCAGCTTCGCGGCAAAGAGCAAAGGCTTCTGGAAGAATATCATCAAGCGACTCACCTTTTGCAAGGCGTTCCTTAAAAATCTGTGTCTGTTTTGGAAAGTCTTCTGCGGCCAGAGATTTTGCCCATTCTTCTTTTGCATTGACCTGTTCAACGATTGGTCTTAACTTTTTTACATCACGGTCATTCTGAGAACCGAAAATTGCAGTGAAAATTTTGTCTAACATAATGTTTATAGTATAATAAAAAAACTGCTTAAAGAATAGAAAAAAAACGCAAAAAATTGACCAATGCCGATTTTTTTAACGAAATGGACGGCAGTTTGCGTTCTAACCGGCCTTGCGCAGTTCCGCTTTTGCTCCATTGGCTATGCCAACGCTGCGCGCTGCTCCAGTCCGGCGTAAGTTTTGCCGTATCAGATACATTGACGGTCTTTGCTCAATTTTATATTCTTTTTTTTACAATGCAAAGAAAAATTTCAAAAATATGTTTTTTTACCTTTCTGGCTTTAAGTTTTTTAAGCGCGTTTTCGTGCGCCCGCTCAAATTCTGTGGCTTCGATTAACGAAAAAGACCTTTTTACAATAAATTACGGCAGTTTTGAAGACGAGTTAAATCTCTTTAATTTAAGTACATCCGGCTCAATAAACACGTTTATGACTATGCACGACGGTTTTTTTTATATTGCAAACGGCGAGTCAAAAAAAATCCTCGAGCTTAATTCCTATGGCGAGCTTCTGACTCTTTATTACAACAGCGAATACACAAAAACTCCTTCTTTTGCAGACAAGGCTTCTGTAAATTCAACTAAAAAAGCGGTTGAATATCCTTTTAACACTCTTGGCCCTCTTGCGGTAGATTCCAACAAATGCCTTTACGCAGTTGACACTCTTCCTGCGGAGCGCCAGGAAAACGACATAGAAAACAGGCTTCTCTTAAGCTACATTGTCCTGCGTTTTAACAGCGATGGAACTTTTATTGATTATCTTGGACAGCAGGGGCCAGGCGGAACTCCGTTTCCGTTTATAAAAAATATCTATGCCACAAAAAACAACGAGCTTGTTGTTGTATGCGAATCGAACGAAGGACCTCTTGTCTACTGGTTCAATTCTTCCGGCTTTTTGCTTTATTCGGTTCCGTTTAACGAAAAACTTGTTCCAAAGCTTAAGGACTTAAATGATTCTGAAAATATAAATTTTATTTCGATTGAAAATGTAATTCCTGACAGCGTTTCCCGAAAACTCTATGTCCAGGTAAATTATTTTCAAAACTATCTCGATCCGGCTACAAAAGTACAGTCGGGCATCGATTTTGAAAAAACAATGCTTTATCCTCTCAACGTAGAAACCGGACTTTATGAAGAAGGGCTTGATATTCCTCCTCACGAGGAATCGGTTTCGGAAAATCTGAGCAAAGAAGTTTTTTCTATTCCTTTTGACTTTTTGGGCGTTACAGACGGAGGCTGGTTTTTCTTTTCTGTTCCGACAGAAAAAGGCTATTTGATTCAGATGGTGCAGCCGAGCGGACAGAAAATTTTAAAACGCTCGCTTCCAGTTGAGCACAGCGAGATTCTGTATTATTCGCTTGGACTCAGCGGAAACGGAATTATAAGCGCTCTTTACATAAAAAAAGAAAAGGCCGAAATCGTATGGTGGCGCACAGATTCTCTTGTTTCTTCATTTATGAACTAGAATGAATTAAAAACGCGGTTTTTGGAAGAATTATGGATTTTAGCAGAAAAAAAGAAGCCAGAGGCGAAAGCGAGGAAGACAAAATGGTCTTTTACTACAGTCGCGAAGAAAGGCTAAAAAATGCTCCTCAAGAAGTGCAGAACCTTTACGACGGAACATTTAAGGTTTTTAAGCCGGGACTTTTTAAGGCTCTTGTTTCGACAAAAACAAACAGGCTTGTCTTTATGGCGCTCATAATCTGCTTTTTACTCGTAGTTTTTCTTGGATTTTTTAACAGGCAAAACGAAAATATTTTGGGCGGAGTTCCCATTGAGCTTACAGCCTTTTCCTTTGAAGAAACTGTCTACGTGAGCGTAAAATTTGAAGAGCCGTCAAAAAAATACAAAATTGAAAATCCGCTGAATTTTGATGTGGGCATTGAATTTCTGGATGCGCAAAAAAATGTTGTTGAAAAGCGCGTGGAACTGAATATTTATAACGGGAATGAAAATTTTTTACGGACAACTATCCATGATTATGATATATTTTATATAAATGTAGAAATTTTTCTTGATGGAAAATCCGTCAATTTAAAATGTCCAGTTGAAAAACGCTAAAAATTTTACGGAGAACTTAAAAAAGCCAATCATAAAACTGAAGTTTTAATCTTGACTTTCTATAGGAGTTAAAAAATGTTACAGATTTATTTTCTTTCGATTTTATTGAATGTTGTTGCAGGTCTTATTCTTGTTTATGCCACCGACTTTACAGCAAAAAAAAGCGAAGCGGCAGAAGAAATTGATGCAGAAAATCATGATTCTGAAGTTGAAAAAAATTCTAGTGATTCGACAGAAAGCGAAGACGATTCTGTTTTTGACAAAAAGCTTCAGTTTGCAATCAATTCAAAAGGTACTTTTTTTGACGATATGACTTTCCGGCTTGTAGTTGCAATTTTGTCCGGACTTACTGGAATCTTAAAGCTTCTTTCGGCAGTTCAGAACGATGTTCCTGTAATTGGAGATTTGATTCCTGCTGTTGCCGGACTTGCGGCCTGCTTTGCGCTTTTAATTGAATTCTATATTCAAAAGTCAAATGTTGAATTAAAATTTCCGGCGTTTTTAACGACTGTTTTTATAGGCGGAAGAAAATATCTTGGAATTTTCTGCATAATTGCCGGAGTCCTGCATTTTATCTTTCCACGTGTTCTTTTTCTGTAAAAAACTGATTTTATTGGAGCTATATAAAAAAAATGAATAAAAAATCGATTGCCTGCATTGCTTTTAACGAAAAAAAAGTTTTTATTGCACATAGAAATCCTGTCGGGCAGATGGGCGGCCGCTGGGAATTTCCGGGCGGAAAAGTTGAAGACGGGGAAACGGACGAGCAGTCGATAATCCGCGAATTTGAAGAAGAATTCGGCGTAAGGGTGAGTGTCGATAAAAAAATTGCGGAAGCGACGTTTAAGCATAACGGCGACGATTTTTCTTTGCATGCGTATCTTATACATCTTCCGCACGACGGAATGACGGAAAAATTTAATTTGACAGAACACACCGAGTACCGCTGGGCTGAGCTTGCAGAGATTCCGACTTTGAATTTTGTAGATTCTGACTTGCTTATTTATCCTCAGATTTGCAAGTTTTTGGCAGACAGCCTTTAATATTGAAGATTTGCCAGGTTTTATCGATGAAAAAAAATTTTCTTTTTTGCGCGTTTATTTTTGGTTCTTTAGTTTTTATTTCCTGCTCAAAAAAAAATGAAAAAATTCAATTTGACAGCCTTGAACCTATGGCGATTGAACCTGGAGTTGAATGGCTTTTGGTAACTTCTCCTTATACAGCCTGCCATAAAGAAGCCGGATATGAAAATCCTGTCGAAAGTTATTTGCGCCGTGGCGAAATCAGGGTTGTAGAAGGAAGCTCGACAGTAAAAATTGACGATAATTACGAAAAATGGTTTTTTGTAAAGGAAGGCTGGATTCCTGAAAACTGCGCAAAAATTTTTTCAAATAAATTGCGTGCGCAGACTGCTAAAAGCGAACTGCGCTAGAGTGTGTGCGTGCAAGCACGCTGCGAGATTTTGCTGGCGCAAAACTCGGATTTGAACTGTTCGCTAAAAGCGAACCGCGCTAGAGAGTGTGCGTGCAGGCACGCTGCGAGATTTTGCTTACGCAAAACTCGGATTTGAACTGTTCGCTAAAGCGAACCGCGCTAGAGGATGGAGCGGTGAGCGTAGCGAAAACAAAGGCTTGCCTTTGGTCGGAGGCGAAAGCCGTAGCCGCGGAATACTCGGTCTGCCTTATGGCAGAAGCGCCCGTAAAATTATAAATAAAACTGAAATTTAACGACACTTAAGAAGTTTACTATTTATTAAATTTTATAAAAATGGTATTACATAACTATGGACAGCAAAAAAGTTCTGGAAAAGTTGCTTGACTCTTTTAAAAGATACTACGACTTGAATACTGAAAATCCTGTCAGCCCTTTTGTTGCGACTGCGGAATTTCATTCTCACACGGAGCAGTACATGCTCTTGAAAATCGCGCATCTTTCGGACATTTATACTCATGAGTACGTTTATTTTGCGCTCGAAAAAGAATTGTCGGCCGAGCGTTTGGCGGAACTTGCAGAGCTTGCCTGGAACGACGGAATTTCAAAGGTTAAGCCGGTTGAAGGGCACAAAACTTCTGACGTTACTTTGATTGTGCTTGCTGAAAAAACTTGTGGCGAAGTTCTGAAAACTTGCAGAAAAATAAAAAAGCACAAATCTTATAATTTTACTTTTCGGGGATGGAGTGATTTGAGACTGGCTGTAATGGATCTTTCTTGCGGAAGTTTTGCGGTAAATAGGCTTGCAGGGCATTTGAAGAAGGTCTTTAAGCAAATTATTTTTATTTAATAAAAATTGCCTTGATTTTGAACTGCTCAGTTTTGACGGTTTTTAGGTGATTTTTGAAAAAAGTTTTTTTCCAATGGAGGGAAAAGATTATGACAGCTTTATTGATTATTATTGCTGCTCTTGCTTTGCTTTTTGCCGGATATGTTTTTTATGGCGCTTATCTGGCAAAACAGTGGGGAATTGATCCTAAAAAATCAACTCCGGCGAATTTTATGCCTGACGGCGTTGACTATGTTGAGACAAAGCCTGCCGTTTTGATGGGACACCATTTTTCTTCGATTGCTGGCGCAGGCCCGATTAACGGTCCGATTATGGCCGCAGTTTTTGGCTGGGTTCCTGTATTTTTGTGGTGCGTTATTGGCGGTATTTTCTTTGGCGGTTTGCAAGATTACGGTTCGCTCTTTGCTTCAATTCGCAACGAAGGAAAATCAATTGGCGAGATTATCAAAACATCGATGGGAAAATTTGCTAAAAAACTGTTCATTATTTTTTCGCTTCTCGTTTTGATTCTTGTAATTGCTTCGTTTGTAAATGTTGTAGCAAGCACTTTCTTTACTCCAGCCCTTACTGCGCAGCAGGTTGCAGACGGAGTAAAAGAAGCCGGTCTTTTTGTTCTTCATCCTACTGAAAACCAGACGACTGCAATGATTTCTGTCTGCTTTATTATTCTTGCTGTAATCTACGGACTTGCTACAAACCGCTTTGGTGTAAAAACTCTTCCTGCGACAATCGCCGGAATTATTGCAATTGTTGGAATTATTGTTCTTGGGTTGAATGTTGGTCTTGGCGGCGGACGCGTAACTTGGATTGTTGTTATTGCCCTTTACATTGCCCTGGCTTCTCTTATTCCTGTATGGATTATGCTGCAGCCTCGCGACTATCTTTCTTCGTTCTTGCTTTATGCAATGATTCTTCTTGCTCTTGCCGGAATCGTAGTTTCTGCCTTTACCGGCTCAGCTCGCGGTGTTCATTTTGAGCTTCCTGCTTTTACAGGCTGGACACAGTCAATCGGACATATGTTCCCGGCTCTCTTTATTACAGTTGCCTGCGGCGCTTGCTCTGGCTTCCATTCTCTTATTGCTTCTGGAACTACTTCTAAGCAGCTTGATGCTGAACAGAACGCAAGGCCAATCGCTTACGGTTCTATGCTGATTGAGTCTGCTCTTGGTGTAATTTCTTTGATTGCTCTTGGCATGGTTTCTGGAAAATTTATGCACGTAGAAAACGGAATATGGTCGTTTAATGGTTCTCCTGCCACAGCTTTTGGAAACGGAATTGCAATTATGTTCGGAGATTCTTCGACACGAATTTATAGAATAATCAATGCGCTTTTGACGCTTTCTATTTCTGTATTTGCGCTTACAAGCCTTGATTCTGCAACTAGACTTTCGCGTTTTATGTTCTCGGAACTCTTCTTGAATGAAGATGAAAAAACATGGAAAGATGCAAAATCTCCAGTCCGCAAAATCCTTGCAAATCCGTTTTTTGGAACAACAATGATGGTTGTGATTGGTTCAATCCTTGGAGGACTTAAACTATCTGCAATTTGGTCGCTGTTTGGCTCTGCAAACCAGCTTCTTGCAGGAATTGCTCTTCTTGCAGTTGCGGCATGGCTTGGAAAAGCCGGTAAAAACAATAAAATGTTCTTTATTCCAATGGCATTTATGTTGGCTGCGACTTTGACACAGCTTATCTTTACTGTTGTTGGAAAAATCTCTGCAATGGTAAGACACGCGCCAAACGCAATGCATTGGGGCAACTGGTTCCAGCTTATATTTGCGTTTGCAATGGCGGTTTTGGCAATCGTGCTTGTGGTTGAAGGTGTAAAAACTTTCGTAGCCCAGCACAACGCTAAAAAAGCCAATGCCTAGGCTGTAAAAAAATAAAAATAAAAATAATAAAAATCAAAAATCCCCGGCTCTCCTTAAATAAAAAGGGAAGAGCCGGGGATTTTTTTTACGCTAAGTTAGAAAAAAATGCGTTAATGAAAGGTTTGAGCGGAAAATTTACCCCGGACAAGAGTGGCGGCGTAGCCGTTGCGGAACGGAGCAATGCGAAGTGCGGCAATGAAGCCGAAAGGCGGAACCACGGCTGGCCGGATATGACGGAAAATTGCGGTTCAAATTTAAAATCTTTGCATAATCTTGACATTTTCAATAAAAAGTCTTGAAACGCTGACTGTAGGATTGTCTTATCAAAAAACGGAGGAGACGGAATAGATGCTTGAGCGTTGAAGTCCGTTGTTTTTTAGAATCCAAAACGTTTTTTTGATAAGGAAAAAACTATGAAAAGACTTACAGTTGTTATCGGTGTTGCTGCTTTGGTTTCGGCAGGACTTTTTGCGCAGGAATTGGCTTCTTCTCCGATTTCAGATGCTGGCGCTGCAGCTGGATTGAATGTCCAGAACGAGGCTGCTCCGGCTGACGACGGCGTTCTTTCGGCTCAGGAAATTTCAAAGTCGATTGAGGAAGTTGACGGAATCAAGGTTTTTGCAGAAGTCCTCAAAAATTCTTCTGACACAGTTGCTTCTGTAGTTTCGGCTTCTGGCGTTACTGTTCTTGCTCCGGTTGACACAGTTGCTGATTCTGAAAAAATTTCAAAGAACATTGCCGACTACATTGTTCCTGAAAAACTTACAAAGGAAAATTTGGAATCAAAAAATTCTGTTCAGACTCTTTCTGGAAAAGTTCTTCCAGTCGAAGTTTCCGACACTGCGATTCTGATTGACAATGTTGAGATTTCGGATTTTTCTTCCAGCGCGGATGACAAGGTTGCGGTCTGCCGTCTTTCAGGAGATTTCAGCGAGAAAAGCCTTGCGCTTGCTGAGTAGAAAAAAATTGGGAAACATTACTGTCATTCCCTTGCTTGACAAGGGAATCTGTTTAGAAATTATCCGGTCAAGCCGGATAATGACAAAGTAATATGTCAGATAATGAAATTAAAACTATAAATAAGAGGAAGAAAAAATGAAAACAACAAAGAAAATTTTTATCGCCGTATCAATGGTTGCGTTTGCCGCAATGATGTTCTCTTGCGCCGGAACGAAAAAAACAGAAGCTGCTGTAGATTCAAATGCTGCTGCACAGGAAAATGTTCCTGAAACTTCTTTTTCTGAAACAAAAGCCTTAGAAACACAAAACTCACAGGCTGCCAGTGACAATGCAGATTCTGCTGCTCCGACAGAAAATGTTCCTGCTGAAAATACGCAGGCAGAAGAGGAGGGGGCTCTGTAAAATAATAATACTTGAAAGTTCATATTTAACCGTTGTTTCTTTAGCAGGACTAAATATGTCTCCGTTTTAGCCCTGCTTTTTTTATTTGTCTTGAAACCGTTTTTTTGTATTTGTATAATTTTTAATGAGAATTTTTTATGGAGACTTAAGAAAAAATGAAATCATCTCGTTTTTTTTGTTTGGCGTTTGCATCTTTTTTTATTTTTGGAGGCGCAGAAGTTTTTCCGCAAAACACGGTTTCAGTTTCAAAAAATACATTGGCTACCTCTCCTGAATTCAGCGGCTCGCCGGTTTCCGTCACAGAATACCGCGGGGCTTCTCCAGACACGTTAAAAAAATACAGCGTTCTTGAATTTGCGGACGGGCGGATTTTTAAGGAAACTCAGTTCAACGACGACGGCTCGGAAAAAACTATTGTCGGGCGGAAATTCCTTGAGGACGGAAAGATTTCAGAAATCACCGGGCTTGACTCGTCAAAAAACGTGAAGTGGCGTTATTCCTACGGCTACGGCGAAAAAGGTCTTCTTGCAAGCGAGACTTCTTATTCAGGAAGCGGCGAGATTGAGTGGCGCGCGGAATATTTCTACAACGAAAAATCCCGGCTTTCTGAATGCAAGACTTATTCATCGGCAGGCGCGCTGAACTTTACTGAAAAATACATCTACACGGAAGACGGACGGATAAAAGATTATTCCTCGTTCTATGCGGACGGAAAACTTTTCAAGCGTGTTGAATATATCTACAATGCGGACTCAACTTTGGCTCAGGAAAAAAACTACGATGCAAGCGGATTTTACGAGAGCGTGAACTATTCGTATTCAAACGGAAAGGCTTCTTCAATAAAAACGCTCGGCGCGGACGGAAGCCTGAAGACTGAGGAGACACGGACTTTTTCCGCAGGAAATATGATTCGCTCGGTTCTTAAAAATGCGGAAGGAAAAACCGTTTCCGAAAAAGAATTCTTCTACGACTGGAACGGAAACTGTGCGATGGAAAAAAATCCGTCTGGAATAATCATGCGGAATTTCCAGTACAATGCGCCTGTTTCATCTTTGGCTTCGTCTCCTTCTTCATCTTCACTTGAAAAAAAGGAAAACTGAAAA
>DLLE01000022.1:3218-5214 GCA_002477955.1 Treponema sp. UBA7570 | reverse complement strand
ACTCGAAATTCGGGCTATTTACGATAATAAACATCAAAAATTAATCAAAAATTAACAAACTATGCGATGAGCATTTCTCTTTGAAGAGTACAATAAAGACGAGAAAATGGGAAACTAACCCCAAAAATCAACTTTCTTGCTTCAAACTTTGTTATTTTTAACATACAATAAACCGCATAACAGTTATGACAAAAAAGGATTTTCTTCTTTCGCTTTCAAAAGATGAGCTTGTGAAGCTGATTTTTGATTTTTCAGAAACAAACCGAGAAGCTGGTGATTTTATTCAGAAAAAAATTTTTCAGGCTGAAGCTGCAGGACAGAACAACAAAAATGAAAATCTATCAGAAAATCCTAAAACCAGAAATGCGGAAGTTCCTGCTGCGAATATTTCTGCGGACACCAATGCCATAAACCGATTTAGTTCCCCGGAAGAAAAAATCGCGCTTTTCAAATCGCTTTTTTCCGGTCGGACCGATGTTTTTGCCCTGCGCTGGCACAACGAAAAGTCAAATAAAAGCGGATATTCGCCGGTATGCAAAAATAAATGGATTTCGGGAAAATGCGACTTAAAAAAATATTCGTGCGCCGCCTGCCCTTTTAGGTTTCCTGAAAGCCTGTCTGATTCAAGAATCTACAATCATCTTGCCGGAAAAGATTTACACTGCCGCGACGTGATTGGAATCTATCCGCTTCTTTTGGACAACTGCTGCAATTTTCTTGCGTTCGACTTTGACTCGCACAGCAAAAATTTTGGGGCTGCAGAAAAAATTGACGGTGAACTAGACGGCAACAGCAATTCTGAAAAATGGAAAAGCGATGTTCGCTCAGTCTGCAAAACCTGCAGTGAATATTCAGTTTTTCCTTCCGTTGAAATTTCGCGTTCTGGAAACGGCGCTCATCTGTGGATTTTCTTCAGCGAAAAAATAAAAGCAAAGACGGCAAGACAGTTCGGCAGTTTGATACTTCAGGCGTCAATGCTAAAGAATCATTCGATTTCTTTTGAAAGTTTTGACCGGATGTTTCCGAATCAGGATGAAATTCCAAATGGCGGTTACGGAAATCTTATTGCGCTTCCGCTTCAAGGCCGGGCCGTTAAAGAGAAGCATTCTGTTTTTACCGATGAATCTTTTTTGCCTTATGACGATCAGTGGAAATATTTAAGTTCGGTTCAAAAACTGTCAGAAAAAGAAATAATTGAAATTTCAGAACAGATTCAAAAAAAACTGGGATTTTCAATACCGTACTGCAAAGAAGAAAATCCATTTGAAAATAAAAAAACATCTTCTGATTCACTTAAAAGCAAAGACACAGAAAATGAAGAGTTTAACCCTACAGATTTTCCGCAAAAGGTAAAAATCACCCTTACAAACCGCATTGAAATTCAAAAAGCCGGAATCTCCGAAAAAGCACTGTATATCTTGCGGCAGACGGCGGTTTTTCTGAATCCCGAATACTATAAAAATCTTCGCCTTCATTTGCCGCTGTATAATATTCCAAGGTTCATCGACTGTTCCAAAGAAAACAGAGAATGCCTGCTTTTGCCACGCGGACTTTTGGACGAAACGCTTGAAACCTTAAAATCTGCAAATGCTGGATACGAAATTGCGGACAAAAGAGAAAGCGGAACAAAAATCGACTTGGCTTTTAAGGCTGAACTTTACGATGAACAGAAACTGGCTTTAACCGAAATGCTCAAAAACGACACAGGGATTTTATCTGCAGGAACAGGATTCGGAAAAACAGTCTCCGCGGCAGCCCTTATTGCCAGGCGGAAAACAAACACTCTTATTCTTGTCCAAACCCACGCACTTTTAGAACAATGGAAAAAATCCGTCAAAACTTTTTTAGACTTCGCCCCCGGAACAATCGCATCAGGAAAGGACAAGTCCACAGGAATCGTCGACATTGCAATAGTAAAATCCCTGACAGAAAACAATTCTGACAGAATAAAGCCGCGAACTCACAAATACGGAATGGTTATAATAGATGAATGTCA
>DLLE01000022.1:0-3078 GCA_002477955.1 Treponema sp. UBA7570 | reverse complement strand
ACAGCAACTCCAATAAGGCGCGACGGTCATCAGAAAATCATTTTTTATCAATGCGGAAAAATTCTGTTTTCTACAACCTCAAAGCAGATGAACAAAACGCAGAATTTTGACCATTATTTTATTCCCCGATTTTCAAATTTTCATTTTAAGCCCGACTCAAACGCGACAGACAAAAACCGTCCAATCAACAGCTGCTATGCTGAGCTTGTAAAGAACGAGGCACGAAACGAACTGATTGCAGAAGACGTAAAAAACGCTGTAAAAGCCGGACGCACTCCGCTGGTCTTGTCTGACAGAATTGAACACCTCGAAACATTAGAAAATCGCCTTAAAGATGCTGCAAAAAATGTGATTTTGATTACAGGACGAGGAACAACAAAGCAGAAGAAAACTCATCTGGAAAAACTAAATTCAATCCCAAAAGAAGAGAGCCTTATTGTTCTTGCCACGGGAAAATATGCAGGAGAAGGATTTGACCAGCCGCGGCTGGACACTTTGATGCTTGTCTTTCCGTTCAGCTGGAAGGGAACTCTTGCGCAATACTGCGGACGGCTCCACAGAAATTTCGCAGGCAAAAGCGAAGTTCAGATTTATGATTATGTGGATTTTAGAATTCCGATCTTTGACAGAATGTATCAGAACAGGCTGAAAGGCTACAGGCAGCTTGGCTATTCTGTAAAAGTGAATGATGAAAAATGCGGCGGTCAACAGGAAAATGCGCGCTCTAAAATATATTCCTTTGCCGAATATAAAACAGATTTTGAAAATGACCTTGCCCACGCAGAAAAATCTGTCACACTGTTTTTGCCGTATCTTACAAAAGCGCAGGTGCAGAATTTTATTCATTTGCTTTCAAAGAATATTTCAAACGGCGCAAGGTTTCTTGTTTTTACAAAACGTGCGGCAAGCGCAGAAACTCAGAAAAACCAGGACGCACTGATTCTTCAGCTGGAAAATGCCGGCGCAAAAGTTGAAAAACGGAATGAGCTTTCCCAAAAAACTGCAATAATAGACGAAAAAATTCTCTGGTACGGAAGCGTGAACTTTTTAAGCGCTCCAAATTTCCATACGCCCAGCCCACAAGAAAACGAAGAATGTACAATCCGCATTTTCAGCGCAGCGGTGGTACAGGAAATAGAAGCGGAGATGATCGGGGAATGGGAATAAGTTCTGTGTATTTTTGTTTTTTTATGATACTTAAAAAGAACTGAAAGATTTTTTGCCACTAGCCGTTAGCATTTATTATGAAAAACTTAAAAAGCGATGCACTTAAACAAGGTAAAGTTTTCCTATTATTTTTCTCCACTTCATATCCCATCATTCTGTAAAAATCCTCTTTCCAGACTATGTTTCCGCAGCCTTTTCCGTTGGCGGTGTAGTTTGTGCAGGCGAGAAAATGGTTTGTTCCGTCTTTTGATGACTTTACAATCAGATAGCCGTCGGCGCAAGAATCACACTTCATAATTGAAAGCTTGCCGGAGTCAAGGCGGTTGGTCATAAAGTCGCAGATTTCAGGCTCGTTTGTGCAAATCCAAAGGTTCAAGCCATAAGCCACCTTGTATTTGTGCTGCAGCGGATATCCGCAAATCGGGCAGGATTTTTTCAGGAGCGGATTTTCCTGCATTTCTTCGTTCCACTCGCCTTTCAGCACCACATTTTTATAATCATGTTTTATTTCCAAAAGGAATTCTGACGGATTTTCTTCCGGCGCGATAAAAAACACCCGATTCTTTGTCCGTGTCATCGCAACGTAAAACAGCCGTCTTTCCTCCGCAGCTTCTATTGAATTGTCGCGCTTCACAACGTAATTCAAAACAGGATCATCTTCGATTTTTGAGGGAAATCCGTAAGTCTCATTTTTTCCGTTGATGACAATCACGTTGTCGTAGCCAAGTCCTTTTGACGCATGAGCCGTCATAAAAGTTATGTTCAGTTTTGGATATTTTACACATTTTACCTTGCTGCCGAAATTTTTATATTCAAACAAGCCTGAACGCTCAAGATTCTTTCCGTCAAACCCGAATCTGCCAAGCAATAATATAGAAGAATCTTTCTTGTTTTCCTGCCTGTTGAATTCCAAAATCTGCTCGATTGCGGTTTCAACAGCCTTTGCAAGATTATATGCGGCTCCACTTCTGTCATTCGCCTTGCGACCTTTCAGTTTTCCGTCGTAAGTATAAATTATGACAGGATCTTTTATCGTTTTCGGCGACTTTAAGGTCTTCTTTATTTGAGTTGCATTTTTCTGAATGAAATTTCCGGCTATATCAATGACTTCCTGCGAATTTCTGTACGTTTTTGTAATTGAAAGCAGCTCGGCATATCCCATTATCTCGGAAAATTTTGTGAACAGAGTAATGTCCGAGCCGCTGAAAGCGTAGATTGACTGCCAGTCATCGCCAACCGCGATTATTTTCGCGCTGGAATTTTCATGCAGCGCGCCGACCAAATCAAAACGCTGGCGTGAAATATCCTGATACTCGTCCACGATAATGTATTTGAATTTTATCTGGCTTCTGACCTGCTCCGATTCTTTCAAGAGCATTGCCGACTTGTTTATCATATCTGAGAAATCTATTGCGTTATGCTGGTTCAGATATTTCTGATATTCAAGATAACATTCCTTGCAGATGCGCAGAAAAAGTTTCGTCCGCACATTTGTAGATTTTGCAGACCATTCATCAAATTTTTCTTCGGAATATCCGTTCGTCTTGAAGTTGGAAATGAACCTGTCTATAAGATTTATGAGCTTACGTACATAGCGACTTGAATCCTGCGCGCTGATTTTCTTCATAACCTCGCGGTTGTCTTTCGGATTCAAAACAAAGCCGAATTCTTCAAGCTTAATTTTCAGATGTTCCGTGAGTTCCTTTCCGTCCTTATATTTTGAGCAGGTGCAAATCAGCTTTGTGTTATGTTGCCTGTGTATGGCAACTTTGTCATGCATTGCCTTGTTGTATTTTTCAAGCTCTTCTTTGCTGTACCTGTTGTTGTAGCCGTCCTCTGTAACACCGAAATGCTCGATATATGCTTCATTTCCGTTCTGCCGGATTATAAAGTCGGGAGTGTAAGGCTTTT
>DLLE01000006.1:11264-12490 GCA_002477955.1 Treponema sp. UBA7570 | reverse complement strand
AATATAGTTGCGTGCTCCAAAAGCTCAAGATTTTTTCTGATTTTTTTAAAAATCTTTATTTCTCCAAAACCTGTTCCGCCACTGCATATTTCGATTAAGTCCCTTCCGCCTTCCAAAAGTTCATAATTTTTTATGAGCATTTGTGAAGTCCTGCAATAAACATCAACATCGATTACATATTTTTTCCAATGAACACTCACACTCCAGTGAAGTTTTTCGCCATCGGCATCTATTGGCATCTGAGAGCAAGAATGAATTTCAGAATACTTATTAAAAATTCCTTTTCCACTCAGAGAAATTTTTCTTCCTTCAAGCTCGACAAAAGCCTTCAGTTTTTTTTCAAATTCGCCTTCAATACAAAAGCAGGATTTTCCCAAATTTTTTCCAGAAATTGAACTCGTAAAATTCGTCGATGAAAGATGGAAATAATTTTCAATCAGTTTTTCGCCCCAGGATTTAGAAATATAGCCGGCAGAACTTCTAGGAACAACTGTGTATTCCGTTCCGTTTAATTCAACAACTCCTGCAAAGACTGTTTTTGCGCCAAGTGGAATCCATAAATCGTTTTTATTTTTATACAAAGGAGCTGATTCAATAGTCTTTTCAAAGTGCAGATTCCATTTCATTGTTCCAGCCGAACACAAAAGCTCCGGTTTTTCGGACAAATTTTCTTCTGTAACTTCTATACTGCCGGAAATCAAGTCTTTTCCAAAAATACAATTTTCCAATTTAAAAGACTGATCAGATTTTATGAAATTAAGTTTTTCCGATGGATAAAAACAGTTGAACTGCCTGCCGTTTTCTCCATAAAAACCAGCTTTTAAAAGAGCATAACTTGGAATAAACTCCTCTTCTTCATTCGCTTTGCTTGCGGCTAAAGTTCCTGCAAGCGCGTACTGCAAATCAGAATCAGAAATTTTTAATTGGGATTTTTGTGCTATTATCGCTTTTTTAGGCGAAATCAACGGATTTACATAATACAATTCAACAAAAAAGGTCTTTTGTTCTCCTGTTGCCCTGTTGATTCCTGTAAAAACATAACGCCACCATTCAAAACCTTTACGGCGCAGTTTTCCTTTTAGTAAATAATTATCAAAACGATTGTATTTTTTTGATGCCGCCATTGCACCCGCCTTGCCAAACAAGAATTTTTTCATTCTTCTATATAAATAAAATTTCGGCAAAAACGGATTTCTGATTTAGCTTTATTTAAAGATTTTATTTAA
>DLLE01000006.1:0-11216 GCA_002477955.1 Treponema sp. UBA7570 | reverse complement strand
TATTTAAAGATTTTATTTAAAGTCTTATCAAAATCTTCCTTTTCCTGAGGAAAATTGTCATCAAGATATTCAAAACAATTTACGGCAGCATTTTGAACATGTTCATACCAAATTTTATATAATTCAGGTTCAAAGTTTTCACTTGGATACGGCGCTCCCTGAATATCTGACACGAGCTGTCTTAACATTTTTATACAAGTTTTATATTTATGATTCATAATAAATCTCCCGTATGTTCTTATTATAATGGTAAAAATATCTTTTCGCCACCTAAATCATCATTATCAGGTCCGATTATAACACGATATTTTATTTTTTTTGAAAACTCTAAAAGTTCATTAAAACCTTTTTTTAATTCTGCTGGAGTGCAGTGCAAAAGTTCAAGAATTTTATTTTCCCTGTCAACATCGTCAATTGCATACAAAGTCCGCAAAAGCTCAATGCTTCCGCGTGCACGAGGTGTTTTTGGCACAACAAAATGCGAATAAGTTCCCATTACGGCTTTTTCTGTTTCGTCCTGATTAAAATCAATAAGCGCCGCCTCTTTTAGACAGTTTTCAAAAACATCAGCTGTTTTTTGAGGTGCCGGATCCCGATAAGAAGCAAACAAAAGATTTCCAGTAATTGAATCAATGTCACAAAAAGCGCCGTATGCGCCGCCGATTGTCCTGACTTTTTCCCAAAGAAGAATATTAGAAAGCCAATGACAGCAGATTTCAAGAATTGCATTTCCTTTTTGACCGTAAGCAATCGTTTTGAACGCCTCTCCTGCAAAACCAACAAGGCTTGGAATCACAATTTCTTCATCTCTGGAATTTTTTAGACTTTTTTTGCTGTCTAATTCTGTTAATTTTACAAAATCTTCAAGGCTATTTTCTGCTGGAGATTTTAGGGCGCACAGTCCAATTGATTTTACAAAAGCTGCGATAAGTTCCTTATTTTTTTCAATGGTCTCAGGTTCGGAAGTCACGTGAATAAAACCGCCTCCAGATTTTATTTTCCGTAAAATTTCATTAAAGACGGCAGAATTTTTTTTCGGATCAGCCTCAGCAAATTCATGAAGGCAAAAAATCTGGGTTAAACCGTTTAAAATTTCATCAACCGCAGAAACCTTAGAAGCTTTTCGCAAACATCTGAGCATTGCATATTGATGACCGGCAGGCACAACGCTTGAATCAAAATCATTTCTCGTTTCAACCGCAATATCTTTTAAACGTTTATAATCGCTAAAATCAACTTTGTTTATGTTGTCCGCAAAAAGCCCAAGTCCTTCCTTTAATTTTTCATCAATTACCTTAAGCTTAAAAACAACCCAATCGCGTGCCGTAAAATTGTGTCTTTTTCTAAAATCGGCATTGTTTTTTGTAAGCGGAGTTTCGCTCGTCAAAATAGAACAGGTAATTCCACCTGTAGAAAGGGCTGTTTCGGCGGCAGCTTCGCTCCAGTCAAGTTTTCCCCAGCCACAGTCGCATACTGTTTCTGCAAAAAGAGAAAGATATTTGTATTTGTCAGAAGTTAAAACATCGGCCGGAAAACCAATATCGACATAAGTAATGCCGTTGGTGTTTTCTCTGCTTTCAAAATAATCTACAGAAGAACCGTCTTTTCCTTCGAGAGTTTTGATTTTAAGCGAATAACTGTCAGAAATTCTCTTTCCTTCAATAATAAAATCGCTGGGACGAAGGTGTGGCAGGCAAGAAGTATCGTCTTTTTTGCTTTGAAAAGCATGAAGTTCAGCATTTTCGTTTTTAATGGCTTCCAAAGAAGTTTTTTGAACCAATTCTTTTACAAGCGCATTTTCCTGTTTTGTTCTTTCTGTCGTATATTTTTTTGAAGGAACGATTTCGCAAACAGCAAAACTTTTGTTTTCTAAGAAGAATTTTTTTATCAGCTCTTCAAGATAGCCTTTTTTGTTTTGAATTTTCTGCCTTACTTTTTCAAGAACAGTTCTCAAGCGAAAACTGTCTTCGATTTTATTTCCGTAAAGCCAGGCGTTTATCGGTGCCATCATCAGCGATTTAGCAAAAGGTCCGTTTTGACGTTCAATTTCCCGGTGAGAAATTTCAAGTCCCATCAAAGTTGAATCAATATCGCCTTTATCAATTCCATTTTCTACGATTTTATTCAAGGTTGAAAAAACGAGTTCTTTTACTTTTTCGGCGCTGTTTTTCTTAACACCACGCAAACCGACTGTAAAAAGAGTATGAAAAAGTCCGTCAAGTCCCATTCCAGGAGCAGTATCTTCGCCAAGCTCACTTTCGACAAGAGCCTTTTGGAGCGGAGAGCCGTCATGGTTTAAGAGAACGCCTGTCAAAAATATTTTTTCCATATTTTGTTCGGCATTTTTTGATTCTCCCAAATCCCAGGTAACGTAAACAGTGCTTTTCTTTTCTTTTTCTTCGCCAGAAGGTCCGGTTGTCTTTACAAAAAGCTCATTTTCAATTTTTTTTGGAGTTACATATTCAATATGCGTTTTTAAAATTGAATTTCTTACTTCATCTGTCCATTCATAGTCAGGATTTTTTTCTTCAAGCCTTGTCAAAAAATTTTTTTGCAAAAAATCCAGTTGCTTTTCTGTCGGAATATTTCCGTACAAAAAAACAAAACAGTTTTCTGGCCTATACCATCTTTTATGAAAATTTTTGTATTCTTCGTAAGTTAAAAAAGGAATTTTTAAAGGATCGCCACCAGAATCTTCTTCATAAATTGAATTTTTCAACAAATTTCTTACAGGAACGTCCATTGCAACCGATTCAAAAGACGAATAAACGCCTTTCATCTCGTTGTAAACAACTCCCTGAATAGAAGGATTTCCATCTCCGTCAATTTCCAGGCGATGGGCTTCCTGCGCAAAGATTTCAGGCGAAAGCCTAGGAAAAAAAACTGCGTCGGCATAAACGCTCATCAAATTAAAATAATCGGCTTCGACAGTCGAACTCGCAGGATAAACCGTTTTATCTGCATAAGTTGCGGCATTCAAATAAGTTTTTACGCTCTGATTTGAAAGCTGTGTAAAAGGATCTTTTAGAGGATAACGCTCAGAACCGCACAAAACGGAATGTTCCATTATATGTGCAGCGCCGTTTCCCTCAGGATTTGGCGTTCGAAAGGTAAAAGAAAAAAGATTTTCGGTTTCATCGTTAACAAGGTGCAAAATCTCAAGCCCTGTTTTTTTATGCCGCAAATATATTGCCGTTGAATGATAGTCTTTTAATTCAAAAACATTTAAAATACAAAAACCGTTATATTCACTTCCCTTTTTAAAAATCTTTATATCAGACATAAATTTCGTCATCCCTTCCTTTTATAATCAATTTTCCTTCTTCCCAGGCGCGTCTCATATAAGAAAAAAACAAAGAAGTCGCTTTTTCAACATCGGTTTTTCGCATTGGACTTCGCCTTTCTTCTTCGTCAAGAATCATTTTTCGACGGTTTTCTGACACGTTGAATAAAATTTTATTTCTAAAATCGTCTTTTTTGCAGTGAATTACAAATGCAATTTCTTCATCCTGCATCTGCTGTAATTTTTTTTGAATAAATTTGTCGTCAGCATTAACAATATCATCAATTGTAAAAAGCCTTTCCCTCAATTCTTCGCTCAAGAGAGGATCTGAAGAAGAAATTTTATCAAGAAGTTTTTCTTCGTTTGCACTGTCCATCTGCTTTAAAATCTGGGCAAGCACGTTCTTTCCGTCAATTGAATCAGATTTTTCTGTTACAAGCGAATTCATTTTTTTAAGCATCGCTTCGTCAATTCTTGCAACAATATCCGGATTCATTTTCTTGAGTTTTGCCAGATGTAAAATCAATTCCGTTTTGTCTTTTTCGGGAAGTGATTTTATAAACTGGGCGGCTTTTTTTGGCGGAAGGTTAGAACAGACAAGAGCGCGAACATTTGCGCTTTCGTCTTTTAAAAGCGCGGAAATTTTTTCGCTGTCCGCTTCGCTCAGATAATTGAACGGTTTTCCATTTTTAAAAGGAACCGCTTTTTCTAAAACTTCGCCCGCTTTTTTAGCGCCAAAGGCTTTTTCAAGAATATTTCTGGCAACATTCACTCCGCCGTCTTCGCGGGCGCGTTCCGTCAAAGATTTAAATTCTTTTAGGATTGAAACCGCTTCGTCTTTTTCGACTGAACGAATTGTCGCAAGTTCAGGAATTATTTTTTCAACTTGATCTGACGAAAGGTGCGGAAGAATTTTTGCAGCTTCATCAATTCCAATAAGCATTAAAAACTTTGCAACACGCCTGTAAACGTTGTCTTTTCCGTCTGGAGAAGGCCGCTGAACAGGAACTTTTAAAAGCCCGCCGTTTTTAATAGCATTTTTCGAAGCAAAGTCCGAAAATGATTTTTTTTCGGAAACTGGGTTAAAGTTTTTTGGAAATCCAGTCGTTGAAAAATTTTCACCGGAAAAAGTTTTTCCGGCTTTGTCGGCTTCAGATTTTTGAACCACCGGATTTGAATATATCCGTTTTGGATTAAAAGGCTTTACCATTTTTTTTTCGTCTTTTAAGCGGTCAGAAAGCACCATATCCGCAACAGACTTTTCAGAGCCGGAATTTCCAGCAGAATTTTTTAAATAAGCATTAAGTTCAAAATCTGAAAGTTTCATTTATTTCTTTTTTCCGAGATAGGCCTCCCGTACAGATTCATTCTGCAAAAGTTCTTCACCGCTACCCTCTAAAACAATCGAACCAGTTTCAAGAACATAAGCCTTGTCTGCAATTTTTAGAGCCATATTCGCGTTCTGCTCAATCAGAAGAATCGTCACTCCGGCCTTGTTGATTTCTTTTATTATATCAAAAATTTGCTGAACGATAAGAGGGGCCAGCCCTAAAGAAGGCTCATCCATCATCAAAAGTTTAGGCCGGCTCATAAGAGCACGTCCAACAGCAAGCATCTGCTGCTCTCCGCCAGAAAGTGTGCCTGCATACTGCCAGTTTCTTTCTTTTAGACGCGGAAAAAGCGAATAAACCCATTGCAGGTCTTTTTCGATTTCAGTTTTATCTTTTCGTAAATAAGCACCTATACTTAAATTTTCCTTTACGGTCAAATCGGCAAAGACATGTCTTCCTTCTGGACTAAGGGCAATTCCCTGCGAACAGATTTTATCGATTTTCATTCCAGCAAGCTCAGTTCCGCCAAATTCAATAGAACCGCTTTCTGCCTTTACAAGTCCGCTGATTGTACGCAATAAAGTTGACTTTCCGGCACCGTTTGCTCCAATCAGTGTAACGATTTTTCCGTCAGGAACCTGAATATCAACACCACGGAGGGCTTTTATTCCGCCGTAAGAAACATGTAAATTCTTTATACTAAGCATTTGAGTCCTCCGATTCTCCAAGATATGCGCTAATAACTTCCGTATTATTTTGAATTTCTTCAGGAATGCCGCTCGCAATCAGCGCTCCAAAATTCAAGACATAGATTCTGTCAGAAATATCCATTACAAGATCCATATGATGTTCAATCATAAAAACAGTCAGATTAAATTCATCGCGAATTCTGCGGATAAATTCTGTAAGCTCGGCAGTTTCCTGAGGATTCATTCCGGCGGCAGGCTCGTCAAGCAAAAGCAGCTGAGGTTCTGTTGCAAGAGCGCGCGCAATTTCAAGACGGCGCTGTAAACCGTAAGGAAGAGATGTACACATTTCGTCTTTTACTTCGTACAAACCAAGAATTTTTAAAAGCCGCTCAACTTCTGCCCTCTGTTTTTTTTCTTCTTTTAAATTCAGACGGAAAGTCGCAGTAAAAATATTGCTTGTACGGCGCAAATGCATTGCAATCAAGACATTGTTAAAAACGCTCTGGCTTTTCCAAAGGCGAATGTTCTGAAAAGTACGCGCAATTCCGAGTTTTGTAATTTTGTCCGGAGTCGGTTCAAGATGACCGAGATACTGGCCTTTTTCGCTTCCTGCGTAAAGTTTTTTCATTTTTCCGCGCGGATGATTTTCCACGATTTTTTTCTCGTTAAAATAAACCGCTCCGTTTGTAGGAGAATAAACACCCGTAATAACATTGAATGCTGTTGTTTTTCCGGCGCCATTCGGCCCTATCAAAGAGACAATCTCGCCTTTATTTACTTCAAGACTGAGAGATTTTACGGCAACAACACCGCCAAACTGCATCGTAATGTTTTCAAGCTTTAAAACGTTCTGAGCCATTACTTCGCCTCCGCAGTTTCTTTTTGCTTGTTAATTTTTTTGTTAAAAAGCTTAAATCTTAAATTTTTAAGAAATTTTATAATTCCGCTTATACTAAATTCATTTTCGCCCATAATTCCTTTTTGATAAAAAAGAACAATCGCCATAATCGCAATTGAGAATACTACTTTTCTAAATCCAGGCCTCAAAAGAGGAACAGTAAATGAACCAATCGTAACCGTTCTGTCCAAAAAGCGAAGCCACCATTCAGAGCAAGCAATAAACAAAAATGAAGAAATACAGCTTCCTGTAATCGATCCCATTCCGCCGATAACAACAATCAGCAAAATTTCGTAAGTCAGAGCAGATTTAAACTGACTTGCCTGAATAGTTGTCTGAAACATTGCCAATAGCGCGCCTGAAATTCCTGCAAAAAATGAACTTACCACAAAACTCAACTGTTTGGTCTGTGCAAGATTTATTCCCATCGCCTCGGCTGCAATTTCATCATCACGGACAGCCTTAAAAGCACGCCCATAAGTAGAATTGATTAAAAGCATTATGATCGCAATACAAATCCCGGAAACAAAAAAATAAAATATGCAGCTCTGAAAAACCGGATATTTTCTCAAAAGGTTAGAACCGTTCGTAACCACGCCAATTTTGTCCCATTGAAAAAGCGCCCTCACGATTTCGGCAAAACCAAGAGTTGCAATAGCAAGATAGTCGGATTTTAAGTGAAGAACAGGCAGCCCAATTAAAAAAGCGAAAAGAGCGGCAACAATTCCAGCCAGAATCAAAGCAACAAAAACCGGCAAAGTAAACTGAATCAAACCGCCGTCAAAATACTGATAAACCTGAGCCCTTGCAGCAACAGGAATCGTAAAAATTCCATAAGTATACGCTCCAAGAAGCATAAATCCGGCCTGGCCAAGACTAAAAAGTCCTGTAAAACCATTAAGAAGATTCATGCTTACGGCAACAAGAGAATAAATTGCGCCTTTTTTTAGCACAGTAAATAAAATTGAAGTTCGAGGCAAAACAGCTTCAAGAACAGCAAGCACAACAAAAAGAATGCCAAGCAGACAAAAACCGGCAATCAAGTCCTTTTTATTTTTTAAATCATTTAATTTTAACAATTTATTTTGCATTTTCATTCCCGCACTAAACTTTATCAGTTTTCTTTTCGCCAAAAATACCGGTCGGCATAAACATAAGAACAATAATTAAAAGGACAAAAGTAAAAGCATCGCTAAAAGTCGTCCATCCGATTCCCTTTATAATATTTTCACAAATACCAATTATAAAAGCGCCAATTACAGCTCCAGGAACAGAACCAATTCCTCCAAAAACAGCCGCAACAAATGCCTTTAAGCCAGGCATTCCGCCAACAGTAGGCGTAACTCCAGGATAATTAGAAAAAAACAGGATTGAACCGACTGCTGCCAAAAAAGAACCGATAACAAAAGTTGTGCTTATGACAGAATCTATTTTAATTCCCATAAGCTGGGCAGTTTCAAAATCTCTCGAAACAGCACGCATCGCCATTCCAATTTTTGTTTTTTTAATCAAAAGTACAAGGGCAAGAACAAGAAAAATCGTCAAAAATGGAGTAATAACCGTAACGCGCTTTGTAATTGCGCCGGCAATTGTAATAGAATCAGAAATCCACGGAATAGTAGGATATTTTTTTAAAAGACCGCCAGTAATATAAAGGGCAATATTCTGCAAAAGATAAGACATTCCGATTGCCGAAATCATAATCGACATACGAGGCGCATTTCTCAAAGGTTTGTATGCAATTCTTTCAACCGAAAATCCAAGCAAAACAGTAAGCACGACAGTAAAAACAACAGCAAGCCACAAAGGCAAAATTGTATAACTATAAACCATTATAAGCCCGGCAGCCATAAAAACATCTCCGTGCGCAAAGTTAATCAGTCTCAAAATTCCATAAACCATCGTATAACCAATGGCAATAAGCGCATATTGACCGCCAGTCGAAACTCCTGCAAGAAGATACGGCAAATTACTCTGTAAAAAATCCATTTATTCTTCCATTGTTTTTAATTTTTTGGGGCTGTTTCTGCTCAAGCACAGAAAACGGGCTGTCCAGGGTTTCATTCTAAAAAAATCAATCCGCATGCGAATTGATTTTTTTAGAACGCTCCGCGCCCTTACCATCCCTCAGCCAGACTGAACTTGCAAAAAAAATACTTTTCAGCCATACCAATATTTTATCATAAAAAAACATCTGCAGTTTTATCAGTTTATGACAAACTCTTGCAGATGTTTTTTGTTTTATTAAATTATTTTACGCTCTGCTGAGCAACAAAATCCCATTTTCCAGTCTTTGTGTTTACCTTTTTAATATAGGCAACATCGCGTACTGCGTCTCCAGTTGCATCAAAAGCAATGCTTCCAGAAACTCCCTTGTACGAAGTTTTTGGCAAAGCAGCTTTTACAGCGTCAGGTTTTATAGAACCAGCATTCTTAATCGCTTCAAGAGCTGTGTAATAAGCGTCAAATCCCATTGCAGAAACAGCAGCAATTTCATCATCACCGCCGTTATTTGTTTTTGCAGTAGCATTTGTGTTGATGTAGTTGCGGAATCCGTTTACAAAATCAACAACCTGAGGATCATCAGAGCCTTCAACAAAGAATGTCGTTACATAAATACCGATGTTTGTTCCTTTTGCAGAAGCCAAAATAACGTTAGAATCCCAAGTATCGCTTGCAAGAAGTGGAATTGAAAGTCCCTGAGTATTTGCCTGTTCAATAATAAGAGCCGCAGCTTCAATAGAAGTTGGAGTAAACATTACATCTGCGCCGCAGTTTTTTGCATTTGCAACATAGGCCGCAAAGTCGCTTGTACCGTCAGGGAATGTTTCATAAACAACTTCAATTCCGAGTTTTTTTGCAGCCTCAATAAAGTAATTGCACAATCCTACAGAATAGTCATCGCCAAGTTTTGCAAGTGCATAGGCTTTTTTAGCATTAAAAACAGACTTTGCAAGATAAGCGTGAACTGAGCCCTGGAACGGATCAAGAAAGCAGATACGGAAATAATGGTCATTTCCAGCAGTAACCTGAGGGTTTGTACAAGTTACTCCAATTGCAGGAACACCAGCCGAAGCAAAAGTATCAGAAGCTGCAATAGATACTCCAGAACCATAAGAACCCAAAACTACAGAAACACCTTTAGAAATAAGTTCTGAAGCGGCAGAAACAGCCTTATCATTTGAAGACTCATTATCAACAATTTCAAGCTGAACTTTGTATTCTGTTCCGCCAATATTTACAGTCGGAGTAATGCTGTTTGCATACTGAATACCAAGAGTCTCCTGTTTACCACCGGCACCATTGTCGCCAGAAGCAGGTTCAAAAACACCAATTTTAACAGTAGGAGTTTTTTCTCCACAGCTAACCAAAAGAGCAGCCGACAAAACGCCGGCTAATGCAACAAGAACACTTTTTTTCATTTTAATACCTCTCACAAAAAAAAGACCTTTCTATTATACTATCAATTTCCGCCTAATTCAATTTAAAAACAAAAAAGGCCTGCATTTTTTTATAAAACACAGACCCCTTTGTCTAAAAACTAAAATACCGGATATTTAATTCAATATATCAAATAAAGAATAAAACCACAAGTTTGAATTAGAATTTTCCGTCAATTTTTTCAATACATCTGTCGCCAAAATTATCAATCAAAACGGCTAAAAGAGAAAAAACAACAGAAGAAACTAAAATCAAAACAGCGCATATAATTCCAAATAACATAATAATCTCCAAATCAAAAAAAAATTTAAAAAATTCAAAACTGCAAAATAAAGATTTTTTGCAGGCTAAAAAAAATTACTTAAAAAACACAATGCAACCAACAGTCATGACTGCAAAAATAACAAGCACAATAATAAAACCCGTCATATAAAACCTCTGAGAAAAATTTAAAATAAGGTCAAAATTATGATTTTTACGTTTTATTTAGACGACAGTCTGGAGGAAAATAATATTTTGAATTGATTTTGGAAGAAGAAGCACCCGAAAAGTGCTTAAAGAAATATTCGATGAAGAAGAAAGAAAAGCTGAAGAAAATCCTAAATCTTCAAAAAGAAGATTTCCTGAAAAACCGCCGAAAGATTCAGTTTTCTTTTGCGAGCGTGAAAACGTCCGCTCAATTATTTTCGCTTCATTTACAGACGCGGAAATGAATTCCTGCGACGGAGAATGAACAGCGACGATTTTTACATCGTCAGATGAAGAAAAAACCGCTTTCTGTGTACTTATTCCCGCATATGAAGAAAACAAAGCGAGAAATGAAAATACAATGTACAGAAAACGGCTTTTCATAATTTTTACTTTTTATGAATTTAAGGCGATTTCGACGAACTCAATCACCGCAAATCAAATTGTTAAATTAACGCAATCCGCCATAAGTTGCGATTGATTTTGCCTTTGCAAAATCACAAGCTACATGCGACGGAACGAAGCGACTAGCGAAGTCCACCGTATGTAGCGATGAATACTCCGGCTGCCATTGCAGTTCCGATTACACCAGCAACGTTCGGTCCCATCGCATTCATCAAGATGAAATTTGAAGGGTCTTCGCTCTGCGCAACCTTATGCGCAACGCGGGCTGCCATTGGAACAGCAGAAACACCTGCCGAACCGATGAGAGGATTGATTTTCTTTCCTTTTGGAAGGAAAACGTTCATCAATTTTGCCATCAAAAGTCCGCCGGCTGTTGCAACTGCAAAAGCTACAAGACCAAGAACGATGATTCCAAGAGATTCTCCCTTGATGATTTTTTCCGGTGTCATCTGAGAACCTACGCCCAAAGAAAGGAGAATTGAGACAATGTTCATCAATTCGTTCTCCATTGTCTTTGAAAGACGGGCAGCCGCTCCAGACTCTTTTACAAAGTTACCGAAAGCAAGCATACCGATAAGAGGAGCCGCCGGAGGCAATAAAAGGATTGTCAAAACAAGAAGCATCAATGGGAACAAAACTTTTTCTGTCTTTGAAACCTGGCGTGGGTTTTCCATGTGAATCATGCGTTCTTTTTTAGTTGT
>DLLE01000029.1:5571-30778 GCA_002477955.1 Treponema sp. UBA7570 | reverse complement strand
TGCGCGGAAGCGCACACGAAAATAACCGGGTTTTGCGCACACAATTTACTGTCTTGAATACGAAGAATCTATGTTCAGCTGGGAGCGGTATTTTGCAACAGTCCGCCGTGCAATTTTTACTCCGCGCTCAAGCAAAATATCTGCAATTTTCTGATCGCTCAAAGGTTTTTTATCATCTTTGTGCTCTTCAAGAATTTTTTTCAATTCCGCCATAACGCCCTGCTTTGAAGCTGGAATGTCTTCTTCCGGCAGGTTTTGACCGACAGCATTTGTAAAGAAAAATGAAAGCTTAAAAAGTCCCTGGCTGCATCGCAGATATTTTTCATTTGCCATGCGGCTTACCGTCGCTTCGTGAACATTGATAATCACCGCAACGTCTTTTTGCCGCAGCGGCTTTAAATAACGAGGCCCTTTTTCAAAAAAATCTTTTTGAAGGCGCACAATCTGCTGGCAGGCAAGCAAAAGCGTTTTTTTTCTAAATGCAAGACTTTCCATAAAATCATTTGCAGAGCGGACACTTTCCATTATAAACCTATGTTCGGAACGTTTTTTTTCAGATCCTTCGGTAGATTTTGTAACCCGGCTTCTGTCCAGCGAAAGTTCGTAAAAATCTTTGGAAAGTTCAACAACCGGCAAAATTTCATCATTTGCGCGGACAGTATATTCACCAGTTTCCTTGTTTTTTTCGACATAAACATCGGGCGCAATGCAGATATTGTCAGAAGGCGAAAATTCTGAGGCCGGAAAAGGATTGAGCTGTCTGATATAAGCAACAGCCTGTTCAATTTGAGTTTCGGTAAAGTCCGTCAAGCCAAATTTTTGAGCGTCATCTGGATTTTCGCGGGCAAAATTGCGGATTTTTTTTAGGATTTTTGGAATTTGCGGAGGATTTAAAAAATCAAAATGTCCGTCCAAAATAAAAAGCGCCGCTTTTGGAGAATTTTCATTTGCTTTTGCCTGAATAAAAAGGCTTTCCTCAAAATCTTTGCAGCAAGTTCCGACAGGATCAAGCTGCTGAATTTCAGAAATTGTTTTTTCGAGAAGCTCTGGAGTTTGAGCCGAATCTTTTTTGTCTAAAAGCGAATAAGGGTCAAAAATAAAAAATCCGCGGTTGTCCAAATTGTGAATCAGGGCAAGTCCGATTTTTTCCTGCGCAGGTGAATGAAAAACCGACAAAAACTGCTGCTCAAGATGTTCAGAAAGAGTTTCCCGATTGTCTGGAGAAGATTCGAGCGCAGACTGAAAATTGTCGCTTGCAATTTTTCCAGCCTGAGTTACAGAACCGATCTTAAGGTTGTCAGAAGAAATTCCATAAACTTTCGCATCTTTTACGCCGTCAAACGCAGCATCTTTTGTAATTACAAGAGCAGGATTTCTGGCAACTGTCGTATAAATTTCCTGGCGCAAATCGAGGGAAGACATTGCAAGAAGTTTTAAGGACATGAGCTGTTTTTGGCTCAATTTTTGCGCCTGAACCTGCCGCTGCTGCTGAGAAACGCGCTGCTGTAAAGAAAACGAAGGAATTTCTGACATATATAAATTATACAACTTTTTTTAACATCGCGTTAGAGGGCAATTTATAAGATTTATATACGATTCTTGTCCCAAAAACCGCACGTTATTTTGGACAATTTTTTTCATGGGCGTTCGCCGCAAAACTTCGTTTTGCTTCACGAGTTTGCAGAGCAAACTCGCGCCGCCGGGCTTTTCGGGGTTACGCTATTCGCTCCATTCCTACGCTACGCTTCGGAACGGCTACGCCGCCCCTACAATCCCTAACGCATTAGTGTTAGGACGTGCGCGCAAGCGCACACGTCAAATACCCGAGTTTTGCGTCAGCAAAATCTCGCAGCAAACCGCAGGTTTGCAAATCCCTAACGCAAAACACTATGGAAGTTTTGTCAAAAAATGTGTATAGTGTTTTTATAATGAAACCGCTTATAAAATATCGTGGCGGAAAATCTAAAGAGATTCCGAATATTCAAAAGCACATTCCTCAGTTTTCAGGCAAATACATAGAGCCGTTTTTTGGGGGAGGCGCACTTTATTTTTATCTTGAGCCGAAAAATGCAATTATAAACGATATAAATGAAAAACTGATTTCTTTTTACAAAGGAGTTCAGTCAGACTATTCAAATTTAAGAATTGAACTTGATAATGTAGAAAAAATATACGAAGAAAACCGCTCAGCTTTTGAAGTGTTAAAATCAAAAACTCCTGATGAACGTGTTGAAGATAAAAATGAAGATTTTTATTATTCAATCCGAGATATGTTCAATGACTTATCTGAAAAAAAATATTCTGATGCACTTTTATATTATTTTATAAACAAAACCGCGTATTCTGGAATGATTCGTTACAATTCAAAAGGCGAATTCAATGTTCCTTATGGACGTTACAAGCATTTAAATACTTCCCTTGTAACAAAAGAACATTCAGAACTTTTGAAAAATGCAGAAATTTTTAATTCAGATTATAAGAATATATTTGATATGGCAAAATCTGATGATTTTATTTTTCTTGATCCACCTTATGACTGCGTTTTTTCTGATTATGGAAATGAGCAGTATAAAGACGGTTTTAATGATGATGCCCATAGAAAACTTGCTCAGGACTTTAAAAATTTGCCATGCAAAGCTCTTCTTGTAATAGGAAGAACTCATTTAACAGAAGAGTTGTATGGAAATTTAATTATCGATGAATATGAAAAAAGTTATGCGGTAAACATTAGAAATAGATTTAAGGCTGCTGCAACACATATTTTAGTTGCAAATTACAAGGAGTAGAGCTTGGCAAAGTCAATTGACAGCAAAGTTGTGTTTATGACAACTTCGCCACGAACACCAGAAAAAATGATTCCGGAAATTAATTTGCTTGCAAAAAATTTCTCTGGAAAAAAATGGAATGTTCAGACGCAAGTTCACTTCATGCAGTTATTGCGAAATGAAAACTTTTTTCATGGTTCAGGCGAAAATTCTCCTGATTTTAGCGCACGCGATAGGATAAACAGAGCTCCAAAATCTCTAGGCTTTATAACACTTGCGCCTGCAATAAACCTAACTCCTGCTGGAAAACAGCTTGTCTCTGCAAAACGCACAGAAGAGATATTCCTGCGCCAGCTTTTGAAATTTCAAATTCCGTCTCCTTACCATAAGCCGTCAGAAAAAGCGGCAAAGTTTTTTGTAAAGCCATATCTTGAAATATTAAGGCTTATACACAAGCTTGGAACACTGAAATTCGATGAGCTTGTGATTTTCGGCCTGCAGATTACGGACTACAGAAAATTTGATGAAATTGTTAAAAAAATAGAAGATTTCAGAAAACAGCGCACAACAACTACGAAAAAATATAAAGAATTTAAACAATCGTATTTTTATAACGAACTGCAGGAAATATATAAAGAAGAAATCGAGGCTGAAGAATTTTCAACAAGGGAAAGCACGACAAAAACTGCAAAAGAATTTTTCAATAAAAAGATGAGCAATATGCGTGATTATGCGGACGCCTGTGTCAGATATTTGCGTTCGACAGGGTTAGTTTCAATCTCTCAGCTTGGAAAGTCGCTTTCAATTATGCCGGAAAAAAAGGCTGACGTTGAATTTATATTGAAAAATGTAAGCAGAGAACCTGTTTTTATTGATGATGAAGAAAAATATATTGAATATCTTGGCAATCCGGAACTTCCAAAACTTTTAACAGATGATAAAACAGCGTTAATTGAAAAACTTAAAACAGAACTTCCTTATGAAAAAATCAATGAAAATCTTTCGATTCTTGAGTTAAAAGAAAAGCTTGATGACGCGCTTCTTGCAAAGAAAAACGAAATAATCAGAAATCAGGTTTCCGAAATAAAAGACTACAAGCAGTATGACGACATACAGCAGATATTTGATTTGATTCCAAAGCGAAACAGCGAGCTTTCAGATGTTCCTCTGATGTTTGAATGGAACACTTGGCGCGCAATGACAATGCTTGACGGCGGAAACATAAAGGCAAACCTGAAATTTGATGATTTTGGAAACCCTATGTCAACGGCTCAAGGAAACATGGCGGATATTGTCTGCAATTATGATGATTTTGACTTGATTGTTGAAGTTACAACGGCAACCGGTCAAAAACAGTATGAAATGGAAGGAGAACCTGTTTCTCGCCATTTAGGCAAATTGAAGAAAGAAAGCGGCAGGGAAACTTACGGACTTTTTATTGCTCCGACGATAAATGAGGCTTGCGTTGCCCAGTTTTATATGCTGTACCACACAAATATTTCTTATTACGGCGGAAAATCGGCTATTGTTCCTCTTCCGCTGAATATTTTCAGAAAAATGATTGAAGATTCATTTAAGGCTGACTATACGCCAGATTCCAACCAAGTGAAAGCCTTTTTTGAGCATTCAAAAGAAATTGCAAAATCAAGTTCTAACGAACAGGACTGGTATAGAAAAATAACCGAAAAGGCATTGGATTGGCTTGGTTAGCCGGAATTTTTTCCGCTTCGGCATTGTGCCGATTGCCGGCTTTTGAGAATTTCTTGCTTCGGCATCGCGCCGATTGCTGACTTTTACAAATTTCTTTGTTCGGCGTCGCGCCGAATGCCGTCTTTTACAATTTTCTTGCTTCGGCATTGTGCCGATTACAGTTTTTTCAAATTTCCAGTTTCGGCGTTGCGCCGATTGCGGAGTTCAGTTTTTTAAATCGGCAAAAATCCGCTAAAAAACTTATCTGATAAAATCAGACAATATAGAAAACCGTGCTATAATTTTTATCAGGTTTCGCGGCTGCTGCATTGGCAGCGCGATTTATCAGTTCAAAAAGTTTTCTAAGGGGGAATTTATGAACAAACTTACAGCTAGAGCCAGAATCACCGAGGTGGACGGGCTTTCGGATTCAATCATCCGCATTTTCGGCGCAGATACAAAGGCTCAGGAAGACACCTTCCTAAAAGGCCAGATAGCGGAGCTTACAACTTTAAGCGACGCGATTACGGCTGCAATCTTGCAGGACAAGGCTGTGTCGAATCTTGACGAGGCGGACTCAAGGCGCGACGAGGCAATCAAGAATCTGGGCGCGCTTCTTTCGGGCTACGCGGTTTTTCCGGTGGAGGAGAAGAAAGCTGCGGCTCTTGACTTGAAGGCGGTTTACGACAAGTATGCGAAGTCGGGCATTTTGAGCGCGAGCTACGTTTCTGAAAGCTCGATGATTGAAAGCATGCTCAAAGACTTTGCGGCGGCGGAAGCTATGGCGGGCATTGAAAAACTTGACGGTGTTGCGGAGCTGGTCTCGGCAATCCGGACGGCGCAGGACGATTTTACGGCGGCGAACGACGCATTTGTAAAGGCAGAGGGCAGCAAGGGCGCGAGCGCGTCAAGCTACAAGAAGCCGATTCTTTCTGTGATAAACGACAAGATTGTTCCGTACCTTAACACGATGGCGGTTGTGGGAAACACGGCGGTAGCGGACTTTGCGAAAGGCGTTGAGGCTGAAATCAGCCGCGTGAACGAAACAGTCGCAAAACGCGGAAAGTGATTTTAATTCGCAATGCGTAAGGTCATTCCCTTGCTTGACAAGGGAATCTATTGCACGGGATTGTCGGATCAAGTCCGACAATGACAGAGGCTTTCAAGTATGGCAATGACAGGCTAGTTTTATGTCATCTTCGGGCTTGACCCGGAGAGCTGTTGCATAAGACGGCTTCGCATTGTATTTTTTTATGCAGCTTCTGCTTTTCGGCGGGGGCTGTTTTTTTATTTCCCGAACAGTTTGCTGTGTGTTCCTATTCGGAAAGCGGATAGCTGGAGAATGTCTTTTTCGATTTTATAAATCAGGACTAAGTCGGGCTTTATGTGGCAGTCTCTGTAAGATTTTAGTTTTCCTGTCAGCTGATGGTCGCAGTATTTCGGCTCAAGAATTTCGCCGTCTGCAAGCCTGTTGATAATTTCAATTGTTTTTGACTTTTCGTCCGCAGCAATCTATTTTGCGTCTTTCTTAAATGCCGACGTAAAATAGATTTTGTATTTCATAAATCTGCGAACGCTTCCTGAGCGGTGGCGTAGGTTTTCAGCGTGCCGTTTTTGACTGAGGCGTTGTATTCTTTTTCGCCTGCTTTGATTGATTCCACAAGTTCTGCCGGATATTCATCTTCTTTTACGTAGGAATAAACTTTTTTGCTCATCTTGTTTATCGCGTCTATCATTTCCACAAGTTTGTTGTCCGCGTTTTTTATCACCAAAGTCATATTTCGCCTCTTTTTGAATATAGCATAGAAAAGCGGAATTTTCCATAAAGAAAGATGTGGCTTCTGCTTTGCGGCAGGGGCTGCTTTTTTTAACGATTGTCATTCCCTTGCTTGACAAGGGAATCTATTGCACGGGATTGTCGGATCAAGTCCGACAATGACAGAGGCTTTCAAGTACGGCAATGACAGAGGCTTTCAAGTACGGCAATGACAGGCTAGTTTTATGTCATCTTCGGGCTTGACCCGGAGAGCTGTTGCATAAGACTGCTTCGCATCGTGTTTTTTTATGCAGCTTCTGCTTTGCGGCAGGGGCTGTTTTTTTACGATTGTCATACCCTTGCTTGACAAGGGAATCTATTGCACGGGATTGTCGGATCAAGTCCGACAATGACAAAGGGTTTCAAGTACGGCAATGACAAAGGGCGGGCGCGCACGTCCTAACGCTAATGCGTTAGGGATTGTAGTGGCGGCGGAGCCGTTGCGGAACGGAGCAGGGCGGAGCGAAGCAATGAAGCCGAAAGGCGGAACCACGAAAAGCCCGGCCTGGCATATTCTTTTAGGAAAAAAACTTTTTTCCAAAAAAAATTAAAACGGCAAAGGCAAAACAAAAGTAAAAAAAGCCAGGAAACGCCCAAATACAAAAAAATTGACAAGGATGTCAGAGAATTCCCAACACGGTAAAAATTCGCTAGAATAAAGCAATGAAAACTTTTGAAAAATTTGGAACTGCTATTCCGCAGATTCTTTTGCCAAAAAACATTGATTTGAAAACCTGGTCGGTTATTGCCTGCGACCAATACACTCAAGACCGCGAATATTGGGAAAACGCAAAAAAAATTGCCGGCGAAAAACCGTCATCGCTCAACTTGATTTTTCCGGAAGTTTATCTGGACAAGTCGGACGAAGATTCAAAAAATGAACGCATTCACAAAATTCAGTCTGCAATGGATGAATACATCGAAAAAGGCGTTTTTGATTCTCCGCAGGAAGAATGTGTCTATATTGAAAGAAAAACCGCCTACGGCCGCACGCGAAAAGGCCTGGTTATGTGCGTCGATTTGGACAGTTACGAATGGAAACCTGGCTCAAAAGCCTTGATTCGCGCGACAGAAGCAACTGTTCCTGAGAGAATTCCGCCAAGAATGAAAATCAGAAACGGCGCAAAACTTGAGCTTCCGCATATCATGCTTCTTGCAAACGACCCGAAAGATGAGCTTGTCGGAGGAGCCGGAAAACTTGCAAAAAAGCAGATGCCGGTTTATGACGGCGATTTGATGCAAAATTCTGGCCATATTACAGGCTGGGCTGTAAAAGGAAGCGACGCTGAAAAACTGCTCGAAAGCGCGCTCTCTGATTTGGCAAAAGCCGGAACAGATGCTGACGGAAACACCTTCCTTTTTGCAGTCGGCGACGGAAACCACTCTCTTGCGACAGCAAAAGCTGTCTGGGAAGAAAACAAATCCCGTCTTCCTTCTGATTCTCCTGTGCGCTATGCCCTTGTCGAAATCGTAAACATTTATGACGAAGGGCTGACTTTTGAACCGATTCACCGTGTTTTGTTTGGAATTGACAGCGAAAAGCTCATTTTGACTGTTGCTCAAAAACTTGGCGGAAAAGTCTGCGAACTGGAAAATGAATCTGAGCTTGAAAAAGAAGTTGCTTCCAGGAGCGCAGACGGCGCGCGATACGGATTTATCTTTACAAAAAATGGAAAAACTTCGTTCAAAATGCTCGAAACTCCGGTCAAAGATCTGGCGATCGCCGCTCTTCAGCCTGTGATCGACGGCTTTATGACCGAAAATAAGGCTCAAAAAACGCAGATTGATTACATTCACGGAAGCGACGAGACTGTCGGACTCGGAAAAACAGAAGGCAATACAGGAATTTTGCTGCCTCCGATTGCAAAAGACTGCTTTTTTGCGACAATCAACGGCAGAGGTCCGCTTCCTCGAAAATCATTCAGCATGGGCGAAGCTAGCGAAAAAAGATTTTATGTTGAAGCGAGAAGACTTTTTTAGTTTTTAATTCCAGTTCTACACAAAACCGATAAAGCCACGGCGGAAAGACATTTTTCTGAGCGTGGCTTTTTTGTTTTTAATGCATTTTAAAAATTTTGAATCCGCTCCAAAATTTCCTTCCCAAATTTTGCCGCCTTGTTTTCTCCGATTCCATAGCAGTCTAAAAGTTCGTCCATCGACTTTGGCTTTTTTGCCGCAAGCTCGTGCAAAGTCCTGTCGCCAAAAATTACATACGGAGGAACATTCATCTCTTCAGCCTTGTTTTTCCGCCACTTTTTTAAGCTGGAAATCATAAAAAGCGTATTTTGGTCGGGCGCTTTTTTTTGAAAATTCCCATCATTCCCCTCAAAAGAAGAAGTTTCCGTTTTTTTGCGAAGAACAAAATCAGCCCGAAGAGAAGTTTTTTTTGATTTTCCATTTTTTCCAGAAGGCTTTGGAAAAAGAAGTCCGCCGGATGAACCTGCGCCCGCCCGGTTTTTCGGAACAAAAGTTCCCGTAGCCTTGAGAGATTTTTCAGACGGCAAGGCATTTTCAAAAGGAAGAAGAATTTTATCCCGGTTTTTTAGCACGCCAAGCCCTTCTTTTGTGAGCATTAAAATGCCGTAATCTCCGGTTTTTACAAGATAATTTTTTTCGATTAAAAGAGAAGCCAGTTCCATCCACTGAGCTTTGTCAAGTTCCCGGCCAATTCCCCATGTCGAAATCATATTGTGCGAATTGTCGAGAATTTTTTTACTTCTAGAACCCAAAAGAACATCAGCAATATACGCCGCTCCAAAATGCGAATTTGTGCGGATTATACAGCTCATAAATTTTTGGCAGGGAATTGTCATATCAGAAAGAACAGCTGGGCCTTTTGAGCAGATGTCGCAGCAGCGGGCATTTTTTTCTTTTTCGTTGTCATAAAATTCGCCAAAATACGCCAAAAGTTTTTTTCGCCGGCATTCACGTGCCGAAGCATAATCTGTCATTGACTGCAAGAGATTTTCTGATTTTTGAGGGTCGGAGGCATCCGTAAAAAAATGCCTTATTTTAAAAATATCAGCCCCGGAATAAAGCAAAAGCGCTTCGCTCGGAAGCCCATCCCGTCCAGCGCGTCCAATTTCCTGATAATACTGTTCAAGCGACTTTGGCAAGTCATAGTGAATTACAAAACGCACGTTCGGCTTATCGATTCCCATTCCAAAAGCCAAAGTTGCCACCATAATCTGCACCTGATCGCGGATAAACTGATTCTGATGATTTTTTCGCTCCTCGTCAGAAAGCCCGGCATGATAATTTAGAGCCGAGTATCCGAGTTTTAAAAGAATCTGCGTAAGAGAATCAACCTGCTTGCGGCTAAAACAGTAGATTATTCCGCTTTCGTCCCAATGCCTGCGAATACAGTCTACCACCTGGCTTACAGGATCGTTTTTTCTGGCAACCGACAAAAAAATATTCGCCCTGTCAAAGCTCGAAATTTCAACTTCAGGTTCTTTTAACGCAAGGTTTTGAATAATATCTGCCCGCACCTGAGCCGTAGCGGTCGCAGTAAGCGCAAGGCAAACCGCATTTGGAAACTGTTTTCTTACAGCAGAAATTTCAAGGAATTCCGGTCTAAAGTCGTGTCCCCACTCAGAAACGCAATGAGCCTCGTCAATCGTAATGCAGCTGACTTTTACGTGGCTGTCGTGAAGCAAATCCTGAATTTTCGGAGAACTCAAGCCTTCCGGCGAGACATAAAGAATTTTTGTTTCACCACGACGAATTGAATTCATCGATTCAAGATATTTATCCCAGTCAAGAGTGCTGTTCAAAAAAACTGCATTTATTCCAGAAGCCAATAAACTGTCCACTTGATCCTGCATAAGAGAAATAAGAGGCGACACAACGACAGTAATTCCGTCAAAAATCAAGGCGGGAATCTGGTAACAGAGGGATTTTCCTCCGCCAGTCGGCATAATTGCAAGAGTATCTTTTTTATTAAGCACATTGGAAATGATTTTCCGCTGCAGAAGCCTGAACGAATCGTAGCCGAAAATTTCTTTTAAAACTTTTTCCGGTTCGCAGCCAATATAATCTTTATTCATTGTTATTCCGAGCCTATTATACAAAAAAATTGCATTATAGTGTTGCAGAAAAATATTTTTTTCTGCTATAATAGCACTTGCGTTTGCCGAAGTGGTGGAATGGTAGACACGAAAGACTCAAAATCTTTTGCAGGCGACTGTGTAAGGGTTCAAGTCCCTTCTTCGGTATAAAAGAATCTGTTTTTTAACAGGTTCTTTTTTTTTACTTTGTGCGAGTTTTTTGAACGCTTTTCCGCAAGCTCGCATCTATTTTCTTGAAGAATGGCTTTTTCGTCCGCAAAAGTAAGCTATTCTCCCGGCAAAACAAATTCTAAAGGTCCGCTGTTTCCTCTCAATTCGACAGCTTCTCTTAAATCAGAAAATTCAATCCGCAAATGATTTTCCATATCAGCAATTGTCCTTGCAATTTTTAAGCATGCGCTCACTCCTCTTTGCGACAAGCTGTTTTTTTTCCGCTGATTTTCTAAAAATCGTTCCTGTTCTTCGTTCAAGCCGCAAAATTCGGAAATTTGCTGCGGACTAAGCCTCGAATTTTTTATACCACGCTCCCGCTGTTTTTTTACCGCCACTGCGATTTTTTTACGCAAAGCCCCAGTTGAAAAATTTTCATTTTCTTCACCGTCATTTTTACTTTCTTTTTCAACTGCCGAAACGCAAACCCTTAAATCAACCCTGTCTAAAAGAGGCCCGCTAAATTTTCTCCAGTACATTTCCACAGAACGTGCGCTGCAAAGACAGATTTTTCCTTCAACTCCGTAATTTCCGCATGGACAGGGATTTGCCGCCATCAAAAGCTGAAAATTCGCAGGATAGACAGTGCTGCGTCCTGCCCGGCTCAAAGTAATTGTCCCGGTTTCGAGAGGAACACGAAGCATCTGCAAAACACTTGTCCTAAACTCCGCAGCCTCATCTAAAAAAAGAACTCCATTGTGCGCCAAAGAAATTTCTCCCGGACGGCAATTAACTCCGCCGCCGCAAATTCCTTCTATGCTTGCAGTCTGGTGCGGCATTCTAAAATCGCCTTTACGCATTATTGAGACGGACGGCGGCAAAAGCCCTGCCAAACTGTGAATTCTCGTTACGCTTTGAGATTCCTCCATCGGCAAAAGAGGCAAAAGCCCCGGAAATTTCTGCAATGCAAGCGTTTTTCCGCAGCCTGGAGGCCCAAAAGCAAGCAAATTATGCCCGCCGGCCGCAGCAACCTGCAAAGCGCGAATCAGTTTTCTTTGTCCGAAAATTTCCGCCATCTCAAAACCTTCATCAACCGGAGGAAAAAGCACATTTTCAATCCAAACAGAACCTTTTGGCGCTCCCTGGTCTTCAGAAAATTCTCTTCCTTCACAAAAAACTTCCGGTTTATAAAGCGCATCAAACGCTTCTGCTAGATTTTCCGCCGCAAAAACTTTTATTCCTGCAACTTCCTTTGCTTCGCCAGCATTTTGCGAACTTACAATGCAATAATCAATTCCTGCCAGCTTTGCGGTTCCGGCAGCAGCATGAACTCCACGGACAGGCCGCAAAAGCCCCGAAAGCTCAAGTTCGCCCATAACAAGCACGCTTCTTTCAGAAAAACTGCCTTTTTGAGCATCAAGAACTGCCAGCGCAAGCGCCAAATCAAAACCGGCCCCTTCTTTTTTCAAATCTGCCGGAGACAAACTGATTAAAACCCGCTCCAAAGGGAACTCAAAACCAGAATTTCTGATCGCCGAACGCATCCTTTCCCGGCTTTCCTTGACAGCGCCGTCCGCAAGCCCAACAACGTCCACAGCAGGAATTCCGCGCCTTAAATCAACTTCAACGGCAACAAGCGAGCCTTCATATCCAAACGGCGAAAAAGAAAAAATTTTCATAAAACCGACCCCTTAATAATTCTCAAAAAGTTTCTATAATAATAAGTGGCCGTAAAAGTAAAAATTTTACAAAAAATTCACAAAAAAAATCAAAAATTTATTTTGTGGGCGGCAATTTTTCCGTCAAACCGGCTGCTCTGGGTTCGCTCACGCTCATTGCCTCCGGCAACTTTCGCCCGGCGCATCCGGCGCAGAATTTTCCGTTCATAAAAAATCTATTCTCTAAAATTCATTTTGCCCATTCAGTATTTTTAAAGTTAAAATCTTCGCCAAGAGCTGGCTTTAATTCTTCAAGCCAAAATCTGTCATCAATTTTTTTATTATCAAACATCCTGCCCAAATGTCTGTCCGCCCTTACACCTTTTCCATGAAAATCGCTTCCAGCAGTAACAAACATCCCAAGTTTTCTGGCAATTTCTTCAAGATGGTAACAATGGCTTTTTCTTGCTCCTGGATGCCAGGCTTCGAGCCCCATAACTCCTGCCGCATGGATTCTTTCAAGCTCTTCTTCAAGCCTTGCGATTCCTAAAAAAAGCGAGCATGGATGGGCAATTACAGGAATTCCGCCCGATGTTTTTATAGCTTCCACCGCAGTTTCGAGATTTTCGCCAGTATGGTTTACATACCATTTTTTTCCGTGTCCAAAAAAACGGTCAAATGCCTCCTGACGGTTGCGGACAATTCCTTTTTTTACCAAAAAATCCGCAAAATGAGGACGTCCAATCTGGCTTGCAGTAAAATTTGACTGAATCTCTTCAAGAGTAAAATCGTAACCGTCTTCGTTCATTTTTCTGACAATTTCAGAATTCCGGTTAAAGCGTTCTTCCGTCAGATAGTCAATGGTATTTTTTAGTTCTTCGCTTTTACGGCGCAATCCCAAACCCAAAAGATGAAATTCGCCTTCTGGCCAGGCAACTGTAATTTCAATTCCAGGAATAAAATTCACTCCGGTCTCCAAACAGACCTTTGCAGCATCGTTCAAGCCGTCAACAGTGTCATGGTCGGTCAAAGCCCAGACCGTAAGTTTTTTTTCAAAAGCATATCTGGCAGAATCGGCAGGAGAAAGGATTCCGTCAGATGCAGAAGAGTGGCTATGTAAATCAATCATTTTTTTAATATAGCACAAATTAAATTTTTTTAGAATTAAACCTTCTCAAATGATTTTTTTTGAAAATATGATTTAGTCAGTTAATTTTTTCATCAAAATATGCTAAATCTTAAAGAACTTATTATAAATTTGGATTATAATTGAATTATAAAACCTGTATTCAATGGGAGAAAATTTATGCCAAAAGTGATGCAATACAATAAAGGTTCAATCATTTATTTTGCAGGAGACCGTGACGACAGGGTTTTTATTTTGCAAAAAGGCTGCGTAATAATTTCCACAACAGACATAGAGACAAATCTTCCTGTTACAGAACAGATAAAAAACGGCGAATTTTTTGGAGTAAAATCGGCGTTGGGGCATTTCCCGCGTGAAGAAACAGCTACGGTTTTAATCGATTCTGTTTGTCTTTCGCTGACAGTTCAGGAATTTGAGACAATATTTTCTTCAAACAAGACTTTGATTTTAAAAATGCTGAGAGTTTTTTCAAACCAGTTAAGAAAAGTTCATTCTCAGATTGAAGAAATTCTAAACAAAGGACAAGACATAAACCGCCAGAGCGGACTTTTGGGTGTAGCCCAGGCTTTTTTTCATGACGAAAAATGGCGCAGCTGTGCAGATGTTTGTTTAAGATATTTAAAATACTATCCAAATTCAGCAGACGAAAATGCAGTCAAAAAAATGTTCATAACAGCGGATGCAAGGGCAAAACAATCCCAAAGCCTTGCTTTTGACGACGGAACAGAAAATATTTCTTTGAACGACAAATCCTTAAAAGTTTTTGAACTTCCGGCATTTGCACGTTTTGCAAAAAAATATTCTCCTGGACAAGTTATCATAAGCGAATTTGAACCTGGAGAAAGCTTTTATCTGATTCAAAAAGGCACAGTCCAGCTTGTAAAATGTGTAAACGGTCAAAATAAAAATCTGGATATTCTAAAACCTGGCGAATTTTTTGGAGAAATGGCGATTTTGGACAATTCTCCGCGCTCAGCAACATGTCTTGCAGTTGGAAACGTCCAGTGTCTGGAATTTAACAAGTCAAATTTTGAACTTTTAATCACCGGAAATCCGCAAATTGCACTTAATATTTTAAAACTTTTCTGCAAACGCATTTATGACCAGAAAAGGCGTTTTAAGATTCTGGTAATTCAAGATACTCAGGCGCGTATTGCAGATGTTTTTTGCATGCTCGACGAAATGAATCCACCGGCAAACCCAAACGAAAAACAGCGCAGATTTAATGTTACAATCCAAGAGGTGGCTCATTGGGCGGCGCTTCCTGTTGCAAAGACAACTGACGAAATAAACCGTTTTGCATCTTCAAGAAAAATCGAAGTTTTTGAAAATAATATTATTGTAAACAATATTGCCGACATGAAGCGAATCGTAGACACTAGAGCAACAAGCCGGCAGTAATTTTAAATTTCGCAGTCGCAGACCAGTTCGACAGGACAATGGTCGGATCCAAAAATTTCGGTATGAATTGCAGCTCTTTTCATCTGAGCTTTTAAAGAATTGCTCACTAAAAAGTAGTCGATGCGCCAGCCTGCATTTTTTTCGCGTGCATGAAAACGGTACGACCACCAGCTGTAAATATTTGCTGCCTCAGGATAAAAAAATCTGAACGAATCAGTAAAGCCTGACTCAAGAAGCTGAGTCATTTTTGAGCGTTCTTCATCGGTAAAACCGGCATTGTGCCGATTTGAAGCAGGATTTTTTATATCGATTTCTTTGTGGGCAACATTCAGGTCGCCGCAGACAATTACGCCTTTTTTTTGAGAAAGAGTTAAAAGATAATTTTTAAAATCATCTTCCCAGCGCATGCGATAATCAAGGCGTTTTAATTCGGTTTGAGAATTTGGAGTGTAAACTGTTACAAGAAAAAAATTTTTGTATTCAAGAGTTATTACGCGGCCTTCGGTGTCGTGTTCAGGAATTCCAATTCCGTAAAGAACCGAAACCGGCTCGTATTTTGTAAAAACTGCCGTTCCGGAATAGCCTTTTTTTTGAGCATAGTTCCAATATTGAAAATATCCAGGCAAATCCATTTGAATTTGCCCTTCCTGAAGCTTAGTTTCCTGCAGACAAAAAAAATCTGCATTCAAAGAATTAAACTCTTCGTAAAAATTTTTGCTAGTAACAGCGCGAAGTCCGTTAACGTTCCAAGAAATAAATTTTAAATCCATAAAAAAATTATATAATAATTTTTGCAGACGCAAAAGCGCACGGACGGGCTTGCAGCCCGGATGCCTGCATGCTTGCACATGCTGCGGCTTTTGCTTGCGCAAAACCCGGTTATTTTCGTGTGCGCTTTCGCGCACGGCCGGGCTTGCAGCCCGGATTGGAACCCCGGAGTTGCCGGAACGGCAATGAGCGGCTAGCGAAGGGGGGAAAGCCGGTTTTTGCGGCAACTGGACGGTTTAGCCGAAAAACTTTTCTTTTGAGAAAATTGCGCTCCAAAAAAATCCTTAAAATTAAATTTGTCTTATTTAAAAAGCCATATTATACTTATTTCTAGAGGGCAGATTTAGAAAAATAAATCCGCTGATTTTACATCTGGAGGAAACTACTATGACTAAAAATGTATCAGCTTCATTTGACCTGGAACAGAAACAGACGGAAATGATTGACAAAAAACTTGAAAGAATTAAATATGCGGATGACCTTATAATTGATTTGACGGTCCGCGTAAAGCACGAAAAGGAATATTCTTTCGATGCAACTGCCAATTTCCGTTGGGGAAGTCAGGCTCATGTCAGTGCTAAGGATTTTGATTTTGGTGCTGCGCTCAACAAAATGATGGACGTGCTTGATACAAAAATCAAAAAGGAAAAAGATAAAATTCAGGAAAAATAATGTTTAATTCAGTTTACGCACAAAAGATGTGTGTTTAAGTTGAATATTGAAAATTTTGTAAAATTTCAAACGCCGTCTGACGGTTGATAAAACTTTTGGACGGTGTTTTTTTGTCTTTTTTTCGTTAGTTTTAGTCTTAAAATTTTTTTATATTCAAAAAAATATTTGCAAAAAAGATTTTTTTGTCTTGAATACTATCCTTATTGTTTGTATAGTAATGAATATGGATAAACCGTTTACAGTTCTCGATTTGCTTGATATGGATTTAAAAGGTCACAATGCCCTTGATTTGCGGTGTCTTGCTGGTCGAAAGGGGCTTAACCGTACAATTTCGGTGCCTGACATAAACCGTCCTGGGCTTGAGCTTTCTGGTTTTTATGATTCTTTTGACTGTGATCGGGTTCAGCTTTTTGGGCATGGAGAAACGGCATATCTTTTAAAACTCAAAAAAGAAAAAAAATCTTCTTCAATAGAAAAATTATTTTCTTATAACATTCCTTGCGTTGTTTTTACGCATAGCCTTGAGCCAGATGAAGTTTTTCTGGAAATTGCAGAAAAAAATGGCTGCGCAGTTTTGCAGACGAGTCTTGAATCTTCTGAATTTTCGATGCGGCTTTTGCGCGTTTTTTCAAATGTTTTTGCTCCAAAAAAGACATTGCATGGAGTTCTTGTAGAAGTTTACGGTATCGGAATCCTTCTCATGGGACATTCCGGCGTTGGAAAATCTGAATGTGCGCTTGAGCTTGTTGAGCGCGGGCATAGGCTTGTTGCGGATGATATTGTTCAAATTCGTTGTGTGAACGGAAACTCTGTTTTGGGGCAGGGCGCAAATACTTTTATAAGCCACCATATGGAAATTCGCGGTTTAGGAATTATAAACGTAAGCCAGCTCTATGGAGTTGGTTCAATCCGCGAGCAAAAAGAAGTTCAGCTTATCATCAAACTGGAAGAATGGGATCAAAATAAAATTTATGACAGAATTGGTACTGATCAGACGAGCACTGATTTGCTCGGAGTAAAAGTTCCTACAATCGAAATTCCTGTTCGCCCTGGAAGAAACCTTCCAATTATTATTGAAGCTGCTGCGATGAATGAACGCTTAAAAGCGATGGGTTATAATTCTGCAAGGGATTTTAATCAGAATATTCTAAAATGGATTGAATCTGGAGAGGCACAGACCGCTTATTATGGTTCTGACGACTCTTACTAAAATTTATAAAGAGAAGTTGCCTGAATAGTTTTTATTAGCGATTGTTAAGCTGTTGAAATAGCCATGCTGCTTATATTATAAGGTGTAAGTTTTTTTCAATAACTCAATTATTGCAAATTTTACTTATTTGACAGCTTCTTCAAAGAGGTCTTTTATGACAGAAAAAATTTTGACAGTACGCAACCGTGCTGGAATTCACGCTCGTCCTGCTGCCTTGATTGCGCAGACAGCAAACAAATTTGCCTGCGAAGTTACAATGATTAAAGATGATGCTGAAGTAAACGCAAAATCAATAATGGGTGTGATTACAATGGCTGCGGCCTATAACACGAATATTACTCTCAGAACGGACGGTGCTGACGAAGTTCAATGTGCCGATGCTATTGCTCAGCTTTTTGATAAAAAATTTGAAGAAGAATAAAGAGATTTTCGAGTTTTTCGAAAAATTTCTGCTTTTTTAGCGAATCAAGGAGGAGATGCAAGGTAAAAAATGCCTAAATCCTGGCTGTTTTTATCTTTTATTAGTTTTTTGTTTGTTGAAAAGCAGAAAAAAGGTCGAAATCGAAAATTATATTTTTTATTGGCTTTTTATGGGAGGAAAAATGAAAGAACTTACAGAGCGCCAGCGTGAAGTTTTGAATTTTATTTCGGTTTTTTCAAAGGAAAATTCTTATCCGCCGACTGTTCGTGAAATAAGCGAGCATTTTGAAATTTCAATTCGGGCAGTGCAGGATCATATTGCTGCTTTGCAAAAAAAGAATTGTATTTCGATTAAACCGAAAAGTTCCAGATCTATCCGCGTTATCCGTAATGACAGCAGCGATGAAAGTATTCCACATCCTGCTTATATTGGGAAAGTTCCTTTGCTCGGTACTGTTGCCGCAGGAAAACCTCTTTTGAGTGAAGAAAATTTGGACGGTTATATAAACCTGACAGAGCCTTTTATTCGTCCTGGAAAAAGCTATTTTGCGCTTCGCGTTCGTGGTACAAGTATGATAAATGCCGGAATTCTCGAAGGAGATCTTGCAATTATTGAACAGTGCGAAACTGCTGTTGACGGACAGATTGTTGTTGCCGTAATTGATGATGCAATCACCTTAAAACGCTATTATCGCGAGTCAGACAGGATAAAGCTTCAGCCAGAAAACCCTGATTTTAAGCCGATTTATGCAAAAGATCTGCGCGTTGTTGGAATTCTCTCGAATATTGTTCGTACATACTAAAACTGAATAAATTCTGCAATGTCGGCACCGATTTATCTTTATACCGGACCTGAAGCTGGTGAAAAAAATGATCAGATTCTCGCATTAAAGGAAGAACTGCGCAAAAAAATAGGCAGCAGTGACGATTTTGTTTATTACGGAACGGATTTAAATATGAGTGATGTTGTTGCGCAGTTGATGACAGAATCCCTTTTTATTCCTGCGACATTTATTACAATCCGCAATGCCGAACTTGTAAAAGACAAAAAAGACATTGATATGCTGGCACAGTGGGTTCAGACTGTCGAAAAAACAAAAAAAGAAACGACAGTGCTGGTTCTTGTGTCTGACGAACTAAAAGTAGATTCTAAGCTTGAAAAACTTGTTCCTGCTGCAAATAAAAAAATTTTTTGGGAGATGTTTGAAAATCGCAAGGAGCAATGGCTGTATTCTTTTTTTAAGAAAAACGGTTATGTCCTTGAGCCAGACGCTGCGGCTTCTATTTTGGAAATGGTAGAAAATAATACTGAGGCCCTCAGAAACGAATGCAGCCGCTTTTTTATGTGTTTTGAACAGGGGCATTTTGTTACAGCCGCCGATGTTGAACAGATTTTGGCGCATAATCGTGAAGAATCGGCTTTTACACTTTTTGGGGCAATGGTTGAGCAGGATTTGCCTCAAAAAAGGTTTGAAAACTGCCTGGAAATTCTTCAGAAAATTAGGCTGTCAAAAAAAGACAGCGATGCCGTTGTAATAATTGCGGGGCTTTTATATTGCTTTAGAAAACTTGCGCTTTGGCAGTCGTTGCATGCGGCAGGTTCTCCAAATGAAGCTGAGTTAAAGAAAAATGGCTTTGCTTCAAAAACTGCACGGTCTCAATATTCTTCGGCAGGCAGAATTTGGACTGGCGGGCAGGTTGCCGCGATTGTTGCTCTGCTTTCAAAAACAGATATTGATATTCGTTCATCTGGAACAGCTTTTCAAGATACTCTACTATCTCTAATGATTTACGAAATTGTAATAAAAAACGGCGCTTATTGTTCTGAATACGAGTAAATGAATGTTGCTCTATGCCGATAACTTAATTATAATTATTGTGGATTTTGGATTATAATTTTTTACTATGAAAAAAAATTAAAAAAACAGAAAGATGATGAAATTCATTTGTTTTTTTTAATTTTTATTTGGAGGAAAAATTGAAAAAGTTAATTTCAGCGCTTGCATGTATTCTGACTGTTCTTTTTGTAATTTCCTGCGGTTCAACTCCAGAAGCTGAGCCGGAGCCGACTGTAAAAGATGCGGCAGAGGAAATTAAAAAGGATGTAGAGGAAACTGTTGACTTCTCAGCAGCAAACAAATCTCTTCTTGCCTTGACGGAAGCTGCACGACAGAGCTCAATCGAATTTGGATCAGAAAAGTATTTTCCTGATGGATTTTCTGTTGCAGAAACAAAATATACTTCTATAAAAAACAATGTCGAAACAGATTCTTCAAAAGATTATTCTGCGGAAATAAAAGACCTTACTGCTCGTTATAATTCTCTTGCTTCTGCAAGTCAGGCTGCTGCCTTAAAAGAAAAGGCAGACGCGCTTTCTCTAGCAAATGAAAATCAAAAAGCCTACGATGATGGAAAAAAGGCTCTTGAAGAATATTCTGCGTTTGGAGCAGACAAAGACGGAGCAACTCTTCTTGCAAAGGCAAATGAAGCGCTTGCCGCTTACAACGATGTTGTAAATAAAGGGCTTAAGGCAAATGCGGCCCGCGAAAGACAGTCTGCGCTCGAAGCAAAAAGAAATGCTGACAAAGTAAGAGCCGGTGTTGCAAAAAAAGAAGAATACAAAAAAGCTTCTGAAATTTTTAAGAAAGCAGATTCTTCTTATGTGACAGCGAATATCGAAGGCGCATTTAACGGATATAAAACTGCTAAAGAGACATATTCTGCTTTGTACGAAGAAATAAAAGAAAAACGTGCTGCTGCGCAGGCTTTAATCGATGCTGCAAAACAGAAGGTTGCTGATTCTGAAAATTATGCGAAAGAAGCAGATTCAATTGCTCCGCTCGAAGGCGTAGTTGCGGGAATTGAAGCAGAAGATGCAGTTCTTCTTGAAGAAGATAATTTTGCTAATCCAGAAGATGCGGTAATCAATGTTGAAGATGGTACAACTGCAAAAACGGCAGAAAAAGTTGCGGAAACTGCAATTGCGGTAGAAAATGTAGCCTCAAATGCTGTTGAATCAGTAATCCAAAATTCACAGAATACATCGGAGGCTAAATAATGAAAAAAAGTATTACAGTTTTATTGGCGGTAATTTCGGCCTCTGTGCTTTTTGCCGTAAGTTATAAAAATAACACTTACCAAAAGCTTGCAAACGAATATACAAAAAAGGCCCAGAATGCTTTGGATGCAGGAGATTATGTTCTTGCTGAAGAGTATGCGAAAAAAGCAGAAGAAAATGCCGCTCTTTCTCAAGCATATATTCAGAAAATGCTTGCAAAATCGGAAGCTGATTCTGTAATGAAAAATGCGTCAAAACGTCTTGATTATGCAAAATCAATCAATGCAGATAAAAATTTCTCAATGGCATATACAGCCGCTCAAAAATCTTATGCAAGTGCAGATGATGCTTACAAAACAGAAGATTACACGACAGCTGCAGCCTATGCAAAACAAGTGTTAGAAACTCTTGCCGATATAAAAGAGATTACACCGCTTCCGCAGTATTATATTGTTCGTCCGTGGGAAGAAACAAAAGACTGTTACTGGAATATTTCTGGCCGGTCTTATGTTTATAACAATCCTTTGCTTTGGGAAAATCTGTATCAGGCAAACAAATCTAATATGCCAAAACCAAGCGATCCAAACTTGATTATGCCTGGAATGAAAATGGAAATTCCTAGTTTGACAGGCGAATATCGAGAAGGTGTTTATTCTCCTTCAAAAAAGTACGACGGCTATTCTGCCGTAAATGCTGAAAAATAAAAAATGCGTAAAAAGGCAGAAAATTTTTTATTTTCTGCCTTTTTTGTTTTAAATCTAAAAACTTCCAGAATCTTCCGCCTGCCGGAAAAGCATTAGCGCGCTGCACATAAGAGCGTGAGGCATTTGCGGAGTTCCCATTTTTTCGTAAACTTCGCTTTTTGGCATTTCAAGGTAATTTAAATATTCGTCAGAATCTAAATTTTGAGAGCCGGTTTCTTTTAAGTCAAAGGCCGCAAACACGTGAAAGTGGTTTGTCATAAAAGCCGGGTTTGGATTTATTTTTCCAAGATAGAGCATTTTTTCTGCAGCACAGCCGGTTTCTTCTTTTAATTCGCGGATTGCTCCTTGAAGCGGAGATTCTCCGTCGTCAACTACGCCGCCCGGAAATTCAATGCTAAGCGCTTTTTCTCCGTGCCGCCACTGCTTGACCATTATAAAATTTTCGTTTTTGACAGGAATTACTGCAACCCAATCTCTTGAGTCAATCGAAATGTAGCTGTGTTTCTGACCGTCGCTTGCAGTTGCCGGTGTCTGGCAGACGGTTGCTATCGGAGTTTTTAAAAGGATTTCTTTTTCGCCTTCTGTCCATACGAGCTGTGAGTCGCTGAAAGAATTTGCCATAGTTTTTTCCTTGTTTTGATAAAATTTGTAATTTTTTTGCAATTTTTTAAAGTTTTGACTTAAAACCGAGTTTATTTTATTATATTTAAAGTGATAAAAGTTTAAAGGGAAAAAAATCGTTCAAAATTAAATTTTACAGCATTTAAAATTGTTGAATTTTTAGCCCTTGCAGTTTTCCAATGGAGGATTTATGGCAATAATTACTTTTTCTAGACAGGCGGCAGCACTTGGAGATGAACTTAGTCAACTTGTTGCTAAAAAAATGAATTACACATTTGTTGGTCGTGAAGATTTGGAAAAGAAAATAGTTGCGCTTGGATTTCCAAAGGAAAAACTTCATAAATACGATGAAAAGACGCCAGGATTTTTTGCTTCTCTTGCAAAAGACCGCGATGAATATCTTGATTATTTGCAGACGGCTGTTTTGGAAGTTGCTGATGAAAACAACTGTGTAATTGTTGGCCGCGGTTCTTCTGTAATTCTTAATTCTGTTCAAAACCATTTTTGTTTTAGAGTTTTGGCTTCAAAAAACGACCGCATCCAGCGTTTGAACGAACTTCTGCAACTTGACGAAAAGCGGGCAGAAAAAAAACTTGCGGTAGCAGATAAACAGAAGTCTGGTTTTTATAAAAGCTTTTTTAATTGTCAGGTTGACGACCCGACACTTTATCATGCAGTGATTAACACTTCGGCAGTGGACTTGGATGCTGCCGCAGAAATGATTGTTGCCCTTGTCAAAACTTCAATTACCCAGAAAAAAGAAGAACTTGGACGTTTGCGTCTTGACGAAATGCTTGTTTGTCAGCGAATTGTAAATATGCTGATTCTTGAATATTGCCTGAATATAAACTTCTTGCATGCAACTGCACGCGACGGAAAAGTAATATTGCATGGAGTTGCAGATTCTACAGCGATTGTTGAGCGCGCTCTTACAATTACTCAGGCTGAACTTCCGGAATACAAGGTTGAATCTGCGATAAACGTTGTTCAGGATTTTAAGGCTTATCCACAATGAGTTTTTACGCCTGTCTTTCATTTGCAATAGTAAGTTTATGTCTTGGCGGAGTTGCTGGCTGCCTTTTTTGCGTAGCTTTTGCCAAAATTTTTCATAAAAAGTTTTTAAAAGCGAGAATTTCCGTAGTTTTTTTGCTTTTAAGCGTTGTTGTTGCGTTTGGAGCCGGCGGCTTTGTATTTATTAAAAACCCATCTTTTGAGCTTTCAGCATTTTTGACGGAAAAACTTTTCTTTTTCGCTCTTTTTGCCGCCGGCTTTTTGGGAGCTGTTTTTTGGAAAACTGTTTTTCCTGTTTTGATTGCATTTTATATTGCGCTTTCGGCTTTTACAGGAATTGCCCTTTATTCTGAATTTGGAATTTTGCCGGACAACATGAGCGTTACTTTGAATAAAACTTTTATTGAAGCTGGGAAATCGACTTTTTTTGTAGATTCTCCGGAAAATAAAAGTCTTGCGGTTGAAGTTTATGTTTTGCCAAAAAAACTTTTGCTTCCTCTGCCACGGGTTTGGTATCGCGTAATCGGGACTGTTGATTTTTCTTATATTGATGATGGAAAAAATATCCGGCTTTCATCTGAGTTTTCTGGCGATGTTTTGTTAGACGAAAATTCAAAAAATAACCAGAAAAATTCTTTTTTTGCAAGGCACTTAAGAAATTACATGGGATGGGTTTTAAAAACTCGCAAAAACCTGCTTGTTCCGCTTCCGCAGAATGAGCTTTTGCCTTCTGTTTATACGCTTAAGTTTAAGAGAAAAACAGAAATCCTTTCGTGCAGGCTTGAAAAAAATCTGTAGCGGAATTTTTGCTTTAAAGTTAAATTTTTGCGTAAGGCTATGGAACCCTTGCAAGGCAATCCGCCAAAGGCGGACGAGCGGACAGCGAGGGGGTGGAACAGCCGGCGGCAGCTTGTTGCCGATACGCCCGTATTTTTACAGCCTTTTTTATTACTTGACTTTTTAACGGCTTGTCAGAATACTTAGAAATATGAAAGTTTCTAATAAATTTACTGTTGCCCGGTTGATTTTTGCACCGATTTTTTTCCTGATTTATAATATTCCGATTTGGACTGGCAATAAAAATCTTGCGTTTATTTCTGCCTGTGTCATGATTCCTTCTCTTATTGTTATGGAACTGACGGATTATTGGGACGGACATTATGCGCGAAAACACAACGAGGTAAGTGATTTAGGAAAACTTTTTGATCCGTTTGCCGATGTGATGCTCAATTTGACGGTTTTTATTTCGGCACTTAATTCGTTTGACCCAAAAATGGGCTCTTATATGCCGGTTGTAATTTTTGTTCTTATTATGTACCGCGAGTTCTGCCAGAATTTTTTGAGAATGCTTGCGATTCGTCAGGGCGTTGCAATCGCTGCCCGAAAAGGCGGAAAGGTTAAGACCGTTTTTTATATAATTTCTGGATTTTTTATGCTTGCGGCCGAGAGTTTTATTCGTTTTGGGCTGGTTGAATTTTGCGATGCAAAATTTGGCATTGATTTTACGGTCTTTTATCCTTGTGCAAAAATTGCAATCCAGGCTTTTTATGTTGTTTGCCTTGTTTTGAGTTACACTTCGTTTGTTGATTACTTAAAAAAATTTGGTTCGGTTTTTAAGGATATGTAATTTTTTTTGAATTTTGAGCACCTGTTTTTTTGCAGGTGCTTTTTTCGTTTTAAATGGTTTTTCTTTATTTTTGAAGCTTTTGGAGCGCATTTTTTTGAAAAGATACAATTTTCTCGTACTAAGGAAAGTTTTTATTTTTAACTTGCTTTCCACCCTTCGCTAACGCTCATTGAATCTGCGGTTTCACTCTGTTTTACCGCAGATTCAACTTCGGGGTTTCAATCAAGGCTATGATTTAGTTTTTCAGCCGGCGGCAACTGACTTGAAAAAATTAAGGAAAAAAAAGATAAAATATAACAAAATCTTTATGATAAATTTTGAAAAAATAAAAAGTCCGATATTGACGAATTTTTATCTGTATGTTAATATATTTTTCGTTGCGAGATAGCGACTTAATAGGTTCTTTGAAAAGAAAAATCA
>DLLE01000029.1:3649-5420 GCA_002477955.1 Treponema sp. UBA7570 | reverse complement strand
GCGAAAGAAGGCCGGGGCGGAAAGAGCCCCGGCTGTTCCTATCAATTTTATTGGTTGGGACGGATGATTTATGGTGAGGTCTTGGCCCCTTTCGGGGGGCCTGAGAATAATCATGGAGAGTTTGATCCTGGCTCAGAATAAACGCTGGCGGCGTGTCTTAAGCATGCAAGTCGGACGGCAAGCCGCCTTCGGGCGGCCTAGAGTGGCGGACTGGTGAGTAACACGTGGGTGATATGCCTTTTGGACGGGGATAGCCCCTAGAAATAGGGGGTAATACCGGATAAGGCCGCGCGGGCTGGAGCCGCGCGGGGAAAGGCGCTGTGGCGCCGCCGAAAGAATAGCCTGCGACCTATCAGCTTGTTGGCGGGGTAAAGGCCCACCAAGGCGATGACAGGTATCCGGCCTGAGAGGGTGAACGGACACATTGGGACTGAGATACGGCCCAGACTCCTACGGGAGGCAGCAGCTAAGAATATTCCGCAATGGAGGAAACTCTGACGGAGCAACGCCGCGTGGACGATGAAGGCCGGAAGGTTGTAAAGTCCTTTTATGGCTGAGGAATAAGCGGGGCAGGGAATGGCCCCGCGGTGACTGTAGGCTATGAATAAGCACCGGCTAATTACGTGCCAGCAGCCGCGGTAACACGTAAGGTGCGAGCGTTATTCGGAATTATTGGGCGTAAAGGGCACGCAGGCGGCTTTGCAAGCTTGGTGTGAAATCTCAGGGCTCAACCCTGAAACTGCATTGAGAACTGCATGGCTAGAGTTAGCGAGGGGAAACCGGAATTCCAGGTGTAGGGGTGAAATCTGTAGATATCTGGAAGAACACCGATGGCGAAGGCAGGTTTCCAGCGCATAACTGACGCTCAGGTGCGAAGGTGCGGGGATCAAACAGGATTAGATACCCTGGTAGTCCGCACAGTAAACGATGTGCACTAGGTGTCTGGGCATAAGCCTGGGTGCCAAAGCAAACGCGATAAGTGCACCGCCTGGGGAGTATGCCCGCAAGGGTGAAACTCAAAGGAATTGACGGGGGCCCGCACAAGCGGTGGAGCATGTGGTTTAATTCGATGGTACGCGAGGAACCTTACCTGGGTTTGACATACATACCGGTTATTTAGAGATAAGTAAGCGTAGCAATACGGGTATGAACAGGTGCTGCATGGCTGTCGTCAGCTCGTGCCGTGAGGTGTTGGGTTAAGTCCCGCAACGAGCGCAACCCCTACTGCCAGTTGCTAACAGGTGAAGCTGAGGACTCTGGCGGAACTGCCGGCGACAAGCCGGAGGAAGGCGGGGATGACGTCAAGTCATCATGGCCCTTATGTCCAGGGCTACACACGTGCTACAATGGTCGGCACAGAGTGAAGCGAGGCAGCGATGCGGAGCAAAACGCAAAAAACCGATCGTAGTCCGGATTGGAGTCTGAAACCCGACTCCATGAAGTTGGAATCGCTAGTAATCGCGCATCAGCACGGCGCGGTGAATACGTTCCCGGGCCTTGTACACACCGCCCGTCACACCATCCGAGTCGAGGATACCCAAAGTCGGCAGGCTAACCGCAAGGGGGCCGCTGCCCAAGGTATGCTTGGTAAGGGGGGTGAAGTCGTAACAAGGTAGCCGTACTGGAAAGTGCGGCTGGATCACCTCCTTTTGTAGGACAGAAGGAAATGAACGGGAGGCGGAGGCTTCCCGGAGTGTATGTGTACACACAGAGGCGTCTGGTTTTTTTACGAGGGAGCTTTTCCGGTCTTCTCCTTTTCCGCTGGTTTTTT
>DLLE01000029.1:0-3476 GCA_002477955.1 Treponema sp. UBA7570 | reverse complement strand
GTTCTTTGACAGAAGAAAGTGAAGGGAAGAAACATGAGTTCCTTGAGGGCGGAAGCCGGAAGGGGACGAGTGAAGGCAAGATACGAAACCGCGCATGGCGAGTGAAGGCCGACGGAGCGCTTGGCATAAGTAAGATAAAGTCCGGAGGCGGAAGTAGCGTTGAAGAGATGCGCGGGAATAGGAAAGATAATATGGTCAAGCGAAATATAGGTTCATGGCGGATGCCTATGGAGCTGGAAGGCGATGAAGGTCGTGATAAGCTGCGAAAAGCCGCGGAGAGGAGCACATATCCATTGACCCGCGGATGACCGAATGGAGTAATCCGGCGCGTGTGAGCGCGCCATCCGGATATCTGAATAAAATAGGATACGGAGGCGAGACTGAGTGAAGTGAACCATCTAAGTAACTCGGGAACAGAAATCAAGAGAGATTCCCCTAGTAGCGGCGAGCGAAGGGGGAGGAGCCCAAACCGCGCAGAGCGGGGTTGCAGGGCTGCATGGGGATGGCCCGGGAAGTTGAGATAAAACCCTGACATAGCAGAAGCTTCTGGGAAGGAGCGTCAGAGAGCGTGAAAGCCGCGTATGCGAAATGGAGGGGACTTCCTGATGCAGTGCCTGAGTACGGCGGGGCACGAGAAACCCTGCCGGAATCCGGGTCGACCACGATCCAAGGCTAAATACTAGACAGCTACCGATAGCGAACGAGTACCGTGAGGGAAAGGTGAAAAGAACCCCGGCGAGGGGAGTGAAATAGAACCTGAAACCATGAACCGGCAAGATGTCACGGCCCGCGAGGGTGGTGGCGTGCCTTTTGTAGAATGAACCTGCGAGTTACGGTATGCAGCGAGGTTAAGGCTTGGAAGAGCCGGAGCCGGAGCGAAAGCGAGTCTGAACAGGGCGGAGCAAGTTGCATGCCGTAGACCCGAAGCCAAGGTGATCTTATCATGGGCAGGCTGAAGGCAGGGTGAAACCTGTTGGAGGGCCGAACAGTAATCTGTTAAAAAAGGTAGTGATGACCTGTGATAAGGAGTGAAAGGCTAAACAAACCTGGAAATAGCTGGCTCTCCCCGAAATGCCTTTAGGGACAGCCTCATATAAAGCTGCCGGAGGTAAAGCACTGGACGGGAATGGGGGAGTCAAATCCTACCTGACCCAATCAAACTCTGAATGCCGGCAGCCAGCGTATGGGAGTGAGACTGCGGGCGCTAAGGTTCGTAGTCAAGAGGGAAACAGCCCGGACCATCGGCTAAGGTCCCGAAATTATGCTAAGTGTTAAATGAAGTGTGGATGCACAGACAGCCAGGAGGTTGGCTTAGAAGCAGCCATTCCTTAAAAGAGTGCGTAACAGCTCACTGGTCGAGCATTCATGCGCAGACAATGTAACGGGGCTAAGCATGATACCGAAGCCATGGACTCATATCATGAGATATGATTGGTAGGGGAGCATTCCATTAACTGATGAAGGAATACCCGCGAGGGGTTCTGGAGGAGATGGAAGAGAGAATGCAGGTATAAGTAACGAAAAGACGGGTGGGATTCCCGTCCGCCGGAAACATAAGGGTTCCAGGGTAAAGGCAATCTGCCCTGGGTAAGTCGGCCCCTAAGGCCAGGCCGAAAGGCGTAGCCGATGGGAAATCGGTTTATAGTCCGATACCTTCCGCAGTTTCGAGGACAGGACGCATGAGGCGAAATCCGGCCGGAGAACGGTTGTTCCGGTCAAAGCGCCGAGCTGATGAGGGCCGCAGGCAAATCCGCGGCCTGAGGCGAGGCGTTACAGCGAGCGGAGAGAAAGTCGAAGCGAAGCGGACGTAGTCATGGTGCCGGGAAATACTGTCTAAGGCTAGGCTGCGGGAGACCGTACCGTAAACGGACACACGTATGTGGGATGAGAAATCTAAGGCGCACGAGCGACCTCGCGTTAAGGAACTCGGCAAAATGCACACGTAACTTCGGAAGAAGTGTGGCTCTGATTGTATAAGATTAAGAGCGGCAGAAAGCAGGCTCAGGCGACTGTTTATCAAAAACACAGCCATCTGCGAACCAGCAATGGGACGTATAGGTGGTGACTCCTGCCCGGTGCCGGAAGGTTAAGAGGAGCGGTTAGAGGCGACTCGAAGCTGTGAATCGAAGCCCCGGTAAACGGCGGCCGTAACTATAACGGTCCTAAGGTAGCGAAATTCCTTGGCGGGTAAGTTCCGCCCCGCACGAATGGAGTAACGATTCTGAGCACTGTCTCAACGCGAGACTCGGTGAAATTTATATGTCGGTAAAGAAGCCGACTACCCATAATTAGACGGAAAGACCCCGTGAACCTTCACCGTAACTTAACATTGGGATCTTATTTATCATGTGTAGGATAGCTGGGAGGCAGAGAAGCGTGGTCGTCAGGCTGCGCGGAGCCGGTGGTGAAATACCAGTCCTGGTGAATGAGATTTCTAACCCGCTCCATGAAGCTGGGGCGGGGACAATGCTAGGCGCGCGGTTTGACTGGGGCGGTCGCCTCCTAAACTGTAACGGAGGTGCGCGAAGGTCTCCTCACCCTGGTTGGGAATCAGGGCGCGAGTGTAAAGGCACAAGGAGGCTTGACTGCGAGAGAGACATCTCGGGCAGGTGCGAAAGCAGGTCTTAATGATCTGATGGTGCTGAGTGGAAAGGCCATCACTTAACGGACAAAAGGTACTCCGGGGATAACAGGCTGATTTTCCCCAAGAGTTCACATCGACGGGAAAGTTTGGCACCTCGATGTCGGCTCATCGCATCCTGGGGCTGGAGCAGGTCCCAAGGGTTTGGCTGTTCGCCAATTAAAGCGGTACGTGAGCTGGGTTCAGAACGTCGCGAGACAGTTCGGTCCCTATCTGTTATGGGCGCTGGATGTTTGAGAGGGTCTGCTTTTAGTACGAGAGGACCGAAGTGGACCGACCTCTGGCTTATCTGTTGTCCTGCCAAGGGCAAGCGCAGAGTATCTAAGTCGGGAAGGGATAACCGCTGAAAGCATCTAAGCGGGAAGCCCGCCTCAAGATTAGACATCCCCGGGAGCATGGCTCCCCTGAAGACCCCTGAGACACTATCAGGTCGATAGGATGCAGGTGTAAGTGCCGCGAGACATTGAGCCGAGCATTACTAATAGGTCGTGAGGCTTGACCATATTATCGTTCCGATTCATAGTATCCTGTCAGGTTCCTTTTCTGCAAGGAATGTTTTCTTCCCAGGTCCGGATCCTTTCCGGACAGACGCGGGCATCCGGGCCCGGGCACATGCGGCCCCTGACCGGACGGGCGCGCGATATATACAGGCATAAATGCCGGTGGCCACAGTGGAGAGGCAATACCCGTTCCCATTCCGAACACGGAAGTCAAGCTCTCTTACGCCGATGATACTGCTCTTCGCGGGAAAGTAGGTAGCTGCCGGCTTTTTTCTTTTTAAATCCTTTTTTTCCCCCCCCACCGGCGCGCTCCGCGCCGGCTTCCCCGCGTCTTT
>DLLE01000016.1:14346-19781 GCA_002477955.1 Treponema sp. UBA7570 | reverse complement strand
GATTGCGCGCTTTTTTTTTATTGATTTTTCACAGGCTCTTTTATTTTTAAGTGCTTCCAGTATGCTTCGTCTTCTTGTCCGATTCTCCAAAAACTCAGGGCTCTTATTTCATTTTCTGCGTACATTTTTGTCCGGACAAAAAGGGATGTCTCATCGTCGTAAAAAGCCGTTATATTCAGTTTTTTTGTAATTGTAAAACTTGGAATTCCATATTCATCGCGTTTGTGGTTTTTTATCTTGTTTTCTTCGATTATTTTTTGCAGTGTCGGGTAAATGTATGCCTTTCCGCCGAGAGTATCATCTCTCCAGGCTCTTCCGTAGAACGAAAGCCCCATTACAAGTTTTTCTGGAGGAATTTGGCTTTTTGCATAGTCTGAAATTTTTTTGCACCAGCCAGTGCTTGCTATCGGCCCCGGCTTGCTTGTGGACCAGTGCTCATCGTAGGCCATTATGATGATTTTATCCGCAACCTTTGCAAGTTTTTCATAATTATAGGCGTCTTTTGAAAGAGTTCTTGTTCTCGCAGGAATTGCAATAGAAAGTGTCTTTTCGCCAAGTTTTGATTTTAAAATTTTCAAAAACTCAATAAAATTTTCATCATCTTCAGAACTTACAAGCTCCCAGTCAACCTGAAGCCCGTCATAAGTCTTGCTGGCCTCTATTAAGCCGTCAATGATTTTATTTCTGAGCGGAAGTTCTGGCAAAAGCAAAAGATGGGTTTGCGAGCGCGAGTCGCAGCTTGTTACAAGGTGAACTTTTACCGGACAGTCAGAAAAATATTTTTCCTTAGGAGGCGTTGCCGGCACCTCGCTAAATGCCGAAATCGCTTCTGTAAAATAGCCTATGTCGGTAAGAGGAAGGCCTGGATTGTACGAATCTTCTCTTTTGTAAAAAACATAGCCCCAAAGCTCTTCAAATTCTACTGTCTCGTCCTCAGAAAAACCTTTCTTAAAATCTCCATTTTTTGCCTTTGGCGCCGAAGAGCATGAAAACAGCAGAAACAGAAAGAAAAAAACGTTTAGCTTAAAAAAAATCTTCATATCTATAGAATAACAAAAAAAATTCAAAAAATCTAAAAAAATCTTCTTTGCTTGAATCCGGGCGGCTTTTTGCCTTGCAAAAACCGAGCTTTTCAGGGCTGCGGTTTTCACCTCCGGTATTTTTGCTATGCAAAAATACACGCTTTGCGTCCCTTTCAATCTCTGCCGCAACAAAAATGCTAAAAAAAACGCATTCTTGTTACTCTATGCTGACTTAGAATCTTTTTCTTGTTATAATCCGCTTAAAAATATTTGTTTTTTAATTTTGTATTCAATTTTATGGATGCATGATAAAAACAGCCGAAAATGTCGTCTGTTTTCATCTCAAAAAGTTTGCGTTGCAAACTTTCTTATTATCTGTTGTTTCTCACTTTGTGCGAAACAGCTTAAAAAGTCAATCAAAAACTGAGGTTTTTATCTTGACTTTTTATAGGAGGAAAATTTATGGTAAAAATTGCTTTCTATGACACACGTTCGTACGACAAGTCTTCTTTTTGCTCTGAAAACGAAAAATTTGGTTTTGAAATTGACTATTTTGATTTTAAATTGACTGAAAAAACTGCGTTCACTGCAAAAAATTTCGACGCTGTTTGTGTTTTTGTAAATGATACCGTCGATTCTTCCGTCCTTAAAATATTAAAAGAATGCGGAGTAAAGCTTGTTGTTTTAAGATGTGCAGGTTTTAACAATGTTGACCTGTCTGCCGCATCTTCTTTTGGAATAAAAATTGTCCGTGTTCCGGCTTATTCTCCTCACGCAGTTGCAGAGCATGCGCTGGCGCTTTTAATGTCGCTTACTAGGCATATTCCTCAGGCTTATTTAAGAACAAAAACCCAAAATTTTAGCATCGAAGGTCTTACTGGCCGTGATCTTTTCGGTCTTACTGCAGGAATTTTCGGCACTGGGAAAATTGGACGGATAATGGCTGGAATTTTAAAAGGGCTTGGCATGAAAATCATCTGCTATGATCCTTATCCGGACGAAAAATGGGCTGAAAAAGAAGGCTTTTCTTATGTCGATGTTCCGGCTATTTTTAAGGAAAGCGATGTTTTAAGTTTTCATTGCCCGCTTACGCCGGAAACAAGGCATATTGCAAATCACGATACAATGAAAACTATGAAAAGCGATGCTGTCATTATTAACACAGGCCGCGGCGCTTTAATCGACACTAAAGCTCTTGTCCACGCTTTAAAGCACAAGCATATCGGAGGAGCCGCGCTGGATGTTTACGAGGAAGAAAGCGCTTTCTTTTTCAATGACCATTCAACGGAAGTAATAACAGACGATGTTCTTGCAAGACTTTTAACGTTCCCTAATGTTCTTATAACCGGACATCAGGCGTTCTTAACGACGACTGCGCTTTCAAATATTGCAGAAGTTTCGCTTCAGAACGTTAAGGATTTTCTTGAAAACAAGGAACTCAAAAACGAAGTAAAAATTCTCTAAAAAAATCATTTTTGATTTTTTTTCATTCCTGAGTTTTGTTGATTTTTATATTTTTTGGAGTAAAATTAGATTATGGCAATACAACCGATTGATCTTCAGACAATATATTCTCAAATGGGCAATGTCGCAAAAAATGTTGCCCACCAGCAGAACGGAAATCAATTGACTCAGGCGATGCAGGAAAATGCTGCCGTTCAGCAGAAGCAGGAGCAATTAGCTCAGGTTCACAAAACCGCCGAAAACGAAGCTGTCGCTAGTCAGATAAAAGACGGGGCTCATCAAAATAATTCTTTTCAAAATCAGAGAAATCAGAAAAAAAATCAGGAAGAAGAACTTGAAAAAAATAAGCTGACAGAAATCCGTGAATCTTTTTTGGGACAAAATATTGATATTTCGAGGTAGATATGCAGGGAATTGCAGTTCTGGCATTTATTCTTTGTTGCTTGAATATAACCGGCTGGCTTGTATTTTTAAGAAAATTTAAAAGGCTTTTTACGACCGAAGATATTATTTCTAAAACTCGGCTTGAAGTTACACGGATGATTGAAGATGTAAACCGCACGACCTCAAAAAATTTGGATTTAATCGAAGAAAAAATCAAACAGTTAAAGGCAGCTTCGGCTGACGCAGGACGTCATATTGCTGTTGCAAAATCAGAATTAGAAAAACGTGCTGCTCTGGCGCAATTTAACAGGGCGATTTCTGAAAAATCTGAAGTTTCTCAAAAAAATGAAATTCATCCTAAAACTCAAAATCATTCCCTTTATGGAAGTGAGGCACCTTACGGAAGAATTTCCGATGCATTGCAGGCCTCTAGCGCATATCAGATAACATCAAAAGGCAAAAGGGAAGTTGACAGCGAGCAGGGGGAATTATTTGAAAAGCAGGAAGAAAAATATATAAAATCGCCTTCGGGAACAAAATTTATGGTCGATAGCGAAGGAGCCGGATTTGCTTCAATTCCAAAAATCGGGGAAAATGTTTTTTATTCGGACAACCCGATAAAACCTAAAAAAACAATAAACGAACAGATAAAGGAGCTTTCAAACCGCGGTTACGATATTGAAATGATTGCGCGCGAACTTAACCTTACAACGACGGAAGTTCAATTTTCGTTGGATATGGAATTTTAAAAGTTTGCAATCATTAACGCAAAGTTATTTAACGCCATCAAGTTTTGGTGGTATATTTAAAGAGATAGTTTTTTAACTAAACAAATTCACAAAAAAGAGAGGATAGCATGGACACCCACGTTGAAGAACTGATTGACAGAATCAAAAAAGATGGCGTTGCCGTTGCTGAAAACTCTGCCTCAGAAAAAATTGCACAGGCTCAGAGAGAAGCCGACAAGATTATTCTTGATGCAAAACAAGAAGCGGAGAAGATTCTTATGCAGGCTAAGGAAGAGACAGCCCGCCTGGAAAAAGCAAGTGAAGATGCCATTAAACAAGCCGGAAGAAACCTTCTTCTGCAATTTAAAGACAGTATAACAAAAGAGCTTTCTGCGCTCATAAAACAGGAAGTATCGGAATCTTATTCAAAAGATTTGCTGTCAACACTTGTGCCAGAAGTTGTAAAGGAATGGGTAAAAAACAGTTCTGCCGAAGATGTTTCTGTTCTTTTAAACGAAAAAAGCTTAAAAGAAGTTGAGGCAAATCTAAAAGAAGCATTGAAAAATGAAATTTCTGCCGGACTTACATTGAAAGTTGACAATTCCGTTTCAAACGGATTCCTTATTGGGGTAAAGAATGGAGCGGCATTCTATGACTATTCAGCAGAAGCTGTAGCTGACTTGTTCAGTGCATATTTAAATCCTAGAGTTGCTGCATTGATGAAAGAGGCGGCTAAATAAGTGAGTAATCAGTATTATCTTTTGGCACAGCTTCCATCTTTCTCAGTTACTGACGAAAAATCGGTGTTGCCGGTTACAGAAGAATACTTTTATGATCTCTGCTCGCGTTTTCTCGACAAGAAAAGTTTTGAACAGGTAAAGCTTCTTTCTTTGACACCTCCGTTAAAAAAAGTTTCAACAGGTTCTGTTTTTCTTGACAAATGGTATGACGGTGAACGTAATCTTCGTTTTGCTTTGGCCCAAATCCGCGCACTTCGCATGAATAAAAAATTCGAGATAGAAAACGAAAGTTTCTCTCCTGACGTGATTCAGGCGGCTCGTACTGCGACTGGAATGGAAAGTCCGTTGGCTGCCGAACAGTTCTTGAATCAATACAGGCTGAATCTTTTGGACAGCATTCGTCCTGCCGATGAGTTTTCTGTTGATGCTGTTTATGCCTATGGATTACGCTTAAAACTCGCATTAAGAATGAAGATGTTCAATGCAGAGAAAGGTATGATTTCTTATCATAAAATCTATGATTCAATTCTCAAGGGAGATATGGGAGATAAATAATGACGGATACAAAAGGAAAGGTAGTCGGCGTTAATGGAAACATGGTTTCTGTCGAATTTGATGGAAATATCTCCATGAACGAAGTTGCCTATGTGAAAGTTGATAATTCAAGCCTGAAAAGCGAGGTAATCCGTATCCGCGGAAATATAGCCCAGCTTCAGGTTTACGAAATGACAAAAGGAATAAAAACTGGGGATGCTGTTGAGTTTACCGGTGATTTGCTTTCTGCTGAGCTTGGTCCGGGACTTCTTGGCCAGGTTTACGACGGTTTGCAGAATCCGCTTCCTTTGCTTGCTGAAAAAGCAGGATGGTTCCTTGAAAGGGGGATTTATGTAAACCCTCTCGACAGAACCAAAAAATGGGCGTTTACACCGACTGCAAAGCCCGGTGATGTAAAAAAAGCCGGCGAATATATCGGAACTGTTCCTGAAGGTCCGTTCACGCACAAGATTTTTGTGCCGTTCTATTTGCTTGGTTCGTACACTGTAAAATCTATAAAACCTGCTGGCGAGTATACTCTTGATGACAAGGTCGCTGTTCTT
>DLLE01000016.1:0-14255 GCA_002477955.1 Treponema sp. UBA7570 | reverse complement strand
GCAGTTAACTGTTACGAAGAACGTCTTGCGCCGACAGAAACAATGGTTACTAAGGTTCGCCTTATCGACACATTCTTTCCTGTTGCAAAAGGCGGCACTTACTGTATTCCAGGACCTTTCGGCGCTGGAAAAACGGTTCTTCAGCACACAACTTCAAAATATGCAGACGTTGACATTGTAATCATCGCTGCCTGCGGTGAACGTGCCGGTGAAGTTGTCGAGACTCTTACTGAATTTCCTGAGCTCAAAGACCCGAAAACCGGAAAATCCTTGATGGAAAGAACAATCATCATCTGCAATACTTCTTCAATGCCAGTAGCTTCGCGCGAGGCTTCTGTTTATACTTCTGTAACTTTGGCTGAATATTACAGACAGATGGGCTTGAATGTTCTTCTTCTTGCTGATTCGACTTCCCGCTGGGCACAGGCTCTGCGTGAAATGTCTGGTCGTCTTGAAGAAATTCCGGGAGAAGAAGCATTCCCGGCTTACATGGAATCTTATATTGCGGCTTTTTACGAGCGTGCTGGACAGGTTCGTTTACCAGACGGTTCTGTAGGTTCTGTAACAATCGGCGGCACGGTTTCTCCTGCTGGCGGTAACTTTGAGGAGCCTGTAACACAGGCAACTTTGAAGGTTGTTGGTGCTTTCCACGGACTTTCACGTGCTCGTTCAGATGCCCGAAAATATCCTGCGATTGACCCGATTCAGTCATGGTCAAAATACAAAGGAGTAATCGATTCAAGCAAGGTAAGCTTCTGCTTTGATATTATGAAAAAAGGCGTTGATGTTGCTTCTATGATGAAGGTAGTTGGTGAAGAAGGAACTTCCCTTGACGACTATCTTGTTTATCTAAAAGAAGAAATGCTTGATGCCGTTTACTTCCAGCAGAATTCTTTTGATGCAGTAGATGCAAATGCAACTGTTGAGCGTCAGAAGTACGATCTTGATAAAATCATTAAAATTCTCGGTTCTTCTTTTGACCTTGCAGATAAAGATGAAGCAAGAACTTATTTTAACCAGTTGCGTCAGAAATTCCTTGACTGGAACTACACTGAAGAGCACAGCGATGCTTTCAAAAAAGTTGAGTCAGAAATTGACGAACTTTATTCATCAAAAAACGGCAAACTTACAGCTCAGGCTGAATCATTGCTTAAGGCTTAAGAAGGACGGTGAAAAATGAATAAAATATACAGCAAAATTGAATCAATCACTGGTTCCGTAATTACAGTAAAGGCAGAAGGCGTAAAATATAACGAACTTGCAGAAATTACAACTCGTTTTGGAAAATCTCTTGCAGAAGTAAACAAAATTGATGGCGATACAGTTTCTTTGCAGGTCTTTGCCGGCGGACGCGGTGTTTCCACAGGTGATCAGATTCGCTTTTTAGGACACGATATGCGTGTTTCTTTCGGAGATGATCTTTTGGGAAGAATTTTCAACGGTTCTGGAGCTCCTCGTGACAAGGGCCCTGCTCTTACTGAGAATATGACAGAAATTGGAGGTCCTTCAGTAAACCCTTCAAAACGTATTCTTGCAGAAAGAATGATGAGAACAAACATTCCTATGATTGATATGTTCAATACTCTTGTCGTTTCTCAGAAACTTCCTATTTTCTCTATTTCGGGCGAGCCTTACAACCAGCTTCTTGCGCGTATTGCAATGCAGGCTGAGGCTGATGTAATCGTTCTTGGCGGAATGGGACTTAAATACGATGACTTCCTTTATTTCAAGAAAACTCTTGAGGAAGGCGGCGCATTGAGCAAGACTGTAATGTTTATTCACACTGCCGCTGACCCGACTGTAGAATGTATCAAAATTCCTGACATGTCTCTTGCAGTTGCAGAGCAATTCGCTTTACAGAATAAGGACGTTCTCGTTCTTCTTACAGATATGACTTCTTATGCAGATTCTATGAAGGAAATTGCGATTACTCAGGAACAAGTTCCTTCAAACCGTGGTTATCCTGGAGATTTGTATTCTCAGCTTGCCGCGCGCTATGAAAAGGCCGTTGACTTTAAGGGAAGCGGTTCCATTACAATTCTTGCAGTAACAACAATGCCTGGTGATGATGTAACTCATCCTGTTCCAGATAACACAGGTTATATTACAGAAGGCCAGTACTATCTTAAGGGCGGTCGTATCGAGCCGTTTGGTTCGCTTTCACGCTTAAAGCAGAATGTAAACGGAAAAACAAGAAAAGATCACCGCGCTTTGATGGACGCCATGATTCGTCTGTATTCATCTTACAAAGACACACTCGAAAAAAAGTCCATGGGCTTTATGATGTCTAAATGGGATGAAAAACTTTTGAAATACGGTGAGCTTTTTGAAAAAGAAATGATGGACTTGTCCGTAAATATTTCTTTGGAAAATGCGCTTGATTTAGGATGGAAGATTCTTGCGGCCTGCTTTGAAAAAGACGAAACAGGTATAAAATCTGAATTGATTGCAGAATTCTGGCCGAATAAATAATTCCTGTTTGGAGATAAAATTTAATGGCAAAAATTAAGCTGACTAAAAATGAGCAGAAAGCACAAAAAGACGCGCTGAAAATGTATCAGCGTTATCTTCCTACGCTCACGCTCAAAAAACAGCAGCTTCAGTCTGAGATTAGAACTATCGACGCAAAAGCAAAAGAAGTTCGTCAAGCTAGAATTCGCCTTGAAGAAGAATTCAAGATTTGGATAGGTGTTTTTGGCGAAGAACAGGCTTTTAAAAGCGACATGGTTACAGTTCGGAACATAAAAAAGGGTACTGGAAACATTGCCGGTGTTACAATTCCAATTTACGAAGGCGCAGATTTTTCTCGCGGAGATTACGATTTGTATGAAACTCCGCTTTGGATTGATCTTGCGGCTGACAGAATGGAAAAAGCCCTTTCTTTGGATCTTGAAGCTAGTGTGCTTGATGAACAGGTAAGATTGCTCTCAAAAGAACTGCGTACGACTTCTCAGCGCGTGAATCTTTTTGAAAAAGTAAAAATTCCTGAAGCAAAAGCAAATATTAAAAAAATTTCAGTTTATCTTGGCGACCAGCAGGTCAGCGCGGTTGTGCGTTCAAAAATCTCTAAGAAAAAGATTGACCAGCGTAACCGTGCGGCTGTTGCCGCGGCTGAAAAAGAGGGGGCTTGCTTATGATAGTCCCAATGAAAAAATTAAGCATCGTTGTTTTAGAAAAAGAAAGGCGGCAGGCCTTAAAGACTCTTCGCCGTCTTGGAGTGGTTCATGTTGAAGAAGTAAAAGGAGAAAGCGAAGAACTTTCATCTTTTAAGAATAAAAACTCAAAAATTGAACTTGCCGTTTCTCTTTTGTCTGAAATCAAGACAAAGAAAATTCCAGAGACGTCAATGCTTTCAAAAGATGACTCATTTGCTCTTGCAGACAAAATCATCAGTTTGACGGAAGAAAAGAAAAATTTGTTTTCTTCGATTGCGGCAGACAAAACTGAACTTGACCGCCTGAAAAAATGGGGCAATGTTGTTCCTGAAGATTTTGATTTCTTGGCAGAAAAAGGCGTTTATCTTTCAATGTATGAAATACCATCGTCTAAATATAATTCGATGGACGAAAGCATCGATACTTTGCTGGTTAACGACGATAAAGACATTTCGCGCTTTTTTGTGATTTCTGACTACAAATTGGCACAAAATGAACGTCCAGGAAATCTTCCTCCAGAAGCATATCGTGTTGTTTTGCCAAAAAAATCAACGGTGCAATTGGCTGATACTATTGAACAGAATAAAAAGCGAATTACTGAAATTGATTCAGAACTTGCAGATTCTGTGAAATATATTCCATCGCTTAAAAAAGCTGGCGAAAACTTCTGTAAAGATATTGAATTTGAAAATCTTTACAGCGGTATGGGTGTTGAAGAAAAAAATGAACAGAAACCAGAAGAAGTTAGGCTTGCCTGGCTTACTGGTTATGTTCCTGCAGAAGAACTAGAAAAAGTAGAAAAAACAGCTGTTGAGAGCAAGTGGGCATTTGCCGCAGATGATCCTGCCGCAGACGACACCGTTCCTACAAAATTAAAGAACAATAAGTTTGTAAGCCTTATTTATCCTGTTACGGACTTTCTTGGAACTGTTCCAGGCTACAATGAATTTGACATTTCAAACTGGTTTCTTTTGTTCTTTACGATTTTCTTCGGCATGATTTTTGGAGACGGCGGATACGGCGGAATTTTGCTTGCTGGCGGAATTTTTGCTATGGTTCCTTCATTTAAGAAAAAACAGGCACCTTCGCCAATGGCTTTCCTGCTTTCTCTTTTAGGATTGGCAACAATGGTTTGGGGAGCCGTAACTTGCACTTGGTTCGGGCTTAAACCTGAGCAGCTGCCGGATTGCATAAAAATGCTTTCTGTTCCGGCCTTGTCAAACGTTACATCTGCAAAAGAAGGCGTTAAGATGGTTCTTCACAGTGCTTCTGGCGCAGTAACTGAAATAACTTATTCAGCCTGGGTAAAAGAAAACCTTCAGATTTTCTGTTTTACGCTTGCTTTGATTCAGCTGGCTATTGCGCATTTGAAAGGCATTGCAAAAAATATACGTTCGCCAAAATTCTTGGGAGATTTGGGTTCGCTTCTCCAGCTTTGCGGCATGTACTATGTAGTTTTGAGCATGGTAGTTGATGGAATAAGATTTCCTCTTGGAATTACTCCTGAAAGTTACTGGCTTTTCGACAAAATTCCAGTTGCATATATTGCGCTTGGAGCAATTGCATTTGGTTTTGTCCTGAGTTTTGTATTCTCAAACTATGAAGGAAGCATAGGAAAGAGCATTCTTGAAAGCTGCAAGAACATTGTTTCTGTGCTTTTGGGCGTTGTAAACGTATTCTCTGATATTGTTTCTTACATCCGTCTTTGGGCTGTGGCTCTGGCAGGTGGAGCAATAAGTGCAACGGTAAATGAGATGGCAGGTCCAATGCTCGGCCATCTTGCAATGTTCATCTGTGCGATTTTAATTCTTACCGTAGGACATGGTCTGAATATGATTCTGAATGTTCTTTCGGTTATCGTTCACGGCGTACGTCTTAATACGCTTGAATTCTCAACACACTTGGGAATGAGCTGGACAGGTTTTAAATACAGACCTTTCAGTGAATAAAAATAAAAAATCCAGCAGTTGTGTAGCTGCTGGATGAAATAAGAAATTGTCATAAACTTTATTAAAGGAGAAATATTATGGAATTTTTAGGACAGTTTGGTTGTGCGATTGTAATGGGTATTGCTGCTCTTGGTTCGGCAATTGGCATCATGATTTCTGGACAAGCTGCAATCGGTTCTTGGAAACGCTGTTACATGGCTAACAAGCCGGCTCCGTTCATTCTCACTGTATTCGCAGGCGCTCCGTTGACTCAGACAATCTACGGCTTCCTTCTTATGCAGACAATGATGGGCTCAAGCGCAGCTCCTGGATTTAAATTTGGTGTTGGACTTATGTCAGGTATTGCAATGTGCGCCTCTGCTATTGCTCAGGGAAAAGCAGGAGCTTCTGGCTCAGACGCTCTTGGCGAAACAGGAAAAGGCTTCTCCCAGTACATCATGGTTGTAGGCCTTTGTGAAACTGTTGCTTTGTTTGCAATGGTATTCTCAATGGTTGCGCTCGGCTAAAATAAATAGTCTTTCGTAAAAGGCGGTCAGATTTGAAGTTAAATGCCTTCATTTTTGGCCGCTTTTTTTTTGCCGACTTTGAATTCCTGTAAATAGTGCATTTTACAGGAATTCTGCTTAAATTGCATTTTTTGCAGCTTAACATTATAATTTTAACTATGAAACAAGATTTTAAGACAGCCGAGTTTAAGAAAACTAGAGAAGTTCATATTGGCGGCAATGGAAATACAGAGCGCATTATAATCGGTGGCGATTCTCCGGTAACAATTCAAACAATGTGGAAAGAAGGGATTACAGATATAAAAGATAATCCAAAGAAAATTGAAAAAATTGTACAGCAGATAAACAGCTTAAAGCTTTTAGGCTGCGATATTATTCGTTTTGCAGTTCCTGACATGGAAAGCGCAGAAAGTTTTATTCAGATTTGCCGAGCTTCGACTATGCCGCTTGTTGCGGATATTCATTTTGATTATAAACTTGCATTAAAGTGTCTTGAAGGTCCTGTCGGTGCTATCCGAATAAATCCTGGCAATATCGGTGCTAGAGATCGTGTGGAAGCTGTTGTAAATGCCTGCCAGGATACAGGAACTGCAATCAGAATTGGTGTAAATACAGGTTCTTTGCCGCATGATTTAGCGGAACAGGTTAACCGCGGAAAAATAAGCCGCGCGCTTGCTTTGAGCGAAACTGCCGCAAGAGAATCCGCTGTTTTTGATGAATTGAATTTTAATCAATTTGTTGTGAGTATGAAGGCAAGTTCTGTTCAGGAAACAATCGATGCAAATGAGGATTTTGCCCGCCGCTTTGAGATTCCTTTGCATGTTGGAGTTACAGAAGCTGGCCCTCTTATTACAGGTGTTGTAAAGTCGACACTCGCATTCAGCCATCTTTTAAATGAGGGAATTGGGAATACAATCCGCGTAAGCTTGTCATCATCTCCGGAAAATGAAGTAGTTACCGGGCTTGAGATTTTGCGCGAATGTGGAAAAAGACAGGGCGGAATAAAACTTGTAAGCTGTCCTCGCTGCGGCCGTCTTGGTTTTGATGTGCATGGTTTTATGCAGCGATGGCAAAATAAACTTCTTTCAATGAAAAAAGATATTACGGTTGCAGTTATGGGTTGTGTTGTAAATGGACCAGGCGAAGGAAAACACGCAGACATTGGAATCGCTGGGGCTGGTGGAAAAGCGATTCTTTTTAAAAAAGGCGTGATTGTCAAAACTGTAGATATTGAAAAAGCCGATGAAGTTTTTGAAAAACTTTTAAATGAATTTTAGCGCATTTGTGAAATCTGCATGAAAAAAGGATATTTTATGACAAAAAAATGTTTGTTATCTTTTTGTTTTCTCTTCAGTTTTTGTGCATCAATTTTTTGCGTAAGTTATTCTGAAAAATCCTGGAGAATTTTAGAGCAGGCTCAGGTTTGCTTTGATTCTGGAAATTACGGAGATGCCTTAAAATTTGCAAGAGAAGCTTCTGTTAGCCGAAAGAATGAGACTGAAAACGAGTTTAATGTTTTGGACAAGGCGATTTCCCCAGCCCAGGTAAGAAAGGCGGGAGATGAATTTTCTGCCGTCCTGAAGGTTTTAAAAGAACGCGAACAGAAAGAAGCGGCCGATATAATTGAAAAGTATCTAAAACTTTACGGAAACTCTTACTATAAAGACAGCATTCATAATATGCTTGACTGGTTAAAAGAAAGAAATGTTTATCCTGAGGCAGATTATTTGACTGGAAAAATATATCAGGTCGAAGGTGAATATGCGCAGTCGCTTTCTTTTTTTGAGCGCGCCTACAGTGAGAAAGACTATCTTGATATTTCTGACATGCAGTATGAAATTTTGTATTCGATTGGTTTTATTGCAAAAATAAACGGCGATCTTGAAAAATTTGAAAAAACGCTTCTCTTAATTTTGAACAACGATGAATTTTTTAAGAATGAATTGCTGAAAAAATCAATTACAAAAGCGATTTCTGACGATAAAAATGAAAATGTGGACAGAATTTTTCTTCTTTACCGGGCGGATTCAAAATATTCACTTATGGCCTTATCTGAATTGGGAGACTTGTACGAAACCCGAAAAGAATCAAAAAAAGCGCTTGAATGTTCTTCATTGGCGGCGGTCGAGTCCTTTGCTCACATTTTGACTGCAATAGAACAGAGAAATTCCCAGTTTAAATACACATCGCTTGAAAACTTTTTTGAGGAATGTAAAAAATACGAAGAAATACTTATTTGGTCTCAGAAGAATAATGTCTGGAGTATTTTTTATCAGCTTGCAAAAAGGGCAGGTGCCAATGGAAATATTATTTTTGCACAAACCCTGTATTCTGTGATGGCAAATTCGATTCCAGATTCATATTACCGCTCGCTTTCTGCCGGGCAGTTAAGTGATTAGTTTTTTAATAGAAAAGTCCGATTCCAATTGAAATTTCAACTGCAGAAACATTTTTGCGCCAAGAGTCGTCAATAAGTTTTGACACGGCTTTCTTTATGATTTTTCTTCCAACGTCAATTCCTGCGCTTGCCCGTACAACAAGACTTCTCCATTTTGCAGGATATACGAGAACTTCAAGACCAGCGCCATACCATCCGTCTTTTATTGCAAATGTCTTTCCTGTAATCAGATTGTCTGCAAATGCAAAGTCAAAAAACGGCGAAATGTGCATTTCAAAATCAAAATAACGCATCCATGTTAAATGGTTTGTAAGCCATGAATTTTCACCAAAACAGAATTTGTTAAATTCATTCCAGTCTGTCGTTAAAATGCGGATTGGAATGTCTATGTTTCCGACAATTGCTGCCTGAGTGCTGAGAGCTTTTTGCGGCTCTCCAGAAAAGCCTTTGGCTTCCCAGTCGTCAGATTTATAGCGCTGGTCATCGCGGATTCCACGGAGGTAAGAGCCAATCTGAGTATTTTGATTGTAGTTATAAAAACCGTAGAATCTTGAATTGATTCCGATCCGATTGTTAAAAGATTTGTAAAGCGAAACCGTTCCAGATAGAGTCGCAATATATTCTTTTTTTTGGAAGTTGTAGCCAATATACTGATCAAAGGAAAGATCAACTCCATCGCGAAAATTTTCATGCCAGTTTACGCGGCCTGTCGAAACCGAGTGTCCGATTTTTAGAGTAGGGCTTGAAAGATCTTCGTTTTCTTTGTTTATGCCATTTTTATCCCAATAGCAGTCATAAGAAACGTACGGCCCCCAATTTACATCTCCAAAGTTGTCAATTTTTGCAATTTTATAGGGGAGTGAAAGAGTTGCTCCTTCTGTCAAATACAGTTCATCATCGTATTCTGTGTAGTCAAAATTTCGTTCAATTCCCTGAGTTAAGTCAAGTTGCAAAGAGAAATTTTTAAAAGGAAGTTCAAAAACGAATCCTGTGGTGTAAGAAAATTCCGGTTTTGATTTTCCGAGCGTGTAATCAAGGCTAAAGCTGTTTTTCCATTTTGAATCGAGAACCCACATTTTAAACGGATAATCGTATTTTAAGTTTATGCCAAAGATAGAGTCATAATCGCCTGTATCAGTGTCGGTGTCTTTTGGTTCATATGAAAAATTAAAGTCCAAATCCAAAGTTTCGAGAGTGCCGAGAAAATTGGTGTCTTTTGCTTTTAATTTTAATATAAGGCCGTCGTTTGAATTGTATTTGGGATAGGGAACCATTAAAAAATGCTTTGAATCCTGGGTCGAAATATTGAGTGTAACGTTTACAACTTCATTTTCGTCAGGAACCGCATCATATTTTGCATAAATGACCGTGGATTCAATGTTTCGTTCGTTCGCAAAAAGCTGTTTTATATTTTCAATATATGAATGAAGCTCATCGTAATTCTCAAAAACTCTTTTTTTGTCAATTTCAATGTTTTTTTCAAGAGCGTATGGCTTTGTAATTCCTGTAATATCATAATTCACCTGATTGATTCTGTATCCTTCAGCAGCCAAAGAACCTAATGCTAAAAGTGAAGCAAAAATGAGTAAAGCCGAACGTTTCATTTAGTAAGCACCTTTTCCTTTTATAACGATATAAATGGTCTTTATTATAATCCAAATATCAAGCCATACAGACCAGTTCTGAATATAATAAGAATCCAAAGTAATTCTCTCTTCATATCCTGTATCTGAACGGCCGGAAATTTGCCACATTCCGCTTAATCCCGGCTGAACGCTTAAAATAAGCTCTGCTTTGTCGCCGTATTTAGCAAGTTCGGGCGTTGTGACTGGACGCGGTCCAATAAAACTCATTTCTCCTGTAAGCACATTAAAAAACTGAGGAAACTCATCAAGACTGGTTTTTCTTAAGAATTTTCCGATTTTTGTTACGCGCGGATCATTTGTAAATTTCCGGTCTTTTTCCCATTCTGCCGCCATAACAGGATCTTTTAATATTTCATCGAGCATTTGGTCTGCATTTACAACCATCGAACGGAATTTCCAGCATTTGAATTCTTTTCCGTTTTTGCCGACCCTTTTGTGACCATAAAAAACAGGACCAGGACTTGAAACTTTTACGCAAATTGCCGTAATCAGAATAATCGGAATAATCAACGGAGAAGCGAGAAGAAGTAAAAAAAGATCGACAAGGCGTTTTATGCAGATACTCAGTTTTTTTGTGAGATTATGAGTCGAAGAAAAACCAAGGATTCCGCCAAAATCACGGACGTTTGCCGAAAGAGTGTTGAGCGCCTGTGCATCAGGAATTGTTATTGTATAACGGAAATATGAATTTATAAGGTCGAAATTTTCTTCCCAGTCAATGATGATTGCAACTTTTATTCCTGTCTGTCTTATTACGCTGTCAAGTTCCCTTGAAGGCTTGTAGACTGGAATGTCTTTATAAAGCGAATTTTCAGCAGCCTTGCTGTCCAAAATTATTGCCGGTTTATAACCAAGATCCTTTCTGCTCAAAAGACGGTCTACGATAAAATAGTCTTTTTGACCGCAAAGCATTATTACAGCAGGAACGCCAAACCATTTTGTATTTTTTAAAAGATGTCTTGCAAGCTCGCGTCCACATGGAAGAAAAACAAGGGCAAAAGGTGTTGCAAGAATAAATGCAACCACAATCGGCCATTTATCATCGGCCTCTTCAACTGTAATAGAAAGGGCAATTCCTGTAAAAACAAAAAACGAGCAGATTGCAAATTTTTTAACTTCGTCTGCCGGAGGAAGCGAAATTCCCGGGTAAAGCCCTGCCGCATAAAAAACAGAAATCATCGGCAGAAGGTAAATCCAGTATGTTATGAATGACCGAAAGTTTATCCACGAATGGTTGATAAAGTTTATTATAAAGAATGAGGTTCCTATGGAAAGCATAACCATAAGGCAGTCAATTACGGCGAGAGCAAATCCTGATGTAAAGGAACTTGTCCTCCAATACTTTTGATTAAAATAGGTAAGATATTCTTTTTCGGTCATAGTAAACTTCATTATATAGAAATAACTTAGACTAGTCTATTAAGTTACAAATGTATTAAAATTTAGTTAATTTGTTTTAATAACAGACGTTATCTTTTGTATAATCAATGTTGCCGAACGTTTGTATGAATATTTTTCTTTAAGTTCTCCGAGCTCAATTTTTGCAGGATTTTTTTCAATTTTGAGCAGCTTTTCGCAAAGTTCCTGGCTGTCGCCGCTTTTAAAGAACATAACAGGAAAATCGCTGTAAATTTCCTTAAAGACAGGAATGTCAGAAATAATTGCAGGTGTTCCGCAAACCATTGCTTCTAGAGGAGGAATTCCAAACCCCTCGTATAAAGACGGCTGGACCAAAGCCAATGACGATTCATAAAGCTCTTTTAATTTTTCGTTTGAAATTTTTCCTGTAAAATGAACTTTGTCTTCCGAAAAAGTTTCGAGCCTCTGAACAGTTTCTTCATCGCCAGTGCGGAAGTTGTCCTTGTTTCCGACAATTACGAGTTTTGATTTTAGCCCTTTGCCGCAGGCTTTTTCAAAAGCGTCCAGAAGGGTCTTTAAGCCTTTGTGTTTTTTTATGTTGCCGACAAAAAGAATCGAATTTGTTTTTTGAGGCAGAGACTCGTCTTTATTCGCCAAATACGATGGAAAAGAGTTGTAGACAACAGAGACAGGCTTTTTGCAGTTGAGTTTTTCTAGAATTCTTGATTTTGAGAATTCAGAAACCGTAAAAACAGTTTTTGATAAATTGACAGCGCGCTGGTAAAAGAATTTTCTAGCAAGCCTTCCAATAAAACCAGTAAGTTCCGGAACATCAAGAAATACAATGTCATGAATTGTCGTGAACACAGGCACAGTTATTCCTGACGGAACATTGCAATACGGCGAAAAATAACACTGGTACGAGTTTATTTTTTTGATGATTTCTTGTGGAAACGAATAGATTTCTTTGAGCGAAAAACACGGAATGTCGCAGAAGCAAAATTCAACATTTTGCATGCGCACAAAAGGCATGCACTGTTCGTGGGTTCCGATTAAAAGACATTCGTTGTTTTCTAAAAAATATGGAACAAGCTCAGAAATAAAAGTTCCGATTCCTCCTGAGCCAATCATGCGGCAGTCAATCGCAATTCTTAACATTCTTAATTTTCCTTACAAAAACTAAAGCTTTTTAAAGTCTGTTCAATTTCGTCTTTAATTTGGGCACAGAAACGTTCTGTAGAAAAACTTTTTGCATGAGAGGAAATCTCTGCCGAATTAAAACATTTCTGCTTTTCAAGGGTTTCAAAGCTTTCAATCGCTTGAATAACGCTTTCTGTTTTCTGTTCCCTGAAAAAAACTCCTGTTTTTCCGTCGATTACAGTTTCGAGCGAGCCGCCTTTTGCAAAAGCAATTACCGGTCTGCCGCAGGCCTGGACTTCAACAGGAATAATTCCAAAATCTTCTTCCGCGCCAAAAATCATCGCCCGGCACCGCATAAGATAATTCTGAACCTCTCTGTCGCTGATTCGGCCGGTAAATTTTATGTCCGCGCCCTTGTATTTTGCCGCAAGAGCCTTGAGCTCTTTTTCCTGGCTTCCGCCGCCAATTACAACTAGCTTGCGTCCGAGTTCGCCGCAGGCAGAAATTGCAAGATCAATTCTCTTGTACGGAACAAAACGGCTAAAAACTACATAAAAGTCTTCAGGCTCAAGACCATTTGGACAAAGCCTTTCGGTGTCTACAGGAGGATAAATCACCTTGCTGCCGAGATTCCAATATTTTTTTATTCTGCGCTGAATATATTTTGAATTTGCAATCAGAGAATCAATTCTTTGCGAAGAAACAAAATCCCAAAGCCTTATGGAAGGCATAAATTTGTTCATGAAAAACGCAACAATTTTTTTAGAACGCTTTTGATATTCAAAAAACTGATCCCATGTATACCGCATCGGAGTGTGGATATAGGCAATGTGCGGAACAGAAGGAGGAGTTATTACGCCTTTTGCACAGCTTGAAGAAGAGCACAGAACAAGATCGTACGAAGAAAAATCAAAACTTTCAAACGCTTTCGGCATAAGCGGCAGCATTTTTGTATAAAGTTTAGACGCCAAAGGAAATTTCTGCACAAAAGAAGCGTGAACTTTCTCTTTAGGAAAGATTTTCCCCATCTTTTTTTCATCGTAAACAAGCGTAAAAATATCAGCGTCAGGATAAATCTTCAAAAAAGCCTCAACAACGCGCTCAGCGCCGCCATAATTTACAAGCCAGTCATGAACAATAGCAACTCTGAACATAAAACCTCCGTAAATTGCAAGTTGAGATTTTAGCACAAAATAAAAAAAAAGTCGTCAATTCTTTTAATTTTTTATTTTGGAGCGCATTTTTTTTGCTAAGAAAAGAAAATAATATTTGCCTTTTGTTTTTTCTTTTAACCCGCTCTTTCTTCAAGTCCTCCTTCGCTTTCGCTCGTCCGGTCTTTTCGTGCGATCGGGGCTAGGCAGTTTTTTAGGCATTCGTGTTTTTTTTTCTTCTCATTCTTTCAAATTATACATTAAAATAAGACATGCTTTTTCTTTCTGATTTTTACAAAAATAAATTCGGCTGCAAAGTTTATAAAATTGCCCTCGATGCCCATTGCACCTGTCCAAACCGCGACGGCACAAAAGGAACTGGCGGCTGCATTTTTTGCAGTCAAAGCGGAAGCGGCGATTTCATCGGAACTTCAGTTTTTCTAAAAAGTCAGTTTGAAGAAGGTGTTTGCCTTGTCGAAAAAAAAGCCCGCGGGCGAAGCGGAAAAAACAAAGCGCTTTTTTTGCCGTATTTTCAGTCATTTACTTCAACTTATGGAAATTTTGAAAAATTAAAAGAACTTTATCTGGAAGCTCTTTCATTCAAAAATGTCTGCGGAATTGCGATTGCGACCAGGCCTGATTGTCTTTCTTTTCAAATTATTGAACTGCTTAAGCAAATCTCACAAAAATTTTTTGTTCAAATTGAACTTGGCCTTCAGACTTCTTGCGAACAGACTGGAAAATTTATAAACCGTTGCTACACAAATGATGATTACAAAAATGCTGTGTCTCTGCTAAAAAAAGAAATTCCAGGCGCTCATATCGTAACCCACTTGATTTTCGGGCTTCCTGGAGAAAAAAAATCGGATATGCTTAAAAGCGTAGATTTTGTGCTGGATAATTTTACGGAAGAAAACTTTTTTGGAATAAAAATTACAAATCTTTATGTTG
>DLLE01000039.1 GCA_002477955.1 Treponema sp. UBA7570 | reverse complement strand
TTGCGGAACAAAAAGCCACCCGGATTATTTTTGGTTCTGTTTTTCTTTTAGAAGGTCTTCGCGTTGCTGTATTTCGGCTTTTAAAGTTTTTATTGTATTCAGGCGGCTGAGAAACGGCTCCTGTTCGGGAAGAATCGGGATATTTTTTTCAAATGAGTCCAATGCGTCCTGTCCGAGAGATGCTATTTCTTTGCTAAGCTTTGCCTGAAACTGTTTTTTTTCGATTTTGAGAACACTTTCGTCTCCGAATTTTGTTACAGCGGTTTCTGCCTTTGAAAACGCTTCCTTTGAAGCCTGAACGCCTTTCTTTAAATAATTCTGAAGATTTTCTTTTAATGCCATAAAGTCCTCCTTATTAAAACTCCGTTTTTGTTGCTTTACAATTTTTTTAGCGCAAGAAGCGTAAGGTCGTCTGCCTGCGGATCTTCGTTTAAATTCTGATAATAAATATAGTTCGGTTCCTGCAAATCGGCAACTGAAGAACAGTAATATGAATAGCGGCTGAATGTTTTTTTTAGGAATGCGTCGATTTTTCGGTCTACACGGACTACATCGCCCTGAACCAAGATTTCGCCGTTTTCGTTTTGTTCCACGCTGCCCTTTGACTGCGGAGTTTTGTACATTCTGAATACTTTTTCGACTGCGACAAGCGCCATGATTGCCTCGTCAATATTGCCTTCGAGTTTTTCAAAGTCAAATATGAGCTCTTCGTCCGGAATCGGGCTGTGATATTTTATAAGACGGTAAATTTTGCGGTTTAGGACTGATTCGAGAATCTCTTTTACCCTTTCGTATTCAATCTGCTCGGAAATCTGGCCGATTTTGTGATTTTTGTGAATTCCGTCGTTGTTCAAGTCAGGCTCACGGCATTCTGTAACCTTAAAATCTTCCGTCCTGAAAAAACGTGTAGATTCCTCGATGCCGTCAGTATAAAGAAAAAGAACGTCGTCTGGATTTAGATGAATTTTTTCAACAACAAAACCGCTTTTCATTTCGACCATAAATGACGGAAGCGCTCCTGCGGCAGGAGACTCGTGCAAGGTGACTGTTTTTATTGTTTTTTCCTTGCTGCTGAAAATATGGATTATATTGTCTCCAGCGTTGCACAAATGCACATCGCCGTTTTTTGAATCGAACAAGGCTATTAAAAGAGTTGCAAATTTGCCTTTTACTCCGAGAGATTCGATAAAATCGTTTATTTGAACTACGAGTTTTCCGAGCGCTGTTCCGTGGGTTTTAAATGTCCACTGCTCAAAATATTTCCGGAAAAGAGTTGCCACAACCGTCATAATAAGAGCCGCAGGAACTCCATGGCCGGAAACATCGCATTTTATGACAGCGTAAAACCTGTCGTCGAGCTTTTTGTAGTCAAAATAATCTCCGGAAACGGCATCTGCTCCTTCGTAATAACCAAAAAGCTGGAAAGTTTTTTCTTTTTCTTCGGCGGTTGTTTTTTTGCCGCCTTTTTCTGTCAAAGAAAGCGGAAGAAATGTCTGCTGGACAGCCTTTGCGTCAAGCGAAAGTTTTTCCTGTTCGAGAGATTTTTCTTCTTCTTCCGCCGCACGAACAAGACCGGAAGTCATTTTGTTTACGGCATCGCCTAAGGTTCCGATCTCGTCGTGGCTTTTTATGCTGATTGTAAAGTTTTTCAGTTTTTTCTTGTCTTTTGTTTCTGTAATTACCTTTACGTGCGCCATGAGTCTTTTTAGAGGCTCAACAATGAGAGACGCCAAAAACCAGGAGCCGATTATACCCAAAAGCATTGCCACAAAAGCGACAACGCAGGCAACAATTATGATTGTGTTTCTGGAATGGGAAAGAGAATTTACAAGTTCCTCCGCCGAAACCTGAAGAACCAAAACCGCATGCAAAAGATTTTGAGAATTATTGTTTTTATAAAAAACTGGATAGTAAAAAGTGTAGATTAGATTATTTTGCGCAAGCGAATTTTCGTTAAAAACAGGAACGGACTGTGTGTTTTCGCGAGAAATGCTTCTTAAAATTGCCGTGTATTCATCTTTTTTTTCGCGAGAATATTTTTCTGAAATATCTTTTAAAATATCATCGACTTTTTGATGCGCAGTTTCTTCAAGAGGAGCACATTGAAGGGCAATTTTTGATTCGACAGTTTCGCTCTTAAAACGGCTTTTTCCGATTAAAGGCTCCGCTGTGTCGAGCTTTTGACTTATTGCCGCGGTATTTTCGGTCGAAGCCCAGAAAAAGCCGAGGCTTGAGCTTCCAGTGTTTTTTCCGCGGCCGATTACAGTTGAATAGATTGCCGGACCAAAATTGTTTGTCTGACGAACCAAATCTATAAGTCCAACAGAACTTCCGCCTTCAACCGCGTCGTTCATTGCGTTTTGAACAGAATTTGACATTCCTTCGAGAAGAACCGTAACCTGCTCCCGCATGCTTTCTACGAGAGTTTTTCGCTGTGTCTGAATCATTCTCCGCCCAAGAGAAACAGAAACCATTATAACGATTGAAAGAACAAGCAGGACTGTAAAACTTACAAGCTTGAGTTTTAAGCTTGTCTGTCGCTTTTTCAATTTTTCAACCTTAATTTTTTTAGTCAACGGCATAACATCTCCTGTCAGAAGCGCGGCAACTTCTGAATGAATTAAAACTGATTCCCGCAAAGCGCTGGCAATTCCATAAATTGCAAAAACAACGGCAAGAACGCAGAATATTGCAAGAAGAATAAAAAGCAGATCCACAACCTGAACCGAATATTTTTTTTCCGAAGAATAAGATTTCCATTCTGCGGAAGGCACAAACGGCCGTTCAATTTTTACAGTTCCGGATTCATCTATTCTGAATTTGTTCGATTCCGCATTTTCTCCGCCGCTTGTTCCGCGCCTTGAATGATGCACAAAAATTTTATAGTTTCCTTCTTCCAGTTCTTCAAGATGAAGGTTCGTAATGAGGCTTGAAGAGCTGATTTTATAATCATTTTTTGAAAGATAAAAAGTTTTTTTGAATTGCGGATCTCCGCTCTTTTCGACAATAATCTGGTCAACTAAACCCTCGTAGTCAAAATCCTGGCCAAAAATATTTACCGACAGATTTCCAAATTCATCTTTTTTTGTCTGAAGTCCAAAAATCACCGTATGCGGAGAATATTTATTTACAACAAGAACAACCGACTCGCTTTCTCCGGCGTTTCCGGTCTCGTCAATTGCGCGCACAGAAAAAACATAAATTCCGTTACGGCAATTTTTAAAAGTGAGGGAATTTTTTCTCAGACAGACAGTCTTTGAAGGCTTTTGGCTTTTTTGAATAAGTTTTTGCGACTGCCCTTCAATTTTCTGTAAATATTCAAAAATTTCTTCTTTTTTCTGCTGATTCTGCCTTTGATTTCGTATGAGAGAATCCTTAAACTGCGGACTCAAATCCCTGACTTTTGAAAAGCTCCAGCTGTAGCCTGCAACGTCCGTGTCGTCCTGATTTTTTTGCCAGAAAACAGAAAAAGAGCCGTCGTTTACAAAACCAAAAACGTCCTTTTTTACAGGAAGAATCGAAACTTTTTGAGGAGGCGTAATGTCGCGGTAATAAGAAATTTGAGATGACTCAGACCAGTTGCCCGCCGCGTCAAGAACTTTCGCCTTAAAAAAATATTCTCCGTCTTCATCCGCAGCTGCAATTACCGTGTATGAGCGTCCGGAAGAAATATTTTTTTCTACGATAAGATCAGAACTGTCCGTCGAAGGCTCGGTTTCCGGCGATTTTGAAAAGCTCCAGGAAAAACCAGAAATTCCGCTCGTGTCCTGAGGCATTGTAATGCGGATTTTTACTTTTTCCTGCGAAGAACGGACATTCTTTTTAAAATTAACCTCTTTTAAAACAGGAGGAAGAACAAAATGATCCTGCTCAACTTCAAAAATCTGCGGATTTTTATTATTTTTTTGCCAAATGTAAGAAATTTCGCTTTTTAAGGAACTTGACGAAATTACAGGACAGACAAAACTCGAATTTTCGCTGTTTTTAATAAATTTTTGAGAGCCAAAACTGTTTTCTGAATTTTTGACAGCGGAATACGCGCCGTTGTTTTTGTCAAACCAGACAAGGCTCGTCTGACCGTCATGTTCGAAAAAAGCCGGGCGATGGGAATTCATTAAATCAGAATATTCACGGACCCGTCTGTTTTCAAAAAGTTTTCCGTCAGAAGCAATTCTGGCAAGAACAATATATGTGTTTTCTGAACGGACTTCGTTCCGCTCCCAGGCGCACCAAATCTGAGAATTTTTTGAATAAACGACAGGACTTTGGTTTGAAAACTCGATAAAAGAATTTGCTTTCCGGCTAAAAGTCGCATTATCGTCCGTCAAAAGCCCAGACTGAGAAAAAGTTTTTAAACCGTCTGCGGAAAAAGCCGAATAAAGCTGAAAAGTTTTTGGTTTGTCCGGAACAGAAAAATGCGACTGAAAAACAACCAAATCGCCTTCAGAAACAGGACAAAGATACGGCGCAAAGGAATTGTCCAGATTTTTTGCCGGCTCAAAAATCAAAAAATCCGACCAAAAAAGTCCGTCTTTGGAAACAGAATAAACTATTGAAAATTTACTTTCTTCTTCAAGGGAAGCAAAAAGCACAAAAGCGTCGTTTTTTGTTCTGAAAATTCTTGGCGCAACAAGATGCCTTGAAAACATCGAAACTTTTGTCTTAGAAAAATTTTCACCTCCGTCTTTGGAAGTGTAGATTCCAATTTCGTACTGAGATTCGCTTGCAGCGACACAGACTGTTCCGTCAGAAAGGCTTGCAGCCGAATAAATGTCCGGGACATCGCCAGAAAAAACAAAAGGACCGGCAACTTTTTTGGGAGACGACCATTTTCCTGAAAAATCTTTTTTTTCGATGAATTTTATGAAAATTTGAGAATTTAAAGCCTCTTCAAAAAAAAGAAAATTCGTTCCAGAGCCGGAAACCACAACTGGAAACTGAGTATTTTTTTCAGTAACCGCAACCGGCGCTTCAAAATAAAGACTCTGGGCAGGCAAAAACAGATTGAATGCAGCCAGCGTGATAAAAGAGAGAACAGTTTTTTTTATTTTTTGAAAATCTTTATTTTTCATCATCTTTTTATTTCTCCGGCGCTTTTTTCACATATTTTCAATTCGCCGTTTTAGTTTTATAACTTTAGCAACCTGAGGATTTTTTGTGAACAAATCGTTTATCAAAATTTCCGCCTGCTCTTTTAAGCCGTCATTGTAAAGTCTTTCCGCTCTTGAATAGCGTGCTTCGTCGGCATCATCAAGATAATTTTTTACAGTCGTCGCCTTTGAATTCAGAATGAAGGCTTCATCCTTCAATTTTTGGGCAAGAATATTGCGCCGGTTTAGCGAAAGAGCTTCGTTTAAAAGCGAAATTTTTTTACTCAGATTTTTTTCATTTTTAGCAAGAGATGTAAGTTCGTTTGAACGGGCAAGATTTTTCTTTGCCTGCTCGGATTGCGCAAGACGGTTTAACTGCGATTCAAAATCCTTTACGGCAAGCGCAACAGCCTTGTTTTCCGGGATTATTTTCTGAAGCGCCTTTATCTCGTTTAGAGAATTCCGCAAGTCAACGTCGCGGCCAGAAGAAGCTGCGGCTTTTGCCTGATTTATTTTTTGAGCTACGGTCGAATTAAACACAGACGGATCGAGAATTTTATTTATCAAAAGATTCAAGTTGCCTGCTTCCTGATTTTTCGGAAAAACCCTCTGAACCTTACGGACTTCGTCCCTCGCCTGCGCCAGCTTTTTTTTGCCTTCGTCAGTATTTCCTGAAGAATAGAGCTTTGAGCCCTCTTCGTAATGAAGTTTTGCGTTATTTAGATAAGTTCCCATGTCTTTGTAGAGCGGATCTGCGTACGAAATTTCTTTGCCGCCGCTTGATTCAAGAGCTTCCTTTACGAGAACTGCAAGCTCCGTGATTTCTGAATTTTCCTGGGCCTGAGTTTTTTCCCAAATTTCTGACGCGCTGTCAAGAGAACGTTTTGCGTATTCAAAATTTCCGGCATAATAATCATTGTAAGCGTCCGTAATTAAAGAACGTACAGTCGAAATTACCCAGCCGTTCTGCATAGCCGTAATTTTTTCGTCGGCAAGAGCAATTTTTGAAGAAAATTCTCTGCGCAGCGAATCGTTTTCTTCAAGCTGGAGAGATTTTTTATAAGCTGAATCTGCATCTGAAAGAGAATTTCGCGCCTGGTCGTACTGCTTTTTTTCAAGATAAGAAAGAGCGGATTCATAAAGGCGTCTTGCTTCATTTGCGGATTTTAACGCTTCGTTTGATTTTGACTTTGCGCTTGCCATGATTTTTTGGCAGTCAAGCAAAAGTCCGTTCATCGCCGCAATAACCGACTCAAGATTCAAAACACTGTCTGTATAAATTTGCTGAGTTCCACGGAATTTCTGTCCGCCATCAAGCTCTTTTCTAAAACCAGAGAGAACGGCAATTTCCTTTTTAATTTTTTCGTTCAGCTCCGCACATTTTTGAAAAGCCTTTGTCGGATAAAATTTTACGATTCTTGTCTCGGATTCAATCTCTTCAATTCCGTTCAAAAGAGAATCTGCTTCAGTTCTTTTTAGCGTAAAATCGGCCAGCTGCCTGTCGCCTTCGTCAGAATATGCTTTTGCGAGAGTTGACCAGACATTTCCCGCCTGATTTTCACATTCGTTTTTTGCAAGCTGAAGAATTTTATCGTAAAAAGCCAGAGGAACGCTCCAGTCAAGACTTTTATTTTCGGCCAGGAAAGTCTTTCCGTCCGACAGAGAATTTTGTTCTGCATCAATTTCTGCAATTTTATTTTCATAATAAGCCGCAGAATTTAGAATTTCTTTTCCAAGAACAGAAAAATTCTTGTTTAAGCTGATTTTTTGAGCAAGCTCAAGATTTTTGTCAGAAACGCTTTGTGCAAGATTAAGGGCATTTTTTAAGTTTTTTGCCGAAAAATTTTGAATAAAAAAAAGAGAATCCTTGTATTTTTCAAAACCAGAAAAATCGCCGCCGTCAATTTTTTTGTAAAAAGAATGAATTTCCTGTCCTTGAAATGCAAATTTTGCCGCGCCGTCTGCAAGCTCAAAAACCGGAAAAGTTTCAATTTTGGAATCAAAAATCCGCGGATTTAAGGCAAACTGAGAGTTTATGAGGGAAAATTCATTTAAAATCGCTTCGTAAACCGTATTTTTTAAATCTTCAACGCGGCTGTTCAAGAAAGCATCGACCGCAGCCAAAATTCCGGAAGAAGAAAGTTTTTCAAATCCAAAAACCGCCCGTGCGCTAAAAGTTATGTACGAAGTGTCTCCAAGTCCGGGATTGAGTCCGATTGCGCGCCTGTCGAGAGCTAAAAGTTCGGTTCCTGAAGAATAAATTTCGTTTCTTGCGCGGATAATTTTTTCAAAGGAGCGGCTCATTTTTTTTAACGCAGATTCTGATTCGTCCGTGCGTAGATTTTGAACCGCCGATTTGTATTTTTTATAGTCTTCCTGGCAGTTTTTTAGAAGGTCATTTAAGCTTGAATTGAGCTCAGAGAGCTTTTTAATCTGTTTTTCGACTTTTGCGTTCAGCTCGTCCGGATAAACGACCGCAATTTCTTTTTCGCCTTCAAAAACCGCATCAGAGTCTTTAGTTTTTAGAGAAAGCGCTTCCGAAGATTTTTGGGCTGCAAGAAAATAATTTTCTGACGAATCAAAGCCAGCATTTTCGACAAATTCCGCGCTTTGGGCCAAAATTGAATTTGAACGGTTGATGTAATACGAAAGGCGAATTGTGCGCCGGGCATCGTTTGTAAAATCGACAGCTTCTTTCGGAGGATTCTGCTCCATTTTTTCGAGGGAAACGATGATGTCCATTTTTTTGCTGTCGAGAGCATCAGCCTGCAAATCGCTCAAATCGGCTGATTCCTGCATTTTTTCCGCAAGAACAAAAGCCTGCGCGTTAAAATCCAGCCTTTTTTTCATAATTTGCGAAATTCTTTTTTGAGCGCGGTCAAACTGCTCAGGATTTCTTTTTATAAAAACCGAAAGCGCTTCAAGAGCGGAAGAATATTCATTTTTTTTTATGAGCAGGTCAATTTCCGAAAGCGGAAGAACTTTTTTCTCCAAAACAGGCTTCTGCAAAGAAATATTTTCCTGAGAAAAAAAAGGAAAAGCAAAAAGAGAAAAAATAAAAATGCCGGCGAAAAATTTAAAGCGTGCCAATTTTTAATATTTTCGGTATTATTTCTTATGCAATAAAGGTAAAAAACCGAAATTTAAATTAGAATAAAGTGAACGGCAGTTTTTTGAATTTTGAAACAGATTTTGCGATAAATTGATGAAGAAATTTAATATTCAAAAACAGGATCTAGTTCATACTGACATAAAATTTATGCGAAAAAAACAGCATTTTGCAAAAAAACAAGCATTTATTTTTCTCGCCGTTCTGGTTTTTAACGCCGCAGCCGCGCCTTTTTGCGTTTTTGCGCTCGATCTAAAAGACGTCAATTCAAAATTGAGCGATGTCTTTGGTTCTTTTTCTGACAGCAACGAGGGAACCACAGTTTTTCGTTCGCTCAATATTCCAACCGGAGGACGCTCGGAAAGCCTAGGAACTGCAATAACAGGTCTTTGCGACGACATCACTTTTTTTGACTACAATCCGGCAGGCTCAGCAGTTTTAAGCAATTCAGAAATCGCATTTTTTCACAACTCTTGGATTGCAGACTCGGCAATGGAAACATTGGAAGGAAGCTTGAGATTCAACAATCTTGGAATGGGACTACAGTTAAAATGTTTTTATGTTCCGTTCACAGAATACAACCTTTTTGGAGACAAGCTTGCAGGAAGCTATTACTCAGAAACCTCGCTCGCGTTCAACATGGCGTATAATTTTTTGGCGGGATACAATTTTAAGGGAATTGCCGCAGGTTACACGGTGCGCGCCTCGTGGCGAAATATGCCAGATTATGCAGACAATCAGACAGACAAAATAAAAAGCGGTTCTGGACTTGAACAGTCTGCCCTCGGTTTTATGGCGGATTTTGGACTTCTCGTAAGGTTTAATTTTCTTAAAAATTTCAGCAGTCTTGAACCAAATTTTAATTTTGGACTTGCTCTCAACAATCTCGGTCTTGCCTTTACTGGCTTTTCTAAAAATTTTGAGCTTGACGATTCTCTTCCAACAAGAATAAGCGCCGGCTTTTCGTACAGACTGTTCAAAAATCTTCTTTTTACGGCAGAATTTCGCCAGCCTGTAAACCTTATGAACTTTTCATCTTCGCAAAAATTTTCGTTTGCCAGCGGAGCAGAAATCAACGTTACGGCTTTTTTCGATTTTGAAGCAGGATTTATGCTCAGCGGAGGAAATCCGCGTTTTAGCATTGGAAGCCAGTTCGACATAAAAGGCATAAAAATGAACGTAAATTATACCCTCGACCTTACAACTTCGTTCAATCCGGTAAACCACATAAGCCTCGCGGCGCGGCTTTTGCTCGGAGACAGAGGCCGTTCACAAATAAGAACAATAGTTTACGAAAAATACACGGAAGGAATCGAGCTATATTCAAAAGGCGACAGACAAAATATTCAAAAGGCGATTGAAAAATGGACAGAAGCAAAAAATATGTCATCCTCAATCGGAATAAAATTTGATCCGGCAATTGAAGCAATAACAGCAGCCCAAGATTTACTGAACGTCCACGACCAGATAAAAAATTTCGGTTTTCTAAAATAAATAAAAAAATCTGCAAATTCAATCAAAACTTTGAACTTGCAGACTGTTTTATAAAAAATTACTGTTTTCGGCAGAAGATGCGGTAATTCAGCCACGGAAAAAGGACGTGCTCTTTTTCGAGTTTTGTAAGCCATTCCGTGCTCACAGTATTTGAACCCAAAGCATCAAAAACTTTAGTAAAATCAATGACACTCTTTGTAAAAGATTCTCTTGCAAAATCAGAAAAAATTCCCGAATGAATCATCTTTGCAAGCTCTCCAGACTGGGCAAGCATGAGTTCCTTTGCGCCAAGAACCAAAAGCCTCACTTTTAAGCCAGTGTCGTCAGGGAACCGGCCGGAAAGGTCAACCATGCGTTCGCACATTTTTCTTGTATAGCGCAGCATCCAGCTGTTAGAACTGTCCAAAAGATCTTCTCCATAACCAGTTCCGCTCGCAGCAGAAGGATAAGGGTTTATTTTTTCGAGCTTAAACTGATCTTTTATCAAATCGCCAGTAGCGACAAACTTAGAAGAAGCATTTTTTCTCAAAACCTCTTCAAAAAAGTCCATTCCTTCAGCCCAGCATTGTCCCAAAGCCGCGGCGTCAATCGCGCAGACAAGAACAGGGTTTTCAAGATATTCAGAAGCTTTTTCGAGTTTTCGATTCTCTTCGTCCAAAAAAGCCGCAGCGTCAATTTTCGCCTGCTCCAAAGCCTTTTTAGAATCATATGGCGAATCAGAATCATCTTTTTTTGACCAATAGCGGAACAAAGTGTTTCTCCGAGGCGAATCCGGCTGCAAAAAGCCTTCAAGCTCGCTTTCTTCAAGCTCAAAACCAATGTCTTTTTCCTGATTTTTATAAACCGGATTTGAAGAAAAACCTTCGCGGCCGTTTATTTTCTGCGAAGCTTCGCCATCACGTCCAAAAACAACAAGCGAATTCCAGCAACGGGCAGGAACAAAAATTCCGGTTTTAGGAGCGTTTTCGCTAAAAAGAATTCCGTGAGTATCCAAAACCGTGTAATTTATTCCGTAAGAGCGGAGAGTTCTTTCAATTCCCTTTGCGTAACCCATATATGGAAGCCAAAAACCGTCAGGAGCGCGGCCAAAAAAGTGCCTGTGCGACATAATTCCAGTTTCAACCTGAGCGTTCAAAACTTCAGGCATATCGGCATAATGCGGCAAAAAAGCGTGAGTTCCGCACGAAGCAAGAATTTCAATTCTTCCGCGCTTTGCAAAGCCAGCAAACTGCTTTAAAAGGTTGCACTCGTATTTTTCAACAAAATCCTTTCTAGTCTGAACAATTTTTTCGAGCTGTTCTTCAGCGTTTTTTAAAAGCTCTGGACAAGAGGCAAGTCTTTTTTTTTCTTTTTGGCCAAGACCAATGCAACGGTCAAGCCATTCAACATACTGACTCTGCAACACCTCGTCATCCAACATCGAGCACAAGACCGGAGACAAAACAATTGAAAATTTTGAATCGATATTTTCGGCCTCAAGTTTATTAAGCAGGTTTACAAGCGGAACATAAGTCTGGCTCAACGCACCAAAAAAAATATCATTTTCCGCCCCAGGAAGCTCACCTTCCTTACAGACATGACGGACATAAGGCTGATGCGCAACGACAACGATTGAAAGATTTTTTTCTGACATTTTTAACTCCAGCTCCGTTAATTATAAAAACGACTGACGATGATTTTCAAAATGGGCATTTAAAAGACCTTTCATATTAGAAAGCTCAACCAATTCTCCAACATCAAGCTCCCGCCCAGGAAGCGAATTCAAAATCGGAGAACCTTTCGGAAGCTCAATTTTTCTGGAAACAGCGAGATTTTCGTCATCCTTGCCACCGCTGTACTGAGCAACCAAATCAAGGCGCACAAAATTTTTCCCCGGCGACAAAAGAACATACTGCTGCCTGTCCGAAATTCCGAGCTGGACATCAAAAGACTCAGCAGGCTTTTCGTCATCGGCATTCTCCCAAAAGGAAACACGAAGACAAAGTGATTTAAAAGAAAAATCAGAATTAAGACGGGCAATGTCCGCCGCCGAAATATCCCAGTAAACAAAAACCCATGCAGGATTTCGCAAAACTGCGCAAATTTCCGTTTCGTTGTAAGTTTCAGGCAGCGCTTCTTTTTTTTCAAGAGCTTCGGCTTCACCTTCAACCTCAGAAATATCTTCGTTTTCAGACTCTGACTGCAATTCTTCGGCAGTTTCCAAAAGTTCCCTGATAACAAAGCTTCTATTCAGATTTTCCGGTATGTCAATACCAAATTCATCAGCAAGCGAGAGCAAATCCGCAGTTGACAAAGTAGCCAAGTGCGAAAGCGTAATATTTTTAGTTTCCATAATTTTAACTGCTTCCATAATCTTAAAAAAAATAGTTTAAGTCAATTAAAAGCGCAAAATTCCAGACTTAATTGAGCAAATCCGGCCTTTTTTGCGCAAAATTTTGAATTTGGGAGCGCATTTTTTGTAAAAAAAATATTTTTTCAACAAAAATTGGCAAGCAGCCTCAAAAACCGGCTTTTCGCAGTTCCGCTTCCGCTTCATTCGGCAAATGCCGAACGCTGCGCGCTGCTGCAATCCGGGCTGCATTCCCCTTCAATTCGTGCTTCCCCTTTTCCTAAAAGTTTTTTTTTACTAAAATTACAGCATTATGATAAACGAAATCAAAAAAGCAATTCTTTCAGGCATCCTTATTTCAATCGGCGGATGCGTTTACATGGCAAGCGTAACGGCAGGACTAAAATGGTTCGGCGCTCTTCTTTTTTGCGGCGGACTTTTTGCAATCTGCATCTACGGATTCAACCTTTACACAGGAAAAGTCGGTTATCTGGCTTACAATTTTAAAGACAAAAAAGCTTGGGAACTCGTAATTGTAACCTGTTTTTTTAACCAGCTCACAACATTCTTAATCGGAATCGCAGTCGGAAAATATTTTCCTTCAATTCAGGAAGCGGCGGCAAAAGCATATTCAGCAAAACTAGCCGCTCCTCTTGCAAAGCTGTTTATTTCCGGCATTTTCTGCGGAATTTTAATGTTTCTTTCGGTAGACACCTGGAAAAACGGCCATAAACTCGGACTTTTTATCTACGTGCCGGTGTTCATAATCGCAGGATTTGACCACTCAGTAGCAAATTCGTTCTACAACGGAGCCGCCTTTGGACCAGAAACCTTCACCCTCAAAAACGCAGCCGTAGTCGCCACAGTAACCATAGCAAACGGACTAGGCGGCTGGATATTTCCGCTTTTAACAAAACCCGCACGTCCGTGAGCTGACAAAAGCTTTGCTTTTGCCGGTTAGCTGTCTTTATGCGCCATCCGTGGCGCCATTTTTTCAAAAAGACAATTTCTGTTTTTACAAACATCTGGCAAAAAGCGCACATCCTTGAACGCGTTACAAAGTACAACCAGCTACTGCACATTGACAGCAAAAAATTCCTATCCTATAATTTTTGAAGTTTGCGTTGCAAACATTCTTATCTTTTTATCAAGAAAATGTTTTTAAAGTATTGTAGCGGTCATTGAGTTTATCGAAATGACCCGAACATTTTTCTATTTTACAGGAATATTTTAATGAAAAATTACCGTAAACATCTTACCCCCCCCCACCAGTCGCGCGTGTAGTTTTAGCGTGCGTTTTTGCACTCTCGCTTTTTGGTTGCAAGATAACTACCAGCGAGCCCGACAAATTTACCGTTGCATTTGACGCAAACGGCGGAAGCGGCACAATCGAAAGCATTACAAAAACAGAAAACGAGGAATTCGAGCTTCCGGCAAACACATTTACAAGAACCGGCTATACCTTTTCCGGCTGGAGCACAGACAAAATCACGAATGAATCCAGCAAATCCTACAAAGACAAAGAAAAAATCACGCTGACAGAAGATTTGACGCTGTACGCACAGTGGGCGGCAGGAACTGGAACAGCCTACAAAGTGGAGCACTGGCAGCAGAACGTTGCGGACGACAGCTACACTCTCGCAAAAACCGAGCCGATGACAGGAACAACCGGCGAAGAAACCGCGGCAAAGGCGGAAGAGACAGACGGATTCACCGCAAAGGAATTCGCTCAGGCAAAAATCGTGGCTGACGGCTCAACAGTCGTAAAAATCTACTACGACAGAAAAATCATCACATTGACATTTGACGCTGACAACGGAGAGGACAAGACAACGCTTTCTGGAAAATTCGGTGCAGAGATTGTTTCTCCATCTCCAGAAAAAACAGACTTCATCTTTTCCGGCTGGAGCACAGACAAAAAACCGAATGAATCTGGCAAATTATACAAAGACAAAGAAAAAATCACGCTGACAGAAGACTTGACGCTGTATGCGCAGTGGGAAGAAAATCCGTCTTATTTTATAAACTACAACTTGAATGAAGGGACAAATCCAGAAGACGCAAGAACATCGTATAAACAAGATGAAACTGTTGTCTTGCCTGTTCCAACACGTGAATTCTATGATTTTGCAGGCTGGTATTTAACGCAGGATTTTTCAGACGAAGCGATTACAGGCTGGAATGCAGGTGAAAAAACAGGAAACATCACACTTTACGCAAAGTGGACTGTAAAAGCGGAAAATGTGGTGAATG
>DLLE01000008.1 GCA_002477955.1 Treponema sp. UBA7570 | reverse complement strand
TCGTCATTTTTCTTCTTGCCTTATGGATAAGAAATTCATTAGATTCATATCATATCGAAGAGAAAAATAAACAAAATTCACCGTTCAAAAATCAGAACAGCGCGATTTTGCGGAAAACCGGAGATTTATTCTTACAAAAGTTCGGAGTTTGTCTTGTTTATTTTTTAATCCCTGCATTGCCGCAAAAAAACGGCAATATTTTTGTTTTTATTCATAAGGAGGAGCATAAGATAAAAACAGCCGAAAATAGCGTCTGTTTTTATCTTTAAAAGTTTGCGTTGCAAACTTTCTTATCATCGGTTGTTTCTCACTTCGTTGCGAAACAACTTAAAAAGTCAATCCTAAAACTGAAGTTTTAATCTTGACTTTTTATAGGAGGAAAAAATGAACAAAGCAAAAACATCACTTCGCGTCGCAGAGCTCGACACACTTTCTGACGTTCTTGTGCGCCTTTACAAGGACTATTCTTCTGACGCTGACGGAACTATGGCGGAAGACGCAAATCTAAAGGCTGTGATGACAGACGTTGAAAGCCTTTCAGCGGCCCTGACAACGGCAATCAAAAGCGACAAGGTTACAAGCAGCCTTGACGAGGCAGACATCGCAAGGGACGAGGCTGTCAGAAGCCTTTCTGACGCGCTGAACGGCTACGCGGCTCTTCCTATTCCTGAGAAAAAGGCCGCGGCGCAGAACCTTCTCGCAATTTTCCAAAAATACGGAAAGTCAATAACCACAAAGAACTACGCGGAAGAATCATCTTTGATTGAAAGCCTTCTTGAAGACCTCAGCGCAGCGGATGCAAAAGCGAATGTCGAAACTCTTGAAGGCGTCGGCGAGATTATAAAAAACCTTAGAAGCGCGCAGGACAACTTCAACAAAGCGAACGATGAATTTACCCACGCAAGCGTGACAAAAGGGCAAAGCGCGAGCAGCGTGAAAAAGCCGCTTCTTGAAGTCTTGAACACAAGGCTTGTTCCATATCTTTCAGCTGTCGCTTTATCTGGCGGCTACAAGGAATTCGCCCTAAAATGCGGCGCGGAAATAGACAAGGCTAACGCCGCTGTAACCGGCAGAAAAAAATAAAATATAACTCAAACAGAAAAGGCGGAATCCCGATAACAGGATTCCGCCTTTTTTCTATCAAAAAATAAAAAAATGCCGCCTCTTGCAAAAGTTTGTTTTCTTTTAGGGCAGGCAAATTTTTTAACTTTTTGAACAAAACTTATATTAAACCGGATATTCGCCGTTAAAGCAGCCCTTGCAAAAACTGTCTCCGCCCAAAGCCTTTATCATTCCGTCCAGACTTATAAACGCAAGAGTATCCGCTCCAATTTCCTTGCAAATTTCATCGACCTCATGCATGCTCGAAATCAGCTCGTTTTTGCTTGGAGTGTCGATTCCCAAATGGCACGGAAATTTTACTGGCGGCGAGCTTACCCTAAAATGGACTTCCTTTGCGCCAGCCCTTCTCAAAATCTGAACAAGCCGCCTGCTTGTGGTTCCGCGGACAATAGAATCATCAATTACAACGACTTTTTTTCCGCGCAAATCGCTCGAAATCGCATTCAGCTTTACAAAAACCATATTTTCGCGTTCTTTTTGCGTCGGCGCAATAAAGGTGCGTCCAATATATTTATTCTTGACAATTCCAGTCACATAAGGAATTCCGCTCGCTTTTGAATATCCCATCGCGGCGCCAATTCCGCTGTCTGGAACTCCAACGACAACATCAGCCTCGACAAAACTTTCAAGGGCAAGAGCCTGTCCCATTCTGTACCGCGCTTCCTGGACAGGAATTCCATCAATAACGCTGTCCGGTCTTGAAAAATAAACATATTCAAAAACGCATGTTTGCTTACGGTTTTTTACATCAATTGAGGAGGAATGAATTCCGTCTTTATTGATAATAATAATTTCTCCAGGCTTAATGTCGCGGATAAGTTCTCCATTCACCGAATCAATCGCGCAGCTTTCGCTTGCAAGAATATAACCGCCCGGCTTGCCGTCAACTTCAGGCAATTTTCCAAGGCACAAAGGGCGAATTCCGTTCGGGTCGCGCACGCCAATTAAAGAATCCTGGGTCAAAATGCACAAGGCATACGAACCTTTTATAAGCTGCATCGTTCCGTGAATCGCATTTTCGATTCCTTTTTTGTACGAACGCGCAATCAATTTTAAAATAACTTCAGTGTCGCTTGTCGAATTAAAAGTGCTTCCCGAATCTTCGAGCATTTCGCGCAAGGGCTCATAATTTACGAGCTGACCGTTGTGGGCCAGGGCAATCGAACCAAGCTTAAAGCTGTTCAGCATCGGCTGGGCATTTTCAATCGTCCGTCCGCCAGCCGTTGCATAGCGCACATGTCCAATCGCAATTCTTCCCTTCAATTCTTCAAAATCTTCTTTATGAAAAACGTCGCCGACAAGCCCCATTTCTTTTTTCAATTTTAAAGTCTGCCCGTCGCTAGCGACAATTCCTGCGCTTTCCTGACCTCTATGCTGCAAACTTACAAGCGCAAAATACGCCATCGAAGAAGCAGTCGAGTCACTTTCGAGATTTTCCGGCCTGAATATTCCACAGACGCCACATTCATCTTTTAATCCCATTTTAAAACTCCAGTTTTTGGGCGGCTTTTGTTTCGCTTTGCTGCACAAAATCGGGTGCTTCAGGGTTCCGGCTTTTCGCCTCCAATATTTTTGCTCTGGTTTCGCAAAGCTCAACCGCCGCAAAAACATCGCTTTCGCGCCCTTCCGCCCCCTGCCGCATTTTCTTACGCAGTAACTTTCTTAAAAGCGCTCATCACAGCGTCTTCGTAATTTTCTCCAGATTCTTCAGCCAGCCGAATTTCCGTCATCATTCTCAAATAGTCGTTTGGAATAATTTTCTTGAACTTCGGAATATAATTTTCCCATTCTTCAAGAATTTTCTTTGCCTTTTTAGAATCAGTTTCTTCGTAATGCTGCTCAATCAAATCTTTTAAAATTTCACAATCAGTTGTATTTCTGGCAACAGTTGTCTCATCGTCCAGATCATACATCGTTACCATTTCTTTGTTCAACCGTTTGTAAAGGTCGTGTTTTTCATCAAGAATATAGGCGACTCCGCCCGACATTCCTGCGCAAAGGTTTTTGCCGGTTTTTCCGAGAATCACTGCCATTCCTCCGGTCATATATTCAAGTCCGTGGTCGCCGCAGCCTTCAGAAACAACAGTTGCCCCGGAATTCCGCACGCAAAACCTTTCCCCGGCGACTCCGTTTATAAAACCTTTTCCGCTCGTTGCTCCAAAAAATGCGACATTTCCGACAATAACGTTTTCATCCGCCTCGCCTTCAAAATCTTCCGACGGCTGCACGGCAATTTTTCCGCCGCTAAGACCTTTTCCGACAGCATCGTTTGCATCTCCAGAAAGACGCAGTGTCAGTCCTTTTGGAATAAATGCTCCGAACGACTGTCCGGCTCCGCCCGTAAAATGAACAACATATCTGTCTTCTTCCAAAGAAATTCCGTATTTTTCCTGAATTACAGAACCTAAAATAGTTCCTGCGGTTCTGTCCGTGCACTGAACATCGTATTTGAGGGTCGTAAGCCGCGAATTGTCCATTACCGGCAAAAGTCTGAGCGCATCAATGCTAAATTCAAGAGATTCTTTTTCATCCTTGAGTTTTCCGTTTTCAAAATGTGTTTTCCAGGTATCGTCCGTGGGAGAAAGAATCCGGCTTATATCCAAAAGATTTGCCCTGCTAAATCCCTGTTTTTTCTTCAATTTGAGCAAATCTGTTCTTCCGACAAGCTCTTCGACTGAGCGAATTCCAAGTTTTGCCATAATTTCGCGAATTTCCTGGGCAACATAGCGCATAAAGTTTTCGACATACTCAGGTTTTCCAGGAAATTTTGCGCGAAGTTTCTCGTTCTGAGTCGCAACTCCAAACGGACAGGTGTCGAGATTGCAGACTCTGAGCATTTTACAGCCCATTACAATAAGAGGCGCAGTCGCAAAACCAAATTCTTCCGCGCCCAAAATTGCAGCAATTGCAACATCGCGGCCGTCCATAAGTTTTCCGTCAGTTTCGAGCCGGACAAGACCGCGCAAATTGTTCTGGATCAAAGTCTGATGAGTCTCTGCAAGTCCCATTTCCCACGGAAGTCCTGCATGATGAATAGAGCTTATCGGAGCAGCTCCAGTTCCGCCGTCATGACCAGAAATCAAAATAATCTGAGCGCCGGCCTTTGCAACGCCAGCCGCAATAGTTCCAACCCCGGCTTCGCTTACAAGTTTTACAGAAATATCAGCTTTTCTGTTTGCATTTTTCAAGTCGTAAATAAGCTGAGCCAAATCTTCAATCGAATAAATATCGTGATGAGGAGGAGGCGAAATCAAAGAAACTCCAGGAGTTGCGTAGCGGGTACGGGCAATCCACGGATAAACTTTTTTGCCCGGCAAATGTCCGCCTTCTCCCGGTTTTGCGCCCTGAGCACATTTTATTTGAATTTCTTTTGCAGAAAGCAAATATTCCTCAGTAACGCCAAAACGTCCAGAAGCAACCTGTTTTATTGCCGAAGAATATTCTGTTCCAAAACGGTCAGGATTTTCTCCGCCCTCACCAGAATTTGATTTTCCGTGCAAGCGGTTCATTGCAACAGCAAGACATTTATGCGCTTCTTCCGAAATTGAACCGTAACTCATTGCCCCAGTCTTAAAACGCTTTACAATTTCCTCAACGCTTTCAACTTCGCTTATGTCAACTGGCACAGCATTTTCAAAATCAAACTGAACCAAAGCGCGCAAAGTGTGAGGATGCGAACTGTCATCAACCATTGCCGAATAGGCCTTAAATTTTTCATAATCGCCAGACTGGCAGCTTTCCTGCAAAACTTTTATCAACTGTGGCGTAATCAAGTGGTCTTCGCAAGTTTCTCCAGCCTTGTATTTGTGCTCGCCGAGCATATCAAGTTTCATAAGACGGTTGTTTACAGTCAGCAGGTCTTCAAGTTTTTCTACGTAAGCAGAAGAATGACGGAAATTTATGTCCTCTTCGATTTCTTTTAAACCGATTCCGCCAATTCGGCTTACAGTGTTTGTAAAATATTTTTCGGTAAGTTCTTTAGAAATACCAACTGCTTCAAAAATTTGAGCCGACTGATACGACTGCAAGGTCGAAATTCCCATTTTTGCGGCAATTTTTACAATTCCGTTCATAATCGCCTTGTTGTAGTCGTCAATCGCAGTATGATAATCCTTGTCCAAAAGTTTTTTATCAATGAGTTCAGAAATACATTCGTGCGCAAGATAAGGATTTATAGCACGGGCGCCGTAACCAAGACACATTGCCGCCTGATGCACATCGCGAATTTCGCCAGATTCCAAAATTACAGAACAAAGAGTCCGTCTTTTTGTACGGATTAAATGCTGCTCAACTGCGCTAACTGCCAGCAAAGACGGAATTGCGGCATGGCTTTCGTCAACACCGCGGTCGCTCAAAATTACAATGTTAAAACCTTCGCCGTAAACTTTATCAATTTGTCCGCAAAGATTTTCAACCGCTTTTTCAAGAATTTTTCCGTCTGCAAGATGACTTTCCACATCTTTTGGAAAATCATAAAGCAGGCTTACTTTTGTCGCGCGCAAACCTTTTTGATTGAGCGCGCTGATTTTTAAAAGGTCAACTCCTGTCAAAATCGGGTTGTTTATTTCGAGAACATGGCAATTTTTTCCAGCAGGATGAAGAATATCTCCGTCAGAACCAACATAAACCGTCGTATCCGTCACGATTTTTTCGCGCAAAGAGTCAATCGGCGGATTTGTAACCTGAGCAAAAAGCTGCTTAAAATAATTGAACAGCGGCGGATGTTTTTCCGACATGACAGCAAGCGGAGTATCGATTCCCATAGCGCCAGTCGGTTCTACACCGTTTTTTGCCATTGGAAGAATCATTTCATTGACATCTTCCAAACACCAGCCAAAAGCCTTGTAAAGCTTGTCGCGCTCATCCTGAGTGCTTACAGGAATTTTTTTGTTCGGAATTTTAAGAGAATGAAGAGGAATAAGATTTTGACTAAGCCATTCGCCATAAGGAAATTTAGAGGCATACAAATCTTTAATTTCGTCATTAGAAATCAGTCGCTTTTTCTTCATATCAACAAGAAGAATTTTTCCAGGTTCAAGGCGGCTTTTAGTCACGATATTGCTTTCCGGAATATTCAAAACGCCGACTTCTGAAGAAAGAATCAGCATGTTGTCCTTTGTAATATAATACCGGCTCGGGCGCAGTCCGTTTCGGTCAAGGGTTGCGCCAAAAATTTCACCATCACTAAACAAAATCGCGGCAGGTCCGTCCCAAGGCTCCATCATCGTCGCCCAATAATGATAAAAATCTTTGCGTTCCTGGCTCAGCGAATTGTCATGTTTCCACGCCTGAGGAATACACATCAAAACCGCCTGCGGAAACTCCATTCCGTTCATTACATAATATTCGAGAGTATTGTCGAGCATTGCAGAATCCGAACCGCTCAGGTCAATTTCGCCGTTGCGGGCAAGCATGCGGTCTGCATTTCCGCGGATTGTGTTGATTTCACCGTTGTGCGCAATAAATCTGTTAGGATGAGCACGCTGCCAGCTAGGATTAGTGTTTGTCGAAAAACGCGAATGGACAATTCCCACGGCAGAAACATAATCGTCAGACAGAAGATCTCTGTAAAAAGTCCTCAACTGCTGAACCAAAAACATCCCTTTATAAACAATCGTCCTGCTCGAAAGCGAACAAATGTACGTTTTTGCAGGTTTTGAATCATTTTTTTCAAACGAACGTCTCAAACCGTATAAAAGCTTGTCAAAATCAAGCCCTTTTTTACACTCGACAGGCTTTTCAACAAATCCCTGAATAATCGTCGGCATACACTCAAGCGCTTTTTCGCCCAAAACATCGCTCAAAACAGGAACTTTTCTCCAGCCCAAAAATTTCAGTCCAAAAGCCGAACATTCCGCTTCAAAACGCGACTGTTCCGCTTCAACCTCTACCTCGTCCTGAGGAAAGAAAAATTGTCCTATTCCGTATTCGCCTTCATCACCAAGCACAATTCCTGCTTCGCCGGCAGTTTCCTTAAAAAAATCATGGCAAATCTGAAGCAAAATTCCAACACCGTCGCCGGTTTTTCCGGAAGCGTCCTTTCCAGCCCTGTGTTCAAGTTTTTCGACAATAGAAAGTGCCCTGTCAACGACTTTCCGGCTTTTTATTCCCTCAATGCTAACAACAGCGCCAATTCCACAGTTATCGTGTTCAAAAGAAGGTTCATAAAGTGTATTCATCTAATATTCTCCAGAATAAATTCTCCAAATTTTCGGGCGTCCCGGCACTGCGTGCCGTCGGGCTTTCCGGGGTTCCGCGGCAAAGCCGCTCCATTGCTAAACGCAACGGCTCCGCCGCCCCTCCAATCCCTGACGCAAGTGTATTCAAAAAAAATCAATATGCCTTGTCATGAACTCCGGCAATTGCGCGTCCGCTAGGTTCGTCCATATTTTTCCAAGCTTCGTCCCATTCAAGAGCCTTTGCTGTCGAACATGCGACTCCGGCTTCATGCGGAACAACTTTAGCGGCACTGTCGCTCGGAAAAAGCTTGCTGTAAATTTCGCGGTAATAATATTCTTCCTTTGTCTTAGGCGTATTAACCGGAAAACGATTTTCACGGCGTTCAAATTCAGCATCGCTTATCTTTTCTTCTGTCAGTTTTTTAAGGGTGTCAATCCAGTTATATCCAACACCGTCAGAAAACTGTTCTTTCTGACGCCAGCAAATTTCTGCAGGAAGCATATCTTCAAAAGCCTTTCGCAAAATCCATTTTTCCATTCTCTGTTTTCCGTCCAAAAGGCGGATATTCATTTTGTCAGCCGGATTTAAGCGCATTGCAATATCAATAAATTCCTTGTCCAAAAACGGGACACGGCCTTCAACTCCCCAGGCCATAAGCGATTTATTCGCGCGCAAACAGTCATAAAGGTGCAGTTTGCTCATTTTGCGTACGAGTTCTTCATGAAACTCTTTGGCGTTCGGCGCCTTATGAAAATACAAGTATCCGCCAAAAAGCTCATCGCTTCCTTCGCCGCTCAAAACCATTTTTATTCCCATAGCCTTTATTGCGCGGGCAAGCAGATACATTGGAGTCGAAGCACGGACAGTCGTAATGTCATAAGTTTCAATGTGGTAAATCACATCTTCCAAAGCATCCAAAGCTTCCTGAATCGTAAAGTGAATTTCGTGATGAATCGTTCCAATGTAATCAGCCGCTTTTTTTGCAGCAATCAAATCCGGAGAACCTTCAAGCCCAATCGCAAAAGAATGCAGCTGCGGCCACCAAGCTTCTTCCTTCGAGCCAGTTTCTATGCGTTTTTTTGAATATTTTTGAGTAATTGCGGCAATAATAGATGAGTCCAAACCGCCAGAAAGCAAAACTCCATAAGGAACGTCAGACATAAGCTGTTTTTTTACTGCTGCTTCAAGTCCGTTACGCAAATTTTCAATAATTGCAGGATTTATAACTTCGCCCTTTTCGTTCGTAGCCTTAGGATTGTCCTTTACATTGTCAAAACTTTCCCAGTCGCGTTTATACCAGCGCACAATTTTTTTGTCTGGCGAATACAAATAGCATCCGTTCGGAAATTCTTCGATTGTCTGACATTCGCCTTCCAAAGCCTTTAGTTCGGACGCAACAAAATATCTTCCCTGCTTGTCCCAGCCCTGATACAAAGGAATTACACCAATTTCGTCACGAGAAACCAAATAGACATCCTTTTCAGAATCATAAAGCGCAAAAGCAAAAATTCCAGAAAGTCTTTCTATCATCTCAGAAAAATTTTTTCCGTTCGCAACACATTCCTTGTAAAGAGGGATTATAACTTCGCAGTCCGACATTGTTTTAAAATTATACTTTCCCTTGAATTCTTCGCGAATTTCTTGATGGTTGTAAATTTCGCCGTTTACAGCAAGAATAATTTTTCCATCATCGCTTACAAGCGGCTGTTTTCCAGAAAAAGGGTCTACAATTGCAAGCCTTTCGTGGCTCAAAATCGCATTGTCCCCAGTGTAAACGCCAGTCCAATCCGGTCCACGATGCCGAATCGTTCTCGACATATCAAGAACCTGTTTTCTAAGCTGTTCCTTAAGACCTTCATCAATCGGCTGAGAGCCGGAATTTAAATCAAATGCACCTACAAATCCACACATAGACACCTCCAGTAAAAGCCGCCTTTCAAAAAAAATGACTTTTGTTTTTCTGGTTAAAAATAAAAAGGCCGTAGACATTTTTCTAAAAACTAGAAAATTATCTACGGCCTCTTTGCCTTAGCAGTTTTATATTACAAAATTGAATATTTTTTGGCAAGTGCACAAAATTTTTATGCAATTTTTAGTTATGCCCGCTGTCAAAACCGCAAAACATCTTCATCAAGTCCACAATTTCTTTTGTTTCTTTGACAGTTTTTTGGTTCAATTTTACTTCGCTCAAAGCCTTTTCAACATTTTTGCCCATTTGAGGAGCAATTCCTGTCGTATGGCGGACATATTCTGTGCTTAAAGACGGATCATCGCGTTCTATAAGCACAACAGTCGAATCATCTTCTTCCAAAAACTCACGGCGTTTTTTTATCGCGGCATACGCTCCAGAAGTGTTTTTGTCCGCAAAAATTGAATATTTCATAAAAAGTTCACGGCAGGCTTCGTCGGTTTCAAAATCGCTTACATCTGCAGGATAAACAAAATTTTTGAGCATGAGGCTGTTGCGGCTAAAAATATCTTCAAGCCGTTCAAGATTGGAAGGGCTTGCAGGATCTGAGCGGGAACGCTTTTCAAAAGGAACCATATCGTCAGGCACGGAACAAAGCCCTGTAGGATCGAGCACAAGACTTGCAGTTGTCGGGCAGATAAATCCATTCACAGGCAAACTCAAGCGCCAGCTGTAAAGCCCTGCAACAAGGTTGCTGTAATTTCCGCAAGGCATTGCATAATAAATGTCGGAATAAACTTCTTTTTTTAACCGGGTAAAAGCGTACGGATAAAAAAACAGCTGTGGCATAAGGCGGCCGATATTTGCTGTGTTTGCAACGGTAAGATGAAAGTTTTCGACCAGCTGTCTGTCGTCGAAAATCTCCCTTACAATTTTGTGGCAGTCGGCTTCTGTTCCGTCAACTTCGACAGGAAGAATATTGCCTCCGTTCCAGACAAAATCGCTTTCTTCAAGACCGCGGACCATGCCTTTTGGATAAACCAAAACCGCTTTTACATGCTTTTTTCCGCGCAAAAACTGAGCAAGGCTTGCTCCAAGCTCGCCGACAGTCGCATCCAGAAAAGTCGAAAAACCGCCGTTCAATGCGTGGATTGTTTCGATGCAGTTTACAAGAAACGAAATTCCAAAGTCCTTATGGCTTCCAGTCGGAGTATTGTAAAGTTTTAACGAATAAAATCTTTCGTCTATTTTTTTTACTTCCGGCGTAAAAGTAAACGCTTTTGAGGCTATCGTTTCGCAAATAATCGGAGAGAATTCGTCATTTATGCAGGCAGAAGTCAAAGTTCCTGCAATATTTGCAAACGAAGTGTTAGAATCCGCATATAAAATCCACCGTCTTAAATCCGCCGTAATTTCAGGAACATAAAGTCCGCCGTCAGAAGGCAGGCAGTCCAATACAGCTTTTTCAAAATCGGCAGAATTCTTTGAATTTCTAGTGCTGACAAATTTCATTTTTTCTCCCAAAAATTTACAAATGTGGCAAGGATTGTATGGGCGGCGAAGCCGTTGTCGGCTGCTTGCAACCGGTAATGCAGGCGAAAGCCGGAACCCAGAAAAGCCTGATTTTTGCGCAGCAAAAAGCCACACAAAAAAAAAGCTACTTTAACTGAAGTTTTGCAAAAACCCTTGCTGTATTCACAATATAACGCAAATCGCCGGCAGTATCAGTATCGTTATAACGCGTAAATTTTCCAAAAAGCTCGTCGCGAAGTCCAATCCGCACTTTTTTTGAAACAGGAACTTCTACGCTTGCAGACAAAAGCCCGAAAAATTCCCAGCCTGTGCTGCAAAAACTCTGAAGCTGATTTTTAAAGTCGTACATTGCGTAACCTCTAAAATCAAGACCGCAGGCAAATCCATTTTCCGCCGCATATTTTAATTTTAAAACAGATTCAAAACCTACAGTATCGTTGTATCCGCAAGAAACTCCATCCGGCTCAGGAATAACCTTGCGCTGATAATAATAAAAATCTGTATTTCCAAGCAAAATTCCTGCAAGCATTGCCTGCCACTCAAAAGCTCTGTCCTCGCCGTTAAAACGCTGCTTAAACGCAAAACCCGGAGCAAGCGAAGAAAAAACATACAACGACTGCCAGTCAAAATCGTAGAGCATTACGGCGCCGACAGAAGTATCGACATTTTGACCTAAGTCCAGCTCGCGCGCAAAGAACATTCCGTCCGAAAGAATGCGGATGTCGTAGAATAATTTTTCGTCAACATCTTCGTAAGCGCAGTATGAGCCTTTTCCAGAGCCTTTTCCGATTCCGCCTTGAACTTCCAGCGTAAACTGGTCATAAGGACGGTTTGAATCGTGGCGGTACGGATCGTTGTACTCAACCTTAAACTCAACCATTCCAAAAAGAGGAAATGCTTCGTGCTCAGGATATTCATATTTTTTGTCTTTAAGGTGAACTCCTGCATTTACGTTTCCAATATCAACGCCGAGCGACAAACTGTGAATATGTCCTCCAGTCTTTTTTGGCTTGATTCCCCAAAGATATTCAGTCCAAAGCCGCTGAGGGTTTATCGCGATTTTTAAAAGCGAATTGATTTCTTCCGCCTCAATGCTCAGACGGTAGAACATTTCACCGACAGCAAACGAACCAACGCTCGTAAAAACCATGTCGTTTTTTGAAGGCGCATTTGTTTCGCAAAGATACTCCCAAGTATAAGAACCAAGAGCCGTAATCAAAAACGACTCAAGCTGATTTAAATTTGAACCGCGGGAAGCCATATAATACATAGAACCCTGATAAGGATGCAGAAAAAAGTTTGTCCAATACCAGTCGCGGTCCCAGGACATCTCCCGCTCCCAAAAGTGATTCCATTCGTCCCAGCCTGTTTTTGCCCAGTTTGAACCAATCATATAACGGTTCCATGTTGCAAGCAGAACGTTAAATCCGAGCGCGCCAGTCAAGGCAACAAAAGGATGTTTTCTTTCATTCCATTCACCAGTCCAGCCGCCAAAAAACGGAGTTTCCTCATCACTCAAAACAGAAGCGCTAAAAACAATTTCTCCATCATAAACCGCATTTTCTGCATTTTGAGCCGGCAAAAGAGAAGCCATAACAAAAAAAAGACAAGCTCCAAAAACAAATTTTGAACTTTTCATACAAAATCCTTACAAATTATATTGATTTTAAGTTTAGCAAAAATTAAATAAAAGTTAAATTTAGATTTTTTTTTATTTTGGACGGCATTTTAGAAAAAAGTCTCATCCGCCTGTTTTTAACATTTATCAACTCAAAAACCGGCTGCTATGGATTCCGCTTCCGCTACATTCAGGACGGCATTTTCACAAATGCCGTCCTGAACTAAAGTCCGCCGCATCCGGCGTACATTGGCTTTTATTTTTTTATAAAAAAGATGCTGTGCTTACAAAAAAAATTGCCCGACAAGTCGGGCAATTTTTGGGCCATCCAAGACTTGAACTTGGGTAAGACCCGGCTTATAAGGCCGGCGCTACAACCAGCTTAGCTAATGGCCCTGGTTGTAGAGGCTTATGACCTGATACTTTTTTGATTATATCAAAAAACAGCGGTTGCCGTCAATTAAGCAAGCCCAAAACTCGCAAAAATTTACCAGAAGAGTTTTTCGTCATCAATTTCCCGGTCGGAATAAATTCCTTTTATGCAGACTTTTTCTGCCAAAACTTTGTATTCGCTCCAGCTGTCCTTTATTTTTAAAAGTGCCATAACAAAAAGCCGGCAAACACAGTATGCTCCGTCGCAGCGCAAATGGCTGTCGTCGCTTTTTCCGTCAGGATAGTTCTCAAAAATTCCGGCGTCAAAATTCATAAAAAAACGGCGACTATTTTCTTTTCCGCATTTTTCAAAATATTCTGTCGAAAGAGCCGTAAGGTCAATGCAGGGAATTTTTAATTCGGCGGCGGTTTCTAAAATCGCAGTCGGATAAAGTCCGTGGCTGTTTTCTATTTTATTTTCAGAAACAAATTTTCGTCTTGCTACAGGCGTCAAAAAAATTGGCTTTACACCTTTTTTTTCTAGTTCTTTAGCCATAAAACTTAAGTTTTTTCTAAATTCCCCGCCTTTTTCTGGAGAAGCATAGCGCTCCGGATCATTTGATTTTTCGTCATTATGGGCAAACTGAATTAAAGCAAAATCGCCTGGCTGCGCCTGCTCCAAAACTTTTTTGAACCGGCCTTCGGCAATAAAACTCTTTGAACTTCTTCCGTTGCGCGCAAAATTCAAAATTTGAGTTCCGGTTTCAAAAAATCTGTCCAACAACTGAACCCAGCCTGTCTGAGGATAAGAAGTCCAGTCGTTGTACTGCATTATGCTGTCGCCCAAACACAAAATCCGCATTTTATTCTACCGTAACGCTCTTTGCAAGATTGCGCGGCATATCAGGGTTAAGACCTTTTTGAACAGCGCAATAATAAGCAAAAAGCTGAGCTGGAATTACAGAAATTATCGAAGCCAAGTCGTTTTCACATTCTGGGATCTGAATTGTCGTATCAGCACAGTTTTTAAAAGCTCCGCTGCAATCCTGAGTAATTACAAGAGTTGCGGCTCCACGGGCTTTTACTTCGAGAATATTAGATGCAATTTTTTCATAAAGAGCAGGTTCCGTCGCAAGCGCAACAACCAAAGTAGAATTATCAACAAGAGCGATCGGCCCATGCTTTAGTTCTCCGGCTGCGAATGCTTCGCTGTGCATGTAGCTTACTTCTTTTAATTTGAGCGCGCATTCCATTGAAGAAGCGCTGTCGAACAGTCGTCCAATATAAAATATTTTTTCTTTATTGAACTGTTCGGACGCAAATTTTTGGATTACCGGCTGATTTTCTACAATCTGCTTTGCTTTTTCAGGAATTTCTTCAAGCTGTTTTAAAAGCTTTAAATAATCGTCTTTTGCAATCGTTCCCCGGACTTCGCCCATTTTGATTGCAAGCAAGTAAAGGCACATCAACTGTGTCGTATAAGCTTTTGTCGAAGCAACTGCGATTTCCGGACCTGCCCATGTGTAAATAACACGGTCTGCTTCGCGGCTTACGCTCGAACCGACAGTATTTGTAATTGCAATAACTTTTGCGCCGCATTTTTTAGCAATTCTCAAAGCTTCGAGAGTGTCGGCTGTTTCGCCAGACTGGCTTATTACAATAAAAATATCGTCCTTTTTTAAAATCGGGTTTCTGTAGCGGAATTCTGAAGCGGCGTCCACAACAACAGGAATTCTTGCAAATTTTTCAAATGCGTAACGGCCAACCATTCCTGCATAAGAAGCAGTTCCGCAGGCAGTGATTACGATTCGTCCGGCATTTTTCCAGTTTTCATCAAAATCGAATTCATCAAACTTTATATCCACAGGAACATTATTCTCGATTACAAGGCGCGGACGCAAAGTGTCTGTCAGGGCTTTTGGCTGCTCGTGAATTTCTTTAAGCATAAAGTGAGCATAACCGTCTTTTTTTGCGGCAGACAAATCCCATTCAACATGCGAAGGTTTTCTTATGATTTTTTCGCCGTCTTCGTTGAATAAATCAACATGGTCTGCATAAAGAACGGCAACTTCTTTTTGCTCAAGATAATAAACTTCGCGGGTATATTCAAGAATTGCAGGAACATCGCTCGCTATAAAATTTTCACCATTGCCAACACCGACAATCAGAGGACAATCTTTTCGCGCGGCAATAACTCTGTCTGGAAAATCCTTGCACACAACACCGAGCGCATAACTTCCTTCAAGTTTTTTAAGAGCCTGCAAAACTGCATAAAAAATGTCCTTTTTTTGTTCGTAATAATAATTTATAAGATGTGCGACAACTTCTGTATCTGTCTGGCTTTTAAATACAACGCCCTGACTCTGAAGCCAGTTCTTGATTTTTGCATAATTTTCGATAATTCCATTGTGAACTACGGCAATTGTTCCGCTTACGTTTGTGTGCGGATGAGCGTTTAAATCACTTGGCTCTCCGTGAGTTGCCCAGCGAGTGTGTCCAATTCCGATATTTCCTTTTACAAAATCAGCTGTTTTTTCAATTTGACGCTCATATTCAGCTTCGGCTTTTTCACATTCTTCCTTTGACAAATTTTTAGAATCTTTTACAACTTCGCCTGTAATTTTTTCAACAAGATACTTGATTGCGCCTTTTGCCTTGCGAACGATTATGTCATCGTTTCCCAAAACAGCAATTCCTGCAGAATCGTATCCACGATACTCAAGTTTTTTTAAAGCATTTATAAGAATCGGAGTCGCATTTTTTTCTCCAACATAACCAACAATTCCACACATAACAATCCCCCGTAAAAAAAACCGCTATAAAAATAGCGGTTCAATAATATCGAAAATATGTAATTTAAACAATGGAATCCAATGCTTTTACAACGGTTTCATCATACAAATTCGTCTTTGCAAGCAACTCTTCGATAGCAGTTTCCTTGTCTTTTATCTGACGGTAATTGCGCCGGCTTATGAGGGAATTGTAACTTTCCACAACGTGAATGATTTTTGCAATCTGTGGAATTTCATCTTCCTTTAAGCCGTTTGGATAACCTGAACCGTCTTCATTTTCGTGATGGCTGCTGGCCGCATCTTCAAAAATCTGCATATATTTTTTTGGAACAAAGTCAAAATATTCAGCAGAATTTGAAACGTGGGTTTTAAGCTCATCTTTCTGTTCTTCAGTCAAATTTGCACTAGAAAGAACTTCTTCTGGAACAGACAAAAAACCTGCATCGTAAACCATAGACGCGCAGAAATAAACCATCGCAGTATTTTGGTTTAAGCCGAGGGCAATAGAAAGTTTGTAAACCAATTCGCTTACGTTCTTTGAGTTGTTTTTTCGGCGGCTTACGCTGTCAATTTTAGAACCGAGCTCTTCGCACTTTATAGCAAGAATTTTTAATTCTTCCTTGTCTTCTTCGCTCATTTCTGGAGCCGGAAGCGCGTCAACTCCCCATCGGCTGCTTCCTGCAGAACGAAGTCCCGGACCTCCAAGCCTCTGCAAATCCGTAACATTTCCGAGAAGCAGCTGGCTGTTTTGCTGCGTCATTCCCTGAACAAGCTTTAAAGTTTCCGTAAACTGCATTGACTGACGGGCACTTGCTTTTGCTGCAGCGCGAATTGCGAGAACTACAACTATAAATACAAAAACAAGGACAATGCAGATAATCAAAACAGCAATTAAAACCATATGATTTGATTTTGCACTCTGTTTTGAAGCTTCGGACATATTTTCACCGAGCTCTACGATTGAGTTCATTACGGATTCCTGGCTTTTCTGCATTGCGTCCATAAAAGAAGACTGGCTTTTTCTATGTTCTTCAAGCTGATTTTGATACATTTTAAGCTGCTCTTCACGTTCGGCTTTTTGCGCGGCTTCTTTTTTTGCCTGAAGCTCCGCTTCCTGCTGAGCATAAATCGCCTTTACTTTTTGCTGGGTTGCGCTGTCTGCAATTACAGGATATTTTTCAAGATTTGCAGTCACATCGCCAAATTTTGAATAATCTCCTGACGATTTTATGCCGTCCAAAACCTTTGAATATATCTGTGTCGCAATAAGAGCGGCATTTGCCGGAATTCCGGAAGATTCATTCAATTTTAAAACCGCATTTATTGTTTTATAAGCATCGTTGTACTGAGCATTTTCATACTGAGTATTTGCCCTTTCAAGATAACGTTTTGTAAGTTCAGCTGTTCCCGACTGGGCAAAAACCGAAACTGCTGTAAAAATCAACGCAACAAATGAACAAACTTTTTTAATTTTTAACATTTCCTACTCCAATCGAAATAATTCCTTTTGCACGGTTATCGATTCCTTCATCCTTTATAAAAAGCGTATCAACAAGTCCGAGTTTTAAACCGATTCTTGTTCTTTCGTTTTCAGTAAGCGGGAGCATTACAGAAAAACCTGCTTCCATACTGGATTTTAAATCATCGTACGCAAAATGACCTAAATAATAGTCATAATACATATCAACTGCGGTCGAACCAAGCATCATATTGAAAAGGCCAATTCCAAAAACTGGAGAGAAAAATGTTTCTACAGAACCTGTTTCGACCTCTGTCTGGGCGCCAAGCCCTTGAACAGCCGCTCCAACGCGAAGGAAGAAATTTTTGTTAAACGACGGGAAAGAAATCATCGGGACAAATTTTCCTGTGCTGATTATTTCCTGCTCTCCAGCGCCGAGCGTAAGCATTTCAAAATCTGCAAAAACTTCACCGCCGGCAATATACTCTTCAGTTTTATAGAAAAGATTTGCTCCAAAAGAAAGTCCGTATTTTAGGCTTGAATAACTGTCAGGTTTTGTTACGCTCTGGAAAAGCACATCGGCAATTCCAATGCTCACGTTCCAGTCAATCGATGAAAAAGCTTTTTCCTGATTTATGTAAATTGAAGTTCCTGACGCTGTATTTACACTAGAATAAGTGTCAGATTTTGCAATTTTTGCTTTCGTACGTTCGTTCAAAACGGCAAGTCTTTCTGCTTCCATCCGAAGGCGGTTTTCTTCTGCGCGGCGAGCCGCTTCTTCGCTCAAAATTGCGCGGTCAATATACGAATATAAGTCAACGGCATCAAAATTTTCGAGATTATTGTCAATTACGGCAAGAGTAGCATCGCGCGCAAACTCAAGGTTATTTTCAACAACATATTGTCTTGTCTTTTTTAAAGTGTAAGCCTCGTAAAGGTAATAGTCTTTTGAAGATGAATATTTTTCAAGAACTTTTGAAATATTTTCCGGCGACTGTTCAACAAATGCTAAATCAATCTGAGCATAAACAGAATCAAGCGATTCCTGCGAAAATAAAAATTCCGATCCAAAAATAAAAATGCCGGCAAAGGCGCAAAATTTGAATATTTTTTTTACAGATTTTTTCATGTAAAAATCCTCTCTGATAGATTATTCAATTTTAACACTCAGATTGCGTTAGCGTCAAATAATAGGTTGGGTTTTAATCACATTCGCCCAGATAATCTTGTCAAAATCCACCGCATTTGCCTGCAAAAAATCATTTTCCGACACAAAAATGGCTAAAAATCGAACCCAAAACATCGTCCGGCGTAACTTCGCCCGTTACCTCGCCAAGACTGTCCAAAGAATCTTCCAAATCCTGAACTACAGCGTCAAGACCATAAGTTTCGTCCTTGGCAATTTCCAGAGCATGTTCAATCCTTTCAAGAGCCTGCTCCACGCTCTTTTTCTGCCGTTCCGAACCAAGTCCAGTTTTTTCACTTTTTACAGTCGAATCATTCAGAATCGTCTTTTTTACAAGATTTGTAAGTTCTCCAATTCCAATTCCTTTTTTTGCAGAAATTTTTACAGAGCCTTTTATTCCTTCAGAAGCCAAAACTTCTTCAAAAGATTTTTCATTTCCGCCTGTCAAATCCATTTTATTGAATACGACAATCACCGGAATATTTTTGTTTTTTTCTAAAAATTTTTTATCATCGTCCAGAACGCCTTTGGAAGAATCCACAAGATAAAGAACTAAATCCGCATTTGAAGCCAAATCTTCGGTCAGTTCTACGCCTTTTGCTTCTATTATATCATCTGTCTTTCTAAGTCCGGCAGTGTCAAAAAGCCTGGCAGGAATTCCGTCAAAACTTACCCAGCTTTCAATCCAGTCGCGGGTTGTGCCTTCAATGTCGCTTACAATCGAACGATCTTCCTTCAAAAGCGCGTTAAAAAGTGAAGATTTTCCGGCATTTGTTTTTCCAGCTAGAACAATTCTTGCCCCGTCCTGGTAAATTTTTTCGCTTTTCCATGAAGAAGCAAGCTCGCAAAGACGGTCGCGGGCATTTTCGAGCATTTTCGGGTCAAAACTGTCGGCAATAGTTTCTTCGTCTTCCGGATATTCAATATCAACTTCGATTGCGGCAAGGGTGTCCGTCACAAGAGTTTTTATTGAATCAATTTCTTCAAAAAGCGAACCGCTCAGTCTTCCAGCGGCACGGGAACGGCTGTCGCTGGTTTTAGAATCAATTATTTCGCGAACCGCTTCCGCTTTTGTAAGATCCGACTTGCCGTTTATATAAGCCCTAAAAGTAAATTCGCCTTTTTCTGCCTGACGAAAACCATTTTTTAAGAGCGTTTCAAAAACTGCATTTACAACAGAAACTCCGCCATGACAGGAAATTTCGCACATATCTTCGCCAGTAAAACTTTTTGGAGCGCGAAAAACAGAAATCAAAACCTCGTCAATTTTTTCTGCATTTTCTTCCTCAGATTCTGTATTTTTGTCCAAAATCCAGCCGTAGACGATGGAATTTCCACCGGCTTCTTTTAAGGCCTTTGGTCTTGAGAAAATTTCTGCAATTTTTTCGATACAGTTTTTTCCGCTTGCACGGACAATGCCGAGAGCAGCAGGAGCAAGAGCTGTCGCAATTGCCGCAACCGGTTCATCTAAATTATATCTCGCGTTTGTCAATTTCGTATGCCTGCCAGAGTTTTTTTATGTCGCCAATCGAAGGAAATCCTCCTCCTTTTTTTCCTTCTTTTCCTGCAAGTTCATTTTTTCCGCTGTCCATAATAAATTCGCTTACAGCCTTGTTTTGCAATTTTTCTATATTTTCAAAAGTTTCTATATTTTCTGGATAAAGCAGATTTTTGTTTCCAAGAGCCGGTTTCCTGTATTCTTTTGAGGCTTCGGCTGCAGTTCCGTTATAAGCAGAATTTCCAACATCCGGCAAAATATCGTCGTAGCGGCCAATATTGTTCCAGTACATATATCCACGGTCAACACTGTCGCGCACGCCAAAAATTTGTTTTTGAACATATTCCTGGCCATACCACTGACGGTCATACCGCACATTCAGATAAAAAGCCTGAACCCACGGTCTTATAATAATTCTGTTTCTGCCGATTACAGTGTTTCGGTAAGTTCCGTAATAATAAATTCTGTAAGGCCGTTCAGAATAAGGAGCGTAATCCAAAAAGTTTTGCTCAAAATGACTCGGATAGAACATAGGACAGATTATATCCACATATTCCGAAAGCTGCTCAACGTCCTGCCCAGTTCTAGTTCCTGAACGATACCAGCCGTTTGCGCCGTAAATATCAATTCCAATCGGAGCGTCAATATTTTTTCTGGCATAAGCAAGATAAGAAAGAAGGGCCGATTCCTTGTCCATGCCTTTCTCCTTCCAGCGGAAAACCGCATTTGCCATATTGCGTCCGTCTGTCGGAAAACGGATATAGTCAAACTGAATTTCATCAAATCCGCCGGCAATCAGTTCACGCGCAATCCGCACATTGTAATCCCAAACTTCAGGAGAATACGGATCGACCCAATTCTCGTCATAATATGCCGTTTTCTGACCAATAACATTTCCGTCTTCATCGGTTATATCTTCAAAACCACGAGTTCCAACCCACGCCTTGTTTAAAGTTTTGTCCCAAACCGCATATTTTCCACCTGCATACTGACTTAGATTTTTGTCCTTAAAAACAACAATTCGCGCAATCAGATAAATTCCGTCTTTTTTCATTTCCGAGACAAAATGCTCTAAATCTATATGGTATCTCGAAATATAACCTTTTTCGATTACAACAGGATCTTTCGCATCGTAACGCAAAAGTCCATAGTCATCTTTCATGTCGATTACAAGACTGTCAAGCTTATTGCCAAGGATAATTTTTTTGTATTTGTCGATTCCAGCCTGAGTTGTCACATGGTTTGCCGGACAGTAAATTGAGCGGCGGTTCAACGCTTTCTGCGCATACTGGTTTGTGCAAAGTTCAGGTTTTAAAAGCCAGAGCTCGCTCAAAGAAATTCCTTCGGAAAGATTTTTTTCGTCAGGAATCCATGCTGAATAAAGAGTGTCGTTCGGCGCAATCGCAGAAAATGTTTTTTTCCACGTATAATAACTCTGAGGAATAGAACCAAGTCCTTGGTTTTGCGGAGAATACGAAGCCACTTCGCCCGGACGGGTATACAAAAGTTCATTTCCGTCCCAAAAAAGACCGTCAATCGTGTCAGCCGGCTCTTTTCCGCTATAAAGAAGTTCCGCCCGTTTTGTCTGCCAATTGAATCTATAAAGCCTTGGCAAAAAAGTCTGGCTCACATAAATCTCAGTAGACGAAGTTCCATCAGAATTTTTTAAAACAACCGGACAAATATCAGCAATTTCGTCAGGATAAGTCTGCCCCTTCATATTGTCAAAACCGCCATTGCAATCTTTCCAGACAGGTTTTGCGCTCTGCGGCTGAATATACGAAAAACCAAAAATCGGATGAGATTCAAAAACCGTAAGAACGCCGCCAACCGTACAAACCGCAACAGCCTTAATTCCAGAAGTCGCGCTGCTCATCGACCCAAGGCTTTTCCAGTTTAATCCGCCGTCATAAGTTATATAAACGCGGTCTTTCGTTGCAGTCACGAGAATCTGAGAGTTTTCAGGATGAACTTCCAAATCCTTTAGCTGCGCAGGCCTGTCCACAAAAGAAACCTGATCCAAATTCACTTCCTTCATTTTCAAAAACGGAAGTCCATTATTGCGATATTCAAAATTCTGCAAATCAGAAGAAGTCAAAATTCCACGGCTTGTCAAAAAATACCAGCGCGGGCCGTTTTTTTCAGCCTCGTTTTTTAAAAGGCCAGAATCCGAATTTTGTTCCGTCAAAATATTTTTTTCAGCTAAATCATTTTGTTCCGCCAAATTCTGTTCAGTTTGCCGCGTGCGGATAATTTTTAAAACTTTTCCTTCGTTCCAAATCGGAATCGCCGTTTTAGTCGAAGTAATTCTGTAAAGACCGCTCGCAGCGCCAGCAATCACGCCGCCAGCCTTTGCAGTTTCAACAGTCTGAGCCGAAGTTTCCGGCAATTTGTAAATATCTTTAGACGATTGAGAAGAAGCCACACACGACGAAAATAAAATAATAGAACTAATCAGTAATGAATATACGCGCATATCTTGAGTATCGGCACAAAACCTTAAAAGTTGAATTTAGAATTTTTTGGGCGTCCCCCGCTTCGCGGGTCGCTACGACCGCAGTTCCGGCTTTCGCCTCCATTCGCAAGCGAACGGCTGCGCCGCTGCTATCATCGCTGACGCATAAATTTTTCAGGCAAAACTTCCGGTTTACAATAAAATTTATTCAGATTATTCAAACTGCCCGAATTTTATTTTTGCGGCTAATTCCTGAGCAAGCTCATCTTTTTGCTTTTTTGAAAGAGCAACTTCGCGGCTCAAGCCGGCAAGAGGCGCATTTGTCGCGGCAACCCAATAACGAACGTCGTCCGCCTGGCGGTCAGGAGTCCTGCACTGGGCAAAAACTGGAGCAAGTCCGGTCGCACGGCTCAATTCTTCCTGTCCAGAATCCGAATTAAGATATTCTATTAAAAGCGTATTCAGTTTGTTTTTTTTCTGCGGAACCGCATAAATTATTTCTGCCGTAAAACTGCGTTCGCCCGGAGCCTTTTCCGACGGAAAGTAAATCGTAGAAAAACGTTCAATTGTGCGGTTTTCGACAGTCCTGTGCTGGCTGAGCGGCATAAAAACCATTGCGGCAAGCCTTGCCTGCAAAAATGCATTGACATCTTTTTGAGAAAGATTAAAAACATCGCGGTTTAAAAGTCCGGCATTGTACCATTTTGAGAGCTGCTTTGCGGAAGCATAGAGAGGAGCATTGTAACTTCCGCACAACTGCTCTGCAACTTCCGAAACCTTCCATCCTTTGTTTTTTGCATGTTCAATAATTTCAACCGCCTTTTTATATTCTCCTGCGCCGTCAAAAGCCTCGGTCAAGGCGCCTAAAAAGTCGAGCATTACATCAGAATCTTTTCCGGCAAAAACAACCGGATAATCAAGTTTTTTTTTCTGAATTTTTAGGAATTTATCAATATCGCTCCAAGTTGCAATCGCGTTCATTCCAGAGGTTTTAAAAGAAGAAGTATTAATTGAAATTTCAAAATTTCCAGTAAGCAAAGGAAGAGCGCTCACAGTTCCAGGATTTTCTCCCATAATTGCGGACATTTTTATAGAGGAAGTCATTTTTTGCAAGGAATTTTCAGAAACAGCCGCTTTTTTAGAAGCCCCCTCTGCCGCTGTTTTTACAGAATTTCCGCTGACAGTAAAAAGCAATTCCGGCTTTTTTCCAAGAAAAAAGTGACTTTCAAGAGTTTTTGAAGAATCAAAGGTTTTAAACTCAAATTGCTGCCCGGCCTTTTTGTTCCAGTTCTCGATAACGCTGCAAATTGATTTTTGAACAGCTGGCTCAATTCCATAAAAGCCAATCACAGGTTTTGAAAAAAGATTTACCGCACAAAAAATGCAAATCAAAGCAAAAACAACAGCGAGGCCTGCAAAAATTACAGCCATTTTATATTTTTTTAAAATTTCAGAAACTTTTTTCATTCTTAACCCCTGACCAGTTTTGCCGCCAGACAAAATATTTAAATTTCAATATTTTATCTGACAAGCCTATAAAACAATATATTTAAAATTCGACAAAAATTAAAGCCTGGTTAACCTATTTTCAAATTCTTTAAAACGTAAAAAAAAAGAATAAAAAGGAGGCGCACAAATTACGCACAAACGGCTATCCGAGGCTCCGGCGTCACAGCGCCTACGGTGCAAGCACCCGCAAAGCGGCCTCTACTATCCGGCGCACAATTCCTTACAAAAAAAATACCGGCCTCCATTTTTGCAGAAAGCCGGTATTAGAAAATAAATTTTAGCGAAAATTATTTCTCGCTCTTTAAGAACACAACGTCCATGCGGCCAGTGTTAAAGCCGACTACAGCGTCACATTCGGCCATTGAAACTCCGTCTTCTTTTACAATTTCACCTTCTTTCCAACCAGCTGCCTTTCCTTCAACATAGACAAGCTCGCCGCCACTTACATAATGATTTCCGCCATAAACAACAGCAGGAACAATCTGAACGTCCCAAAGGCTCTCTGTGTTTCCATTGCCAGTGTCAACATTGCGGAGAAGCGCGTATTTTAC
>DLLE01000021.1:8891-10849 GCA_002477955.1 Treponema sp. UBA7570 | reverse complement strand
TTCGGGTCGGCTGTTCCGCACTTCGCTCACGCTCTAAGTCCTCGCCGTGCAAATCGCACGGCTGCGGTCTTTGGCTTCGGCTGTCAAAACAGTCTTCGCCAGTGCTCCATAGCCTAACGTGATAGCGTTAGGTCGTGCGCGAGAGCGCACACGTTAAATAAACAAGTTTTGCGTCAGCAAAATCTCACATTTTAAGTTACATTATGTAACTAACAGAAAAAATATAATAAACCAAATATCGGTTGTCAAGAATTCTTCTAAAAAGTTGTTGACAGCATTTTCTAAAAAATTAAATCAACTTTTCCCCAAAATCCATGTTATAATATTCACATGCAAGAAGAAATCTTGACCGGTGGCCGTTCAACGGTTGGTGTAGTAAAAATCGGGAATGAAGTTCGCCGTCCACACAAAAATGAAAGCGACTTTGCAAACAACTTCTTGCAATTTCTTGAAAAACAAAATTATCCATTTTCGCAAAGATATTTAGGTCGGGATGAGCAAGGACGTGACAGATTTTTATTTATAAACGGAACAGTGCCAAAAGATATTGAAAAAACAAATCTTGTTCAACTTTGCGATTTTATGAAAATGGTTCGGCAATTTCACGACATTTCGTTGGATTTTACAAATTCAAAAAAAGTTGTCTGCCATAATGACTTGTCTCCGTGCAATACAGTTTTTCAAAATAATCGGCCGGTTGGAATCATCGATTGGGACAGTGCCGCTCCCGGAGAACGCTGGGAAGATTTAACTTACATTCTGTGGCTTTGGATAAATATAGGAAGTCACCGCCGTTCAGAAATCAACATTCTTGGACAGATGAAAACCGCGCTTTCCGCTTATAATGCCGACAAAAAAACTCTTGCAAATTTTGCAGACAAACTGATTTGGCGAATGGAAAAAGTTATTTCGCAAATGTCGCCACAAAATTTTCAATACGAGCGCACAAAAAATTGGGTTGAGTTTTCAAAATTATGGGTTCAAGAGAACCGAATAAAACTTATAGGAGAAATCGGATGAAATTCTTAAAAGCACTAAAATCAGTAAACTACAGATTGTTTTTCGCAATTTTTGCGACTATGCTTTTTCCCTCTGTTTATCAAACTGTACGAATTTATTTTCTCGGGAACTTGCCAAACGAATGGGGAATAAACATTGCAAGCCAGCTTTCCTGGGTAAACCTTTTCTACGAAGTTGTTCAGGAAGCGCTGATTCTTCCGCTTTTTTTCTTGCTCGGAAAATCCTTGAACAATCACAATGAACTTGAAAACAAAATCCGCACAGGACTTTTTACAACGGCTTTTATCTACATCGTTTTGTCCGCATTGATTTTTATTTTTGCAAAGCCGCTTGTAAAATTTATGGCGCAGAACAAAAATCTTATCGATGAAACTGCGCGCTATATTCGTCTTGAAACCGTTGCCGCATTGTTTTCAACTTTGTGGCGATTTTTGTTTCTCGTTTTTATAACGCTGAAAAAAGATTTCTTCATCTATATTCTTCTTGGAATTCAAGCGGTTCTTTCAATAATTTTGGACACGTTTCTTGTAAGCACATTGCCAGTTTCCATAAATCTTGGCGTAAACGGAATTGCGGTTTCAAACATAATCGTGAACGTTTGCATTTTGACGGTTTCGTTTCTCCTTCTTTCAAAAGATGGATTTCAAATCTTCAAAAAAACGCAGTTGGATTTTTCTTGGCTCAAAGAATGGTTTTCCGTTGGAAAATTTTCAGGAATCGAATCATTTTTGCGGAATCTTGCGTTTATGATGATGGTTGTTAGAATGGTGAACGTTGTTTCAGAGCAAGGAAATTATTGGGTTGCGAACAATTTTATCTGGAACTGGCTTTTGCTGCCCGCTCTTTCGCTTGCCGATGTTGTAAAAAAAGAAATTGCTGAAGACCAAGAAAACATCAGCTCAAAAACTTTTGGCTACATTTGTCTTTCTTGTGTTTTC
>DLLE01000021.1:0-8851 GCA_002477955.1 Treponema sp. UBA7570 | reverse complement strand
CCTTAACTTGGATTTTTTCGATTCCGCTTTGGAAGCCGTTTTTAAAATTCGTGATGAACGTTGCCGAATATGAGACCGTTTTTAGGATTGCTTTAATTGAAACTGGATTTTACATAACTTTTATTTTCAACACTTGCATTTTTGATGCGACTTTTTACGGACTTGGAAAAACAAATTATATGCTGATTCAGTCCGTCTGCATTGATGTGGTTTATTATGGAATTATGTTCATTTTGTACTGCGCAGGAATTTTTGTTCCATCTTTGACAGGAATCTGTCTGATGTTCGGAATCGGAATGTCTCTTGACTTTATTCCATCGGCGATACTTTATGCACATTTGCTGAAAAAACTAGAGGTTCGCATTAAGATTTAAAACTCAAACATTCCCTGCGCGGCATCCAATTTTTCTTGCGGAAAAGCGTTCATGTACTCAAACACTTTTTCCGGCCGCCACTCGATTCCGGATTTCTGACATTCGCTTGTGATGATCCGCATCAGGCGGCCGTTTTCCGGGCTTGTAACTTCGTAGGCGTTTCCGTAAGTGCGGACGTATTTTTCTTTCAGTCCGGGAAAATGCCTGTCGAGCTTGCTGTAGAAATATTCTCGGTTTCCTTCGCGCAGCGTAAGTCCGATTCCAAAGCAGATTATTCCGCGCACCTTTTCCTGAACACAGATTTCAAGGAGGCGGCGGATATTCTGCTCAGTGTCGTTTATAAAAGGAAGAAAAGGCGAAAGCCACACGACTGTCGGAATTCCGCGTTTTCTGCATTCGGCAAGGACTTTCGCGCGCCCGGCCGTTGTGCAGACCGCATGCTCGATTGTCCGGCACAAATTTTCGTCCGCGGTTGTAAGCGTCATCTGGACAACGGCTTTTGACTTTGCGTTGATTTCTTCTATTAAACTGATGTCTCGCAGAATCAGGTCGCTTTTTGTCTGGACGGCAATTCCGAATCCGTGCCTATTGATGACTTCAAGGCAGCGGCGCATAAGGGAGAGTTCCGCCTCGCAGTGCATATAAGGATCGCACATCGCGCCTGTTCCAATCATGCACTTTTTGCGCTTGGAGGAAAGCTTCTGCTCCAGAAGCTCAGCCGCATTCCGCTTTACCTCGATGTCTTCAAAGTCATGGTTCATCTGGTAGCAGCGGCTGCGCGAATCGCAGTAAATGCAGCCGTGCGTGCAGCCGCGGTAAATGTTCATTCCGTTGCGCGCCGAAAGAATTCCTTTTGCCTCTGTAAAATGCATATCAGCTACACAGCCCTGCTTTTATGGCACGCAAAATAAATCACCTGGTTTTCTTTTGCAATTTTTTTTACAAGCTGCAAAGCGTTCGGAACTTTCTCGTCATCAAGATTTACAAACGGGTCATCTAAAATGACTGGCGGCTTGATATTTTCAAAAAGCGCGTCCACAAGCGCCATACGGGAGCAAAAATTCACCATGTCCTTGTAGCCGTCGCTAAGAAAATTGCTTTTGTGCGTCTTGCCGTTGTCATCAAGCAAAACTTCCAAATCTGTGTTTATAATCAGGTTTACAGAAGAGCCGAGCATTTTTACGTATTTTTCAAATCCTTTTTTCATCGGGTCGCTGTAATTCTCGTCAAGATTTTCCTTGGCTTTTTGGAGCAGTTCCAGAGTTTTTGAAAAAATTTCGTATTCGGCGGATTTTTCGCGTTTTTCAAGCGTAAGCCGCTCGATTTCAGTTTCAACGTCGTCTTTTTTTTCGGTGTCGGCAAGATTATCGCTGATTATTTTCTGATAGTCTGACAGAATCTTGTTTTTAGAAGAAAGTTCTTCAGACACAGCTGAAAGTTCATTCTGCAGGACGTCAACCGGTTTTTCCGGCTTTGTAAGATTTTCAAAAGACTCAATTTTGTTGTTCGGGTCGTTTTCAAACTCCTCAATTTTCTTTTTTTCGGAAAGAATCTGACTCTCAACGTTTTTTATTTCCGTAAGTTTTCCGTGAATCTCAAGAACCTGATTTGCATAGCTTAAAGTTTTTTCAGTCTTGTATTGAGAAAGAATCGCTTCAAGTTTGCTTTTTTCTTCGCTTTGAATTCTTAAATTTTCAGAATCGGCGTTGATTTTCTTTTTAAGCTCTTCAAGTTTCGCAAGTTTTTCGTTCAAAATCTGAATATCCGCAGGCACAGAAGAAATATTTTCCGTCTTGCAGTAGCGTTTTGTAAAAGCCCGGATTTTTGTCTCATATTCTTCCGGCGTGATTTTCTGCGAGTTCAGCCACTTTTTGTATTCGTTTTCTTTTTGCAAAAGCCTTGAATAATCGCTGAATTCCGTGCTGATTTTTGTGAGCGCGCCAATTTCTGAAGAGTCGTTTTCAGAATATTTCTTGATGAAATTTTTGTACGATACCTCCAGATTTTCCGCGTGGCTCTGTTTCTCTGCAATTTCTTTTTTAAGGCTAGAAATTTTCTGTTCAATTTCCGAAAAATCCTGTCTTTTCCCTTTTATAACAATCGCCAGAATCATAAAAAGAATAAAAACCACAACTCCAGAAAGCCCAAGAATTATGTTGTTCAAGACAAATCCAAAAATTCCAGCCGCCAAGCCAAAAAATCCAAGTGTTGCAAACACAATTTTTTTCGGATTTTTCTGTTTTTGCTGCAAAAGCGTGTTCAACGCATTTTCTTTTTCAAAAAGCTCATTCTTTAGCTCGTTTATTTGATTTTTTTTCTGCTGAACTTTTGCAATGTCAGAAATACAGCCGTCGATTTTTTCCTTTGAAACATCTGAATTTTTGTATTTTTGGCTCAAAGAACTAAATTCCGAATATTCCGGCTCCGTAAGTTTTTTTGCGCTTTCAGACTGCTTAAAATTTTTGTATTCATTGTCAGTTTTTAGACATTCCTCAATCTGAGACTTTGAAGGAATATCGCCGGCAAAATAATTTTTCAAGGTTTCATAGAAATCTTTTTCAGTTTGGCTTGCAGACTGATTTTTTATGTTCGACTCAATCGTTGTATAATTGTTTGAAATTGAATCGATTTTTTTTACAGTTTCTTCCGTTGGAATTTGCCCGTTAAAAAAATCGCAGAGAGATTTCTTTTCATTTTCGGATTTTTTTAGGTCATTTTTAAGCTGCTCGTATCTTGTTTTGCCTTCAAATTTTGCCCAAATAGAAATTTGCTCCGCAACAGATTCCTGCTGTTTTTTCAGCTCAAGAATTTCTTTTTGAATCCCAGAAACTTTTTCTTCATAAGCTGCGTTTTCTTTCAATTTTGAATCAATTTCTTCTATATAATTTCTATTTGCGTCAATTTTTTGCTGGATAGCCGGAATCTCGCCTGTTCCCTTGTTTCTTCCTTGCAGCTCCTTCGATTTTTTTTCAAGAATTGCCGCCGCTTCCTCAAAATTAGAAATATCGCCGCTTTCAACAAGATTGTTCAGCTTTGCGGTGATGTCCGCCGAGCCGACCGGAGAATCTTTTAACGTTACAAAAACGCTCCGCGCATAAGAATCCCGGTTGATTCCAAAAATTTCAGTTCCCAAATCTTCCGAAAAATCAAAAGAAGGTTTATTCGTTTTTAAATCGCGCAGCTCAAATGTATCCTCATTTTTTTTTGAGCCAAAAGTTCTGTTCACTAAATATTCTTTGCCGTTGTGGCAAAATATCATGCTTCCGCCGTAAACTCCGCCCTGCCACGGAAAATATTTCAGCTTTTCATTTTTTTCAACGTCTTTTGAGGCTGTGTGTTCCATTCCGTAAAACATTGCTTTTATAAAAACTGAAAGAGTCGTTTTTCCCCAGCCGTTTTCATAGACAAAAGAATTTACGCCTTTTTTCAAATCTATATCAACATTGTGGAATTTTCCAAAATTATTTATGTGAATTTTTACAATTTCCATTGCTAAAGTCTCCCCGCCAACGCTTTTATGCCGGTCATAATAATCTTGATTTTTTGCTCTTCAGAAAGATTCTGCTGATTTTTTACAAGACGGATAAATTCACCTTTTAGCGAAACATCTTTTTCATATTTTGTGAAATCGATTTTTGTTTCAGTTTTATCTTTTACACGCACATAAAAATAGTCCGAAGCCAATGCCGACTGGTAAGATTCTGGCTCAATTTCAGTTTCCTCAGAAAGTTCGCCTGTCAAATCAACCTGAACAATATCTTTGGAAGAAATTCCAGCAAGAGAATCCGTTATTTTTTGCATAATATCTGAAAAATCCAGAACTCCAGAAAGTTTCACAGGAATTTCATGAACAATTCTTTTTGAAACCGGAACAAATTTTGCCTCAACTTTATTATTTTCAATATCCAGAAGAACAAATCCCTTTTTTCCACACTCGTCAAAGCCGCGCCCTTCAAGACAGCCCGAATAGCACCAGGAACAGCGGTTATCAAGTTTTTCAATCTTAAAATCGTGGATGTGCCCCAAAGCAATGTAGTCAATGTTTTTATTCGTCAGTTTTGGCAAGGAAATTTCCGGAGCGTCATTCTTTGGCTTGTACTCGGCAATCTGTCCATGCAAGACAACGATATTCACTCGGGAAGGATCAGGATTCAGCTCGCTGTAAGCCGCCAACGGAATTGACGAGGAAAATTCGCGACCGTAAATATCAACATTTTCATACGAATGTTTTTGCCATTTTGATTTTGAAAAACGCTTTAAATTCGGAACCAGTTTTTCTTCAAAAAAATCAACATTCTCGTCATGGTTTCCCCGAAGATACAAAAAATCAATTCCAGGATTCTGCTCAATGATATAAAAAATCCGCTGCTTTATTTTTTTCTGCTGGTTTTCCTTTGTGTCAAACAGGTCGCCGGCAATAATTATCGCTTTTACACCGTTTTCCCTTGCAAACTCAACCATTTTCGCAAAAGAATCGACAATCTCATTCCGCCGGAGTTCCGCATTCTCCTTTGAAAAATGCGTTCCCATTTTAGAATCAGCGTGAATGTCAGCACAATGTATAATTTTCATCAGTTGATAGACTCCTGAATTTTGAAACTTTCTTTTTATTTTACAATTATAGCATGAAATAAACGGATTTTATAGATTTTCCAGATTTCTAACTCTCACTCATACTTCGTTATTAGCTTGTGAATGTCTATTTTCTGTTTTTTAATAATTTTTCGGCTTCATCCAGCATTTTCATCTCTTCTTCATCCTGCCTGTCAGCCTCTTTTGCCTCAAAATTTTTTCGTCGCCTGTCAAACTCCAGATAAATCTCCTCGACTTTTTTGTCTGCCAGTTTTCTGTTTATAGAGCCTTTATCATGCAAAAGCGGCAGATAATGACCGGTAATAATTTTGTCCGCATTTTCTTTCCAAAATTGCATTGTCAAATCTTTTCGCATTTTTACAATCAATTCCGCGCTTTCCAAGAAAATTGTCACAATACGGTTAAGCGAATCCAGCTCATCATGCGTAAGATAATTCTTGCTTGCATAAATATCCTGCTTGCGGACGATTTTTCCCTTCCAGCTTGTAAGGTTCATATTTGGCTTTGAACTGTCGGCCCGGCTTAGAATCAGCTCAGGCGCAGTCATTTTTGTGACAGCAAAAATCAGCTTGTTCTGGATTTCAGCAAAAAACATCTGGGTGGCTTTATCAATCGCGTCATAATCTGAACAAAGAGAAAACAAATCTCGGAGCTTCTGATAGAAACGCTTTTCGCTCGCGCGGATGTCCCGGATTCGCTCAAGTAGCTCATCAAAATAATCAGGCCTGCCGTCAGGATTTTTCAGCCGCTCATCATCAAGAACAAATCCCTTTGCAAGGTATTCAGAAAGATTTTCGTTTGCCCAGCGGCGGAACTGAGTTCCACGAATACTTCTCACACGGAAACCAACCGCAATCACCATAGGAAGCGCATAATAAGTAACATTGTAATTCTTGCCGTCCGAGGCAGTTGTTAAGAAATCCTTAACAACTGATTTCTCGTCTAATTCCTTTTCCTGCAAGACATTAGCAATATGCATACTGATATTCGGCTTAGAGGTGTCAAAAAGCAAAGCCATCTGCTGCTGGTTCATCCAGACAACACCATCCTTTGAATAGAGCCTGACATCGGCTTTTCCGTCATCTGTCTTGTAAATTATAAGTTCATTTTGCATGATTTGTTGATTGCTCCGTATTTCAGAATTACATAGCTGCCCAGATATTTTTCAGAAAGATTATCCAAAAATAATTTTTTTTCATAAAAAATACCTACTCCCTAATCAACTCCATATAATTCAATGGCTTTGCAAGAACTAATGCACCATCTGGAGTTTTCCCAGTTTCAAAAACTTCTCGCCAAAAATCATAGTTTTTCTTTCCTGAGAAATGCGTGCTTGCCATGCTCTTGTCTTTCCATAATGGCAAGGCAGCTAAGTTTTTCACAAATTTTCTAATATTTGCCCATAGCACATCTGAAAAACTTTCCTGAAACAATTTCCTAGAATCATATAATTTTCCTGTGTTTGTAAAATAACTTTCAATCACTTTCTTCAAGTATTGCAGCCAATTATAAAGAACTTCTTCTTTGCTCATTCTATATGCGATTAAATGTGCATCTGTAATATCAGAATCTTTTTTGTCAATTATTTTCTGTTCAATTCGGGAAACACCGACTTCTGGATTAAATTTATTTATATAAATTTCTTCTGCAATAATATTCAACACCTGAATCAACTGATTTATTTCTAGTTCTCTTGGATTTTCTCCCTCATCTGTTTTATAGCTTAAATTTGTCTTTAAAATCAGTTTTGAATCTATAAAAGTTGAAAGAAAAGTTTTTTCAAATGCACTATACGAAATTGGCAACTCTTTTGCTTTCCCTTCAAAATCAATATAAGCCTTCAGCAAATTATCAGAAGAATGAGTTATTGTGTGTTTTATGCTGTCTACAATATATTTTCTTATATTGGCGTTCTCGCCTTTAAAATATTCAACAAGCTGCTCTTCTGAAAAATCAAAACAGTCATTACTCAAATTATGGTCATTTTGATACTTTGTTATCGTTTCATAATATAAAGTATTGTTCAATTGCCTCATTATACTCTTATCAAAAGCAATCTGACGTAATGAACTTCCCGCATTTGTATTAGTCTCAATCAATCTATCCACATTCGGATTTATAAACAGACGAAGCAATAATTTTCTACTTCCTAAAAGTATCTGAGCAACAGCTTTATGTTGTCCATCAAAAATTTGTATTTTTCCATTATTTATTCTTGCCAGTGATAAATGAAGCTGTGGATTTCCTTTTGAAAATTCTTTTACAAGCAACGAAATACTCGAATTTATACCACGTGGATTTATCAAATCATCATGGAAAATATATTCTAACGGAACTTCTATAAAGCAGGAATTTTCTTTAGAAAGTTTGTCTTCATAAATCTTTGATTTGTAAATATTAGTATCATTGATTTCAGAAAAAGAATAAATGATTTCATCGTTTTCAATCTTATATTTGAATTCAAACTTAGAACCTTTTTCTTGTTCCAACAAGTCTTTCAATGAAGCTGAACGATTTTCTTTTGCAAGGACATCATCTTGCAATGTCTTTAATCGATATAGAATTCTTGCAATATTCAGATTCGCATCTTTTTTGCTTCTATTACAACTTGCGTGAGTTAGAGCAAAATTTGACTTGTCATCTTTTCCTCTATTAGCCAATGGCACTATATGATCTATATCCGTTTCCTGAAGCTGCAAATCAATTTCTTTTTGACAAATATAACATTTGTTTGACTGAATATCTGCCAAATCTTTTTTTAATTTTTCATATTCATCTTTTGACAAGCTTTCCAAAAATTTTGAATGCATTTTTTATTCCTCTGAATGTAAATTAAACATTGCAATTATAGCATGAAATAAACGGATTTTATAGATTTTCATTTCTCCTGCGTGCCATACTTCCCCGCGATCTTCTCACATTCCGCGCGGATTTCTTCCCTCAATCTTTCAGGTTTTATCACCGTAACGGAATCGCCGAAGCCCATTGCCCAGGAGAACACCATCTGCTTCTGGTTCGAGCTGAATTTCAGGAGAACTGTGCCGTCCTCATGCTGCGCAATCAGCTGATTTTTGTGCCATTCGCGCTCAAGAACGTAGTTCGCCATCTTTGCGGAAAAGAGGAATTCATATTCTTCAGGCGGCTCAGGATTGTTCCAGATTCCAAAGTTCAAGTCGATGTGCCTGTGAATGTCAAAATCTTTCGGAACGGAAAAAGTTTCGCCGGCAGGAACGATATTTTTTATCCGCGAGAGAGCGAAAACCCGAAAATCCGCCGCACCGTGGTCAAAGCCAAGCACATACCAGTTTCCTTTCTGGCAGACAACGTGATAGCAGTCAAAAATCTTTTCCTTAAAAACCTTGCTCCCGGAGCTTTTGTATCCGAACGAAACAACCGAGCGGCTCTTTATCGCCTTGAAAATCTGATTGAAAACCTCCGCATCGATTTTCGGAAGCGGATCGGAAATAAAACTGACGTCCGTGTTCAAAAACGAGGAATCCACAGTAACCGTGTCGGGCAAAAAAGACGCGATTTTCGACATGATATTCTTGAACGAGCGTTCCAAAGGCGTGTTCTTGTACTGCTCCAAAAGCGGCATCACCGTGGAAACCGTAAAAAGCTCGCCTTCCGTAAGCACGACGTTCGGCACGGAAAAAGTCGGGTCTGTGTAATGATACATTTTTTTAGTCTTGTCGTATTCAAGAGGCGCGTTCATTTCGTCCCGGAGCCGCTCAAAATCACGCTCAACAGTCCGCTTGTTCACCCCGAACTTAAAAACCAGCTCGTCCATGCCCACAAAAGCCCCGCCGCGGAGCATCTCGTCAATCTGAATAATGCGTGTAGTGCGGCGGATGTCGTCGCGTTTTTTGTCAGAAGCCATGTTT
>DLLE01000040.1 GCA_002477955.1 Treponema sp. UBA7570 | reverse complement strand
AAAGACTGACCAGAAATTTCAACATGATTTTTAGATTTGAAGAACTCAATATATTTTGAGCGTAATTCGTTTGCAGTCATAATTAAAATATTCTATAGATTTGACCGCAGAATTTCAATATCTTAAATTTTAGGAGCACAAAGCCTTACCGCGGCCGGCTTTTGCTGCAAGTCCTCCTTCGCTCCGCTCGTCCGGTCTTTTCGCGGCAATCCGGGCTAAAATTTTCGCTTCTTTCAAGATTTTCTTACACGCCTTTTTATCTGCGAGTTTTCTATTCTTCGGTCTTTTTTAATTCAGTTTTTTTGAGTGTCAACGGAAGCACTTCATTCTGAAAAAATCCATTCGGAGTTACATCAACCGACTGCAAAATTACAGTGTCGTTGTCATCCACAACAAATTCTGTTGTTTTTCCGCGCTTATTTCTCTCAGTTTTTTTAATTTTGCCAAAACTTGCAGAATAATATCCGTTAAAAAATTTTATGTCGGTGTCGCTTCTAAACTGCATCAATTTTGTGTCAGAAATACTATTCAAGACAAAACGGCCTTTATCTGTAAATTTCTCAGACTCTACTATATATACATCGTTTGCAAAAACAAAATATTTTCCATCAGAAGTAGTCCATGCAGGCCCTTCGACAAGCCTTTTTAGCGCTTTTTCAGATTCGCCTGCAACAGTTTTTTGGTTTAATTTTGTCGAAACTTTTTTATAATTTCCGTCCCAGAGAGTGCTTTCGCTGATAATCATCCGGACATCATCCTGAATCCGAATTCTTATTTCATCGACATTTACAAGCGAAATATCAAAACGCCTCTGAAGGTTTTCGATTGACTGGTTTATCGAAGTAAAATACATTCCGTTTCTGCGGAGTTTTGCATTTAGCCACGAATACACTTCTTCGCTGTCCTGATAATGAAAAATAATCTCGTGCGTCTGAGGATCAAAAAAGATATAACGTACGTTTCCGCCTGAATTTTCGGTCTTATACCACAAGCCTTCCAGAAATTTAGAAAAAGTCGCGACAGTTCCATCCTGAATTCTCGCAAGTTCTTTTGCGGCAATGCGGTTTCCTGTAACACGAACCTGCTTAACCTGAGTATACTCACCTTCTTTTTCGTTCCAATCGTACATTGTCTGAATCTGGTCAAGCCGGGCGCTGTCTTCTGCCGAATCCGAAGCATAAACCCAAACAGGAAAACTGTCGGCCTTTGTCTGGCTCAACTCGTAAGCTTCGTTTCGTTCTGTCTGCTGAATAAAAACCGTTCCGTCAGACTCAAAGTCTCCGATTTTTGTCAAAACAAAGTCGCCTTTTTTAGTGCGGCTTCCGTTAAAAATACACAAAACAGAATGACCTTCGTCCGTAATTCCCTGATAAACAAGTGAATTTTTGTGGTTTCCGATTACGTCTAGCGCAGTACAGGCAAAAGTACGAATCTGGCTTACCGTAGTTGCAATCCAAGCTGCTCTGACATAAGAAGAAGTTGAAGGATTGTACAAACCGACAATAAGTGCCAAAAAAGGGCTTCTTGATGTTTTTACAATATTTATCTGATCATCATAACCGTCATCGTCAATATCCATCGTAACAACGTTCAGAAGAGTTTCATCGTTGGCAAGTTCAATAAACGAAGTCTGCTCATAATCTTCGTATTCATTTTCCAAATTTTCTTCTTCGGACTTTTCTATTTCAACAACCGGTTTTATAATTTTTGCACGCGAATATGAATTGTCTTTTATAAAAAGATTTTTTCCAACAAAAAAAAATGCAAGTCCTGCGGCAACAATAACAAAAATCACTGGAATAAGTTTTTTCATAATCAGTAAAGTTTACCAAATCGGTTAATTTCGCTCAATAAAACAAAGCGCTTCGCAAATAGTTACAAACTCTTCTATATATTACTATTTATTGACATTTTTTCTGTTTTTTATAAAATTTCTGTACTATGATAAAAAATATTGAAATTTTTGAGCACACGCCGGTTCCAAAGGCGGTTTTTAAATTTGCGCTTCCTACAGTCCTCAGCATGATTGTTACTGTTTTGTACAACATGGTTGACGCTTTTTTTGTCGGTCAGACAGGCGATCCTAGCCAGTTTGCAGCGGTAAACGTTGCAACCCCGATTTTTCTGTTTCTCATGGCAGCAGGAAACATCTTCGGCATGGGCGGCTCTTCGTTTATAAGCCGCGCGCTTGGCGAAAAAAACTACGAAAAAGTAAAAAGCATTGCTTCATTTTGTCTTTACGCAGGAATTTTTACAGGTTTTCTAGGGCTATTCATAATTCTTTTCAATATGGAAAGAATTCTCAAATTGATTGGAACAACTCAGACAACAGCACAGTTTGCACGCGATTACTTAAAATATATTGCGTACGGCGGACCTGCAATTGTTATTTCGACAGCCTACACAAACATAATCCGCGGAGAAGGCGCTTCTCAAAACTCAATGGTCGGGCTAATTGCCGGAACAGCCGTAAACATTGTGCTCGATCCGATTTTTATTCTCGACTCATTTTTAGGAATTCCAGGACTTGGACTCGGTGTAAAAGGAGCCGCAATTGCAACTGTAATTGCAAACATCGTTACGATTGTAATCTATCTTGCGCATGTCCTTTCAAAAAACTCAACGCTCACAATAAACCCGAAATATTTTAAAATTTCAAACGGAATTTTGCTCGGCGTTCTTGCAATCGGACTTCCTGCAAGCCTTACAAACATTTTGATGAGTTTAAGTTCAATTCTGACAAACAACCTTCTAGCTTCGTATTACAGCGTTCCTGTCGTATCAGAAAAACTATTGCCGTTTATAAGAACATTTATCGATGGTACAGCAGTTTATGGCGATATTCCTGTTGCCGCAATGGGAGTTGCGCTCAAGGCAAACATGCTGACAATTTTTATTCAGCTTGGACTCGGAATAGGAATCGCTCCGTTAATCGGCTACAATTACGGCGCAAAAAATTCTATTCGCGTTAAAAAAATCGTAAATTTTTCTATTTTGGTAAATGTTGTGCTGGGAGTTTCTCTTACCGTACTTTATATAATTTTTGCAAAGCCAATCATAAATATTTTCTCGGAAGATCCGGCTGTTGTTGCGTTAGGCGTAGATATTATTTATGCACTTATGTCATCGGCACCGTTTATTGGAATTATGTTCGTTTTAAATTTTACATTCCAGGGAATGGGAAAAGGCTTGCAGTCGCTTGTTCTTGCCGTAAGCCGCCAGGGTTTTGTATTTTTACCGGCAATTCTTATAATGCAAAAACTTTTTGGACTTAACGGAATTATCTTTGCACAGCCGTTTGCCGACGCAGTTGCGGTTTTAATTGCCGTAGGAATGTTTTTATTTTTGATTAAAGACCTAAAAGCTGAAGAAAAAACAATTTCTTCTCAAACAAACGAATAAAATACAAAAGTAAATATAAAGGCTGTTCGTAAAAG
>DLLE01000041.1 GCA_002477955.1 Treponema sp. UBA7570 | reverse complement strand
GACGACACAGTCCTGATTTCCGCTCCGGCCTGGAACTATTACAAGTCTGTCTGCGAGCTTCGCCATGCAAAGGCGGCGTATTACAACGTTGTTCCGGGAGCTGACTCATACGAGTTTGACACGGCAAATCTTCTTGATGTTGCAAAAAAGACAAAGCCTAGAATCATTGTGATTACGACTCCGCACAACCCGACTGGAGCTGTAATCAGCCGCGCAGACCTCGAGAAAGTAATCAAGGAGAACCCGTCATCGCTTGTAATTGTCGATGAGGCTTATCTTGGGCTTTCAACTGTCACCTATGACGCGAAATATTACCTCAACGCATACAACAATGTTGTGTTCTGCCGCACATTCTCAAAACTTTACGGACTTGCAGGAATCCGCATGGGATACGGCCTTTGCACACCGATGGCAAAACAGGTCTTCAAGCTTGACTTGAACCCGTTCCGCACATCAAACATTGGACGGAAAGTCTGCATTGCCGCCCTCAAAGACAAGAAATATTACTCAGAGCTTACAAAAACGATTATCAGATTGAAAGACGAGTTTATTTCTGAAATCAACAAGATAAAGGGAATCAAGGCGTTCAAGTCTGCCGCGAACTTCATCTTTATCCATTTTGACGACTCGATTGACGTGCAGGCTCTAAAAGACAATCTCGCCGCAAACGGCTATCTTGTAAGGCTTTGGTCAGAGGGAGGACACCTTTCAATGCGCATTACAGTCGCTCCGAAGCCTGACATGGACAAGGTTCTGGAACTGATCAAGGACTTCTGCGAAAAATAAAATTAAGGGAGATGAAATGGGTTTGCTGAGGAATTTTCACTTAAAATTTCTTGCAAACTCATTTTTATGATTAGCAAACTATGACATTTTTACCGCTTTATATCGACCCGGGCACAGGCTCAATGCTCTTTTCAATCTTGATTGGAGCATGCGCGACGCTTTTTTTTCTGGCAAAGGCATTCTGGCTTAAGTTGAAGCTTTTCTTTACTGGCGGAAAGGGGCAAAAACTCGACAAGTCTTACAAGAAATATGTGATTTACTCAGAGGACAAGCGTTACTGGAACGTTTTCAAGCCTGTTCTTGATGAATTTGAGAAAAGGAAAATTGAAATCACGTATTACGTTGCAAACGACAAGGATCCTGTTTTTGAAGAGAAATACGAATTTGTAAAGCCGGAAGTAATTGGCGAAGGAAACAAGGCGTTCGCAAAGCTCAATATGCTTTCCGCAGGCTTTGTCCTTATGACGACACCTGGGCTTCAGGTCTACCAGCTCAAGCGCAGCAAGAACGTAAGGCATTATTCGCATATTTTTCATTCTCCGGGCGACCCGACAATGTACCGTCTTTTTGGAATCGACTATTTTGACTCGATTTTATGCACAGGCGACTATCAGTTTGAAGACATCCGCGAGATGGAACGGCAAAGAAATCTCCCTGCAAAGCAGCTTGTTACCGTCGGATGCACATATCTTGATGTTTTCAAGAAAAAGATGGAAGGAATTCCAGCCGAAGAGAATCATCAGTTTACGGTTTTGGTTTCGCCTTCATGGGGAAAGTCCGCGCTTCTTTCTCTTTACGGAAAAAAGCTTCTTGATCCGCTCGTTGCAACCGGCTGGAAAATCATAATCCGCCCGCATCCGCAGTCAAGGATTTCAGAAGCCGCAATGCTTTCAGAGCTTGAAGCAGCGTACAAAGACACGCCGAACGTTGAATGGGATTCAAACCGGGACAATTTCTATTCGCTCAAAAAAGCGGACATTATGATTACGGACTTTTCAGGAATTATCTGGGACTACACATTTCTTTGCGACAAGCCAGTCATGTATGCAAACGCAGAAATGGAGCTTGGGCCTTATGACGCTTACGACATTGGCCACGAAATCTGGCAGTTTTCCACAGTCAAGAAAATCGGCATAAAGATCGAAGAAAAGGATTTTGCCAATATCAAAAATGTAATTCAAAACGCAAGCGATTCTCCGGAACTTGCGGCGGCACGGAAAAAGGCGCGCGACGAGGCATGGATGCATATCGGCGAGGCTGGAAAACGCACCGCCGACTTTATGATTCAGACAATGGAAAAAATTGAAAAATAGAGAGAGAAATTTATTGAACTGCCGGCGTAAAAAAACTGACCGGCAATTCATTTATTAGTCAGGAGAACTTTCATGGTCTTGGACATGTTTTTTAACCTTCTTATCTACCCTCTTAAGCAAATCATTGAATTTTCATTCTCGCTTTTTTTTCATGTATTTAAAAATCCTGGCGCGGCGATTTTAGGCGTAAGCCTTGCTGTCACAATAATGTGTCTTCCGCTTTATATTGTCGCGGAAAAATGGACGGATTTCGAGCGCGATGTGCAGAAAAAACTTGAGCCGGGCGTAAAGAGAATAAAAAAATTCTTTAAAGGCGATGAGCAGTACATGATTCTTACGGCATATTACCGTCAGAACCATTATCATCCTATTATGGCGTTGCGCTCAAGTTTCAGCCTTCTGATTCAGATTCCTTTTTTTCTGGCAGCATATTCATATTTGAGCCATCTGTCGCTTTTGCAGGGCCGCTCATTTTTTATTCTCAGTGATTTGGGAAAAAACGACGCGCTTTTTTCAATCGGCTCGTTCACTGTAAACATTCTTCCGATTTTAATGACGCTTATAAACTGCGCGTCGGGCTTTGTCTACACAAAAGGACATTCATTAAGGGAAAAGCTCCAGGTCTACATTATGGCGGCGCTTTTTCTGGTCGTGCTTTATGATTCTCCGAGCGGGCTTGTCCTTTACTGGACGCTGAACCAGGTCTTCTCGCTCACAAAAAATATTTTCATGAAGCTTAAAAATCCGCTCAAAGTGTTTTTCTGCTGTGTTGCCGCCGCAATTCTCTTCTGCGACTTTTATCTTGTTTTTATGCATCCGGGAAGCTTTAAGCGAAGAATTTTGATGACTGTTGTAATTTCGTTCGTTCTTCTTGCCCCGGCTTTTGTAAAAGCCGTTTCCCGTCTTATTGACAGCGTGCTCTATCCTCTTCTAAATGATTCAAAGTCACGCGGAATTCTATTTTTCAGTTCTGCTATCGGGCTTTTCTTATTGACAGGACTTTTTATTCCTTCAAGCATAATCAGCTCGTCAGTAATTGAATTTTTCAACATCGACAATTTTGGCTCGCCGGTCTGCTTTGTACGCAATACGCTTATGCAGTCGTGCGGACTTTTTTTAGTCTGGCCGGCATTTTTATATTTTCTTTTCAACAAAAGAATCCAGACTGTTTTTTCAGCTCTTTCTTTTGTCTTTTTTGCTGGAGCCTTAGTAAACACATTCGTTTTTGTAGGGCACTACGGAACTTTGACACGAATGCTCACATTCTCGGAAAACATTGCGGGAAGAGTTTCTTCTTTTGCAATTGTTTTGAACATTGCGGCGCTTGCATTTATCATTGTTGCATCCTTATTCGCCATAAAATACAGATTTTCAGGTGTTTTGCAGGGAATCGCAGGAATCTGCTGCATTTCTCTTTTTGGAGCCGGAATTTTCTATGTGAGCTCGATAAAAAAAGACTACGTTCAAATTGCTTCAACTTACAATCCGGAAACTGCCGAAGAAGTAAAGCCAGTTCTGCATCTTTCAAAAGACAAGCAAAATGTCGTTCTCTTTATGCTCGACAGATGCGAGAACGCTTATTTTTCTTCAGTTTTGGAGGAAGATCCGTCATTAAAAGATATTTTCTCAGGATTCACCTATTATCCGAACACGATTTCCTACGGCGGACACACGATTATCGGCGCGCCGCCGCTTTTTGGCGGATATGAATACACTCCGGAGGAATTCAATAAACGCGCAAGCGAGTCAAAGCTCGCAAAAAACAACGAGGCCCTGAAAGTTCTTCCGGAAATTTTCGGCGGGCAGCTCGATTACAATGTTACTGTCGCAGACACTTCCTGGGCAAACTACCAGTGGATTCCGGACATGAGCATTTTCAGCGGAATGAAAAACGTTACGCCGCTTTCTCTTGAGCACACTTACACAGGTCTTTGGATGGATTTGAACAAGGACAAAGTAAAGCCGAATCTTGTAAGCTCCTCAATAAAGCGCAATATGCTTTGGGTTTGCTTTTTCAGGATAAGCCCTGCCCTTTTCCGCGATGCGATTTACGATGACTCAAAATGGTGGAGCACGGACGAGGAAAGCGGCGATATTCAGGAATTTATCGATTATTATTCCGCGCTTTATTTTTTGCCGCAGCTCACAGACTTTGAAAGCGACAAGCCGTCTTTCCTGAGCATAACAAACGACAGCACTCATTCAGGTTTTGAGCTTAATCCGCCAGACTACGTTCCTGCGACAAAAATCACAGGAAAAAGCGTCGGTAAATACGCGAAACTTTCAGGCTACAGCGCGAATGTCGCTTCTTTCAAGCTGATTGGAAAATGGATTGAATTGCTGAAGCAAAATGGAGTTTATGATAACACAAAAATCATAATCGCCGCCGACCATGGAATCGGACAGAGAAAAATCGTAGAAGACCTTTACAATGGAACTTTGGAAGACGGATTCGTAATGGATCACTTGAATCCGATGCTTTTGGTCAAGGATTTCGGAGCGGAAGGCGAGATAAAGACAGACACTTCGTTTATGACGAACGCAGATGTTCCGCTTTTGCTTCTTAAAGACGTAGCCGAAAATCCAGCGAACCCGTTCACAAAAAAGCCGATGGACGACTCAATCAAAAAAGAAAGGGGCGCGGTAGTAACGACAAACTCTACATGGTCGCCTGACCAGCACAGTTCAAACACTTTCTCAATAAAGGATGATGAATGGTATACAGTCAGGGATAATATTTTTGACACCGCAAACTGGAAAAAAGGCAGATAACATTTTTATGTTCAAGAAAAATTCTGCGCGGCTTTACATTTATCTTCTAGTTCTTTCTCTTCTTATTGTTAGTTTTGTATTTGTGTCGGGGAAAAATCAGATTACAAAGGAACGGGTTTTTGGCTGCGGGCTTCCTGTCATGTTCATCGAGACTGACGGCGAGAAGAAAATCAGGTCAAAGGAAAAATACATCGGCGCCGACTTTTCTATTTTTGAGAATTATGATTCTTATATAGACGGAAACGGCACAAAATACAGAGGAAAAATCCGCGGGCGCGGAAACACAACCTGGACATTCCGGAAAAAGCCCTACTTTGCAAAATTTAACATACGGGGGGGGGTATTAGGAATGCCGGCCGCCCAGAAATGGACAATCCGGCCGTTTATGACTGACAAGTCGAAAGTCCGCGACGCATACGCCACTTTCCTCGCTTCTACAATCTACACAAACACAAGCGGCGGATGGATTCCAGATTTCAAGTTCGTGAATCTTTATCTGAACAACAATTTTTCAGGGCTTTACTGCATCTACGAGAAAGTCGAGCAAGGCGAAAACCGCATAAATCTTCCAAAAGACAGCTTTCTTTTCGTTGTGAATTCAAGGCTTAACAAGGAATGGAATTTCCGCTCAAAGCAGGATGTTCCGTTCAGCCTTGTTGACAACGATGTTCCAGAAGAGAAATTCCTAAAGGAAAAAGAAATATTGCAGTCGATTGAAGACCAGATTTATCTTCAGGATAACTCGAAAGTTTTCGATTTTATCGACAAGGCTTCGTTCGTTGACTGGTATATTTTGAGCGAATTCTCAAAAAACCGCGACTCTGACTTTATGGCGAGCTGCTATATGGCTTTCAACTCGGAGACAAAAAAACTTTACATGGGCCCGGTTTGGGATTTTGACATTGCTTTTGGCGGAAGCCACATGGACAATAATTTTTCCCCGGAAGATTCTTGGATAAACAAATTCCACTGGTACAAGGAGCTTTGGCGGAATGACGAATTCAAGACCGCTGTAAAAGAGAGATGGCACGAGACAAAATCGCGCCTGAAAGATTCGTTCGGCTACATTCTTGAAGAATCAGAAGTTCTCGCTCCGTCCGCGGAAATTGATGATTTGGTTTGGCGCACGCTCGGAAGGAAGCAGTGGCCGCATACACCGGGATACAAAAAGCGAAAAACATACGAATCAGAAGTGAATTATGTCCTCGACTGGTGTAACAAGCGTTACGAATGGATGGATTCTTTCATAAATTCTCTGTAGAATTCAGTTTTAAAATACAACCGCACGCAGACAGATGGAGGAAAAATGATTTTAATTAATGGAAATTTTCTTTGCAGGAATTTGACTGGAATTGAACGGTTTGCCTGGGAAGTCTGCTCAAAGATGGATCAGATTCTGGACGAAAATGACGACATAAGGCTTTTAGTTCCAGCAAATGCAAAAAAAATTCCAGCCTTAAAAAAAATCAAAATAGAAAAGTCTTCAAAACAAATAAAGAGCTTTCCGGTTTGGGATATGTGGACTTTTGCCCTTGCCTGCAAAAAATTCAAGGCAACCGCACTAAATTTTTCAAACACTGCCCCGCTCGGAAAATTATGCGGACTTTCATTTTTGCACGATATTTACGCAAAATCTTATCCGAAAGATTTTGTTTCGTTAAAAGACCGGCTCATAAAAGTTTACAGTCTTTTTTCGTACCACAATATTGCAAAAAATGCAAAAATTGTGCTTACAGTTTCGGAATTTGCCAAAACTGAAATTCAAAAAGCCTACAAAGTTCAGGACGGCAGGATAAAGGTTATTCCGAACGGCTGGGATCACTTTAAGAATTTACAGGCAGACGATAAGATTTTTGAAAAATTCTGGCAGTTAAAGTCTGGAGAATTTTATTTTACGCTAGGTTCTCTTTCAAAACGAAAAAATCTAAAATGGATTGCAGAATATGCAAAAAATCACGAAGACGAGACGTTCGCAGTAAGCGGAAAAGCAATTTCTGGGCTTGTTCCTCCTGAACTTGAAGCGCTAAAAAGTCTTAAAAACGTTGTTCTGCTTGGCTACGTAACCGATGGCGAAGTAAAAGCGCTTATGAAAAAATGCAAGGCGTTCGTTTTTCCGTCTTATTACGAAGGTTTTGGAATTCCGCCGTTAGAAGCGCTTTCGTGCGGAGCAAAAGTTGTTGTTTCAAACAGAGCAAGTCTTCCTGAAATCTACAAAGATTCTGCCTTTTATATTGATGCAGACAGCACAGACTGCAATCTGACAAAACTTTTAGAGAAAAAAGTGGCTTCTCCACAAGAAATTCTTGAAAAATATACTTACGAAAATGCCGCTAAAAAACTGCTCGAAGCAATAAAAAGCCTGTAAATCTTCATGCTTAACGAAATGTAAAAAACAGGGGTTATGCTAAATACAAACGAATAAAACATAACCCCTGTTCTTAAAAAATTTTATAAAATTTATCTAAAAATAAGATTCCAGACATTGTATTCTGCAAAAACAGAAACTGCAACAAGAGAAACCGTAGACATAATTTTTATAAAAATGTCCATACAAGGACCAACTGTGTCTTTAAGCGGATCGCCTACTGTATCGCCGACAACTGCGGCGTCGTGTACAGTGTCATAGCCTTCTCCGCCTTTTTTAATTCCTTCAAGGCCGCCCTGTTCAATAAATTTCTTGCCATTGTCCCAAGCGCCGCCGGCATTTCCTGTAAAAATCGCAATCATAATTGAAGCAATTGTTGAACCGATAAGAATACCGCCTACAAAATGCGCGCCAAAAAGGAGACCGGCAACAACAGGAATTACAACAGCCATCAAAGCCGGAGCTTTCATCTGGCCGATTGAACCTTCCGTAGAAATTTTAATACAACGGTTGTGATCAGGATCTTCTTTTCCTTCGAGAATCGCAGGATGTTCTTTGAACTGACGGCGAACTTCTTCTACCATTTTTCTGGCAGCAATGGCAACCGCATCAATAAGCATGCCAGAAAAGAAGAATGGCAGCGCGCCGCCAACAATTGCGCCTGCAAGAGTCATTGGCTCCATAATATTCAATGTAGGAAGACCGTTTGCACCGACAGATTCTCCTGGAAGAGAATACATATATGAAAGCATGAGGGCAAGAGCAGCAAGTCCGCCAGAACCGATTGCAAATCCCTTGCCAATTGCGGCAGTCGTATTGCCAACAGCATCGAGAGTATCTGTAATTTCGCGAACGCCTTCCGGAAGCGCAGACATTTCCGCAATACCGCCGGCATTGTCAGAAATAGGACCATAAGTATCTACAGAAACAGTAAGAGAAACAAACGAAAGCATTCCCATTGCAGACATAGCAACGCCATAAAGACCTGAAGTATAGTAGGCCAAAATAATACCTATTCCAAGAACGACACAAGGAGCCATGCAAGAACGCATGCCAAGCGCGAGACCAGAAGTAATAGTCAGGGCAGGACCTTCTTTAGAAGAAGATGCAAGAATTTTTGTAGGCTTATAATCTGAAGATGTATAAAATTCTGCAAGAGTGCCAATCAAAATTCCTGCAATAATACCAACAGTAGCGCCAATCCATGGAGAAAGCGCGCCGAATTTAAATCCGAGCTTTGCAAAATCAACGTTGCCTGTTCCAAAAAGTTTGTATGAAAGGACTGCGCCAGCAACCATTGTAAGAGCCGCGCCGACATAAGTAGCGCCATTGAGCTGGTTGTGAACTTTTTTTGATTTTGAAAGATTGCGTACAAGAAGCGAAGCAACACCGATGACACATGCAATAAGCCCGACAGCTGCAAATGTGAGCGGGAATGTATACAAAGCGGCAAGGGAATCTCCACTTACGCCTGTCTTGATGATAAGGTTGTATCCAAGCGCAATCGCGGCAACTATTGAAGCAACATAAGATTCAAGAAGATCCGAACCAAGACCAGCGACATCGCCAACGTTGTCGCCAACGTTATCGGCAATTGTGGCAGGGTTGCGAGGATCATCTTCTGGAATGTGCGCTTCTGTTTTTCCAACAAGGTCAGCGCCCATATCAGCGGCTTTTGTGTAAATTCCGCCGCCAACACGGTTAAACATAGCAACCATCGAGCATCCAAGAGCATAGCCTGTCAAAACGTTAGGAAATCTTACAAGGGCGATTTTTGTAAGCCAGGCAGGAACAGCTTCTGTTGAGGAAATCCAGCCGAATGCATAGCCAAAAACAATTACAACAATTGAAAGACCCAAAAGAGCAAAGCCTCCGACACAAAGTCCCATAACAGAACCGCCACGGAATGCGACTTTTAAGGTTTGCCCGATATTTTGAGTTTTATTCGCCTCGTTTGTAACGCGGACATTTGCATAAGTGGCAATCTTCATGCCGACCATACCCGCAAGAGCAGACATTACAGAACCGATAAGAAAGGCAGACGCAACATACCAATCAAGCGCCAAAAATACGATTACAGCAACAATTAAAACAACTATTGCCAGAATGCGATATTCGATGCTGATAAAAGTATTAGCACCGCCACGAATATAAGATGCAATTTTCTGCATCAATTCATTTCCTTCTTCAAGATTTTTTACCTTAAAGAAGTTGAAAACTGCATAAGCCAATGCAAAAAGCGCGGCAAAAAGCAGAAAGACGGAAAGTGTCATTTTTTACTCCATTTTTTTTGAATTCCTTAATAAATTAAGGTAAAAAAAATGATAACAAACAATTTAAAAATTGTATCAACAGTGTTTTTGAACAATTCTGTCATCGGTTTATTAAAATTTTATTTGCATAGCTCAATACAGTTTTTTTATTTAAGGCCCATTGAGGAGCAATGGCAATTTTTTTTGGAGGATCTCCTGTAAAACGGTGAATTACGGCTTTTTCTGGCATTTTTTCAAAAGCAAGTTTTAATATTTCAAAATAATTTTCCATTTCCATGCATTCAAATTTTCCTTCAGCAAACATTTTTTCAAGAACAGTGTTTTTTACAACATAAAGATTTGTAATTTT
>DLLE01000001.1:24978-28273 GCA_002477955.1 Treponema sp. UBA7570 | reverse complement strand
TTTTCGCACCATTTAAAACTTTGCGACATACATTCAGCCATTTTCAAAGTATCACAAACATCACAATTATTAATAGCAAAATGAATGTTCTGAGTATCAGCCATTTTTTGATAAACCAAATCAATCATCGATTGGTTTATATCAAATCCGATATAATTGCGTCCAAGCCGTTCACATTCAAAAAGCGTTGTTCCGCTTCCTGCAAAAAGCTCTAAAACGGTGTCATTTTTATGAGTGTAACGTTTTACAAGCTGATATGGGATTTGCGGAACAAAATTTCCATGATAATTATTTTCATGCTTGCCAAAAGAATCACGCTTTTGAATAAACCAAAGAGAATCGACATTTATATCAGAATTTTTCCAGTCGGTTTCGTCATTTATCATCTCTTTAATCTAAGCTATTTTTCCTTTTTTTTCTATGGCTTGGGGCGTTGCGGGGTGGCCCCGCTGGGTGGGTAGCGGAAAACCGCAGGGTTGGAGCGAGGGAGGGGCTTCTCCCTTTTTTATAAATTTCTAGCCGCAATAAGAATACTATGCAAAAATTCAATCTTCATCCCAGGCGTCATAATCACCTTTAGAGCTTTTTAGAGCGCTCCAGCCGGCAGATTTTTCTTCCAGCATTTCCGCATCTTCCCTGCCCTGAAAATTCGTCCACTGCGTAAATTCATGCGGTTTAATTTTGTTCAACTCACAATCTTTATTTTTTTCTTTTAAATCTTCAATTCCATTCGCCATAAGTTTAACCTTATTTTACATTATTAACTTATTAAAAAATAGCCCAAATTTTGAGTTTTATAATTTACTATCATTATCAGGCTTGCCCATCCCGATAATCCCGTTGGAAATTTTCAGTAGATTGCTAACCGAGCTTGCTATGCAAACATCGCGCTGTCAAGCACGGCAATGACAACCTCGTTAGCATAGGAACGACAATTCAGTAATCTGTTTTTTTAACTCGACATTCAGGTTAACTAGTATAATTTTAAAAATTTTTGAAATCAATTCAAATTTTACATAAATTTAAAAGCTATACATATGCGTATTGACAAAATACTGGGGGGGGGTAAAATTGAATAGTTTTTTTTCAGGGGGTTTTTATGAAAAAAATTGCTTTGCTTCTTGCTTTAATCGTTTCAGCATCAGCATTTATCGGATGTACATCTGTAGCACCAGTATGTGCAACTTCAAATGAGCTTGGTGCAAAAGTAGGAACAAATACTGCTGGATACCTTTTTGGTATTATTCCAATTGGTGGCGGAGATTACGGTATTGCCGATGCAGCAAAAAAAGCTGGAATTACAAAAATTTCAACAGTTGACTTAAAGACTTTCAATTATTTGGGTTTTTACTATGGTCACACAACAATTGTAACTGGCAACTAAATTTTTTTTACCTTGAAAAACTAGAAAAATTCTAGTTTTTCAAGGTTATTTGTCTTAATATGAAAAAAATATATTTTATTCTTTTATTCTGTTGTACATTTTTTTGCTGTAAAACAAATTCTTCTGTATTAGATTTTCCTTCAAAAAATAATTCACAAATGGTATTTACAACTCCTTGCAAATACCAAAACAAATTGATTCCCGATTTTTCTATCGACACAACCTCGTTTCTTAATAACGAAGGGTTTTGCGCTCCAACTTCGATAAAAATTTCACTCTGCGTAAAAAATCTCTCTAAACAGCAAATTCTTAATTTAGAAATTTCACTAGAAACGGATTCCGAAAAAATAGTTCTCTCTCAGAAAGAGTTACTTTATATCGAGCCTGTCAAAAAAGATATAATGGTAAGACTCGAATCACTTATTTCTCCAGAGCAAATGACTCATCTTATTTCAAAAGGAATTAAGTCGATAAATATTAAAAACTCCAAAAACGAAACTATTGCTGCATTTAATGGTAAAAAATTGAATAAAAAACTTTTACTTTTAAACAAATACTTATGAAAAAAATTATAAAACTCTCGATTTTATTTATTTTTCTTAGTCTCATTTTTTCCTGCGAAAAAGAAAATTTTTCAAAAAAGGATTTTTTTGGTTATTGGGAAAATTTTTCTACTTTAAAATCTGATTTATTTAGAGAACCAGAAAATCCAAAAACTTTATTTGCCAGTATTTATACAGAAAGCAAAATGGTATTTATTTTTACCGAAAATGGAACTTTTAAAAAACAAATACAAAACAAAATTTCAAAAATTAATCTTGATAAAGCAAAAGCTCCAAAAAATTTCTCCACAGAAAAGTTAAAATCTTTTGCACAAAAAAGTCAAACCGACGGCGGAGATTTTTTTATAAAAAAGTCATTTTTGATTTTAGAGCCTTATTATCAAATTCAAAATGATGAAATTCAAGACTTTGAAAAAATAATTCCGATTAAATTAAATTTTGAATTCTCTCAAGATAAAAAAGAACTAATTCTGACTTTTGCTGACAATCAAAAAATTATATTAAAAAAAATAGAAAAGAATAATTTAAACTAAAAAAAGCATCCGTTCTAAGCAAGATTTCTTAAAAACGGATGCTTTCATTTTAATTAACGCCTAGCTTTTATAAGCTTATGCATTGGTAATTGCAATGTGTTTTGGCTGCGCAAGAGCTTTTCTTGGCATTGAAACTGTCAAAACGCCATTTTTTACGTTGGCTGTCAATTTTTCGCTGTCTACATCATCTGGGAGTGTAAAACTTCTCTTGAATGATGAAACTGTGCGTTCACGAATGAGCCATTTTGCTTCGTCTTTTTTGTCTGATTTTTCTTCTTTTTTAACTTCGTCTTTAGAAGAAACTGTCAAAACATTCTGGTTCAATTCAATGTCAACGTCTTTGTCTGTTTTGCCAGGCATATCCATTGTCAAAGTATAGTTTTCTTTATTTTCCTTTACGTCTACCTTTGGCATATGGAACATTTTTTTGTAACTAAATGCCGGCATTGTATAACCGTCATCTCCAAAATCATTAAACAAGTCATTAAAAAGTGCTAAATCGTTCATACATTACCTCCAAAGTTTTGAAAACTTAGTTTTTTCTAGCTTTCATATATCTATAAGCAAAAAGTGTGCCAAGTTAAAAATCTTAAATAAAAAAGCATTTTTTCAGTCTGAGAACGAATTTTTTGAAAAAAATAAACTGTAAAAACCGCAAATTTTCGGTTTTTCATTTTTTGACAGGCAGATTTTGGACAGTTTTCTGAACAAATGCAATTTTTTGAGCACTTTTGTCCGCTTTTTTGCAATTTTTTTTGAAAATTCGGGTAATTTTGATACAGTTTTCGTGTGCGCTTGCAGCCCGGATGCTTGCA
>DLLE01000001.1:0-24851 GCA_002477955.1 Treponema sp. UBA7570 | reverse complement strand
TTTTCGTGTGCGCTTCCGCGCACGGCCGGGCTTGCAGCCCGGATTGGAACCCCGGAGTTGCCGGACGGCAATGAGCGCCTAGCGAAGGGTGGAAAGCCGGTTTTTGCGGCAACTGTGCTTTTTGACTGAATGTTGTTTTTTCTGCGGAAGATGCGCTCCAAAAATTTTTATTTTTTTCTATGCTTATGCGTTTTTTTTTATTATTTTTAAAGTGAAAAACTTTTAAAGTTTGGGAGATAGATAAATGGCAAAGTATCAGTTTCAGACAGAAGTTAATCAGCTTCTTAAATTGATAATTCATTCGATGTATTCAAACAAGGACATTTTCCTGCGCGAGATTGTTTCTAATGCTTCCGACGCTCTGGACAAATTGAATTACCTTATGGTTTCGGAAGACGCTTACAAAAATTTAAAGACTGAGCCGCGGATTGACATCAGTTTTAACGATGTTGCAAAAGTGCTCACTGTTCAGGATTCGGGAATCGGTATGAACGAGGACGATTTGAACAACAACCTCGGAACAATCGCCCGCTCAGGAACTAAGGCTTTTATCGAAAAAATTTCAAACGACAAAAATGCCGGCGAATCTAATTTAATCGGCCAGTTTGGTGTTGGTTTTTATTCGGCTTTTATGGCTGCAAAAGAAATCAATGTTTATACACGAAAGGCCGCGACAGACAAAATTTACAAATGGTCGAGCGACGGCACAAATTCTTACTCAATTGAAGAAATCAAGGCTGATTCTGACGAAGCAAAAAAATTCGGATTCGACAAGCCTGAGACTCACGGTTCTGCAATCGAGATGATTTTGAACGATGACAGCAAAGATTATGCTTCCCGCTGGAAGATTGAAGAACTTATCAAGCGCTATTCTGACCACATTGCTTTCCCGATTTATCTGCACTACACACAGAACAAATACGACGACAAAGGCAACGTTACTGGCAGCGAAAACAAAGTTGATCAGGTAAACACTGCATCTGCTCTTTGGAAACGACCAAAATCTGAGCTTAAACCAGAAGACTACAACGCTTTCTACAAGACAATCAGCCACGACAGCCAGGATCCGCTTTTTTATGTTCACACGCATGCGGAAGGAACCCAGGAATATACAACTTTGTTCTATGTTCCTCAGCAGGCTCCGTTCGATATGTATCAGGCAGACTACAAAAGCGGCGTAAAACTTTATGTTAAACGCGTATTTATTACAGACGACGACCGCGAGCTTTTGCCGTCTTATCTGCGTTTTGTAAGAGGAATTATTGATTCGGAAGACTTGCCTTTGAACGTAAGCCGCGAAATTTTGCAGCAGAATAGAATTTTGGACAATATTAAGTCGGCTTCTGTAAAAAAACTTTTGAGCGAATTTAAAAAACTCGGTGAAACAGCGGACAAAGCGCGCAAAGCAGAAAATCCTACTGACGACGATAAAAAAGCAATTGAAAAATGGAATAAATTTGTAGAAAACTTCAATCGCCCAATAAAAGAAGGTCTTTACTCTGACTACGCAAACCGCGAAGAAATTGCAGAAATCGTAAGATTCAAGTCTACGGACGAAAGCGGAAACGGCGACGGAAAATGGACAAGCTTTAAAGATTATGTTTCGAGAATGAAGCCGGAACAAAAAGCAATCTACTACATTACAGGCAACAACGAAAAGAACCTTCGTGCAAGTCCTCTCCTCGAAGCATACAAAAACAAGGGCTTTGAAGTATTGATTATGGCGGATGATATTGACGACATTGTAATTCCAAGCCTTATGAAATACAAAGACTTTGAGCTCAAGGGTGTAAACCGCGCAGGTTCAGACGACGAGCTCGGAATCGACAAAGACGAAGCAAAGAAAAAGGAAGAAGCTTTTAAACCTGTTCAAGAAAAAATTAAAAAAGCGCTTGGAGAGCGTGTAAAAGATGTAGTTCTTTCAAAAAGATTGAGCGACAGTCCGTCTTGTATTGTTGTTGACGAAAACGATCCTGGGATCCAGATGGAACGAATGATGCGCGCAATGGGCCAGACAGCTCCAGAAGTAAAACCAATTCTTGAAGTAAACGCTGACCACGCAATCGTAAAAACGCTCGAAAACGCAACCGACGAAGGTTATATTTCAGACGTTTCGGAAGTTCTTCTCGACCAGGCGCTTCTCGTAAGCGGAGCCGAACTTTCAAGTCCTACAGACTTTATAAAATCTATGAACAAGTTGATTGTAAAATAGAAAAACCGCTTTTTGCGTAATGTCCCCGCTGAACGGAAAATGTTCTGTTCAGCGGGGATTTTTTTACTTTAAAAAATATTTTTCAGTTTCTCAATTTCCAACAAAACCGCTTTTGTTCTATAATATTTTTATGATTATATTTGCTTCTGGACGGACGGATATTCCCGCTTTTTATTCTGAATGGCTTATAAATCGTATCCGCGCCGGGTTTGTCGATGTGCGTAATCCTTATGTTCCGCAAAAAGTTACACGTTACAAACTTGAGCCAAAAACCGTTGACTGCCTTGTTTTCTGCACAAAAAATCCTAAGCCTCTTATTCCTTATCTGGACGAACTCAAAAATTTTGGAACTTATTTTTTTGTCACAATCACTCCGTATGGAAAAGAAATCGAGCCTAATGTTCCCGAAAAACAAACCGTAATTGAAACTTTTGCCGAGCTTTCTCAAAAACTTGGCAAGGAAAAAGTCTGCTGGCGATACGATCCGATTTTTGTTGATTCAACTTACACGGTGGCAACTCATATCCGCGAGTTCAAAAAAATGTGCGAAAAACTTTCTCCTTATACAGACCGTTGTGTAATCAGTTTTGTCGACTTGTATTCAAAAACAATTAAAAAATTTCCAGAGTTAAAAGAAGTAAGCGAAAGCGACCAAAAATTTTTAGCTGGAAGTTTTGCAAGAATTGCCGGAGAATACGAAATAAAAATTGAATCTTGCGCAGAAAAACTCGATTTATCTGACTATGGCATTCAAAAAGGCGAATGTATTTCAAAAGAACTTATCGAAATGATAATTAACGCCCGTTTGTCTAAAAACGTGCATCAAATACTAAGAAAAAATTGTTCCTGCCTTCCAACGCGCGATATTGGATATTACAATTCCTGTCCAAACCTTTGCAAATACTGTTACGCAAACTATGATGAAAAAACCGTTCAAAAAAATTTTTTACAGCACGACAAAAATTCGTCTTTTTTAATTGGAAATTCCCGTCCAAACGACATTATTCAACAAGCAAAACAGGAAACTTTTAAGGATTCGCAGCTTTTTATGTTTTAATTTTCGCTCGAACGCTAACATTTAGCCGAACGATTTTGTCAAATTTAACAGAAAATCAACATCTAACCTTTATTCGGCATACTCCGCTTGCCTTTTTCTTTTCTCTTGCTCGCCTGAGAAATTGCAAGGCCGGAAATCGTCAAAACCGCGCCAATGCTTCCCATCAAGGTAATTTTGTCGCCCAAAATTAGAAACGCAAAAACAATCGTTACAACTGGAGTCAAATAAAGAAAAACCGTCACCCTTACAGTTCCAAGATTTTTACAAACAAAATTCCAAACCGCAAAGGCAAAAGCGCTTGCCGCAATTCCTAAAAATCCAAAATTTAACCAGTTAAAAATATCCGACCAGCGTTCAGCATTTGCCGCGGCAGAAAGATTTATATAAGTCATTGGAGAATTTTTCCCATTCAAAATTCCAAAAACCGCAATAGGAATCATACAAACCAAGGCCCAAAAAAATTGCCGTCTAGTAGAGCTTATCGGATTCAAATTAAATGAAGCGATTTTCGTAACACTTAAAGAATAAAATGCCCAGCAAACCGCGGCCGCCAAAGCAAGAAAATCGCCTTTTGGGCTTAAATGAAATACGAGCGCACCGTTAAAAGTAACAAACACAATTCCAGAAATCGCAACCAAAAATCCGACAACAAAAAGAAGGTTAATATTTTTTTCTTTCAAAAAAATCTGAGCAATAATCGCAGTAAACATTGGACATATTGAAACAATAATGCAAACATTCGCCGGCAAAGTATAATCTATCGCAATATTTTCCAAAAACTGATAAACAGATACTCCGCTCGCTCCAGCCGCAAAAAACCACAACTCATCTTTTTTGCAAGACAATTTCATTCGCTCTGGCTTCATAAGCCAAAGCACTGCGTAAGCAGTTATAAAGCGGGCTGTAAGAATTTCAAATGCGCTAAAACTTCGCAGCAAATATTTTGTGCTAACAAAAGTAATTCCCCAAATTAGAATTACAAGCAACGCAAAACAATAATTAAGACCTTTATTTTTTAAGAGAGATGAATTAAGCATTTTAATTTTTCCAAAAATCTTTTGTAAAAAGAATTATCAAATTGTAAATTTCGAGACGACCGGCAATCATCATAAAACTAAAAATCCATTTTAAGAACGAAGGAATCCAGCTATATTCCATAAACGGACCAAAAGCAGGTCCAATGTTTCCAAGCATCGAAAAACTTGCCGTAAACGACTCAAAAACAGAAAGTCCGCCAAGAGTTCCAGCAAAAGTAGAAATAAATGCAAGACAAAAATAAAGAAAGACAAAAGGCGCAATGTTTAAAACCAGATCTTCTCGTCCTGGCGAACCATTTACCCGAACAGAAAAAACTCCGTGAGGATGAATCATCTTGAGCATTTCAACGCGTGCTTTTTTTGCAAGAATTACCCATCGAATAACTTTAATACCGCCGGAAGTTGAACCAGAACATCCGCCTATAAAAAACAAAATGAATATAAAAAACTGGCTCGCCGCTGGCCATTTCATAAAATCGGCCGTAGCAAAACCAGTCGTACTCATAATCGTTGCAACCTGGAACGAAGCGTATCTTAAAGCTTTTCCAAAACCGCCATAAAACTTAACAAGCGAAAAAGCCAGGCACAAAACAACAGTTGCAAAAATACCAACATAAGCCTTGAGCTCGCTGTTGTTCTTTAATTCGGTGAATTTTCCGGTAATCACGTAAAAATAAAGGCTAAAATTTACACCTGCCAGAAACATAAAAACTGTGCAGACAATTTCTGTAGAAAGAGAATTGAATCCTGCGATGCTTGCATTTTTTGAACTAAAACCGCCTGTGCCTAAAGTCGAAAAAGCATGGCTTAGAGCGTCCACAAAATCCATTCCGCAAAACATTAAAATTACAGTCTGAATAACCGTCAAAGCAAAATAAATTCCCCACAAAGCCTTTGCAGTATTTGCCATTTTTGGAGTGATTTTTCCTTTTTCCGGACCAGTTGATTCAGCTTTTACAAGCGCAAAACCTCCGACGCCAAGCAAAGGCAAGACAGCAGTTGTAAGCGCAATTATTCCCATGCCGCCAAGCCAGTGCATTTCCATTCGCCACAAATTTACAGCGCGAGGCAAACTTTCGACATCTTTTAAAACCGTTGCTCCAGTCGTAGTAAAACCGCTTACAGATTCAAAAACCGCGCCCGAAAAATCACTAATCCAACCGCCGGCAAAAAGCGGAATTGCGCCAAAAAAACTTATCGCAACCCAGGCAAAACTTACAAAAACAAAAACTGCTCTTGTTCCAAGTCTTACGGGAACTTTTTTTCCGCCAAAATAAAAAGCAGAGCCAAAAATCCACGCAACAACCATTGGAATTAAAAACGGAAAAATCGCTTCATATTCACCAAAAGCAAGCGCCGTCCCAATCGGCAGCAAAAACGAAGTTCCAATTATCGAAAGAATAATTGCAAAAATTCTTACAAAAACAAAAACCGTCTGCATTTAAAGTTCCGCTCCAAATTTTTCAAGCACATGCTGATTCTCTTCAAGAGTCGTAATCATTACAATTTCGTCGCCGGCTTCAATTTTTGTGCTTCCAATCGGAATAAAATATTCGTCCGATCCATTTTTTTGCATCATCAGAACCAAAAATTTACCATTTTCTGCAATATCGCGGAGAGTGCTGCCGACTGCCGGACTTTTTTCATCAACTTTTATTTCCATAATCTCAAGAGAACCGTCATTGACCGTATGAACACCAGTTACCGCCTTTCCTTTTAAGTGGCTCATAATTGAATCAACAACCGTATCCCGAATTGGAACAGCAACTTCAATTCCAATTTTTCTGGCAATTTCGCCAAAAGCATTATTTTGAACCAGCGCAATGCTGTTTTTTATGCCGAGAGATTCAAAATAAGCCGCCATTACAATATTCAATTCGTGGTTAGAAGTAGTACAGATTACAAGATCGTATTTATCAAGTCCTTCTTCTTCAACAAAACCTTCTTCCGTCGCATCCGTACAAAAAACTTTTATCTTAGAGAATTTTTCAGCAGCAGCCTTAGCAAGACTCTCGTCGCTGTCAATAATGCAGAATTCTTGAGTCGGATTTCCTTCACGCTTAAAAAGCCGCGTAATAAAAGTAGACTTTCGTTCTATCAGCTTTTCGGCAACAATTGTTCCGACCCTTCCAGCGCCAATAATTGCAATTTTTTTAATTTCTTTAAGTTTTGAGCCGCAAAGTTTTAAAAATTCCGGAATATCCTGCTTTAACATCAGCGCGCCCAGGCAATCTTCCGCCTTAATTACAGTTTCGCCGCTTGGCAAGCGAGTTTCGCCGTTGCTTTCAACATAGGCAACAAGAATCGGCCTGTCCGTAATTTTCCGAAGACTAATAATTTTCTGGTTTTCCAGGCGGCTTCCCTTTTCTACGGTAATTCTAATAAGTTCATACTGGTCGCCAAAAGGCATAACATCGGTAATAGCTCCGTGATTTGCCGCATTTGCAATCGCTTCCGCAGCTTCAACGTCGGGATGGACCATATAATCAACGCCATAAAGCGGCCGGCGTTTTTTTGCCTTTTCAACAGATGTCGTGTCCACATAATAAGCATAGTTCCGGACACGCGCAATTTTCGTAACATCCGGATAAACAGCGTCAACCAGCGAACACGTAATCATATTTACTTCGTCATTTGAGGTAACGCAAACAAGGGCATCGGCATTTTTAATTCCAGCTTCTTCCAGGACATCCAGATTATTGCCCTCCGCATGAATTACATTGCAATCCAGACTGTTAGAAGCATGCCTTACAACTTCATCATCGTTATCAATTAAAACAACATCATTTTTTCCGTTTACAAGTCTTTTTGCCAGTTGAATTCCAGTAAAACCGGCACCAACAATTACGATTTTCATAACCAAATTATACTCAATAATAAAAACTTTTTACATAATACTTTATTTTTTTTTTACAAAACTGTATGTTAAAAAAAGCATTGACTGCCGTTGGCAGCAGTGACTACAAATTTTTTTCACATCTTAAAAGGCATTTGCCTTAATAGACTTGATCTTAAGGACAGGTACTATGACACTTACTCTCGATGTTGGAAATTCAAACATCACAGGAGGAGTTTTTGACGGCGACCAGCTGATTTTACAGTTCCGCCAGACAACTCACAAAAATTCATCCTCCGATGAAATTGGAATTTTCCTTCGCTCTGTTCTTCGGGAAAACAACATTTCTCCCGAAAAAATCACTCAAATTGGAATTTGCTCAGTTGTTCCGCCAATCAACTATTCTCTTTCCAGTGGAATCCTCAAATATTTTGGAATCGAGCCTCTTTTTATTCAAGCCGGAATCAAAAACGGTCTAAAACTAAAAATGCAGAATCCAAAAGAAATCGGCGCAGATTTAATCGCCGACTCTATCGGCGCTGTTTCGCTTTGTCCAAACAAAAATTTAATCATTGTCGATTTGGGCACGGCAACAACAATCCATGCGCTTACAAAAAACAAGGAATATTTAGGCGGCTCAATTCTTCCTGGCTTAAAAATTTCAGTTCAGGCACTTGCTTCCGGCACTTCAAAACTGCCGCATGTCGATATAAAAAAAAGCGAAAAAGCCTGCGCAACTGCAACAATCGAAGCAATTCAGTCTGGAATTTATTTTGGAACAGCAGGCGCAATTAAAGAAATTTGCCGCACAATCAGTTCAGAAGTCTTTAAAAGCGAAAATCCCGAAGACAAGCCGTACATTGTCGGTACTGGCGGTTTTGCAAAAATTTTTGAAAACTGCAATATTTTTGACGAAATTTTCCCGGAACTTACGCTTATCGGCGTAAAAAAGGCGCTTGAACTTAATTCTTAAAAAACGCTGCTGTTAATTTTAGACCGCAAAAACCTAGAAAAGGAACATAAAAATGAAAAAATCAATAAAACTTTTGACGCTGGCATTGATTGCAACAGCTCTCGCATTTTCTTCATGCGGAACAAAAAAATCTCACGACACTTTGAGAATGACAATGTGCTCTGAACCGGACAGTTTTTTTCCATGGAAATCTGCCGCTGCCGAAACAGCCGCCGTTACAGACAATATTTTTGAAGGACTTTTAAAATATGATGAAACCGGCTCTCTTTATCCTGCCCTTGCAGAAAATTACTCAGTTTCTGACGATTTTTTAACTTATACTTTTAACCTTCGCAAAGGCGTAAAATTTCACAACGGAACAGAATTTACTTCTGCCGACTGTGTTTTCACTTACAAAAATTTGGCAGGCCTCGACGGTCTTGCAGCACGTTCCGACAATATGCAGATTGTAAAATCAGTTTCTGCCCCAGACGACTACACTTTTGTAATTGAACTGAAAAAAACTTCTGGAGCCTTTTTGCTTCTTGTAGCGACAAGTCCAATTCTTTTGCACGATTACAATGACAACGAAACAATGCCGGTTGGAACAGGCCCTTATAAATTCGTTTCATATTCTCTTCACGAAAAAATAGTTTTTGAACGTAACGATGATTACTACGATAAAGAACGTGCTGGAAAAATAAAAAACATCGAAATTCTCATTATGACCGACGAAAATTCAGCAATATCTGCGCTTCAGTCTGGTCAAATCGACGTTGCCCAGATGATTTCCGGAACAAACGCAAAAATGCTCGAAAAGAACTTTAAAATCATAAGTCATCCGCAAAATATGATTCAAATTCTTGGAATGAACAATTCTTATCCTCCGCTTGCAGACATCAACGTTCGAAAGGCAATTACCTGCGCAATTGACAAAACAGAAATCATAAACGGCGTTTTTGACGGTTTTGCAACTGAACTTTATTCAAATTTTAGCCCGATTTTAGGCGATTGCTACAACGACAAGCTTTCCGGAATTTTTTCTTACAATATTGAAAAAGCAAAAGAATATATGAATCAGTCGTCTTACAAAAACGGGTTCGATATGACGATTACAGTTCCTGCAAACTACCAGCCTCACGTTGATACTGCCCAGATTATCGTAAATATGCTCAAACCGCTTGGTATCAACTGCACAATTGTTCCTGTTGAATGGACAACCTGGCTAGACAAAGTTTATTCAAAAGCTGAATATCAGACAACTGTAATTGCATTTGCAGGAGAAATTGATCCGTCAGAAGTTCTTCGCCGTTACTGTTCAGATTACAAACGCAACTTTATAAAATATAGAAATCCTGAATATGACAAAAATTTTGCAGCAGCAGAATCAGAAATCGATCTAAAAAAACGCGCAGATTATTTTAAGAAATGTCAGGAAATTCTTACAATGGACTGCCCTGCTGTCTTTATCTGCGATCCAGGCCGCAATATCATCACTCAAAAAAATATAGCCGGCTACACTCCTTATCCAGTAAATTTTTACGATTTTTCAACACTTTACTTTATTGACTAGAATATTATTCGACAAAAAAAAGGAACAAAAAATGAGCTTTTATGTAAGAAAATTCATCGACTTTATGACGACTCTTCTTCTTGTAACCCTGGTGACTTTTCTTACATTCCAGCTTCTTCCTGGCAATCCGGCGCTTGCAATTCTCGGACCAGACGCAGACCAGACTCAAATTGAAGCTCTTGAACTTCAACTTGGGCTAAATCAAAGCCTTCCCTTGCGCTATGCAAACTGGCTAAAAGGAGCATTTTGCGGAAATCTTGGAATTTCCTACAAATATAACCAAAGCGTTTCTTCTTTAATTGCAGGTGCCCTCAAAACTACCGCGTCTCTATCGTTGCTTTCGCTTGTCTTTACCATTGCAATCGGCACTTTTCTGGGAATTACATTTGCACTCAACAGAAAAAAAAAGCTCTGGCGCTGTCTTTCTGTCTTAAATCAAATTTGGGTTTCAATGCCGTCATTTTGCACAGCCCTTATTTTGATTTTAATTTTTACTGTCGGATTAAAAATGTTGCCTTCGGTAGGTTTTGACGGTCCAAAAAGTCTTATTCTGCCTTCGCTGGCAATCTCGCTGGGCTCATCTTCAATTCTCGCAAGATACATAAAAACAAGCATGGAAAATGAGTTAAAGCAGGATTATGTAAGAACGGCAAAAAGCAAAGGTTTGAATGAAAAACAGGTTATCGTTCGCCACGTGCTCAGAAACGCGCTCATCCCATCCATTACAACTCTCGGTCTTATTACCGCAGATATTTTTGGAGGAAGCATAATAATTGAAAATGTTTTTTCTCTTCCAGGAATTGGAAAACTTATAATTCATTCAATTTCTTCAAGAGATTTTCCGCTGCTGCAAGGTCTGACAGTTTATCTTGCCGCAATGGCTTTGACCTGCAACTTTGCGGTCGATATTCTTTATTCAATTATTGACCCAAGGACAAGGAATTTTGAGAGGTAGCCAATAATGAATTCAAATATGAAAATTCTTCAAGAAAACCTGGCAAAATACTTAAAAAACAAAACATTTTTAACTGGTTTTTGCATGTTTTCTTTCATAATTCTATTCATGCTTGCAGGAACAATTTGGCTTCCGTACGATCCAAATTTGACAAACGCCGCCGCAAAACTTGAGCCGCCGTCATTTCATCATCTTCTTGGAACAGACTCACTTGGCCGCGATGTTTTAAGCAGAATAATGGTCGGTCTGAGAATTTCTGTCATAATCGGCTTTATTGTAATGATTTTTGGACTTTTTACAGGACTGGTTCTAGGCTCAATCTGCGGCTGGTTTGGCGGAATTGCCGACACAATCATCATGAAGCTTGTCAGCACACAAATGGCTTTTCCTGGAATTCTTTTGGCTTTGATGCTCGCCGCGGTTTTTGAACCGGACATCAAAGTTACAATTCTGGTTCTCTGCATTATGAGCATTCCCCGCTTTACAAGAATCACCCGTTCCGGCTACATCAAATTTAAAAATTCACTTTTTGTGCAATCCGCAAAAGCCCGCGGCGCTGGAAATTTCAGAATCATGTACATTCATATTTTACCAAATATTTTAAGCGACCTTCTCATAACCGCAACCTTGAGTTTTTCAATGGCAATTTTGAATGAATCTGGTTTAAGCTACCTCGGACTTGGAGTCCGTCCGCCATACCCAAGTTTTGGAAGAATGTTGAACGACGCCCAGCATTACATTTTTACAAATCCAGCAGGAATTATTTTTCCGCTTATTTTTCTGATAATTCTTGTTTTTGGCGTAAATTTAATTGGCGATGGAATTTCGGAAGTAAATGGAAAATAAAATGAATTTACAAAAAACCTTGCTAAAAATAGAAAATTTGTCAGTTGAATTTTGCTCCAGGCAAAAAAACTTTACGGCAGTAAAAAACGTAAATTTGGAAATTTTTCCCGGAGAATTTGTCGCCCTCGTCGGAGAATCCGGTTCAGGAAAAACAATAACCTCTCTCAGCATAATGAACCTTTTGCCGGAAAATGCAAAAATCACTGAAGGAACAATCACTTTTACCGGAAAAAATAAATCAATTATTTTCCAGGAACCCATGACAAGTTTAAATCCGCTCTTAAAAATCGGCAAGCAAATAGAAGAATCAGCCCTTATAAAAGGAATTTCAAAGCAAGAGGCTCAAAAACAGGCAGAAAAACTTGCAAAAATGACCGGACTTGAAGACACAAAAAAAATTTTCAACTGCTATCCGCACGAGCTTTCAGGAGGAATGAGACAGCGCGTAATGATTGCAAGCGCGCTTATGACAAATCCTGAGCTTTTAATTGCGGACGAGCCGACAACCGCACTGGACGTTTCAACGCAAAATAAAATTCTTTCGATAATTCAGAACTTAAAAAGTGAATTTAACACGGCGCTTCTTTTAATAACACACGATTTTACAGTTGTAAAAAAACTCTGTTCAAGAATTTATATAATGTACAAAGGAAAAATCGTAGAAACAGGAAAAACAGAAGAAATATTAAAAAATCCCCAACACCCATATACAAAGGCGCTCATAGATTCCATTCCAGATGCAAAAAAACGCCACGAAAAACTTCCTGTACATTTCGGAGAATGGCAAAATGAATAATCCGCAAAAAATAATCGAATGTAAAAATGTTTTTAAAGCTTTCTCAACAAAAAACGGAATTACAAATGCCGTAAATGGCGTAAATCTTTCAATAAACAAAGGCGAATGTTACGGGCTGGTCGGCGAATCCGGCTGCGGCAAATCAACCTTAAGCAGCTTAATTTGCGCCCTTAAAAAACCAGATTCCGGAGAAATTTTATTTGAAGGAACCCCTGTCAAAGATGAAAAAAATTTCCGGCGCCACTGCCAAATAATCTTTCAGGATCCATATTCTTCGCTAAATCCAAAAAAGAAAATCAAATCAATAATCGAAGAACCTCTAATAATTCACAAAATCGGCAAAACAAAACTTGAACGCAGCAAAATCATAAACGAAATGCGCACTTTAGTCGGGCTTCCGCCAGATTCTCTCGAAAAATTTCCACATCAGCTTTCTGGAGGACAAAGGCAGCGAGTTGCAATTGCCAGCGCAATGATTTTAAATCCGGAATTTGTAATTTGCGATGAATGTGTAAGCGCACTCGACGTTTTAATTCAAGCCCAAATCCTAAATCTTCTCAAGACAATGCAAAAATCAATGAATTTGACATATCTTTTTATAAGTCATAATTTAAACGTTGTCGCTTACATGGCAGACAGAATCGGCGTTATGCACAAAGGTCAAATTGTCGAAGAAAAGCCGACCGACGAGCTTCTGTCAAACCCGGAAAATCCGTACACAAAAACTCTTCTGCAGGCAGCAGGAATTGAATAAAAATGTTTATAAACGAAAAAATTAAAAATCTTCCCATAACTCCTTACCTTGAGCAAATTTGCCAAAATTTAAAAAATTCTCCGTCAAGATTTTTAGTTTTAACGGCACAAACCGCCGCAGGAAAATCAACCGCAGTTCCGCTCGCGCTTCTAGAAAATTTTAACGGAAAAATCCTCATGCTCGAACCAAGACGGCTTGCAACAGTTGCTCTTGCAGAAAGAATTTCTTCTCTTATCGGAGAAAAAACAGGCGAAACTGTCGGCTACACATTGAGCTTAGAAAGCAAAATATCTCAAAAAACCCGGTTTGAGGTTATAACCGAAGCAATTTTAACGCGCCGTCTTCAAAATAATCCTCTTTTAGAAGATACAAATGTTGTAGTTATAGACGAATTTCATGAACGTTCTGTACATGCGGACCTCGCGCTTGCGTTTTTAAAAGAAGCAATGTCTCTGCGCGACGACCTTTTTGTTATAATCATGTCGGCAACAATAAATTCAAAAAGAATTGCAGAATTTTTATCACAGCCAGCCGCTCCGGTTATGGAAATTCCTGGCAGACAGTTTCCGGTAGAAATCGTTTATAAAGACAAAATTTCGGTAAAAAATGCTGTTTTAGATGAAATTTCGCAGCCAATAAACAAATGTCCGTTAGTCAAAAATCAAAACAGAACCGACTCAATCCTCGTTTTCCTTCCAGGAATTGCAGAAATCAACAAGCTCCGTTCAGAATTAGAAAATTCGCTTTCTTCAGCGGAAGCGGAAATTTTGACCTTGCATTCTTCGGTTCCTTTGTCCGAACAAAAAAAAATTCTCTCAGAAGTTCCAATTTCTTCTCCAAGACGAATAATTTTATCATCATCAATTGCAGAAACCTCTTTGACAGTTCCAGGCGTTACAACAGTAATCGACAGCGGGCTTTCAAGAATCAGCAAAATGAATGTTTCTCTCGGAATGGAAAGACTTGTAACCGAAAAAGCAAGCCAGTTCAGCGCCGACCAGAGAGCAGGAAGAGCCGGAAGACTTATGAGCGGACGTTGCGTCAGACTTTGGAGCAAATTTGACATTCTCAATAGCGAAATTCAACCAGAAATTCTCCGGTGCAACCTTGCTTCTCTTGTTCTTGAATGTGCAAAATGGGGCTCAACAAAAATAGATTCATTTTTCTGGCTGGATTCTCCGTCAAAATCCGCCTGGAACGCCGCGGCAATGCTTTTAACAGAATTCGGCTTTTTAGAAAACGAAAAAATCACTCAAAATGGAAAATTTGCCCTCGAACTCGGAATTGAACCGCGGCTGGCCTGTGCAAGCCTTTATGGAAAAAAAACAAACCACCTTGAGGAAGCCTTAAATTTCGTCCTAAAATTCAGCCAATACGGAACTGCAAACGAAGAACAAAAGAAAAAATTTCTTTCGCTATTAAAAAAACGCATCGAAAAGTGCGGTTTTTCTTCAAGCCCAAGCGGATATGAAGAATTTTCACAAACAGAACTTTTTCTCTCCGGATTTCCAGACAGGCTCGGAAAAAAACAGCCAATTGAAGAGCAATCTTTTTTAAAAAACACCGCGCAGACTTTATATCAATTTCCCTCTGCCCGCAAAGCAGTTCTTGCAAAAGCGTATCAGGAAAGCCCGGAATGGCTCATTGCTCCGGAAGTAAATGCAGGAAGCTCAACAGGAAAAATTTATTCGTTTGAAAAAATCGACTCAATTCAGCTCGAAAACTGGCTCAAAAATCATTCTGAAATAACAGAAGAACTGGAGTTTGACAAAAAAACTTTTTCCGCCAAAAAAACACAAAAAAGCTATTATGGCGCAATCCTTCTAAAAGAAAAAAAATTGCCTGTTTCTCCGCATGATTTTGGAAAGGCTCTTTGCTCAGAAATTCAAAAAAACGGTCTTTCGGTTCTTCCATTTGATAAAAAAATTTTTGACTTTCTGCTTCGAGCACAATTTTATGCAAACCATATTGAAACGGAACTTTTTACACAAATTGAATCTCTGCAAAAAAACGCAGAAACCTGGCTTTTGCCGTTTATAACTTCCAGCAAAATTGACGAAAACATAGTTTTTGACGCTCTTTTTTATTTTTTGAACGGAACAAAAATCGACAGTTCTGTTCCTTCATCAATTATTCTCGAAAATGGAAAAAAAGCGAAAATAAAATACGAAAGCCGGCTTATCAGTTCAGAAATGTTGAATATCGACGGTTATTTAGCTAACGTTCGTTTGTTAAACGCTGTTCCAATTCTCGAAATTATAATTCAACAAATTTTCGGGTGTTTTTCAACTCCAAAAATTTCAGGAATTCCTGTAATTTTAAAGCTTCTTTCTCCAGCACGCAGACCTTTGCAAATCACCGACAATCTGGAAAACTTTTGGTCTGGCGCCTGGATAGAAATCTGCAAAGAAATGAAAGGCCGTTATCCAAAACACAATTGGAATTACAGACTAACGACCAATAGTTAATTATACATTTTTAATGTCTTACTTTTATCGACTTAAACAAAGCGCTGCCTTTTTCGTCAGCCTCTGCATTTCCTATCGCGTAAATTCCGAACCGGCCGCCAACCCAGTGCGCGCTTTCCGTTGTAAAAAAATCACTTTTCCATTTAAAAGAATTTTTAAAGCCTCTTCCAGTCTTCACGGTAAACTGAACCGCGCCAGAATATATACTGAACGAAATAAAATCCATTCGAATTTTTATCGGCTGATTTTCGTTTTTCAAGTTTAAGTGTTCACGATAAACTTCAAATTCACTTCTAGTTTCGTCCGTCAAATCCTCGTTTTTCGATTTTAAATAAACAAAATCAAAACCCAAAACAGTTTTTTCAATCGCAACAGAAGCGTATTCATCTGCAAGAAAAATCATTCCCGCACGAGAACCATTTGGCAAACTGCTTACGTCAAGAACAGCTTTTAAATAAAAATTTTCATACTGAATTTTTTGAGTTAAAATATTTGAAGAATTCCATAAAACTGGAAAACCGTTTTGATTTTTCGAACCACGATGCAAAACAGCCAGTCTAAAATTTTCCGCATCCGGATTAAAACTCTTTTCAGCCTTTGCAAATTTTTCAGAATGATTTCCGCTCCACTGCCATTCAAGACCGCAATTTTCAAAAGCGCAGACTGGTTTCTTAAAAGGATTTTTCAAATTTTTTAGAATATTAAATTTCGGCGACCTGAATTTTAAAACCGGCTCTCCAGGCATAAGACCTGTTTTTACAGAAGTTCCCATCAAAGGCCAGTCATTTTTCCACAAAACCGGTTCAAGATGGACAATTCTTCCAAAAATTCCACGGTCTTGAAAATGAATAAACCAGTTTTCTCCAAAAGGAGTTTCGACAAAAGCGCCTTGATGCGGTCCATTTACTCCAGACTCGCCTTCCTTCAAAACAATTTTTTCTTCCCACGGACCTTCAGGATTTTTAGAACGCAAAACAGTCTGCCATCCTTCCGCAACTCCTCCAGCCGGCGCAAAAATATAATAAAATCCGTTTCTCTTGTAAACTTTCGGCCCTTCCATCGTCGGCTGAGTTTTAGTTCCGTCAAAGATAATTTTATCCTCGCCTTCACAGACCTTAAGTTCTTTATTAAACCTTAAAAGCCCGATTCTGCTGTTAAAACCACACCGGCTTTTTGCATAGGCATGATAAACATAAGCATTTCCATCATCATCAAAAAAAAGCGCCGGATCAATAAAACCTTTCGCCTTATAAATCAATTTAAGCGGAGACCATTTTCCAAAAATATCATCAGTTTGAGTTAAAAAAATTCCTTCATCAGGCAAACCAACGATTATATAAAAAATTCCCTTGTAATACGAAAACGAAGGCGCCCAAATGCCTTTTGCATTTTGAGGAAAATTGTACTGTTCAAGCGGAATGTTTTTAGCAGCATAATTTATCAGCTTCCAGTCAACCAGGTTTTTAGAAAAAAGAATCGGCAGCCCCGGCGTAAAATTAAAGCTCGAAGCCACCATAAAATAATTTCCACCAGCCCGAATAACATCTGGGTCTGAATAATCACACAAAATAATCGGATTTTTATACATTTTTTAATTCTACGGTTTTTGGGGCGTTCCGGCAACTTGTTGCCGTCGGGAGTTCCAGGGTTCCGGCTTTCGCCTGCATTGCTCCACTACGTTCCGCAACGGCTTTGCCGCCCTTCCATTCCCTTACGCTTTTTTCCGCTAACGAATAAAATTTGTCATAACTTTTTCAACCCATTCCGGCTGTTTTACAGTCTTTTTGCCAGCTTCAATGGATTTTAAAATCCATGCCATATTTTTTCCAAGCATTGTCATTGTCTGAACGCCTTCCTCGTCTTTAAGAACATCTTCCGGCGTTTTTCCATGAACTTCGTTCCAATAGCAGCTAGTAACAATTGGCATTGCGCTATAAGCAAAATATTTATTTATAACATCAAGAGTAGCAGTATTTCCTGCACGGCGGCAGGTCGAAACACTAGCCGCAGGCTTAAATCTAAAATCCGCACCGGCAGCAGCCCAGAGTCTGTCCATAAACATAACAAGTTCGCCGCTAGGACTAGCCCAATAAACCGGAGAGCCAAAAACAAAACCGTCAGCATTTTTAACCTTTTCAGAAGCAGTTTTTACAACAGCTTCAATTTCGCCATTAAAAACTCTTCGTCCGATATTCAAAATTTCTGTTTCAATACCTTCAAATTCAAGACTCTTAGCTACCAAATCCAACGCTGTAAAAGTACAGCCATTGTCTTTCCGGCTGCCGTTAAACAAAACAACTTTCATAAAATACTCCCATAAAAAATCAAGATTAAAACTTCCGTTTTATGATTGGCTTTTTAAGTTGTTTCGCAGCAAAGTGAAAAACAACCGATGATAAGAAAGCTTGCAACGCAAACTTTTAAAGATAATTTTAATATACTTAAAAAAAAAGAAGTTTCCAATCCTAACAACTACCGGTCGGTGTACATGCATCTTACACCTATAGCATTGTCAGCAGCCGTCGCGTAGGTTGTATTGCGGCACCTGCTAGCATTGTCAGTAGCCGTCGCGTAAGCTGTATTACGACACCTGCTAGCATTGTCAGTAGCCGTCGCGTAGGTTGTATTGCGGCACTTGCTAGCATTAGCAGCTGCCGTCGTATAGGCCTGCGTTTGTCAGCGCAAATCCTCTTTTAATCTGCGTTCAATGTGCTGCATTTCAAAACAGTCGGTCTGCGGCGAGCGCCTTTACATCAAAACCTGCGTCTATTCATATATTTTTTGCGTCCACTTCGCGAATTCCGCATCTGTGGCAAGAACCTTGTGCGTACCTTCCACAACGTGAGGCGTTCCTTTCGAGTAGTCGATTCCGCTTGTGTGGTAGCTGTAGCTTTTTATCTTGCGGTTTTTCTCGACGGCCGGATTTGGGCGCGGAATTGCGGAAAGCAGGCTTCTTGTGTACGGATGAACAGGATTAGAGAAAATCTCGTCTGTCGTGCCGGTCTCAAGAAGATGTCCTAAGTGCAGAATTCCGATTCTGTCTGAGATGTACTTTACCATGCTCAGGTCGTGCGCAATAAAAAGGTATGCGCAGCCGGTCTCTTCCTGAATGTCCTTCATCATGTTCACAACTTGCGCCTGAATTGAAACGTCAAGCGCGGAAATGCACTCGTCGGCAATCACGAGCTTCGGGTTCATAATCAGCGCGCGCGCGATTCCGACTCTCTGCCGCTGGCCGCCTGAGAACTGGTGCGGATAGCGTTCGATATGCTCAGGGGCAAGCCCGACTTTTTTCAAGATACGCTGGATTTTCGCCTCGCGCTCCTGCCGTGTAGCGTAAAGATGGTGAATGTCCAAGCCCTCGCCGATAATCTCGCCAACTTTTTTCCTTGGATTAAGGCACGCCATAGGGTCCTGAAAAATCATCTGCATATTTGTGCGAAGATATTCCTCTGAATCGCCCTTCATTTTTGACGAGATGTCGCGTCCGTCAAACGTGATTTTGCCTGCGGTCGGATTGTAAAGGCGGATTACGCTGCGTCCGATTGTGGATTTTCCGCTTCCGCTCTCGCCCACAAGCCCGTATGTCTCGCCCGGGAAAATCTCGAACGACACATTGTCAACGGCCTTTACCGTGTATTTTGAGGAGACTTTGAAATACTGCTTAAGATTCTCTACTTTTAAAAGCGGTGTTTTCTCACTCATATTTTTTCGCCTCCTCTTTCATTCTGCTGATTCTTTCTTTAAGCTCCGCCGGCATTTCAACTTTCGGCGCGTCAGGATGCAGAAGCCACGTTGCCGCGCTGTGCGTCTCTGAAATCTTGAACATCGGAGGCTCAAGCCTGTCGTCAATGTTGAGCGCGTATGCGTTTCTTGGCGCGAAAGGGTCGCCTTGAACTTTGTGGAGAAGGTTCGGCGGAGACCCCGGAATTGTGTAGAGGCGGTCGCCTGTCGTCTCAAGGTCGGGCATTGCGGAAAGCAAGCCCCAAGTGTAAGGGTGCCGCGGGTCGTAGAAAATCTCGTCCGCTGTTCCGCTCTCCACGATTTTTCCGGCGTACATCACGTTTATCCTGTCTGCCACTCTTGCCACAACGCCCATGTTGTGCGTGATGAAGATTACAGACAGGCTGCGCTTTTTCTGGATTTCCTTGATAAGGTCGAGAATTTTCGCCTGAATTGTAACGTCAAGCGCGGTTGTCGGCTCGTCGCAGATTAGAAGCTCCGGGCTGCACGCAAGGGCGATTGCAATAACGATTCTCTGCCTCATTCCGCCTGAAAGCTGATGGGGATAGTTCTTCATTCTTGCCTTCGCGTCCGTGATTCCGACCTCGTGCAGAAGCTTCAGGACTTTCTGGTAGGCCTCGCGCTTTGGAGTGTGGTAATGGTAAATCATTCCCTCTGCAATCTGCTTTCCTATGCTCATCGTAGGGTCAAGCGAGGTCATCGGGTCCTGGAACACCATTGCGATGTTTTTTCCGTTGATGTTCCGCCTGATGTCGCGTGTCTTCATATTCAGGATGTCGTATTTTGTGTAAGTCTTGTTGTCAGGCTCCAGGCAGTTGTAGACGATTTCGCCTGAGTTCACAACCGCGTTCTTCGCTAGAATTCCCATCACGGTTTTTGTCGTGACGGATTTTCCAGAGCCTGACTCGCCCACAATCGCAAGAGTCTCGCCGCGCTTCAAGTCAAAGTCAACTCCGCGGATTGCGTTCACCATTCCTGCGGTTGTCTTGAACGAGATGTTCAGGTCTTTTACAGAAAGAATTGTGTCGTTTGTCATTTCGCCCATCTCACTGCTCCTTGAATTTCGGGTCAATCGCCTCGCGCAGTCCGTCTGCCAAGATGTTGAAGCTGAGCATAAGAACCGCAAGAACCACAATCGGCGGAATAATCTGGTAGGGATGCGTTGTAAAGCTGTTGAAAGCGTCGCTTATGAGAGAGCCGAGCGAGCACTGCGGAACCGGAATTCCAAGGCCCACAAAGCTCAGGAAAGCTTCGGTGAAAATCGCCGTCGGAATAGAGAACATTGTCTGCGTGATTACCTGGCCGTTTATGTTCGGAAGAATCTCGTGCAGAATTATAGAGAAATTTCCAGCTCCCAAAGTCCGTGAGGCAAGAACAAATTCCCGCTCCTTTAGGTTAAGCATTTCAGCGCGCGCGATTCTCGACATTCCAATCCATTCAGTGATCATCAGCGCGAAGATGATTGTCGCAATTCCAGGCTTTAGAATCAGCATTAAAAGCGTGACGATTACAAGGCGCGGAATTCCGTTCACAATCTCCGCGAAACGCTGCATTGCAGAATCGGTCATTCCTCCGAAATATCCCGAGACAAGGCCGAACGAAAGCCCGATAATCATGTCGATTAGAACCGCCACGATTGAAATGTAGAGAGAGACTCTCGTTCCCATCCAAGTGCGCGTCCAGATGTCGCGTCCGAGAGTGTCCGAGCCGAACCAGTAATAGACGTTAGTGTCGCCGTTTTTCTCGTAGAGATTCGTCTTTCTGCTGCCTGACGTTGTTCTCATATTCTCGTCGCCGTTGAAAATCCCTAGCTTTTCAAGCCCCTGAATTCGAGGCGCGTAGTTTTTCTGTTCAAGATTCTGCTCTGAGTAAGTGTATTTTGTGAAATGCGGGCCTGCAAAGGCGAAGAACATTATCACGATGATTGCCACCGCTGAAAGAACCGCGCTCTTGTTCGAGAAAAAGCGGATTCTCACTTCCTTCCAGTAGCTCACGCTTGCGAAGTTCGAGTCAACCTGCGTTCTCGCGCTGTCAGATTTCAGCTTGAAGTCATCCGGAAGAAAATCCGGCATTATAGTGTTGTTCTTACTCATTTACTGCTCCTGAAAGGCGGATTCTAGGGTCGATTACGCCGTAAAGAATATCGACCGCAAGCATAATTCCGATGTAAAGCGCGCTGTAGATAAAGCTCAAGGCGATTACAACGTTGTAGTCGTTCGACTGGATTGCCGTGACCAGAAGCGAGCCGACGCCCGGAATCGCGAAGATTTTCTCGACTACAAGCGAGCCTGTCATCAGGTCAACGATGAGCGGAGCTAAGACCGTGATAATCGGAATCAGAGTGTTTCTAAGGGCGTGCCGCGCGATAAGCCTCCAGCCGTAAAGTCCCTTGCTTTCCGCAAGCTGTATATAGTCAGAGCCTAAAGCCTCGAGCATTTCAGTGCGTGTAAAGCGCGCAATAGACGCCATTGTGAACATGCAAAGCGAGATGCTCGGAAGAACGCTTGAAAAATATGGCGACTGCGCTGTGAAAAGCATAGGGAAGATTTTCCATTTGAAGCCGAACTGGTAGCTCAAAGCGAGCGCGAAAACATAGCTTGGAACGCTCACCCCGATTACAGAAATCACCGTGGCGATTGTGTCCCAGACTGTGCGGTGCTTGATTGCCGCCACAATTCCAAGCACAAGGCCGATTAAAGCCCCGATAAAGACCGCCTGAAATCCGATTCTGCACGAGACCGGCAGGCGGGAGGCGATTAAGGTTGAAATCGGCGTGTTTTTCGAGATATTGTAGCTCACGCCGAAGTCTCCGCGGAACATATTTCCGACATATTTGAAGAACTGGACAAAAACCGGTTTGTCCAGCCCGTATTTTGCATATAAAGCGGCACGCTGGTCTGCCGAAAGCTTCTCGTCGTTGAAAGGCGAGCCTGGCATAAGCTGGAGAAGGATAAAAAGGATTAGTGTTATTGCCAGAAGTGTGAAAAGAGAAATTAGAATTCGTTTTAGAATGTATTTTTTCAAAATTGTAATTCCTGAAATTCAATGCGCAATTAAGAATGTGCAATGCTCAAGTTTTGCAAGCGGAATAGCTTAGGGATAGTAGCACCGCCGCAGGCGTTCCGGCATTTTTGCTGGCGCGTTTTGCTTAGCGTTTTTGCAAAAAATGCCGGAATGAGCCGCGCAAGACGGCGAAGTGCGGATAGCCCGACCCGCCGAATGGCGGGTAAGCCCCAAAATTAGTTCTTTGTTGTGTTCTTGTAGACTCTGTTGAGCGCGACCGGGTGGAATTCGATTCCGTTCACGTTTGCCTTGACCATGCAAGCGTCCGCCTGCTGGTACAACGGGAAGATAACAGTGTCTTCAAGGACGATTTTCTCTGCGGCCTTCAAAGTCTCCCATCTTTCCTTTGGCATCTGCGCGTATTTTCCTGTAACGCAAGATTCAATAAGGGCATCGTAAGCTGAGTTTGACCAAAGTCCGTAGTTGTTCGAGTTGTTTGTAATCCACATTCCAAGATAAGTCATCGGGTCTGCATAGTCCGGACCCCATCTTGTAAATGCAAGCTCAAAGTTTCCGTCCTGCATATCCTGAACGCGCTGCTTTTTCGGCTCGACACGAAGATTGATTGTAACGCCCGGGAGAGTCTTCTCAATCTGCTCCTTGATTACTGCCGCAACGTTCTGCTGGACTGTTGTGTCGTCAACAATCATCTCGAAAGCGAACTTGTCTTTTCCAAGCTCTGCCTTTGCCTTGCTGTAGTATTCAAGAGCTTTTGCAGCGTCAAAGTCGCAAAGCTCAGGATATTCCTTCTGCGCTGTGATGAAGTCCTCGCCGTTCTCGTTGTATGCGAATTCCGCCGGAACTGGAGTGTAGGCAGCCATTGAGCCGTCCTTTACAACGTTCTTCACGATAGACTCGCGGTCAAGAGCGAAAGTGAAAGCCTTTCTCATGTTGAGATTCTGAAGAGCCGGAACTTTATCAATCATAGGCGAGATGTACCAGAGATAGCCGGCTCCGATTGTCTTGAATTCAGGGTCGTCCTTAACCTGGTCAACCTGGTCGCCCGAAAGCTTAACAATGTCGAGAGTGCCGTTCTGGTAAGCCATCAAAGCCTGCTGGCTGTCTTTAAGAACCTGATAGTTAAGGCCGTCGAGCTTGATTTTCGCCGCGTCATAATACTTGTCGTTCTTCTTCAAAGAGAAAGCGAGAGCCGCCGGCTGGTAGTCAGTCAGGACAAATGCTCCGTTTGAAAGAACTGTGTCCGCGCTTGTTCCAAACTTGTCTCCCACAGACTCGTAGAATTTGCGGTTTACAGGATAGAAAGTCGGGAAGTAGAGGATTGAGTCAAAGTAAGAGACTGGAACTTCAAGCTGAACCTGCAAAGTTTTTGCGTCCAAAGCCTTTGCTCCAAGCTCCTCGACAGGAAGCTCGCCCGCGATGATTTTAGCCGCGTTCTTCACCTGTCCGATGTCTGAAAGCATGTAAGCGTACTCAGAAGCGATTTTCGGGTCAACCGCGCGCTGCCAGCCGAAAACAAAGTCGTCAGCTGTAACAGGCTCGCCGTTTGCCCAGTTCGCATCCTCGCGGATCTTGAAAGTGTAAGTCAGACCGTCCTGAGAGACTGCTTCCTCGGCGCACAATGCGTTGATTGTAGAGCCGTCTCCTGCCATCTGCTTGAGACCGTCTGTGAAGTTCGCGATAACCTCGAAGGAAGTTCCGTCTGTTGCCTGCTGCGGGTCGAGAGACGCAACTTCAACTTCAACCATAACATTAAGGACATTGCTTTTTGCCTTTTTCTCGCCGCAAGAAGCAAGCCCGAATACGGAAAGCGCAGAAAGAACTAAAGCCGCGCACTTGAACAAAGATTTCATTTTTGACCTCCAAAAAAAATGGCTGGCTCACCGTATAAGTAGCCAGCCGTCTTTGTCTAAACGTAAGGTTATTATAAGTAAATTGGTAGGTTTGTTCAATAAGGCTGAGGAATTTGGAAGAAATTTGTGGAACTGGTAAGAGAATGCAAAAATGCGGATATGGTTTTGAGCGGCTTTAATTGTGCGGCACTAGAGAAATGCGTCTTCGTTGCAAGCCCGGCAGTTTTTTTTCAGAACAAGTCAAGCATGCTGTCAAGGTAAACCGCTTCCCTTACATTCAGCTGGTATTCAGGCTTTGTCATATAATATAGAAGAAACTCCAGTATCATCGCGCTTCCAAGCCCTCGCCCCTCGATTTTAAAGTTTGAAAATCCAATAGGAAGGTAAATATTTTTTATCTCGCTAATTCCGATGAAAGAGGGATTTTTCATCGCATTTGAGAACACGTAGCCGTCCTTGCCTCCCGGCGACCTGCAGATGTGGTCAGGGCAGTTGTTATCCTCGCCGAGATTTTTCCGGCTCACGTTCTCGTAGCAGATTTTCCGCTCCCTGCATCCGGTCCAGCAGCACTCATTGCACAGAAATTCCACCTTGTCTTTTTGCCCTTGTGTCAAGGATTCAAGCCTTTCAAGCGACTTGTTAAGAGTGAAGTCCGGCACAACGAAGCTGAAGTCTTTCCTGTCCAGCTCATCCTTAAATCTTTGAAAATCCGTTATGACTTTTGTTGTGGAGGAGACAAAATAGAAA
>DLLE01000009.1 GCA_002477955.1 Treponema sp. UBA7570 | reverse complement strand
TCTTCCGGCAAGCAAGAAGGACCAGCACTAAAATTGTAAACTCTTGACATTCGTCTCCACCTCATCGTGATTTTTGATTCTTTTTTGGGCGTTTCTCTCGCTTTCGCTCGAGCCGGGCTATTCGGGGTTGCCATTGGCTTTCGCCAACGCTTTGCGCCCCTTCTATCCCTAACGCGGATTTTTTTGTGAAAATATTCACAAAAAATTGTACAAAAAGTTTAGGTAATTCTGCGGTTAAAGTCAACAAAAAGCGGAAAAAACACTGGCTTTATTGTGAAAAAAATCACAATAAGAAAAAAAATAAGAATTAGCGCCGAATTTTGGGTAGTAAACATTTTAAACTTTTTATATGCTGACTTTGTTATAAGATTGTGTTGCAAACTTTTTATGGGAGTGTAAAAAATGGCTGGAAAAACGGTCGCAAAACTTGTTATTGACGGTGTTATCGAAGAAAAAAACGAAACTTACAATCAAAAATGGATTCTTGAGCAGATAGAAGATATTTCGGAAGACAAGGCTAATGCCGGATTATTGCTTTTTATCGATTCTCCTGGAGGCGGAGTTTATGAATCTGACGAAGTTTTTGAAGCTGTTTTAAAATACAAGAGAGAAACCAAGCGTCCTGTCTATGCATATTTTGCTTCTCTTGCGGCAAGCGGCGGTTATTACATTGGCTGTTCTGCCGACAAAATTTTTGCAAACAGAAACACTTTGACTGGTTCAATTGGTGTAATTGCCGGACGTTTTGTTGATTTAACCGAACTTATGAAAAAACACGGAATAAAAAGCGAAACGATTCATGCTGGACGAAACAAGGTTATGGGAAGTTTTACCGAACCCGTAACCGAAGAGCAGAAAAAAATCATGCAGTCGATTGCCGATGAGTGTTACTGTCAATTTACTCAGATTGTGAGCGAAAGCCGCAAGCTTGATATTGAAAAAGTTCGTGAACTTGCGGACGGACGCATTTATACGGCAAATCAGGCGAAAAATAACGGGCTTGTTGACGATGTAATGAACTTTGAAGAAGCAAAAAATTTGATTTACACGGAAGTTTTTGGCAATAAAGACTACAAAAAAGACTTGGAAGAATACAAATACAAGCCAAAGCCTTCCCTTGTTAAAAAATTTTTAAAGCAAACTTCTTTTAGCTTTGGAAAACTTGACTCTTTGACGGAAATTGCCTTAAAAAGCGCAAAACTTCCTTTTCCTGCGTTTTATTACGATTCGCAGCGATTTTAGCTTTGCAGTTTTTAGTTTTTTACAGAAGGTTTGCCAGAGATTTTTCTGGAGAGGCATTTTCTAGCCGAAAATTTTCTGGCACGGTAAGCACGGCATTTGTGTAGTTTACAATTCCTTTTATGCCGTAGCTTACGAGCCTGTCTGTCATTTTTTGAGCCATTGAGTCGTCAACTGTCAAAATTGCAAATTCGATTTTTTTCTGCCTGATTGTTTTTTCGAGATCGAGAGTTGGAAAAAGCGGAATTTTAGATTTTATAAGTTCTACGCGGTTTTGGTTTGAGTCGAAGCCGGCAACTAGAGCGAAATTTTCGTTTAAAAAGACGGAATTTTCAAGAAAAGCCTGTCCGAGATTTCCAAGTCCGACTATGCAGAAGTTGTGTTTTTCACCGCTGCTTTTTATAAGTCCAAGATTTTTGTCTATTTCGGTTTTTAAGGATTTTAATTCGTAGCCGTTGCTTTTTCCTGTGTGCAGTTCCAGAAGAGAGATGTCGCGTCTGATTGTTGCTTCGCCCCAGCCTGTAAGTTTAGCAATTTCTGCTGAAGTTATGTGTATTTTTTCTTTTGGCTGTTGAGAAAGCAGGTTTGAAAGTGTTAGAAGTCTTTTTTTTGACGGCAAAGGAAGTTCTTTCATATTTTATTTTTTTTTGCTTTTAGAGTTGAACTGTTCCGATTACTGTTTCGTCGCTGTCTTTTTGGGCAGAATTTTTGTAAGAATTCTCAGAAGACTGTTGTTGCGGCTGTTTTTTTTGCTGAGTTTTTGTTTTGGAATCGGCAGTTTTTTGAGAGCGCGCTGTTTTTGGCGCAACTAAAAATCCAAAAAGCGAACCGCAAAGTCCGCCGGCAATGTGCGCGATTGTCGAAACATTGGAAGCCGACGGAGAAATAAATTCTTTTAGGACAAAAACTGCGATTAAGAAAATAAAACTCAGAGGCAGCTGATTTTTTTCGATTGTGCTTATCGAAGCGAGCAAAATAAGCATAAAAGCGATTCCGCTGGCTCCTAAAAGCGAAGACGGAATAAAGCATGCGTTAATCATTCCTGTTACAAAGGCTGTAACTGTCAGCATAAGCGCAATCATTGCAGAGCCATATTTTTCTTCCATAAGCGGTCCGATTAAAAGAATGAATGTTAGGTTTCCGAGGAGATGCGCCGCGTCAATATGGCCGAGAACGTGAGTAAAAAGCCTTACGTAGCTGAACGGATAGAGCCAGTCAAAATTTTTGTTGCCGGGAACTGTAAAAAGTAAAGAAATCAGTTTGTGTTTGAAGATAAAATAATCGGCAAGAAAGATAAATGAGCAAAAAATCGAAAATGTAAGGCTGACAGGTGCGTTGTAAGAAACGCGCAAATGTTTTTTCATATTTAGTTTGTCGGAATTTTAAGACGTCGGATTAAGTTTTTTGATTGCCAAGAAACGCTGGTTTTTATAAAATGAAAATATGAATGCTATTATTACAGTTGTTGGAAGTGACAAAGTTGGAATTATTGCTGAAGTAAGCGCATTGCTGGCTCAGCACAAGATAAATATTGCGGATATTACACAGACAATTCTTTCTGGAAATTTTGTAATGATGATGATGGTGAGTCTTGAATCTGCTGATATTTCAATTGACGAGCTGCGCAATATTTTGAGCGAGACAAGCAAAAAAATGCACGTTGAAATCAACATCATGGCGGAAAAGGTTTTTTCGTCAATGAATAGAATTTAGGTTAAAAACAATTTTTGCGTTAGCGCTGGCAGCCCCGAAGTTGCGCGGCTTTTAGCCGCGCAATGAGCCACGGATGTGGCGAAGGGCGGACATAGCGACCCTAAGCGCAGCGCAGGGAAACGCCCTTTTTTTTAGAAATAGACACGGCAGCCTGCGCTTATTCCGTTCCAGGTTTTTGTTGGCTTTAAGTTTTCTGAATTTCCGACTTCGAGGAGTTTCCAGCCGGCAAAAAGTTCGTAGCGCTGAAGAAAAATTCCTGCCGAAAGAAGAGAATCCCGTAAATAGACATTTTCATCAAATTCTTGCCAGCAGAATTTCCACTGGAATCCGAGCGGTTTTAAAGGATAAAAGCGGAAATCCATTCCAAGCGCAAGTCCGTTGCTTTTTAAAACTTCACTTATGTTTCCGTACCATTTTGACCATTGGACAATTCCCGTAATTGTTATTAAATTTGACTGGAAAATTGAAAGATGGGCTCCAAGCCGAATGTTTCCGTAAGTTTCGTCAAGAAAATTGTCTTGTTCCGAGATTACAAGGTTTTCAAAATAAGGTCCAATAATCGGGAAAAAAAGTCCTTCAAAACAAAATTCGTTTCCTGTTCCTAAATCTGCCAGATAAAAAAATGAATCTGAGGCTGAATATCGGTTTGATTTTGTTTTTGCTTCTGGATTTGTTTCTGTTTCTGCCCATTTCATGTAGGTTAAATTTTCATATTTGTATGGAAATGATGTGTAGCGTACGGTGCAGGTGTTGTAATACCATAGAACTCCGGCAATTTCTGCTAAAAAAGTGATAAGCGAATTTTCTTCTGAATCTGGGCTAGAAGAGCTGACTGATTTTTCTTCTTCTTCCTGCGTTTCTGTTTCCGAGCGGGAAGATTCAACTGCCGAGCTGAATTCTCCAGAAAAAACAGGCTGCAGCTGAGATGTAAAAAATATTGAAATGAACAAAAGAGATATAAAATTGTTTTTGTAAAATTTAAAGAACTTTTTCATTTTTATTTTTTTGCCACAATTACCATTGTCCGGGCTTTTTCGTTATAAGGGCTAAAATCAAAATCTCCGTAAACTTCTACGGAACTAAAACCGATTCCTGTCAAGATCCGCTTTAACTCGATTCCAGAATATAATCTCTGCACAAACTCGTGCTCTATTCTTTGACCGGTTTCGTTGTCGATTAAAATCCATTTTGAGCGAAGTCCTTCCCATGCTCCTTCGACGTGGAATTCTGTCAAGACGGTTTTTCCGGCACGTTCAAACCATTCGCCTTCGGTAAAATACAGGATTGCAGTCTCGCGGCTCAAATTTTCCAGAATAAACCAGCCGCCGTCTTTTAAACTTGAATAAATATTCTGTAGAATTTTAACGTCTTCTTCGATTGTGTCGCAGTAACCGAACGATGTGAACAAATTTACTGCGCAATCAAATTTTTTACCGGACGAAAAACTGCGCAAATCTGCTTTTATAAGGCTGAGTTTTACGTTTTCGTCTTCGGCTGTTTCTTTTGCGGCGTCGAGCTCGCTTTGAATTATGTCAACTCCGGTTACGTCCATTCCGAGCAATGCCAGTTCAACGCTGATCCTTCCAGGCCCGCAGCCAGCGTCCAAAATTGCGCTTCCTTTTTTTAAGCCGGCGATTTTGCAGACTGATTCGGCGACTGCCGGAGCTTCTGCCCAACGGTTTGCATCGAACATAATCGGAGCGTAATTATTCCAGAAATTTTCGTTTTCAAACCACTGTTTTTTTTCTGACATTTTGTCCTCTCCTTATAAAAAGCTTGCAACGCAAACTGTTCAGAATTTTTATTTTTGCAAATTTCCTGTTAATTTTAGGAATTATATCATAAAATTTGAGGAGCTCATATTGCTTTTAAGCCTTGAAAGCGGATATAAAAAACATTTGTCCGAATTTCCTGCTTTCCGCAATTCCGCTGTCCGCTTCATCCGGCAAAGCCGGACGCTTCGCGTTGCTTCAATCAGGGCTGCATTATGGTTCTGCAACTTTTAAATCAAGAGCGGCAGATGCCAGCGCTTTTGTGTACGAATTTTCTTCCCCGGCTGAACTGTAATTTTCATTGTTCAGTCCACGGTTTAAAACCATTTTTTTGCTTCTTTTTGCTTCTTTTTGTTGCTGCGCAAGGTTTTTTGCAGACAGCAGAATTTCGCCGGCTTCGTCCGCCCTTATGTGCAAAAGTTGCGCAATCTGCGATTCTTCGGTTTTTGCAAGGTTTTCGATTGTTGTAAAAGTTTTTAGAAGCAATTTTTCTCTTTTTTCGCCAATGTGCGGCAATGTCGAAAAAATGCTCACTGTGTTTTCTTTTGTTCTTAAAGTCTGGTTTCTGCTGGTCGCAAAACGGTGTGTTTCATCTCTGACGCGCTGCAAAAGCCTTAGAGCGTCGCTTTGTTTTGGAAGGCGGATTGGTTTTGAGGTATGAGGCCGCCATATTTCTTCGTCGCGTTTTGCAAGTCCTGCAATCGGAATATCAAGATCAAGCGCCTTTAATATTCCATCAACTGCATTTACTTGGCCTATGCCGCCGTCTATTAAAATCAAGTCCGGCAAACTTTCATTTTCATTTTTGAGCCGGCTGTAGCGTCTTGTCGCCGCTTCGCGCATTGATGCAAAATCGTCAATTACACCGTCTGTTGTCTTCAGACGGAAATATCTGTAATTTTTTTTGTCGGGATTTCCTTTCCAAAAACTGATAAGAGAAGCAACTGGAAATTTTCCGCCAATGTGGGCAATATCGAAACCTTCGATTCTGTCTGGAATCCGTGGAAGTCCGAGAAGTTTTTTCAATTCTTCAAGGGCCGGCATATCCCCGCGTTCCCTCAGTCTCCGGATAATGTCTTCGTGGGCGTTGTTTTTTGCCATGTTGAGAATTGCTGCGTGCCGTCTGTTTTCGGCAGAAAAACGCCTGTCGTCCTGGGAACATTTTACCGTCACAAGCTTTGTCTTCGGTTTTTGAGCCTGTTTTTCGTCCGGCTTTAAATTTTCCAGCCATTCCCCCAAAACCTTCGAGTTGTCTTCTTCGGAAATAAAAACTGAAGGCGGCAAGTCTGCTGTATCCGAATAATATGCGGCTGCAAATTCTTCAAGAAGCTCATCGTCATCTGCAATGCTTTCTACCCGGAAATTGTCGCGCCCGAGCAGTTTTCCGCCACGGATTTTTAAGACAGTAAAACTTACGAGTTCGCCCTCGCGCCAGTGAGAAATGTAGTCGCGGTCATCCACCGAAGCAAAATCTTCGACAAGATTCTGGTTTTGCATGACGGTCAAAGCGCGCAGTCCGTCGCGGATTCTTGCGGCTTTTTCAAAATTTAGCGAAGCGGCAGCGGCTTTCATAATTGATGTCAATTTTGCGGCAGTTTCATCACCTTTTTCCTCAAGCAAGGACTTTATTTCTTCGATAAATTCATTATAGGAATCTTTATCAATTTTTCCGCAGCAAGGCGCTTTACAACGGCCGATGTGGTAATACATGCAGGGAGCTGTTCTTTTTTTGAATGTCCGGCAATGTCTTACAGGATAAACTTTGTAAAGTGTCTCTATAAAAGTTTCGAGGGCTCCTGAATCAGGATACGGTCCGTAATAAATTGAGCCGTCTTTTTTGATTTGCCGCGTCTTGAAAACCCGTGGGAATTCTTCATTCGTAATTTTTAGCGAAGGATAGGATTTTCCGTCTTTTAGTTGAATATTGTAGCGCGGCGAATATTTTTTTATAAGGTTGTTTTCGAGAAGAAACGCCTCGTATTCGTTTGACGTGGTTATGTATTCAATCGAGCTTGCGTTTGTCACCAAAAGTTGAACTTTGATGTGGCGCTCACCGGAAAAATACGAAGAGAGACGGTTTTTTAGGTTTTTGGCTTTGCCGACATAAATGACAGTTCCTTTTTCGTTTCGCCATAAATACACACCGCTGGAGGAAGGTGCTTTTAGTGCGGTTTCGTGAAGAATTTCATAGGCCGGATTAACTGAAGTATTCATTATGAGTTTTATGAAAAAAAATATATTAAAATTGAGTCTAGCATATTTTGCTTCGGCTTTTGTGCTTGTGTCAACAGCCGCCGCTTCAGAAAAAACTTTGGTTCTTGGCGGAAAAAACGGCTGGAATGATTTTTTTATAAAAAAAGGAATTACGACAGGACAGGGACGTTTTGGTTTTGATGCTCTCCAGCTTTCTTCTCAAACTCAAATTGTCGACGTAGATACAGAACTGTTTTTACTTTTTGAAAACGGAAAAATTTCGGATTTTGATGGAAAAGGAAATTATAAAATAATAGAAAATAATCTTTTGCCTGTAAAAGACGCTGCAAAAGGAAACGGAGCCGCTTTAAGCCGCGGAGAAAAAAAAGGTTTGGTCTTAAAAAAAGATACATCGCCTTTTTCCGGAAGCTATGCTCCTGGAAGCTCATTTTCGGTCGAATTCTGGATTTCGCCGTCGCTTGCAGAAAATGGCGAAAAAATTTATTCATGGCAGACTTCAATAAATTATTCAAAATACACGGATTTTCAGACGGTTAGCGCTGTTTTTTTGAACAATCGGATTGAATGGAGATTTTTAAATGTATTTCCGGGGCTTTCTGAGCGCGAAGTTGTCTTAAAAGGCTCAACTCCGGTGATTCCTCAAAAATGGAGCCGTCATACAGTAAGTTTTGATGAGGAAACCGGATGTCTTGAATATCTTGTTGACGGAAAAACCGAAGACATAAAATTTATAACTTCGACTCGCCACGAAAGCGGAACAGTCTGCACTCCAGTCATTGGGAAAAATTCAACAATCGAAATCTGTCCTTCTTTTACCGGGAAAATTGACAGCATATGTATAAAAAATGCCGCTTATAAAGGCGATGAAAATATTCTCGCAAGCGGAAACGAAGCTTTTAAGGCGGAAGGCGGCCGTTTTGAAACAAGGCCAATCCTTGTAAGCCGCGCCTCAAGTTTTGACAGCCTTGAGGGAATCGTAAGTGTTCCTGCCCAGACCGAATTGAAATTTTTTGTGCGTGCTGGCGACAATTGCTACGGCTGGACAGAAAATTATCCTGAATGGAAAGAAATTTCGCTGGACGAAAAAATAGAAGGCGTTAGCGGACAATATTTTCAAATTGCTTCCGAACTTTTGCCGGACGGAAATTGCCAGCAAACTCCGAAAATTACGGAATTGACCGTAAAATATACAGAACCCGAAGCTCCGCTTCCTCCGTTTTTTGTAAAGGCAGTTCCCGGCGACGGCGAAGTTACTTTAAGCTGGCGTTTTTCGATTGACGACAATGCCGGCGGCTACTATGTTTATTACGGCTCAAAGCCGGGAGAATATCTTGGCAGAGCTGCAGTTGAAGGAGTTTCTCCTGTGAATGCTGGAAATTCAACTTCAATTACGCTGACAGGACTTAACAACGGAACGATTTACTATTTTGCGGTTTCGACATATTCAAAACTGGATGAAAACATAAACGGCCAGCTTTCCAATGAAGTTTTTGCCCGTCCAGCAAAACGGCTTGCAAAAAAATAAATTCCGCTGACTTAACTGACTGGAGAAGATTTATGGTCCCAAATCAACTTTTGCTTTCGAGGGCACGTTCTGCAACTTTGGCGCGAGATTTTGATCTTGCCGCACGCCTTTACCGCCAGCTTTTGCGAGAAGACAGAAACAATGTTGAACTTTTAAAACAGCTTGGAAATCTTTACATGAAAAGCGGCCGGGATGACCTTGCTCTTCCTGTCTTTAAAAATATAGTTGAGCTTTCAAAAGGCGATTTTGACTCTTTAATAACTCTTGGCGGAATTTACCGGCGTTTAAAAATGTACGAAGATTCAATCGCCATCCTTGAACAGGCTTTGATTTTTGACAGCGACAATCCCCAGGTTTCATACAATCTTGGTTTTACCTACAAAATTATGGGCGACACGGAAAATGCAATCAAATGTTTTGAAGATACGATTGAAATGAACCCGGAAGATGTTCTTGCTTACAATCATCTTGGAACAATTTATGCTCAAAAAAATGAACACGAAAAAGCCGTCCAGTGGTATTTGCGCGGGCTGAATGTCGACTCAAACCATCCAGTTCTTTTGCTAAATATTGCAAAAAGTTATGAAGAACTTGGAGATTATAAAAAAGCCTGCGAGTCATATTCCAGGGCTTTGCGTTCAAAACCGCTTTGGAATGATGCAGTCGGTGGATTTTCGCGCCTCCTCGTAAAAATAAATCGCGCTCAAGAAGCTCATGAACTTGTAAAACGGGCGCTGTCGGTCAACCCAAATGACGAAATTCTCGAAGAAAATTTAAAATATGTGGAAAAATTTGTTGAAAAAAACAAAGATGATGAAAATCTGGACGGAAACAAAATTCAGCCGGAAAATCAAGAATCCGCCTCAGAGAAATTAAATTTAAACGGCGAAAAATCTGATTTTGAAAAAGAAAGTCAGGACGAAGAAAATGCCGGAATTCAGCCAGAAATTGAATTAGAGCAGACCGAAGAAAATCTTGCGGAGAAAAAAACGGAAGACGAAACTTTGGCGGAAGCAGAAAATGAAGAAGACGAAACCGAAGAAAATTCTAGCCTTGACGAATTAAAACTCGGTGATGATGAAAATTTTGATTTTGAAACTTTTGGTCAGGAAGATTTTGAAGATGAAGACATTCCCGAACTGGAAGAAAATGGGCAAGATGAAGAAAATGAACCGGAATTGACGGAAGAAAAACAAAATTCGTCAGAAGAGAGTCCTCAGAAAATTCAGCAAGCCGCAGGTTTAAAAACTTCAGAACAGCCAGCCATAGAAAAGTTGCCGGAACTCGAAAGTTTTGATGATGAAGCTCAAGGTTTTTCAGAATTTGAAAGTTTTGACGATAAATCTCAAGATATTCCAGATGGAATTTCTGTTTTTTCTCAGGAATTAGAAGCTATTGAACCGTTTGATTTTCTTGAACCGGAACCTGTTGAAGAACTTCCTCAAAATCCAAAACTTGCGCTTTTTATAAAACTTCGTGAGCTCCTGGAATTCTTGCCTGAAGAAAAAAAATGCGAATTTCAGACCAGTGAAACCCGCATTCTCCTTGATTTTGTAATTTCCCGGCTTTCGGGCAAAAAAGGTCTTTTTGAAAAGGCAAATGAGCTTATTGAAGGCGGTTTTGTTCAGCCTGCCGGACAAAAAATCGGACAAAGTTCATCTTCTCGACAGCTTTTGTCCGACGGTTTTAAAGTCGTAAAGGAGCTTTCTAACAAAATTCCAGATAAAAATCTTGTTTTCGCAATGGAAAATTTGCTCAAAAAAATTCCTTTTTAACGGTAAATAATCTTGCTGTGAGTAATTACTTCGTTTCCGTCTTCGGTAATAAGAACATCGTTTTCCAGACGTGCGCCGCCAAGTTTTGAATCATAAAGTCCAGGCTCAAGAGTGACAATCATTCCCGGCTTAAAAACAAGGTCGTCGCTCTGTTTTGCGCTTACCCGTGGAAATTCATGGATTTCAAGTCCGATTCCATGACCCAAAGTATGAGGCATTTCGCGCTTTGCTTTTTTGAAAACTTCGTCAGCAACAAGACCTGCCATTTTGATTTTTTCACCATTTTTATAGTAAGGCAGAGCTTCTTTTGCGGCTTTTTCTACAAGTTCAACAAATTTTTTCTGTTCATCAGTTGCATCTTTTACAACTGTGAGTGTAGTGTCGGAAGTGTAGCCTTCAAAAACAACTCCAAAATCAAGAATTGAAAGACCTTTTCCAGGCCATGGAGCGCTTGTGTAGCCTGGAAAAGCGTGAATTGCAAAACTTCTTGAAGAACCTGCGGCCAAAGTGTCAAAACCGTTTCTTTCGCAGCCGTTGAGCCTCAATTCTCGTTCAATCAAAAGCGAAACATCCATTTCTGTTTTGATAGAGCCGTCATCAATTCCATTTTCGATTTTTTCGATTATCATGTCTCCGACTCTTGCCGCTTCTTTTGTACATTCAATCTCGTATTCATCTTTGCAGGCGCGCAGAGAAAGCACATAGTCATGAACAGAATTTTCTCTGCACAAAACGTCCCAGCCTTGCAACGCGTCTACGTACTTTAAAAACAGCGGATATGGAGTTGCAGGCGAAACTTCAACTTTGAGGCGCGGATCATTTTTTTTGAAAGACTTTAAAACTTCCCGAACGGCTTCAATATTTTTTCTGTCATACTTATTATATGGAACGATTTTAACATCAACGCTTCGCTCTTTTGCAAGATTTTCGTCCCAAGGAACAAGCGCATTTTTTCCATCGCTAGAACAAATCCAAAGCGCGTCCGAAGGATGTCCGGTAAAATAGCGGACGCTCAAGTCTCTGCGGCCTTCGGTGTCCTCAAAAACCGCCGCAGTGATTTTGTTTTCTTTCATAAATGCAAAAAGTTTTTCACGTCTGGCAGCATATATTTTTTTTAATTCATCTTTTGTGTAATTTTTCATTTAGAATTATCTCCCTAAATCAAATTGTATTTTAACATAAATTTTGTTTTTGTTCGGACGGTTTGTTTATTGAAAACTGTTCTTCAAATTATTTTTTTACTTTTTTTAGAACCATATTTTTAGCGCTTGCAAGCATAGGATCTTTTGTTATAAGCAAAAGTAAAATTCCTGCAAAAGCAAAAACTATTGCTGTCAAAATTACTGCTCCTCCAAATTCTACAAATCTTCCGCGGCCTGCAAACAAAGCAGATGTTGCGTTTTTAACGAGAATTGCCGGAACTGCTGCAATTATCGAAAGCACGGCAATTTTTAGCGAATACAAAATTGTTCCTCCGACAACGGCTTTTACGTCAATCTGTTCATTTTTTTTAAGAAAAACAAAAAGCAAAACGGAATTTGCAAGGCTTCCGAGGGTGAGCGCCAGAGCAATTCCTCCTCCGCTCATAGGTTTTATCAAAATAAGCGCAAAAATCATATTTATTGCAAGTCCAAAAATTCCTGCCAGAGTAGGGGATTTTGTGTTTCCCTGTGCATAAAAAGCAGGAGCGACAACTCTGTTCATTGCAATAAAAAAAAGTCCTGCAATATGAAATCGAAATGCCGCAAGAGTAAGATGAACTGATTCATCATTAAAATTTTTCGATTTATAGACAAGAGAAATAATTTCTTTGCCACATACAAGCGAATAAAAAGTTACTGGAATCGAAATCAGAGCGATAATTTTGATTGCCTGCGAAAGAAGCCTGTTAAAATTTTCCCATTTTTGTGTTTTTGCAAGTCCGCTCAAATCCGGCAAAATTACGGTTCCAATCGAAACAGCAAAAATTCCTAGAATCAGTTCTTGAAGGCGCAGACTGTACTGGAGAGAAGAAACTATTCCTGTTCCTGCTTTTCCTGCAAGAGCCGTCGAAATCACATCATTCAGCTGATAAGCAGCCATTCCAATTACTGTCGGACCTACAAGCGCAATAACTTTTTTAGTGCCAGGGTTTTTAAACGCTTTTTTGAGCGAAGTAAAATGGCAAAACCAGCCGGTTTTTATTACAAAAGGAAGCTGAAAAATTGCCTGGACACAACCGCCGATCAAAACTCCGAGCGACATTGCGCGGGCTGCCATTTGTGCGCGAAGTTCTGCGCCGGCGACATTTTTTGTAAGGATCGGAGTAAAAATATAAGTGCAGGCAATTACAATTGAATTAAAAAGAACTGGAGTAAAACCTGAAGGACTGAAAATTTTTACGCCATTTAAAATTCCCTGAAAAAAAGCTGCGACCGAAATTACAAAAAGGTAAGGAAACATTATTCTCGTAAGAAGAACTGCTTCCGCCGTTAAAACAGAATCCGACGCGTCTAAAAAAAACGGAATAATCAGCGGAGAAAACGCGATTCCAAGGATTACAACAACGGTTGTGCAAAAGCTTATGAGTGTTATTGTTGAATTTAAGAATTCCTTTGTTTTTTTTAATTCGTCCGAATTTTTTCCAGAATCTGCAGAATCTTCAAGATACCCTCGAAAAGTCGGAATAAAAGCGACAGAAATTGAGTTTTCGGCAAAAAGTCTTCTCAAAAGATTTGGAATCATAAAAGCAATTCCAAATGCGTCCGCAAATTTTGAAGTTCCTAAAAAAGAGGCTTTTGTCATTTCGCGGACAAGTCCTAAAATTCTTGAGCAAAGCGTAAAAAATGAGAGAGAAAGCCCGGATGCAAGAAGTGATTTTTTTGTATTTGATTTTTTTTGTCCGGCCGCAATATTTTTTGCAGGAGAATTGTTTTCTGTATTCATACTTATAGAGAATATATTTTTAACCTGGTGTTTGCAATGACATTTTTTTATTCGTTTTCTTGCGCTTTTAAGATTGCGGTTTTATACTAAAAACTGGAGAAAATCTAAAATGTCCAGAAAACAATTTTTTCAAAAGGTCGGCCAGACAAGAATTGTACCAATTTCCTTAAAAATTGTCGCAGTTTTTACAGTTCTTTTATTGCTTTCAAATTTCACAACAAATACAATCAATCTACTTTTGAGCCAAAAGCAAATTATCAATTTAAACAATACGATTATGGTGAGCCAGCTCAAAGATTTGTATTCAGCCGCAGGAAATCAATATCAGATTTTTTCTTTTAACGGCGAGAGACAGACTTGTATTGAAGCGTTGAAGAGCGTTTCAAAAAAAGGCTTTGATTTTCCAAAGAGTTTTGCGGCTGCAATCGACAGGCAAGGAAACATTCTTTTTGAAGTTTATGCTGACGGCACAGAAACAGACGAGCAGAAAATTTTTCAGGCTCAGCTTGACGACGCTCAGAAACCGGAAAATGTAAATTCTGGCGAAACTGAGCAACAAGAAAAAAAAGACTACAGTTTTTTTGACAAAGCTGCTCTTGCCCGGATAAATTCAGATTATGAAAATGGAATTTTTGACGGTTCTTTGAATTTTGAGACGGAAAAAGGTTCGTATTTTGGAGTTTACAAATATCAGGAAGACTGGCAGTGCTACTTTATCCGAGGCGAATCCCGCGCAGACACAAATCATTCGACTTTTGTCGTTCTTGCCGTAATTTCACTCATAATTTTTATTCTTCTGGTTGCTTTTCTAATCGTAGGTTTTAAGGTTTTTGGAAAAATTCTTGCAAATGTCAAAAAAATCACGAGCAGCCTTTACCAGATGCAGCAAAATCAAAAACTCGAAACAATCGATTTGTCTTCTTCTCCAAACGATGACATAACTTATCTTGCGGCAAGTTTTAATTCACTTTCTTCGACAATCAGCAATCTTCTTGGAATTTTTCAAAAATTTGTTTCTAAAGACGTTGTGGCAAAAGCTTATAACGAGCATCAAATTCGGCTTGAAGGAAAACGACGCAACCTGACGATTTTATTTTCAGACATAAAAAGTTTTACTTACAGAACGGAAACTCTCGGAAACGACATAATCGACCTTTTAAACGTTCATTACGACCGTGTAATTCACGCTGTCCATGAAAACTGTGGAGTAATCGGTTCAATTATCGGAGATGCAATTCTTGCCATTTACGGGACTGCTTCTTCAAAGAAAAAATCCTTTGAGGCTGTGGAGTCGGCCTGGAACATTACAAAACTGACGGCGCAGCTGCGCGAAAAAATGATTCTTCGCCGGACAGAAATCGAAAAAGAACGGACTTTGACCGAAGCCGAAGACCGGGTTTTTAAGGCTGTTTTAATCGACGTTGGAGTTGGAATTGACGGCGGAAACGTCTTTTACGGAAATATCGGCTCAGACGAGCACATGACAAACACTGTAATCGGCGACAATGTAAACTCAGCAAGCCGTCTTGAAGGTTTGACGCGAATTTATCATCTTCCTGTAATCTGCTCTGAATACGTAAAAAACGAAGTTGAAAGTTTTTCGGACAAATACACATTCTACGAAATTGACACTGTTCAGGTAAAAGGCAAAACAGAAGGAAAAAAAATATTTTTCCCTGTAAGCCTTGAAGAAGGCGAGCCTGAGCTAAAAACAAAATTTGGACTTTTCGAAACCGCGCTTTCTGCCTATTACTCAGGCGACTGGAACTCGGCCAGAAAATCATTTAAAGACTGCGGACTTGAAGCAGCTCAGGTCTTTTTGGAAAGAATGGGCAAGCTCAAGGCTCCTGACGGCTGGATGGGAATATGGACAATGACAACAAAATAAACGAACTTCAGGAAGCTAAAACTCACAAAGAAGTTCAGCTTTTCTTAAAAGACGAATTAAAAAAATTAAGTTACTCAAAAGCGGCGCAATACAACCTCGAAGAAGAATATGCGCGTACAAAACAGCACAAAAACCGTTCTGTAGTCATAATTCTTTGCGTGTGCGCCGTTGTCGTAACCCTTTTAGTTGCCGGACTTACGCTTTTTATTACTTCTCAAAACAGAAAAATCAAGGTTAATATCGACACTTTCAACGATTTAAATCTTCGTGCTCTTCTCAATTCTGCCGGAAGAACAGAATCTCTTTATGCAAACGCGCTTCAGGCAAAAGAAATGCTCGTTTCTCAGCGCGATGACGAATTGAACGCAGCCGACCAAAAACGCGAAAATGATTTATATGTTTTGCGTACAGTTTCAAAAGTTTCAAGCAAAGATGCAATTGCCCGAAAAACCTTGCAAATTCAGGAAGAATACAAAAATTCTGTAAAAAGCATACGCGGAAAATACGAGCCGGAAATTCAGGCCGCCGACGCAAAAATTGCAGAAATTAAGGAAAAACTTTCTGGCTACGACCCGCAAAAACTTTCTGCAGCCCAGGCAGACGAAGCTGTTCTCGACAGCCAAAAACAACTAAACGATATTCAAATTCGAAACCTCGAAAAAAAATACCAGAATCGCATAAGTGAATTAAAAACTCAGATGATTTTGCAGCAACGCGAAGCCGTAAAACAGCAACGCGAAGCCGTCGAAAACGTCAGAAAAACATATCAGGCAAAAATCGACCTTCTCGACCCGGACGCACGCAGCCAGTCTGCGCTTCAGGACAAGATAATTTTAGAAACGGGAATTCCAAAAAATGCGGTATCAACAGCCGCAATCCAGTTCAATTCTCGTTTTGAACCTTCAGAATATCTTTCGCAATTCAAGTCGCCGTCAGAAGTTTTTTCTTCTTCCGTCAAAAATGCCGCAGTTTATCTCGACGACTTAAACACGATTGCCAACCGTTTTTCAACAATTCCTCTCGAAAACACAATCCGCCATTACGTTCCGGCAATGCAGCGTCTGGCTTTTTCGATTACGACAGAAATGGCGCAGGCTCAAAACCAGATGCAGACTCAAATCGATGGCTTAAAAACAAAAATTTCACAAAAAGATGCCCAGATTTCAGAATTTCAAGACGCTTTTGAAGAAATTTGCCTTTCAGACAAAACATTCCCGGCCCATGCTTGCATAATCAATTCTTCGGACAAGAATAATCTAAAACTTTATGTTGCAAATTCAGCCAAAGACCTTGTTTCGCCAGAAATTCAAACTTTTGACGCGCAAATTCGCGACGGAAAACGCATTCTTTGCGAACTTACAGTAACAAAAAACGCCCAAAACTATACCGCCGCTCCAAAAAATACAACAAAAAACTTTAATCTAGACGTGCTTTCGGCAGGAGCGCGCGTTTATTTTGTGATTCCAGCGCCAGAAAATCAAAAAAAATAAAATTTGGACGGCATTTTTTGCTCTAACCTGCTTTCCGCCGTTTCATTCGACAAGTCGAACGCTTCGCGCGGCTGCAATCAGGCGTAAGTTTTTTGTAAAAACATTCAAATTCTACTATAAAAGCGGCAAATTTGCCTAATCTGTTGAATTTTCAAAATATAAGTGCTAAATTTATCAGAAGCTTAAAAATAAAAAATTTTATAACTTTTCATATATATACATCCGTAAAATTTGAGGTACTTGATGGAACTTTCCAATGTAAAATTTACTCCTGCGTCAACTCCAATCCGTATTGGTATTGATGTTGGCTCTACAACTGTAAAAGTCGTTTGTCTTGATCAAAACGATAAAGTGATTTACGGCGATTATCAGCGCCATCGTGCAGACATTCGCAATACAATTATCACGGTTGTTACAAAGGCTCTGGAAGAAGTTGAAAAAAAACTGGGTGAGAACAATACTGTTTCTGTAAAAGTTACAGGTTCTGGCGGTCTTTCTGTTTCTCAGTGGCTTAATATTCCTTTTATTCAGGAAGTAGTTGCAGCCACAACTGCTGTAAAAAAACTCATTCCTCAGACAGACGTTGTGATCGAGCTTGGCGGAGAAGACGCAAAAATTACATATTTTACCGGCGGTGTTGAACAGCGCATGAACGGAACTTGTGCCGGCGGTACTGGAGCTTTTATTGACCAGATGGCAGCTTTGCTCGAAACCGACGCGCCAGGTCTTAACAAGCTTGCGGCCGGTTACGAAACAATTTATCCGATTGCCGCCCGCTGCGGTGTTTTTGCAAAAACTGACGTTCAGCCGCTTATTAACGAAGGCGCCCGCCGCGAAGACATTGCCGCTTCGATTTTTCAGGCGGTTGTAAACCAGACTATTTCTGGTCTTGCCTGCGGCAAACCAATCCGCGGAAATGTGGCGTTTTTGGGAGGGCCGCTTCACTTTCTGGATCAGCTGCGTCAGCGCTTTATCGAAACATTAAAGCTTACTCCGGAAGAAACAATCGTTCCTGAAGATTCTCAGCTTTTTGTTGCTGCCGGAGCGGCATATTCTGCAGAAAAAAAACTTTCATGTGTAGGAGCAGAATCTCCAAAACAGTTTTTGACTATTGCTCAGTTTAAGGACAGCCTTAAAAATCTTAATGGCGCGGAATTAAACGAAGTTCAGCGCCTTGAACCGCTTTTTAAGGACGAAGAGGATTTAAGAATTTTCCGTGAGCGCCATGCAAAGGACAAGGCAAAGCGCGGAAAACTTGCAGATGAACACGGCCCTCTGTTTCTCGGTCTTGATGCCGGTTCAACTACAACAAAAGCCGTTCTCATCAATAAAAAAGGCGAAATTCTCTGGGATTTCTACGATGTAAATGCAGGAAATCCTGTCGAGCTTGCTGTCCGCGTTTTAAAAACTCTTTATAAAATTTTGCCGAAAGACTGCTATATTGCGCGTTCTGTTTCGACAGGTTATGGCGAGGCGCTTTTCCAGGCGGCTCTCGGAGTTGATGCTGGCGAAGTAGAAACAATCACTCACTATCGCGCCGCGGAATTCTTTGTTCCTGGAGTTGAATTTTTGCTCGATATTGGCGGTCAGGATATGAAGTGTCTGCGCATGAAAGACGGCGCAATCACTTCAATTCAGTTAAACGAAGCTTGTTCTGCCGGCTGTGGTTCATTCCTTGCAAATTTTGCAAATTCAATGAATCTCGACATAAAAGAATTTGCGCAAAAAGCTCTTCTTTCTAAAAAGCCAGTCGATTTGGGTTCCCGCTGTACTGTATTTATGAACAGCCGTGTAAAGCAGGCTCAGAAAGAAGGCGCTACAATCGATGACATTTCTGCCGGACTTTCATATTCGGTAATCAAAAATGCGCTTTTTAAGGTTATAAAATTGCGCCGTGCCTCAGAAATCGGAAAAAAAGTTGTTGTTCAGGGCGGAACTTTTTACAATGATGCCGTTCTCCGCGCTTTTGAGAAAATTTCCGGTGTCGAAGTTTTCAGGCCGGACGTTGCAGGTTTGATGGGCGCTTACGGTTCAGCATTGATTGCCTACGACCAGTGGTGCGATTTGACAGCTCCAAAGCCTGGACAGGAAAAAAACTGGACTCCTCCAAAGGTAGTTTCAAACATTGCGACTCCAGAACAGCTTGATTCATTTAAGGTTGAGCTTGAGCTTACTCGTTGTGGCGGCTGCCAGAACAACTGTCTTCTTACAATCAATACATTTACCGCAGGAAACGACAAGCGCCAGTTTATTACAGGAAACCGCTGCGAAAAAGGTCTTGAACGCCATAAACTTAAGGACACAAAAACTGTTGACGGCTCAAACAAAGAAAACACCGGTGTTGAAGAATCTTCCATTGAGCTTCCAAACCTCTTTGACTGGAAATACAAACGCCTTTTCAACTATTATGTTCCTCTAAAACCGGAAGATGCTCCTATGGGAAGCGTTGGAATTCCTCGCGTTCTCAATATGTACGAAAACTATCCGCTTTGGTTTACAGTTTTCACAAAATTGGGATTTCAGGTAAAACTCAGTCCTCGCTCAAATAAAATGATTTATGAACGCGGAATTGATTCCATTCCGTCTGAATCTGTATGTTATCCGGCAAAAATCAGCCATGGCCATATCGAGTCGCTCTTAAAAATGGGATGCAAATTCATATTCTATCCTTGCATTCCTTACGAGAAACAGGAAGATGCGGGCGCCGGAAATCATTACAACTGTCCGGTTGTAACTTCATATCCGGAAGTTTTAAAACACAACCTTGACAACGTAATAAATTCAAAAGATTTGCTCTTTTTAAATCCGTTCCTGCCGATTTACGACAAAACCCGTCTCAAAGAGCGTTTTTATGAAGAAATTCACACTTATTATCCGGTTTTGACAGAAAAGCAGGTTTACGATGCCATTGACGCCGGCTGGATTGAGCAGGAAAAGTTTAAGGCGGACACTCAGACGGCGGCAGAAGAAGCGCTTGAGCAGCTTGTTGTAAGCGGCGGAAACGGAATTGTTCTTGCGGGACGTCCTTATCACCTTGATCCGGAAATCAACCATGGAATTCCGGAAATGATTCACGGACTTGGCCTTGCTGTCTTTACAGAAGATTCAGTTGCGCATCTTGGTTCTGTTGAGCGTCCTCTTCGCATAGTTGACCAGTGGGTTTACCACAACCGTCTTTACCGCGCCGCCAATTTTGTCGCAGGAATGCCGAACCTTGAGCTTGTGCAGCTTACTTCTTTTGGCTGCGGTCTTGACGCTGTAACAGCCGACCAGGTTGATGAAATCATGAAGGCAAAGAGCCGGATGTACACTCTCATAAAGATTGATGAAGGCTCAAATCTTGGAGCCGTAAGAATCCGTATCCGCTCTCTTATTGCCGCCGTAAAAGCCCGTCAGCGTTCTCGAAAAAAGGTGACGATAAAATCTTCTGCTTACCAGCGCGTTGTGTTTACAGAAAAAATGAAGGACGAATATACAATTCTCTGTCCTCAATTGTCGCCGATTCACATGAGGCTTCTGGAAGCGGCGTTCAAGTATTCTGGCTACAAGCTTGTTGTGCTTGATGCGGTCGATCCAAAAGCCGTAGACGCCGGACTAAAATATGTAAATAACGACGCCTGCTATCCGTCGATTCTTGTCGCCGGCCAGATGATGCACGCGCTCGAAAGCGGAAAGTACAATCTCAACAAAACCGCCCTTTTAATCACGCAGACTGGCGGCGGCTGCCGCGCTACAAACTATATCGGTTTTATCCGCCGTGCCTTGAACGATGCAGGCTGGGGGCAGATTCCTGTAATCTCTCTCAATACAGTCGGACTTGAAAAAAATCCGGGCTTTAAGTTTACTTTGCCGCTTGTTCACCGCGCAATGATGGCTGCTTTTATCGGCGACCTTTTTATGCGCGTTCTGTACAGAGTCCGCCCTTACGAAGCTGTTCCAGGAAGCGCAGACGCTCTTTATGAAAAATGGAATGAGAAGGTTACAAAACAGTTAAAATCGCTTTCAATTTTGGGCTATCACAGAATGATCCGCGGAATTGTGCGTGATTTTGACAAGCTTCCGATTCTTCCGGTTAAAAAGCCTCGGGTTGGTGTTGTAGGAGAAATCCTTGTAAAATTCCATCCGACAGCAAACAACGACCTTGTAAAAGTAATCGAAAATGAAGGCGCGGAATGTGTAATGCCGGATCTTATGGATTTTGTCTACTACACAATGGCCGATGGAAAATTCAGGCACGAAGAGCTCGCGTTCCCTAAAAAAGAAGAAAAAACCGGAAAACTGATTATTAAGCTGTTGAATTTCTACAGATATTACATAAACCGCTGCCTAAAACGCAGCCGCCGCTTTACAACTCCGACCAACATTTGGGAGATGATGAAATCAGTTGAAGGAATTTGCCAGATTGGAAACATAAGCGGAGAAGGCTGGTTCTTGACCGCAGAAATGATTGAGCTTATTCATTCCGGGGCGCCTTCAATTGCCTGCGTCCAGCCTTTTGCCTGCCTTCCAAACCACATTACCGGAAAAGGCATGATAAAAGAGCTGAGAAGGCATTTTCCTCAGTCGAACATCAGCGCAATCGACTATGACCCTGGAGCTTCGGAAGTAAACCAGCTGAACCGCGTAAAGCTTTTGCTTTCTAATGCGCCGATTGGAAAAAACCCGGACGAAATGAAAAACGGAAAAATTTGGACTAAAAAAGGTCCGGTTGATCCGGTTTTGCAGTATGCTTCTGGCGGAAGCCAGTTTGTTGACGATGATCCTGTCGACGCAAAAAATCTTGTGCCGGCAACAACTGCCGACTAAAAGCGCA
>DLLE01000019.1:5078-5908 GCA_002477955.1 Treponema sp. UBA7570 | reverse complement strand
GTTGCCTCCGAAAAGCCTGAACATTTCAGCTCTGGAATATATTCAGCCACTTTTTTTGACGGGTCAAGTTTTCCTTCTGCCACAAGAATTGAAGCGATTGTTCCCGTGAACGACTTGCTCACAGACATCGCCGCATGGAGTCCGTCCGGTTTTAATCCTGCCGGGTATTTTTCGTAGACGATTTTTCCCTTGTGCATGACGATGATACCGTCGGTGTAGTTTGCACCAAGCGACTCTTCAAAAGTCATCGCCTTGTCAGAATCCCACGGCGTAAAAGCTACGTTTCCGATTGCCGGGTCAAGCTTTGTCTTTAGCTGGTATTTCTTGCCGCTGCCTGATGAGACATTCCGGGTCGGGAAAAATTCCCTCATGTGGTTCACGCTGTAGCGCAACGCCGGAAACTCAAAGAACGAGCCGTCCGAAGCGTGAAGCGTTTTTTCCTGAGACGGCGGAAATCCTTGCATCCAGCCCATTGAATCAGGCGCGGTCTCTTGCGCGGTCGGATAATTCTGTGAAAACGCCATAATTCCTCCAAAAACGAGAAAACCAAGAATAACAAGAGATTTTTTCATAAAACAGCCTCCAATGTTTTTTTTATTTTAATGCGGACAATAAAGCAGATAGTTCCAATATAATCCCAAAACACGTTTCGGGCAAATTTTATAACGGAAAAAGCATTTTTGCATAAAAACTAAAAATTCCTGGCGTGCCGGCTTCGCCGTCGGGTGTTCCAGCCTTCGCTAACCGCTCATTCCGGCGCAATAAAAATTGCGCCGGAACTCCGGGCTTCCATACCCTCACGCATATAATTTTATGTCATTATCGGGCTT
>DLLE01000019.1:4175-4972 GCA_002477955.1 Treponema sp. UBA7570 | reverse complement strand
CATTATCGGGCTTGACCCGATAATCTGCTGAACGCTCTTTTTTTAGAGTGTAAGACTGGTTTCATGGATAATTTTACATAAAAACTGTTAAAACTCATTTCTCCAAATTTCAACAAGTTTTTGAATTGAGTAAACGGCATTTGCAGGACTTGTGGAAGGAAGCGTTTTCAGCATGGAGCACAAATTTTCATCCTGATATTTTAGAAAATATTTAGCGGCAGTTTTGCCGTTTGCAAGAATTTTTGCAATTTTACAGGCGGACACTATTCTTTCAATGTCAGAAGGCACAACACTGCTTATAGAACTGTCGGATGAGCCGCAAATTGTACATTCTCTTATCGAATCATACACGGCGATTTTGTGTTTTTCTAGAAAGCGTTGTTTTTCTTCTATCGATACTGGTGTTTCTTCAGAAAAAATCATCGCCAGCATTTTCCAGAAACGGTTCTGCGGATGTCCGTAATAAAAGCCATTTTCACGCGACTTTACGGAGGGCAAGCTTCCTATAATCAAGATTTCTGAATCCGCCCTAAAAAACGGTTCAAAAGGATGAATTATATGTTCCGTCATGTTTATCTTCCATTTGTTTTCAAATTATATTATTTCTCTAACTTTTATTCACTTTTGAAAACACAATCTTTCTGTGCGCCTTCAGTTTTTTAATCGCCCAGTCGTAGTGGCTGCTGGTCGTGCTGATGAAATATGCGCCGAGGTTCGTTGTTCCCGTCCAGGAAAAATGCTTTTTTGCAAAAAGTTCCTCATCGGAAAAGGAGCGTGCAAGTTCCAGGACTTTTTCG
>DLLE01000019.1:0-4149 GCA_002477955.1 Treponema sp. UBA7570 | reverse complement strand
GAGATTCGGAAAAGTCTGCAAGAGCTTTTTCAAGCGGAACGTTTTGACAGTTCTTCCAGATTGCGCGGTTCATGTCGCCGTAGTTTTTCCAGTTGTACGGTTCGGGCAAAAACTGACACACAATCGCAGGCTTTTTGTTTTCGGATTTTTCGCCGCTTCCGCCTTTCATATTTTCTGCGACAAATTTCAAAAGCAGCTTGTGCCATTCGGTCAGGTGGCAAATCACATCGCGCACGTTCCTGTCGCGGCTCCAGTGCGCCTCCTTTTTGTTCAGCGAAGAAAAGTCGAACGGTGTGTTTTTCTCATCTTCGCTCATCGAATCGATGAATTTTAAAAGCTCATCATAGTTTTTTTCTGCAAGCGCAATCAGGTCGGCTTTGTTCTGCGGTCTTGGCATTTTTACTTCCTTAAAAACTAATTTAGTTAGTTATTATATAACGAAAGTGTTTTACTTTGCAAGATTCCAGCTTTCATCTATTTTTTTGCAGATTTTATCAAAAGAAACCGAACCGTCAAGAATGATTGTGAACCAGTGCATTTTGTTCATGTGCCAGCCCGGAAAGATTTTTTTGCCGTCAACCAATGCCGCAATATTTTCAGGCTGAGCCCGCAAATCAACGATTTCGACGATTTCGTCCGAATGCATTCCGAGCTTTCGGCGGGAAACCGTGAGAAGAACCGCGAACCATTTTTCAGTATCCTTTCTGCGAAAAACCGCATTGTCCGAAAATTTTTCCCAAAGAAATTCCGGCTCTGTGCTGTATTTTTCACGCGCGTATTTAATCAGCCTGATTGTCTGCTCGCTTTTAAAAATTGCGGTGTCAAAGCATTTTTCTGCGATTTCGCTAAGTTTTTTTTCAATTTCACTGCGGACATTTCCCACGAATTCTCCGGTTGCCTTTGTCCTGTATAAAATGTATTCCTCGCCTGTCGATTTTTCCGTAAGCGTCGTGTCCAGTTTTCCGTTTTTGTCCAGAACAATTTCAAGCTGAAATTCGCCGTTCAAAATTCCTGAGCTGAATTTGTATTCGCCTTCTTGCTCCGAAAATCCGTAGGCTTTGAGTTTTTCAAGGTTAAGTTTTTTGTGGCTGAAAATTTCTTCAAACATTCTGCTTTCCGCTTTCAATTCACCTTTGAAAACACAATTTTCTTGTCCTTCAGTTTGATTTTCTCAACTTTATAGCCGTATTCCAAAAGTTCTTTTTTGCAGTTTAGAAAAGAATGGTCAAGTTCAATTCCCGCCGCGTCCTTTATCTGGCTGAAAGACAGTTCCAGTTTTTCTTTGCCCGTCTGCTTGAAAATCAAATCAACATAAATCCATAAATCATTGTACTTGCTCATTTTTGCATGCTCCGGATTTCAGTGTCAGTCTTTAATTTTTTTTGATTTTTCTTTTGGGCGTTTCCCTCACTTCGTTCGAGCCGGGCTTTTCAGGGCTACGGCTTTCGCCTTCGACCAAACGCAAGCGTTTGTTTTCGTGCATTTTTTCAAAATGCACTCACCCTTCCAATCCCTAACGTGATTTCCCTTCAAACTGCTCCATGCCTTTTATCATCACGTCGAGCGAAAGGTCAAAACTTTCTTCTATTGAAATCGGGTTTCCGAACGAGTTGTGAATCACCAGAAGCGAAAATCCTTCCAGAAAAGCGCGGTATGTGCGCAAAAGGTGATTGGCTTTTTCACGGCTGATTTTAAGCTTGTCGGTCTGGGCAAAAAAGAATGCGTAAAGTTTTTCGGTCGCCTGAACTAGCTCTTCGCTTTCGTATTTGTTGTACCAGAGCATAGCCTCAAAAACGCCGGGATTTTCAATCGCATATTTATAGAAGAGACTTGCATACTGGCGCAAGGCCTCGTGCGCGTCGTCAGTTTTTATTTGCTCGGAAAGCGGCTCGATTCCGTGCGTCCAGCCGTAAATCATCAGCGACTTCTGAATGTCCTCCTGGCTTTCAATGTGGTTGTAAAGCGACGGCTTTTTGATTCCAAAATGCTCGGCAATCGTTGTGATTGTAACGTAACCCAAGCCGTGCTCGTTCGCAAGCTTGGCCGCCGCCTCAATAACTTTTTCCCTTGTAAGACCCGCACGCGGCATAATTTCCTCCCAAAAAAGGCAAATTGAAAATATCAATTTTTAATTTGCCTTTTTTAGTTGTTTCGCAACGAAGTGAGAAACAACACTTGATAAGAAAGTTTGCAACGCAAACTTTTGACTAAAAACTTTGACGCCATCTTTGACAAAGTTTTTAGTACACCCTCCGTAAAAAGAATTTTTGACAAACTAATTTTATTAGTAATTTTATAACGGCAGAGAATTTTTTTGTCAAGGAATCAGCTTGTTCATTGCAAAACAGATTCCCATGTCGCAGCACGGGAATGACAGTAAAATTACGGTTCCTATTCTTTGTCATTCCAATTGCAGACTTTTCTCATTTCCGCCTCAAAAACACATATGACACACTCTTTTACTTGACAATTTTATGCAAAGAAAACAATAATGGTTAGTAACGTTGCGTTGCAAAATTTCTTATCATCGATTGTTTCTCACTTCGTTGCGAAACAACTCAAAAGGGGATGTCTAATAAGTTCTAAATGTCATTGTCGTACTTGATACGACAATCTCTAAATGATTGCAATATATGCATTTAGATTTTCGGGTCAAGCCCGAAAATGACAGAAAAGATACTTTTGGGACATCCCCTTTTATTGGAGCTATTATGAATTTATCAAAAAAATCAAAAGCCGCGCTGTTTTTTCTTATGATTACAACATCTGCCTGTTTTAGCCAGAGCTGGAAAGACTTTGTAAAGGGAGTAGAAGGCCGAGTCGGCGGAAAAAACAACCCTCAGACAAAAGAACAGACAAAAACAGATAAAACAACAGAATCAACCGATACAAAAAAAACGACTGCAAAACTCTCAAATAATCCGCAAGTGCAAAAACGGGCCGCCTACCTTACTAAGGCCGAAATCGCGCTAAACGCAAAAGATTATACTGCCGCCGCAGAAAACTACAACAAAGCAGTAAAAACAAAGCTTCCATCAAACGTCGACAAGTCCGACGCAGACACACTGAATACCTGGGCTACCGAAATCTATGCAAGATTACAGTACCAGAACATCAAAACATTTACAAACAGATAACTTTTGTCAAAAAAGCCCAATTTACGGTCTAAGATAAAAATTGGGATTTTTTCGGGCGTTTTCCTCGCTTGTGGATGTCGAACAAGTTCTAAATGTCATTGTCGTACTTGATACTGCGATGTTTGCATAGAAAACTCGGTTAGCAATCTCTAAATGATTGCAATATATGCATCTAGATTTTCGGGTCAAGCCCGAAAATAACAAAAAAGATACTTTTGGAACATCCCAGGCCTGCCGCAAGGCAGGAAAGCTTCTGCAAAAACTTCATCGCAAAATGCGAAAGCGCAATCATTCCGGCGGTCATCCCCAAATATTCCGCCACGCAGACAAAAATATTCGGCGCGGAAAGTTTCCATGCGTTCTGCCATAAAAGATAGACGTAAAGCTGGCTGTGGACAATGCAGAAAATTCCGAGCGCGAAAATCAAAATCCATAGAATCTGAAGAATGATAAACTTTGCAGAGATTTTTCTTTTTTGGACTGAAGCGATTGACGGGTCAAGCCCGTCAATGACAGTTAATTTTCCGTCGCCAGATTTTTTACCATTTGCCGCCGCTTCAAGTTTTTTCAGCTTTGAATGAAGATGAAGCCCCAGGTGAAAGCCCATCACTAAAAATCCCCAGGAGCATGAAAAAGTGTGCAGAGGCCGGCTCCAGGAAGCCATATTAATAGAAGAAAACGCAAAAACCGCTCCGCTCATCATAACCGAGCTGAACGCCATCAAAATCATCAGCGCAAACAAAAGCCACGCTGTCGCGCTGAATAAAATCCGCACTGAATTGTATTTTCCGCGCAGCGCAGAACGGTAAAAGCCGCCGTTCAAAATGTGGTGCAAAATAAAAAGCGCAAAAAGCGCAGCCCCGAAAATTCCGTGGGCCGAAAGGTCCCGCACAACCTCGTGGCTCATCAGAAAAATAAAGTCTGCGAACATAAGAATATCGGTGATGATTTTTACAAGTTTTTTTGTGTGCATTTTGATTTCCTTTTAGCCTGCCGTTTTCAAAAAGAATAC
>DLLE01000050.1:1342-31696 GCA_002477955.1 Treponema sp. UBA7570 | reverse complement strand
AGAGAGCCGGACGGAAGATTCCCGACAGTTGAAAAGCCGAACCCGGAGGAAGCTCCGGCGCTTAAGCTCGCAGTTGAGCTTGGCGAAAAAGAAAAGGCTGACTGCGTAATGGCGACCGACCCGGACGCAGACAGATTCGGAACTGCATTCCCTGGAAAAGACGGAAAATTCGTCCTCGTCTCAGGAAACCAGATGGGCGCGCTTTTGTGCGAGTACGTCCTTCTTTCAAGAAAAGAGCTTGGAAAAATGCCTGCAAGCCCGGCCGCAATCCGCTCAATCGTAACGTCTCCTTTCTGCGACTACATCTGCAAGAAATTCGGCGTGAAAATGCACGAGTGTTTGACAGGATTCAAATGGATTGCCGCAGTCGAAGACGAATTTGAAAAAGACGGCTCAGAAAATTACGTTTTCGGTCTTGAAGAGTCTTACGGCTACAAAGTCGAAAAAGAAGTGATGGACAAGGACGGCGTTTCAGCGGCCGCAATGTGCGCGGAAATGACGCTTTACTGGGCTTCAAAAGGAAAATCAATTCTCGAGCATCTTGACGATATGTGGAAAGAGTACGGATTCTTCGAGGACAGAGCGATTTCCCAGTATTTTCCTGGCTCGGCTGGAAAAGAAGTCATGGCAGGAATTATGACAAAGCTCCGCGCGGAAGGCTTAAAAGTTCTCGGCGGAAAGAAAGTTCTTGAAATCCGCGACATTCAGGAAAGCGTCTCTTACAATCCTGAAAAACCGGCTGAAAAGTCAAAAATCGCGCTTCCAAAGTCAAATGTTCTCCAGTTTGTGCTTGAGGGCGGAACAATCGTTTCAGCGCGCCCGTCAGGAACAGAGCCTAAAATCAAGTTCTATATCAACTCACGGACTGAGGTCAAAGGAACTCTCGACGAGGCGAAGAAAGAATCGGCAGAAAGCTGCGATTTAATTTCAAAAGAAATCAAAAATCTTCTTGAAAATGCAAAATAATTAAAAAAAATGGACTGCCGGCAAAACAAATTGCAAAAGCTGGCAGTCCAAGTTTTATTCATGAACAATAACCTGCACTTGATTGCGTCAAACAAAAAAATTCTCTCTCTTTATGAAGAAGGCGCTGTTTTTTGTGCCTTTGACACAGAAACTTCCGGACAAAATCCAGAAAATTCGAACATAATCGAAATCGGCGCAGTAAAATTTACAAAGGACAGAGTTCTTGAAAAATTTTCATCTTTAATAAAAGCTCAATCTCCGTTAAATCCGTTTATTGTTGGCTTGACAGGAATCAACGACAAAATGCTGGAAAATGCTCCTTTAGCAGAAAAAATCATTCCAGAATTCAGAAATTTTTGCAAAGGAACAATTTTACTGGCGCACAATGCACAATTTGATCTTCGTTTTATGAACGCAGAATCACAACGTCTCGGTTTTTTGCCGCTGCAAAACAGCGCAGTCGACACGCTCAGACTAAGCAGGATTATGCTGCCAGAAAACAAAAGCTGGAAACAGACATTTCTTGCAGACCAGTTCAGCATAGACAAGGGACATGCACATCGCGCCTTTGACGATGCAAAAGTCTGTGCCGAAATATTTAAAATTTTAATAAAAATGCCAGTTCCGCAAAAAAAGAAAAAACAGAGGCCTAGAATCTACTCGGAACAAACATATTCTCTCGCAGTCCAGGCATTGTTATAAGGCAGGCAAAAATGGAAACAAAACTGAAAAGCAATCTTTCGAATTTTGAAGCAATTGATTACATTCAACGGGACATGGAATTCAACAAACGGATAAACTTTTCCGACATGATTGAATATATAAAAAGTGAACTCCACATTTATCTAAAAACAGACAGCATTGCTCAGACAAATTCAACTTATTCAAACCGTTTCGGTCAAACCTTAAACATTACAACTCTTGTCTGCAAAAATATAAAGGTAATCATACGCGAAAAAATCACATCGGAAGCAGATGTTAAATTTGTTTCTTTGGATAGCGAAAATTTGGCCGAAAACCAAAATCCAAATTCAATAGAAGAAATATAAATTCCCACTAAAAAAACGATATAAAATTCTCAAACCGCAGATTTTGCCAAAAACTAGCCACGAGGAGCTTTTGCAGGGTCAATCGGAAGTCCGTTCTGAAAAACCATAAGGCTTATTTGGCTTTTTGAAGAATAACTGTCAATTCCTGCCGTTCCAATCTGAGTTTTAAAATCGATATAATCGCCTTTAGAAACCAAAACTTTTCCAAGTCCGGTGTATGCGTAAATATGGCCGGTTTTGCTTTGAATAAAGACAACGTTTCCAAAACCGCGGTAAGTTCCGCTAAACATTACAGTTCCAGACTTTATTGCATCGACAGGCTCGTCCTTTTTTGCACTGAGCGTTACGCCGCTAACTTTTCCGTTTACGTAAGCAACTTCAGGCTTTTGAACAGGCCAGACAAGGTTCGGATCGCCTTTTTTTTCAGAATAATTATGAGTATCGACAATCACGGACGGCAACTGATTTTTTAATTCAGAATTTTTTGATGTCGGGGCAGTAGTTTTTGAAGTTTCAGTATTTTTTACATTCTGATTAGAAGCAACCGCAGAAAGTGCCGGAATTTTTATTTTTTGCCCGACCTTAAGTCCAGATTTTTCGTCTGTTCCATTCAATTCGTAAAGCTGCTTTACACTTACCGAAAAATTTCTGGCAATTGCGTACCAAGTGTCGCCTTTTTTGACTGTATAAGCCTGAGTATTTTTTTCAAAATTGCTTTTTTCGGTTTTAGAGCCGCTTTTTGAATCATTTTTTGAAGCAGAATCATTTGTTTTTGCTTGAACCGCTCCGCTTTTTTCCGGAATTACAAGTTTTTGTCCGATCTTTATATCTGTACCGCCAATTTTGTTTACATCTGCAATCGATTGAACCGTTGTATTATATTTTTTTGAAATTGAATAAAGAGTTTCGCCTTTTTGAACAGTATGAGTCAATTCAGCAGACAAAAAACCTGAACAAAAAACACTGACTCCAGTAAAAAAAATTGCAGTTTTTACATTTTTAAAAAATACAGACTTCATAACTCATATATTTTCGGCAAAAAATATATGTTTTAAAGGCAAAAAAAATATAATTACAGTTTTTTATAAAAAAATGCCAATTTAAAAAGCGAACTGCGGCTTTTTAGTCAGAAACAACTTCATCAAAAATTTTTCGAATTTCTATGCCGTTTATAACAAGTCCTTTTGCATATCCGTTCAAGGTGTGTTTTCTTCCGCCACGAAGATGCGCGCTCGTAATTCCATATTTTATTGAACGGTCCGCTTCTATCAATGCGCTCAAATGGTCGGCAAGACGGACAGTTTTTCCGTCAACAGGATTAAATTCGTCAAAATTGTATTTTCCGTTCAAATCTTCCCATTCAACTTTCTGAACCTTTTTATTTCCGTTTTTTTGCTTTTGCTGAATTCGGTTTGAAAACTCGTCATTTGTAAAATAAATAATTTCGTCAGCATAAAAATCATCCATAAGAGGAACAAGTTCGCGGTTGACTATTTCATCCTCGATTTTTTTTACAATGTCAGGAAGAGCGTCGGTTGCCTGCTTTACAGGAGAAATAATATCTCGTGTTACGGCTTCCGGCAAATCGTGAAAAAGAGCCGAAAAAAAGTCGTTAAAAAGACGCTTTGGGCACATTTTAACTTTTGTGTCCCTCATCAAAAGAACAGTAAGGGCGGCAACAAAATAGCAATGTCCAAGCACGCTTGTCTTTGGAACTCTCGGAGTTTGATTCCATCTTGTCTGAAAACGCAGCTGTTCAATCATCATAATAAAATCGAACGGCCGCTGCCTCGTAACAAGAAGCTGCATTCCGCGCAAATCCAGATATTTCTGAATTTCCTGATTCAAATCCTTTTTGATTTTTACAATCCGCTCTTCTTCGTTTACACATTCAATCATCTGAAGTTCGCGCATTGAAGCAAATTTATGGGCAGCACGCAAAACCCGCGCAGAAAGCTCAAGTTCCTTTGGCATAGGAAAATTTCCGGCAGTACGTGCAATATAAAGTGTAAAATCTGAATAAAGAGTTTCGTCTTCAATTATGTCTTTGTACTGTTTTAAAACCCATTCATTCAGTTTTAGATATTCCTGCGGAAACTGACGGCGAATCATCTGCTGAACAGGACTTTTTATGTCGCACAATGCAATTTTTTTTAGAAGCTCAAAAAGAGAGGCGTTTATAATCCATTCCCAGTCAATTTTATTTCCGGCTTTTTCTTCGTATTTTCCAATTATGTACGCAACAATCATTCGTTCCGCCGCCTTGTCCATTTCTACAAGTTCAAAAGGCCGGACCAAATCGTTCCATCGTTGAATAGAAAAACCTTCAAATAATTTTAGAATGAATTTTTTATTAAGCATATTTTAGCTGGCAATTCCTGACTTATGATCTGCATCAAGTTTTTCTTTCCAAACCACAGCTTTCTTTTTAGTTTCTTCTGCTTCATCTTTCATACCTAATAAAATCTGAAGGCGGCGCAATGCAAGAAGATAGTTTATCGCCGCGTTCATATCGTCAATGCGATGCGTTGAAAGTTCATACCGGTCGCGATATTGAGTTGCAGACTGATCCAAAAGTTTTAAAACAAGCCGAATATAATAAACTGTATTGTCGTAATCTGCAGAACGAGGATCAAAATAATCTTTGCAGGCTTGTTTCATTGGAATAAGGTTTTTTGCAACTGTACAAAAACGGCCTCTAAGCTCAACAAAAGACCACTTCCATTTCGTATTTTCTCCGAAAGCGTCAACCAAAAGTTGAATTGCAAGTCCAAGTTTTTTTACAAGATAAAATCTTTTTTCAAGAGGAGTATTTTCGATTTCGGCAACTTTGTCTTCAATTTCGATGTAAGGGCAATTTATAACAGCAGTAACAACTTCTTCAAGCTGAATTATTGCCTTGTAAAGACATTTTCTTGCGTCGTTGAGAGCATCATTATTTTTAGTATCAAGAATTTCGACAGAAAGATTGTTTATTGCAATCCACATCGTTGCAATATAAATCTGATCTTCGCAAAGAAAAAGTTTTTTATAGCCGACATTGTTTTTTTCTTTCTCGATTAAAGCAAGAACCTCTTTTTCTTTTTCAAGATGAGCATTTATTTCATCTTTGTATGGAACAATTTTTTCATTAAAAAGCTCTCTGTTTTCTGTTGAAATCTTCGCCATTAGCTTTCTCCAGTACCCGAAAATTTTGCAAGCATTGATTTTGCATGTTCCAAAGATTCCTGACTCGCCGCATCACCGGAAAGCATACGCGCAATTTCGGCAACCCTCTGCTCTCCTTCAATCGGAGAAACTTCGGTATTTGTCATTCCTTCAGAAACACTCTTTGTAATCTTAAGCTGATTATCGGCATAAACAGCTATGCTGGCAAGATGTGTTATACATAAAATTTGACATTTTTTTGCAAGATTTTTTAAATGCTGTCCTACAGAAACCGCAACTTCTCCACCGATTCCCGTATCGATTTCATCAAAAACAAGGGTTCCGACACTGTCTGTTTCCGCAAGAACAGTTTTTAATGCAAGCATAACGCGGCTCAATTCACCGCCAGAAGCAATTTTAGCAAGGCTTTGAAGCGGATTACCGGGATTGGCCGCAATCAAAAATTCAATATCGTCCATTCCATAAGGACCGCATTTCTGTTCGATTTGAGAGCCATTTTTTTCCGCAACATTGACTGCAAACCGCGTATCTTTCATTCCCAAAGTTTTTAAAATCGCCATAACCTGCCCGGACATTTTTTGAGCGGCAATTTTCCGGCTGTCAGAAATCTCTTTTGCCTGCTTATAGACATTCTTTTCAAGCCCGGCAATTTCCGCTTTTAAGGAATCCTTGTTTTTTTCGCCGCCACTAAGCTCTGCAAGCCTTTTTTGCGCGTCAAGTCCGAATTGAATCACTTCTTCAACCGGCGCATTGACCGACGAAGCATATTTTTTCTTTAAATTATAAATCAAAGTAAGCCTGTCCTGAACAAAAGCAAGTCTCTCAGGATCAAAAACAAGACTGTTTTTATAGGAAGAATATTCACCTGCAATGTCCGAAAGTTCATAAAATGCGCTTTCAAGACGGCTATCCAGAGATTCAAGATTTTTATCAAGCTGACAGGCGTGCTGTGCTACGGAACGGATTTTCTTTAAGAGCAAAACCGCTCCGCTAGAACTTTCTGCGCTTTCCAAAGTCTGGCAGATAGAATCTATGTCTTCGTAAAGTTTTTCAAATGAAGAAAGCCTCTTTTCTTCGTCCTCAAGCTCTCTGTCTTCGCCTTTTTTTAGTTTTGCATCTTCAATTTCTTTTACAGAAAATGTAAGAACATCGATTTTTTGAGCGCGTGTTTTATCGTCAGACAAAAGTTCATCCAAATTTCTGCGCTTTGCAACCAAATTTGAATAAAGAGCCGTAAATTCTTCAACTTTTTCGTCCAAACCGGCAAACGAATCAAGAAATTTTCGGTGCTCGCTAACGCGCATCAACGACTGATGCTCGTGCTGACCGTGAATGTCGATTAAAAAATTGCAAAACGAAGCCAAATCCGCCCGAGTGACAGGAGTGTCGCCTATCCAGGCGGCAGATTTTCCAGTATCGCGAACTGCACGGCGAATCAGAATTCTATCATCTTCGCTCTCAATTCCATGCACATAAAGCCATTGCGCAGGAGTTTTTATGTCATCTTCGTTTATTTTTGATGAATCAACAGGAGACGAAAGTCCTTTTATGTAAAAAGTTCCAGAAACCTGAGCTGTCTGACAACCAGTTCTTATATGTTCAACGCCGCCTTTTCCGCCGAGCAAAAAAGTCAGCGCTCCGATTAAAAGCGATTTTCCGGCACCAGTTTCTCCAGAAAGAACTGTAAATCCGTTTTTAAACTCAACACTGGCACTGTCGATAAGGGCAAAATTTTTGATTCTTAAATCCTCAAGCATTTGGACCTCCAGACCAGTTCAATTTCTGGCGCAATGATTTATAAAATTTTTCCTGAGTGCAGCCAACCAAAAGCGCTTTGTGCGGTGACTGATGAATTTTTATTATGTCGTCGACATGCAAATCGTTCGGAATCTGCCCATCAACCGTAATTATTACATCGCTTACACGGCTTGGAAGAATTTTTGTAGAAAGGCCATTTTTCGGGCTCAAAACCAAAGGCCGGCTCGAAAGACTAAATGGATTTATTAAAGTAAGACACATTGCATCGATATAAGGATCGATAATCGGACCGCCTGCGCTTGCAGAATATGCTGTCGAACCTGTTGCGGTCGAAAGAATCATTCCGTCGGCAACAAACCGGCCGAGAGGAGTTTTTCCGTATTCAACTTCAAAATTAATTGTGTGTGCAGAATTTTTAGCACTAATAACGACATCATTCAAACTTACAGCCGAAAAACGTTTCAGTCCACCGCGAATTATCTCTGTTTCAAGCATACTGCGGCTGACAATCAAAGATTTTCCGTCCAAAAATTGATGCAGCTGTTCTTTCCATTCATTTTTTTGAACAGAGGCAATAAAACCAAAGGTTCCAAAATTTACAGGAATAATAGGAATTTTTTCAGGCGCACAACCTCTGGCCGCAAAAAGCACCGTTCCGTCGCCACCCAAAGTTATTACAAAATCGTATCCGCTAAAAGGATATTGCTCGCAAAAGCCATTGAACAGAAAAACATCGCCTCGAATTCCACATTTTTCAAGGTAAGACTTTATTTCTGCTCCCATTTTTTGAGATTCTTCTTTATATGTGTTAACGATGATTAAGCAACGAACCATATTCTCTCCCATAAAAAGTCAAGATTAAAACTTCAGTTTTAGGATTAACTTTTTACTGCAATCTTTTATTACGGCAGGGTTCCCAAAACTTTTGCAATTTTTGCGGCAGATTCTGAACCAAGCCGAGGATACAAAGGAAACAAAACCGTCCTTAAGCTCAAAGATTTTGCTATTTTTAGCTCCTGCAGCTGTGATTCATCAAGATGGGCGATTACGCTGTCAGAATATGCAGGCTGAATTTCAATTTCCTTTTTAGAAGCATACTGCTTTACGTCTTTTACACTTCCGTTCAAAACAACAGGAAAAGACCAGATTGTAGAAGCATTGTCACTGTCCCTCACAAAAGTTCTGTTTTTTCCACTCATCAAAGAACGCTGAAAAACTGCGAACAAAGTCTTTCTTGCCTGCTCATTTCTGTTGAATTCCTTTAGCTGAATAAACGCAAGAGCGCTGTTTATATCTGGCAAAATATCTGTCCGCGGAGCAGAATCTGTATATTTTTTTAAAACAATCCATTCCCGGCGCTGAGGAGCCATTAAAACAGCGCCGCCACCGCCAGTCACAGTATCAAATTCTTCAAGCCCAAGAATAGAAAAAATTCCAAACGAACCTGCCTTTCTCTCAAGTTTTTTGCCGGCTTTTTTTTCTGAATTTTCTTCAGTTTCGGCATTTTCCGTTTTTTCCGGCAAGACCGCTCCAAAAGAATGAGAAATATCTTCGATTACAGGAATTCCAAGCGAAATAATTTCTTCGATTTGAGGAAGAATTCCCATTGTTTCGTGCAAAATCAAAAGTCTTCCGCCGTTACTTATTCCTTTTTGAACAATTTCTGCATTTACTAGACCAGTCTGCTCTTCAACATCCAAAACAAGCGGTTTATATCCAAGTTTTTGAATTGCATCATACTGCCAAAAAGGAGCCAGAGCGCTCAGCATAACAGAAGTATTCTCAGGCAAATCAAGAGCTTTTAGCGCATAAGAAAGGGCGATCGAAGGGCTTCTAAAGGCAACGGCGCCGTCACAACCAGAAAATTCCTTTAACGCCTGAATAAATTTTGAATTGAGTTCTCCTGGACCAGTTTTTTCGTCAACCATACAGGTTAAAACCGCATCCATCTCTTTTCTGCGTATCGTAGAACTGAAAGTCTGAATCATTTTTTACTGAAACCTATTTTTTTATCTATTGCCTCTTTTTAGGCACGGATTTAATCCAAAACTATCTATTCTGAATCAAAAATTTTCTGAAGTTCTTTTGGATTAAACAGTTTGCGGATATTGAGCATAATAAGATAATTGTTCTCCTGACGGATTACACCCTGAATGTACTCAGTTCCAATTCCGCTAATCATCTGAGGAGGATCTTTTACATCAGACATATCAACGGTTACAACTCTGGCGATTTTATCAATGATGATTCCAATTTTGTTGTTATCAATATTCAAAATAATAAAACCGCCGTCGAACTCTTCTTCGTTTGATGAGCTCTCAAGTTTTTTTATCTGAAAACGCTTGTGCAAGTTCATTACAGGAATAATCTCGCTTCGGAGGTTAAAAATACCTTCAACGTAATAAGGCGCATTCGGAATTTGGCGTACATCACAGACTTTTACAATTTCTTTTACGTCCATAATATCAACGCCATAAAGCTCCTCGCCAAGCTGAAATGTTACAAGTTGAATCTGAGTTCCTTCTGCCATTTTTTAACCTCTTTATTCTGAGAATTTATTTTTCAAGCGAATTTAAAACTTAAACTCCAAGAAGTTTTCTTGCTTCGATATAATCCGCAATTCCCTGTGCAACTTTTTTTGCTTCGCGCATTGCAAGAACAACTGTCGCAGGCTTGTGAACAATATCACCGCCAGCAAAAACACCATTTTTCGTAGTCATGCCGTAAGGAGTCTGTTTTGTAATTACATATCCGGATTCATCTACATCGATTCCGGTTGTCGAAGAAATTACAATGCCAGCAGGCTTTGAACCAACAGCAATCAAAATCTTGTCTGCCGGGAGAATTTTTTCTCCTTCAGGAGTTGAAACCTTAAGACCAGTAACTTTTCCGTTTTCGCCGACAACTTCAATCGGAGTGTGTTCCCATCTAAAATCAACTCCGTCTTTTACAGCTCCATCGTATTCTGCATGCGCAGCCTTCATAAATTCAATTGTACGACGATAGCAGTCAACAACAGAAGAAGCCTTCATCATAACAGCTGTGCGGCAAGCATCCATTGCAACATTTCCTGCTCCAATTACGATAACTCTGTCGCCTTCCTCAACAGGAACTTCAGAGCGGTCTACTTTTTCATCAAGGAAAAGACGTGTCATCCGAAGGAAATATGAAGACTGAATTACACCTTTCAGGTTTTCGCCAGGAATTCCAAGTCCTTTTGCAACTGATGTTCCGGCACCGATAAATACAGCTTCAAATCCTTCTTCAAACATTTTGTCGATTGTAATATCTGTTCCGACCCTTGTATTGCATACAAAAGTTACACCGAGAGCCTCGATATTTTTAATTTCGCGGCGGACAACCTCTTTTGGAAGACGGAAATCCGGAATTCCATAGAGCAAAACACCGCCCGGTTCTGACTCGCCTTCATAAACTACAACATTGTAGCCTTTGCGCGCCAAATCACCTGCAACAGTAAGACCAGCAGGACCTGAGCCTATCACAGCAACCTTGCCTTTAGTTTTTGGAACTAACTTTTCTGAAGAAAGCTGATTTTCTGAATAAAAATCTGCGATAAATTTTTCAATACGACCGATTTTTATCCCTTTTCCCGACTTATAAAGAACACAATGTCCTTCGCACTGATTTTCGTGAGGACAAACACGTCCGCAAATTGCAGGAAGATTGCTCTTTTGAGAGATAATTCTATAGGCTTCTCCAATATTTCCCTGAGCAAGCGCATGATTAAACTGAGGAATTTCGTTTTCGATCGGACAGCCTGTGCGGCAAAGCGGTTTTGGACAATTAAGACAACGGCGCGCTTCTTTTACCGCTTCTGCTACTGTATAACCTGGAATTTCTTCCTTCATAATATTAAGTACCTCTATTCTTATATTTTAATAGTCAACTTTAAAGTCGAATTATTAGAAATTATACCGTCAAACCAATAGAAAATCAAACCTAATCAACAATAAACAAAGTCAACGCAATAATATTTTTAATTCCAGCCTTTTTTAATTCAAAAGCGCAGGCTTCAAGAGTGCTTCCTGTGGTCATAACATCATCAAGAAGAACTACAGTTTCCGGAAGAGATTTTAGTAATTTTTGAATTTCTTTTTGCGGGCGCAGAACAAAGGCATTTTTTATCTGCTCAAGACGATGCTGCCGGTTCAATTTTTTCTGCTGAAAACGAGTAAGCCTCCTCAAAAAAGGCAAAGTTTGAATTCCATACAAATTCCGCAAATAAAAGCAAAGCTCATCAATTTGATCCCAGCCCTTCTGGCGAATTTTTCCAGGACGAGGAGGAACTGGCACAACAGGCAAAATTATACCTTCAGAATTCCATAATTTTGAAATTTCTGCAATTTTTTTAAAAGCAAACGAAGCAAAGACCGGAGAAAGGACTCTTTTTTCCTCAGTTTTCCAGGCAAAAAGCAGATTTTTCTTCCAAAGCCGATACGAAAAAAGAGAAAAAGAAGAATCTACGCTAGAAAGAATTTTTTGGCTTCGGCAAGATGAACACAGTTCAATTTCGCTCACGAGAATTTTTCCGCAGACCGAACAGCGTTTTGCTCCGTTTTCAACAAAAAGTTTTTGAAGGCAGATTTTGCAGACAGGAATTATTCCGCTGTTTTTTCCGCAGCACAGACATTCTTCACCGCCAAGAAAAAAAACTTCAACATGCCGGAAAAAATTCATCAAAAAAAGAAAAAGGAACGAGATTTTTGTCCTGAGAGTTTTTGAAAACTTTGTTTTATTCACATAAATATAATTGTAAACAAATAATAAAAAACACACATCTTTTACGCGTTTTTTGAAAAAAAATCCACCGTCTGCGGCAATAATTGCACGTCATCAAAAATTTTATTAAACTTTTCTGATTATGAAGAAGAATTTCCGAGATTTTTTAAGCGAACAGTTTTCTAACGGTCTTCCAGTCTTTATGGACGGCGCGATTGGCACAATGATTCAGGCATCTGGCATTTGCGATTATGATATTCCAGAAGATGTTTCTGTTGAGCATCCAAAAATAATCAAAAATATTCACAAAATGTATTTAAAAGCCGGCTCAAATGTTTTGACAGCAAACACTTTTGGCGCGCTGCCGCTAAAATTAAAAAACGCACGCTATTCAACGGAAAAATATCTGTCTTCTTCTATAAAAATAATGGAAGAGGCAATTTCGGAAATCGAAGCTGAAGGAATTGTCCGTCCACATTTCAAAGCCTGGAACACTTCTCAAATCGGAAGGCTTTTGGAGCCAATGGGCGATTTGACTTTTGACGAAGCATACGAAACTTACAAAAAAACTGCGATTCTTGCAGAAAAGCTCGGTTACGACGTTGCGCTGATTGAAACAATGGCCGATTTGCACGAAGTTAAGGCCGCAGTTCTTGCAGTTCAAGAAAACACAAAGCTTCCAATTATCGCGTCAATGACTTTTCAAAAAAATCTGCGCACCCTGACCGGAGCCGACGTTCAAACAGTTGCAACTTATCTTGAAGCCCTGCATGTTGATGTGCTTGGTTTTAACTGCGGAGGCTCGCTCGAAGACGGAGAAAAAATTTCTTCTGAGTTCCTGAAATATTCGCACACTCCGGTAATTGTTCAAGTCAATGCGGGAATTCCTGTCGTAAAAAATGGAAAAACCGTTTTTCTTGTCGGGCCGGAAGAATTCTCCGAAAGCCAAAAGAAAAACCGTCTGAACGGAGCCTGCGTTCTTGGAGGCTGCTGCGGAACAACGCCAGAACACATAAAAGCGCTTGTTGAGAAAATTGAAAAAACAGGTCCTGTAAAACCAAATATGCCGGACGACAAAGACAGCACCCTTATATGCTCTTACAATAGAACAGTTCAAATCGGAGGCAGCGCAGGTCCAATGATTGTCGGAGAAAGAATCAATCCGACCGGAAAGAAAAAAGTAAAAGAAGCTTTAAAAGCGCATGATATGAATTTTGTGCTAGAAGAAGCAGAAAGCCAGATAAACGCAGGTTCACAAATTCTTGACGTAAATGTCGGACTTCCAGGAATTGACGAAGCTCAGATGATGGTTGATGCGGTCAAGACAATTCAAAGCGCTTTTTCAACTCCTCTGCAAATCGACTCTTCGGAAGCTCCTGTTATCGAAAAAGCCTTGCGCTACTACAACGGAAAAGCCCTTATAAATTCCGTAAACGGCCGCAAAGACGTCATGGACAAAATTTTACCTTTGGTAAAGCATTACGGAGGCTCAGTCGTCGCCTTGTGCATTGACGAAAACGGAATTGCGCCGACAGCAGAAGGAAGGGCAAATGTCGCAAGAAAAATTATTGCCGAAGCGCACAAATACGGAATCCCAACCCGCGACATCATAATCGACACATTGACTTTGACAGTCAGCTCGCAGCAAAAAGAGGCGCTGGAAACCTGCCGTGCGATTTCACTCTTAAAAGATGAATTTGGAAAAGACGGATTAAAATTCATTCTCGGAGTTTCAAACATAAGTTTTGGACTTCCACGCCGCGACATAATCAATTCAAGATTTTTTGCAATGGCTCTCTTTTCCGGCCTTGACGCCTGCATAATAAATCCGCTGAGCCAGCCGATGATGGAAACTTATTGCGGTTACAGGGCGCTTGCAAATTTTGACGAAAACTGCCTTGATTACATTCAAAAATACAACGGAACGACAGCTCCAGTTTACAACGTAACCCAGGAACAGCTTTCTGCAATAAATGCCGGAACACCTGCAAAAAACGCGCAAAAAGCAAAAAGCCCTAAAAATGAATATTCGCAGCTTCCGGAAGATTTGAATGAGGACGAAAAAAATCTTGTCGACATAATCTACAAAGGCTTTAAAGACCAGTCCGCTCCGCTTGCAAAAAAAATGCTCGAAAAAGGAGCAAAAGCCGTTTCTATAATTGACAGATGCATTGTTCCTGCGCTCGACATGGTTGGAAAAGACTTTGAAAAAGGCCAGAAATTTTTGCCTCAACTTCTTTTGAGCGCAGACACAGTAAGCTATGCCTTTGAAGTTATAAAAACATTCCTTAAAGAAACAGGAATGGCAGAAGAATCAAAAGGAACGATTGTAATTGCGACAGTTTTTGGCGACATTCACGATATTGGAAAAAACATTGTCAGGGCAATGCTCGAAAATTACGGATTTGAAGTAATCGACCTTGGAAAAAATGTTCCGCCCGAAACAATAATACAGACCGTCATAGAACACGACATAAAACTCGTAGGCTTGAGCGCCCTTATGACTACAACAGTTACAAATATGGAAAAAACAATTCTTTTACTGCGTTCCGCCTTAAAACAAATAGGAAAATCTGTTAAAATAATGGTGGGCGGCGCTGTATTGACAGCCGATTATGCCACACAAATAGGCGCGGACTATTACTCAAAAGATGCAATGCAGTCCGTAGCAATAGCAAAGGAAGTTTTTAATGGCTGAAAAAAAGCTAACAAGAAAAGAAAAACGCGACCAGAAATTCGCAAACCGCAAATTAAAATCATTCAGCGGCGTATATCCATATTTCCGGCTCTTGTGGTCGCCAAGGACTGCAAAAGTTTCGTGGAAATTTTTGTACACAGTTGCAAAAAGCTATTTGGGAACACAATTTCTGGAAAAATGGGGATTCTACCATATTCCAATCGTCAAGGTTGACTCCCCTTTAGACAAAAAAATTCCTTTTACACCGTCAAAAGTCTACATTTATATGGACTTTGTCTATCTTTTTCTGCGCCCGCTTACAATGCTCATAAGACGCTTCGGCTTAAAAAAAGCCGCGCCAATTTGCAACGCATGGTTCAGCTCAGCAACAAAAGTCTACAGAGAAGCAAGCCGAATGTACCGTCACTCGCTTTCCACAACAGAGCGCCCTCTCTACAAAGAAAATTTTCATTTTAGAGTAATCCATGCTTTCGACCCTCATCTTCTGTGCGTTCCAAGCCTGCACATTGCGCTTATAGCCCTGACAGAAGTCTTTTTTAAACGCGAATTTAAGAATATCGGCTTAAGCGACGCAGAATGTTTCCAAAAAAACACAGAACTTTACAACGAAGCAATTGAAATCGCAGAATCCGTCCTGTATATGAAGCAGCATTCTGTAAACTGCATTCCGGCGGCGCTTTACATGATTACAAAACTTTTTCCTTCGCTCTTTTCGCCAAACGACGCGACAAATTTTATAAACGATATGTTTTTAAGCACAGAACTTATAAAACCGGAAGACGTTTCTTCAATAAAAGAATACATTTCGTTTATGTACGAACGCTATTTGCTCGAAGGAGTCGCCGCAGACGACTGGAGAGATCCAGTAATCCGATGGATTGACAGTTACGACTGGAAGGCAGAAGAAGCAAAATTTGAACAAAAAGAAAACGCCAGCGGAGAAAAAAAATGTTTGAAGTACGAATAACTGACGATTTTGCCGCGGCCCATTTTTTGCGCGACTACAACGGAAAATGCGAAAACCTTCACGGACACAACTACAAAGTCTACGTCCACGTAGAAGGAAACAGCCTCGATAAAGGCGGAATGCTTTTGGACTTTACACTTCTAAAAACCGCCCTAAAGGAAGTTCTGTCAAAAATCGACCACACAAACCTAAACGAAATTGCAGACTTTGACCAGAATCCGAGCGCAGAAAGAATCGCCGTTTACATTTACAAAAATATGCTAAAAGTCCTCTCAGAAAAAGGCCTGGATCTTTCAAAAAGCTCGAACCGAAAAATAAGCAAGGTTGACGTTTTTGAAACAGACAAAAACCGGGCGCGGTATATTCCAGAATAAATTTCATATTTGGGCGGCTTTTTGCTATGCAAAAACCGAGCCATTACGGGTTCCGGCTTTCGCCTCCATTCGCAGGCGAACGGCTTTGCCGCCCTCCAGGTCTCTGCCGCATTCGTAAAAGAAATTAAAAAATGCGTCAGCGGCTGTAACGGTGAGCGCAGCGAAAACAAACGCAAGGCGTTTGGTCGTAGCCGTGAAAGACGCGGTGGCTGCCGAAGGCAGACAGACGCCCGTAAAAAAGTCTTATAAATACAAATTTTCGTTTTTTTTCTCAGATAGAAATTCTTCAAAAAAAGATTTAGAATTATAGAAAATTTTATCTTTTGGAGAATAAAATGAAAAAATTACTTGCTGCTTCTCTGGCAATTTTTGCCGGAATGTCTTTAAGCGCGTTTGCTCTCGAAAAAAGCATTGCTGACAACGAGAAAGTTGAAAAAGTTGAAGCAATCACTTCGGTTGCAAGCACAAAAGGCAAAAAAATTTATGTTGTCGGGGATTCGACTTTCAGCGCTTTTTCTGACCCTTACTACTACCCTCGCTACGGAATCGGAACAAAACTTCAGGATTATTTAAATCCAAAAAAAGTTGAAGTTATCAACCTTGCAATGTCAGGCCGCTCTTCAAAAAGTTTCTTGACAGAAGCAAATTACAAAACCCTCGTTAAGAATATAAAAAAAGGCGACTATCTTATTATCGGTTTTGGTCATAACGACGAAAAAACAGAAGAAGCGCGCTATACAAATCCAAATGGCTCAAAAGAAGAAAAAGGCTCTTTTAAAAACAGCCTTTACGAAAATTACATAAAAGTTGCACTGGACAAAAAAGCAACTCCAATTTTGTGCACGCCAATCGTCCGCCGCGCTCCGGGCAAAGCATACGAAGGTTCTTATGTTCATATTACAAAGGACACTCCAGAGTTTAAGGGCGGAGATTATCCAAAGGCAATCCGCGAACTCGGAAAAGAAACTGGCGTTTTAGTTGTTGACAACACAGCCTACACAAAGGAGCTATACGAAAAACTCGGCGACGACGGCACTGTAAAATTCCATGCCTGGCTCGGACACAAGCCTGGTTCTGTAGACAACACTCACCTTAACACTTACGGAGCTTCGGTTCTGGCTTACCACGTTATAGAGCAGATTGCCGCGGCAGACAAAAAGTTTGCAAAGCTTCTCAATAAAGAAAACAAGGAGCCGACAGAAGAGCTTTTAGTTCCAAATCCACAGTATGTAATTCCTGTTTATTCTGAATTTGCTCCGTCTGACAAATCTACAGTCTTTGAAACAACAGCTCCATGGTATGGAACAGTTTTTGGCGACATGGGCGGCATTGAAAAGATTGCAAATCCAGAAATTTACGAAATCACAGAAGAAAACGGAAAAGTTGTAATGCATTCTGGAACAAAAGACGGAAAAACCGCCGCTGGAAAAATCGCTTCAGGTTCTGACGGCCTGGCTTTTTACTTTCAGCAGATTCCTGCAAATAAAGACTTTACAATCTCTGCAACTGCAGCAGTTTTGAACGCGACAAAGAACAATCAGGTTTCTTTCGGACTTATGGTTCGCGATGATGTCCATATCGACAAGTACGACAACCAGGTAAAAAGCGATTACGTTGCCGCAGGCTGTTTAAAGCTTGCAAAAGGCGAAGGCGCCTGGAGCTCAACATTTGCACGCCTTGACGGAACTTTGAACGAAAACACAGTGCAGAAACAGGAATTCCCAGCCGCAGGAACAAAAATAGACCTTTCAATAACAAAGTCTGGCGACACTTATACCGTAAAATTCGGAAAAGACACTGCAACATTCAATGCCAAGCTCACAGAAGTTGATTCAAAATGGGTTTACGCAGGATTGTACACAGTCCGCTCTGCTTACATTGAATATTCAAACATAAAATTGGAAGTAAAATAACTAAACCGCAAATACTGAAAGCAAATTCAGTAAAATAAACTTCCAGACAAAAAAAAGAAGCTGCCCTTAAAAGACTATTCAGCAAAGGACAGCCTCTTTTTTATATTAGCCAAAACTTCGAGTTTTGCAGCACGCGGCACAGGAATGGCACATAAATGTCTGTCTTTTCAAAAATCGACATTCAGACTATTTAAAATAATTTTTGCTGATTTTATTCTTTTGATTTTTTTATTTTAAGAAAATCTTGCACAAAACCATCAAAACAGCTTCGACAAGACCGAGTATAATAAAAATCATAAGGTGCTTAAATCCAGGCTTGCGAATTTTCTTCTCAGAAATAAAAAGAAAACCTACAAGCGCCATAAAGAACATAAAGACAAATGTCAAGTCAAGTTTATTTGCAAGCTGCAAAAGATAGATTAACGGGAAAATAATCGCCGCAGTCGTAACAGGAACTCCTGTAAAATATTCACGGTTTCCGTCCTCTTCTTTCTGACGGGCTTCTTCCTGAACATTGTAATAAGCAAGGCGAATCACAGCGGCAAGAGCATAAAGAATGCAGATTATTATGAGCACGTCCTTTAAAAAACCATAATAATGAGTCCGGCTCGTCAATCTTGCGATAAAACGAGAATTGTTTACAAGGTTGATTCCAATACAGGCTGGCAAAACGCCAAAAGCGACCATATCAGAGAGTGAATCTATTTGAATTCCAAATTTTTTTTCAAAATCCGTGCGGTTCGGCTTAGAGCGTGCAACTTTTCCATCAAAAGCATCGAGACAGCCGCAGAGCATAAGGCAGATTATAGCCGCCAAAACAAGCTGAGCATTAAAAGAGCAGCAGATTCCAATGACTGCCGAAATAATTGAAAGGTAAGTCAAAATAACCGTGTAATCGTAAACACCTAACATAAATCTTCCTGTTTTTCAGAAAAAGCGTTGAATTTTGTCGTAAGCGACAAAAAAAATCATCCGTTGTCTGATTTTTTTTATATGTTTTTAATTCTATCATCTGAATAAATCCCTTGCAACTGACAGAAATTTAAAGCACAATGAATAATCATGCTGAATTCTTTGGTGAACTTTTTTACAGCACACATTCCTTACTGGCCATTAGTATGTTTTTCTCTTCTTATCCTTGCCGGATTCAATCTTCCGGTTTCAGAAGACGCAGTAATCGTTTTGTCTGCTGGAGTTACCTTTTCTGACAGTTCACTTGTAATTCCAACCTGGATCGCGCTTTATCTTGGAATTTTTATAAGCGATGTGATGGTTTACTGGTGGGGATATTTTCTTTCAAAAGGAATGTTTCAATTCAAAAAAATCCGAAAAAAGCTGACAAAAGACAAAATTCGGCTTGTTGCAAAAACTTTAGATGACTATGGATTCAGAACTTTTATCGTCTGCCGTTTTATTCCTTTCGGAGTCAGAAACACGCTGTGGATGAGTTCGGGATTTGTCGGTCTTCCGTTCAAAAAATTCCTTTTATACGATTCAATTGCCGCGCTCGTAAGCTGTTCAACTCTTTATAATCTAGTTCGTTTTATAGGCGAAGGCGCGTCTGTTGTTTATAAAATCATTGGAATCGCGCTCTTTATCGCTTTAATCGTGTTTTTTGTTTTTATGATAAGACATGTTATAAAAAAAGAAACAAAGTTTTTTGAAGACGAAGCCGGACAAGAATCAAATTTCCAATAAAACCACGAGGAGAAAAAACATAGGCTATGTGGCGGCACCTATCAATACTGACAGGAGATAAAACATAGGCTATGCGGCGGCACCTATCAATACTGATAGGAGATAAAACGTAGGCTATGCGGCGGCTATCAATGCTATAGATGTAAGATACATTGGCAATTGTCAGGATTGGAAACTTCTTTTAAAGTATATTAAACTTATCTTTAAAGGTTTGCGTTGCAAACTTTCTTATCATCGGCTGTTTCTCACTTCGTTGCGGAACAACTTAAAAACCAATCCTAAAACTAAAGTTTTAATCTTGGCTTTTTATGGGAGATTTTTTATGAATATGATACAACTTTTATTTATAGGGATTACAATCGGAATGGCAAACGTAATTCCTGGAGTTTCTGGCAGCACAATGGCAGTTGTCTTTAACATTTACGACCGTTTTGTAAACGCAATCACACTAAACATAAAAAAGCTTATCGAAAACAGGCGCTTTGTAATTCCTGTCGTCGGAGGAATGGCTCTCGGAGTTCTTCTTTTCAGCAAGCTGATTACGGTTTTATACGAAAATTTTCCAGTCCAGACAGACTATTTTTTTACTGGACTGATAATCGGAAGCATTCCAATGCTTTTTTCTTTTATGACAAAAAAACAGGATGGTCAAAAATTTACTGCAAAAAAAACAATTTCTATCGTAATCTGCGCGCTTGCAGGTTTTGCAGTTTTGATTGGATTCGGGCTTTTGGGAAGCGATATTGATACCGCAAAAGAAATGTCAAAATCTCTTCCGCAGTGGACTTTTCCGCTTGCGCTGCATATTTTTGCGGCAGGTTTTGTCGGAGCAATTGCCATGATAATTCCTGGAATTTCCGGATCGCTTTTAATGCTGATTATGGGAGTTTATCCGATTGTAATGAAAAGCATTCCCGCGCTTTTTGTTCCGGCACAAACATTGCAGGCTTTTTTTCTCTTGCTTCCAAATGGAATCGGAGTTTTGGCAGGACTTTTGTGCGGAGCCTGGATTGTAAAAACTTTTCTTAGAATTGCTCCAAACCAGACCTATGCCGTAATTTTTGGACTTATTGCAGGCTCGGCAATCCAGCTTTTTCCTGGAATAAAAGGAATTTCCGGCGTTCTTCCAGGAATTGCCTGTTTACTCTGCGCATTGGCAGGAATTTTCCTGGCATATTTCAGTTCAAAAGTTACAGCAAAAGAAGAAACAGAAAAATCCTTTTAAGGCAACGGCAATTTAGCGTGCAAAACTTTTACTGTGCGCTAAATCGCAAAAAAATCAGCATGCAAAAATAAGCCTCACCTTCAAAATCTAAATTTTGCTGAATTCCTTCTCAAATTTGTTTTTCTGATAAATATATTCATAAAGAATATCATCAAAATTCTCATAGCCAAAAATTTTATGGACTTTAGTAACGCTCCACTGCTTTATATTTGCAGTATGAGGATAAGGAGTCCAAAAAAGCCGTTTAGAAAAATGGCGGATTACAGTATTTTTATACAAAAATTTCTGGTCATTAAAACGCTGGCTGAGCATTTTCTTTTTTGTAGTGCAGCGGATTATCGCGCTTTCGTCCGCAAAAACAAGTTTTTTTGTCTTTATCAGCTCGCGGCATTTCTCAAAAAGTTTTGTTTCGCGGCATTTTTTCAAGTTGAATAAAATTACGCCGGCATTGATAAAATTCGGATTTATTAAAAATTTTCCGTAATGGTCGCGGGCCGCGGCATATTCAAAACCTTCAATATCCGTGTTCCACAAAAGGTCAATGTCGCGGTTAAAAAGAATATCAACATCAAGATAAAGAATTTTTTCCGGAAGCTCTTCATAAAGGTCGGCAAAAAGCCTGATCAAAGTGTAAGGCGAACAATAACACTGCTCGTTCGGACAGCTGTCAAATTCTTTCTTGTAAATATCCGTAACATCAACTTTCTTAACGCAGTTTTCCGGATTATAAGTTTTTGCAAGGCCGTCCAAAAACAAAGCCTGGGAATCTACAAGCGGAGTATAATCAGCCTTTAGATAAGAAACGTCCATTGTAAAAATAAAAAAAGTAAACGGCTCTTTTGATTCGGTTCTCTTAAAAATAGAAAGCATTGCAGAAAGCATTCCGTCAAAAACTTTATAGTTTCCGCAAAAAAGAATGTTTTTCATTGTTCAGAGTTCTCCAGTTTTTCATATTTTATCAATTCAACTTCGTTAAGCTTGCTTCGTTCGCACATTGCTTCAAAAACCTGATTTCTAAGCGACCTGCGTTTTTCTTTAGCACTTAAACTTTCATCAGTAAAAAACGGACCGTCAACATAGGTCACCATTCTTGGATTTTTTGAAAAACGCCGCTTTTTATAAACATTGGTAAAGCAAAAAACCGGCGTACTGTATTCAACAGGATATTTAAATGAACTGTCCAAAAAAGGGCGGATTTTCGTATAAAACGGCCAGATATGAGCTTCTGGATAAATCATTATTGCACGCTTTTTAGAAACATGAAATTTAATCGTTTCCATAAAATTCCGGCCGGCCCTCAAATTGTCGGGCAAAGGAAGGGCCCCGACATAAGGCAAAAATCTTCCCAAAACAGGAATCGAAACATTGTTCGGGTGAACAATAACCATCGCATCCTTTGGCCAGCAGACAAAGGTCGGAACAAGGGGATCTGCAAAGACGTTTGTGTGGTTTGCGTAAATAAAAAAAGACTGCCCTTTATAAGGCTTTAAAACCTTTCTGTTTACAATTTTGTGGGAAAATTTCAGCTTCAGGTAAGACCATGCGACAGGAACAGCAATAATCCTGTAAATAAAAAAGTGGGCAAGGTTCCAGCAAAAACCGCGGCCGCCGTAATTCCATGTCTCATCGATTTTTCTAGGAACGATAACGGCAGTAGAAAACTCGTCGTTTAATTCATCTTTGTAATAAATTATTTTCCGCCTGTATGCCATAACTATTTTTCTTCTTCAGAATAAACGAGAGGAATACCATAAAATTCCTCGTAAACTTTTTTCCAGACAGAATAATTTTCGTTTTTCATAAATTCGGCATTTTGGCGCACAGAAAGCTCTTTTTTGGGAAAAATCGGCTTTAAAATATTCACTGTATATTCCTGAACAAAAAAACCGTCCGAATCAACAATGTCAGAATCCCGCATCGTAATAAAAAACGGAATGACAGGAACATTATTTTCGGCAGCCATTTTAAACGCTCCAGAAACAAGAGGACGCGGCTTTCTGTAATTCCACCACATAGCCTGCTCTGGATAAATCAAAATCTGCCTGCCCTGCGCAAGGTAAGTCTTTACAGCATGCATAAAATTTTTCATTGTGGAAGCAACGCTGCTCAAAGGCAAAGTGTTGCAATGCTTAAAAAGAAAACCGTAAAATCCCGGAAAATTCGTATAATTTCCTTCGCGGCATACTTTTACAAGCTCCCGATGATAGACATGCTTTTCGATTGCTTTGTAAACGGCAAAATTATCCATTGCATTAAAATGATTGCAGGTAATAACCGCGCCTTTTCTCTTCATTTCAATGTAATTTTCAAGGCCTTTCACTTCCTTCAAAATCATGATTTTTTTGCGCAAAAGTGAATTTATATAGTTTCGTGCAAGGATATTTGCAAATTTCATCCAAAAACGGCTCGAAATCTTTTCGTTCAGATAATCAACCATTTCCGGCTTAAGAGGAATAGTCGGCGGATCGTCTTCAACGTCCTGAGACCAGCGTCCTTCCCGCTCAAACTGCTTTATTTTTTCGATAACCGCAAGTCTGCCTGGATCTTTTTGAATTTCCGCTTGATTTTCCATACAAAAACTCCGTTTCCGGTTATTTTAAGCCTTTCTTTTTTGGGAATTGCAATAATTGTTCGGATCGTTTGAATCTTCAATAGCCATTTTTACAAGATTTTCAAAAGCAAGCCTGTCGCGCTCGTGCAAATCTTCCGTATAGCCAGCTTTGATTTTTAAAATTGCATCGTACAAAAAAGTCTTCTGCGCATAATTCCAAAAATGCTCTTCATAGTAAATGTTGTCATAATGCCAAGGCTTCCAGTTGATTTTATAGTGAATAAGCTTGAGATTTCTGTCGTCGAATTTGTCCGACTTAAACGAAGATTTATTCCATCCCAAATCAACCATCTTTACTTTTCCATAGCACAAAACATTAAGATAATCTTCGTCCTGAGTAACACGGAATGTATAAGTATTCATCAAGTCAATAAATTTTGTTTCAATGTTATCTTCGCGGTATTTTTTTGCATTGATTAAAAGAACTCCGGCGCTAAAATATTTTTCACGCGGAATGCCAAGCGCTTTTTCAACATAATTGCCAAAAACGTCATATTCCATCATAACTTCTTCGCTGGCAGCACCGAGAATATTGCCGCCAATGTCGATATTGTAAAATTCAGAAATATCGCCCTTTACAACAATGTCGCAGTCCAGATAAATAACCTTGTCGTACTGAGGAAAAACCCTCGGAATAAAAACACGGCAGTAAGTTTCTTTCGAATAATAATCGCGCAAATGAAAATTTCCAGAAGACTTATCCATTTCCTCGGTTAAAGAAACAAAATCAATCGAAACGCCGTCAGGACGGGCATCGCGGCAAATCAACTTTAACTGTTCAATATATTCCTGTTTAAGACTTGTAGTCAAAATATAAATTTTGTAAAAATATTCATTTGAAGCATTGTCCAAAAGCGAAGTCAGCGCAACTGCCAAAAAAGGAACATAATTGTTATCAGTCGCAAAAAAAATTGGAATTACTTTTTTAGTATTGTTCTCCATAATAGAGAAAACTATAACATTTTTTATATGCTGTATTCAAGTAAAAAATTTGGAGCAAATTCAACTTTCAAACCGGCTTTCCGCAGTTCCGCTTTCGCTCCATCCGCCAAAAAGGCGGACACTGCGTGCCGCTGCAATCCGGGCTAAAAACAGCGGACAGAGCGGCATTTTTGCCCATATCTTTAAAAATTTCTGTTAATTTTATATTCTAAAGCCACAATGAAAAACCTAAAAAAAACAATTTTCGCTATTAGCGCAATACTCACATTCAGCTTTGCACAAAAAACTTTTGCGGCCGAATTTTCAGAATCAGAAAACACACTTATTTCTGAAATTTTTGATTTTCGCCTTACGTTGCGCTCATACGCAACAGCCGACGAATGCATAGAAAAGATTATTTCTTACCGAGAATCTATCAACGAAAAGCTCAGCTCATTCAGCGAGGAAGCGCAGATTGTCTGCACAAATATGCTCGCGACTGCGCAGTACAACTGCGAATACGAAAAAGACATGCATTCTCCAAAAATGGAATCAATTTTAAGACCGCAGTACGAACGTCTTACAAAATATTCCGAAGGAAAAACCGCCGAAACGCTCAATCCGTGGTTTGTCCTTACTTCCGCCGATATTACAAATTCAATGATGCAGTTTTTGCCACGTTCCGCTTCAATAACAGCTGGGCTTCAGGAAAAAAAAGATTATGCGCTTGTCGTAAAAAACAATCCGCAAATGCCGTTTGCCCTCACCCTAAGCGGATGGTGGTATTACTACGCTCCAGCAGTCGGCGGAGGAAGCAATTCAAAAGCCGGAGAATTTTTCAAAAGCGCGCAAAAATATGCAGTTTCCAGCTACGACAAATATTATTGCAACATAAACCTTGCGCAGTTTTATTTTGAACAGAAAGACACTCAAAAATGCAGTCTTTATATGGAAGAAGCAGAAAAAATTCTTCCAGGAACACGTTACGTAGAACTCTTAAAAAAGATGAACAAAATCGGCTATTCGCTTTTTGACTACAATATGAACAGCCGCCGCGAAAAAATAGACAAAAAACTTTTAAAGCAGTAAAAAGCACGCAAAAAATGCTCGTTGAAACACCAGTTAAAATTCGATATACTAATGGATTATGAAAACAGAACTTATTAAGGATATTTTAACATCCGCACCAGACGGCCGCCCGGTTACAGTTTGCGGCTGGGCACGTACAGTCCGCGATTCAAAGAATCTTGTTTTTATTCAGGTAAATGACGGTTCTTGCTTCGCTTCTATTCAGCTTACTTTCGACCGCACAAATCCGGCAAATCCACAGAATTCTGAAAATATCGAAAAAGCATTAAAAGACCTTTCGACAGGCGCCTCGCTCAAGGCTACAGGAAAACTTATAAAATCTCCTGCTTCAGGCCAGTCTGTCGAAGTAAATCTCGAAACACTCATTGTCTTGGGAAAATGCCCTTCAGATTATCCGATTCAGAAAAAAGCCGCTTCAATGGAATTTTTGCGTGACAATGCGCACTTGCGCGCCCGCACAAATACTTTCGGCGCAGTTTTTAGAATGAGAAGCCAGATGGCATTTGCCCTGCACACATTCTTTCAGGAACGCGGCTTTTACTACATCAATACTCCAGAAATCACCTGCTCTGACTGCGAAGGCGCTGGCGAAATGTTCCAGATTACAACACTTTCAATGGAAAAACTTGCGGAAATCGCAGTTGAAAAAGGCGCTTCTGGAATGAAAAAAGACGACGCCTCAAAGCTTGTAAACTACAGCAAGGACTTTTTCGGCAAAAAAGCAAGCCTTACGGTTTCCGGGCAGCTCGAGGCAGAAACTTTGGCAACTGCCCTCGGACGTGTTTACACTTTTGGCCCTACTTTCCGCGCGGAAAATTCAAATACAACCCGCCACCTGGCAGAATTCTGGATGTGCGAGCCAGAAATGGCATTCTTCGACCTCGAAGATGACATGGACATTCAGGAAGATTTTATCAAATACCTTTTGAACTGGGCTTTGACAAAATGTTCGGCAGATATGGAATTCTTCAACAAGAGAATTCAGCCAGGCGTAATCGACACCTTGCGCCACGTTGTAGAAACTCCTTTCAAGCGTGTTTCTTACACAGAGGCAATCGCAGAGCTCGAAAAGCATGCAGAAGATTTTGAATACAAGCCATATTGGGGCTGCGATCTGGCAACTGAGCACGAACGCTATTTGACAGAAAAAATCTACAAATGCCCGGTAATGGTTTACAACTATCCAAAAGAAATCAAGGCTTTCTATATGAAGGCGAATGACGACGGAAAAACAGTAAAAGCTGTCGATGTTCTTGTGCCTGGACTTGGCGAAATTATCGGCGGTTCAGAACGCGAAGAAGACTACGACAAGCTTTTAAACAGAATCAAAGAACTCGGTTTAAGACCGGAAGATTACAGCTGGTATCTGGATTTGCGCAAATTCGGCACAGTTCCTCATTCAGGATTCGGACTTGGATTTGAGCGTCTTTTGCTCTACGTTACAGGAATGCAGAATATCCGCGACGTTATTCCGTTCCCGCGCGCTCCAAAACTCGCAGATTTCTAATTTTGTAGTCTCTGATGAAAAAACGGGCAGTCACCATTGTAACTTTTGCACAGAGCGTTTTTCTCAACCTAAAGTTGTTCTTTCAAAACGGTCTGCTAAGCTATTCAAGCGCCTGCTCGTTTGACCTTATTTTTTCTGTTGTTCCGGTGCTTTTAATGGCAATTCTGATTGCAGTGCGCTTTTTGCATGCTTCTCCAGAACTGTTTGCATCTATCTACAGCGCTATTCCAGAACTTCAAAAATATTTTGATCCGCGGAGCGTAATTTCCGCCTTTCAAACGCCAAAAAGATTCAGCACTTTGGAATTTCTTCTTTTATTTTTTATTGTATGGATGGCGCGAAGGCTCTTTGCTTCGGTTTTTGCCGCCATGAGAAATATTTTCCACGACCAGCAGCAACGGCGCGCGCTTTTTAACCAAATTTTAGCATTTGTCTTTGAATTTATTTTCGTTTCAATAATCGTAAGCTTTTTATTCGCCTATATGTCGATAAAAACGATTCTAAAGCTTCCATTTTTCCAGCGTTTTCCACAATTAGATTTTATTTACGACAGCATTTTAAACGGAAAATTTCTTTCATCGCTTTTTAACCTTTTTATTCTTATCGTCGTCGTTCTAATGTACAAAATCGGCTCAGGCACAAAACCTAAATTCCGGCTCTGTCTTTTGTCCGGCTTTGTCTGCACAGTCAGCTTCTGGATTTTTAGAACGATTTTGCATTCATTCATCAACATAAGCCGCTATAACATGATTTACGGCGTGCTCGGAAACGTAATTATCTTGCTATTGGACATCTTTTTTTTCTTCGTTTTTTTTATGTTTTTTGCCCAGTACATTTTTGTCTGCCAGTTTTTTGATGAACTTTTGCTTGGAGAACTTTATCTTCTTCCCAAAAAAGAAGGCTCGAATTTTTCAGAAAAATTAAAGCGCGCACTTTTTATACGTCCCGATTTTCTCCTTGCAAACCAGCTTGCGCTCACCTACCTTGCGCCAGGCGAAAAACTCTACAAAGAAGGCGACCAGAATACTTTTGCCTACTATATTCTAAAAGGCTGCGTAAAACTTGACAGAAACGAATACGAAGACACTTTGTTTTATTACCGCGGTGATTTTTTTGGCGAATTAAACTGCATTCTCGTAAAGCCACGGAGCTCAACAGCAACAGCAGTAACCGACACAGCACTAGTAAAAATCCGCGGTAAAAATTTCAGGTTCCTCGTAAAATCAAACCAGCAGGTTACCCAAAAAGTTTTAAAAGAACTGAGCGAATATTTGACAAAACTAAAAAAGCACAGCCTTTAGTTTTTGAGCGCTAGATTTTTTTACAGAAACAACATTCCTTTCAAAACCCGTTTATTATTTATTCAAAATAATTTATAATCGGAAGCAAATTATTCTTGTTTGTATCCACAAGTTTGCGTTGCAAACTTTATTATTATGGAGAAATAAATGTCACGTTCTAAAATCGTTGTCCTGGATTTCGGCTCACAATATGCGCATCTTATCGCAAAACGTTTTCGCGCAATGGGATATTATTCAGAAATTGCGCTGCCAAGCGCAGAGCTTTCCGTTTTTGAAAATGCAAAAGGAATCATTCTAAGCGGCGGACCGTCTTCCGTTTATGAAGAAAACGTTCCTGACTTCAATAAAGAAATTCTAACCCTTGACTTGCCAATTCTTGGATTATGCTACGGCCATCAGCTTATGGCGCAGTCATACAACGGCAAAGTCGGCAAAGCGCACACTGGAGAATTTGGGCATGCGACTTTAATTCAAACCCAGGAAGGAAAAAAATCACCGCTTTTAAAAGGCATATCTTCAGAGACTCAGGTTTGGATGAGCCATCAGGACGAAGTTTTAGAGCCAGGAGAAGGCTTTGAGGTCATAGGCTCAACAAAGGACTGCAAATTTGCAGCCCTTCAAAACCTTGCAAAAAAAAGATTTTCGCTCCAGTGCCATTGCGAAGTAAAAGACACTCCAGAAGGCAACAAAATCTTTAAGAATTTCGCAGATTTCTGCGGAATGGAAATAAACTGGGACGAAGACACAGTTCTTTCGCACATTACAGAAACAATAAAAAAAGATGCCGGAACAAAGAACGTTCTTCTCTTTTTGAGCGGCGGCGTTGACTCGACAGTCGCATTTGCGCTTTTAAACAAAGCTCTCGGACAGGACAGAGTTTTGGGACTTCATATCGACAACGGCTTCATGCGCAAAAACGAATCAAAAAATGTCGAAAAGGCATATCACGGCCACGGATTCAAAAATTTTGTAGTAAAAGACGCTTCCGAAAGTTTTTTGAACGCAATCAAAGGCCTTACCGACCCTCAGAAAAAGAGAATGGCAGTCGGCGAGAATTTTATAACTGTGCGCGACGCTTTCGTAAAAGAACAGAATCTTGACGAAGACAAATGGATGCTTGCGCAAGGCACTCTTTATCCGGATATAATCGAATCGGGCGGAACAAAAAACAGCAAGACAATAAAAACACATCACAACCGCGTAGAAGGAATCCAGAAACTTATTGAACAGGGCATGATTATCGAGCCCCTTAAAGATCTGTACAAAGACGAAGTCCGCTCAATCGGAAAAAAACTCGGACTTGCAGACGAGCTCGTAATGCGCCATCCGTTTCCAGGCCCAGGCCTTTCAATCAATGTGCTCTGCTCTGACGGCACATTTACAGACAGCGACAAAGAAGAGCTTGCAAAAGCTCAAAAAGAGCTCGACAGCGTGGTAATCGACCAGTTTTGTCCAAACTGCGCCTCAGAATTAAAGCGCTCAGTTCTGCCAGTGCGTTCAGTCGGAGTGCAGGGAGATTTCAGGACATACCGTTTTCCAGCCTGCCTCGCTTTTAAAAACGAAGGCAGCGGATTTTATCATATTCCAAAAAAACGCGAAAAAGTCGAAAGCTGCTCTTCAAGAATTACAAACAGCTCGCAATTCTTGAACCGCACAATTCTAAAGCTCTACCAGAATCCTCAATTAAAAGACGAAGACTTGAAAATTCAGGAAGGCTACTGTACAAAAGAACGGCTCGACCAGCTGCGCGAAGTTGACAACATCGTTTTAACACAATTGCACAAAAACGGCCTTTACAGTTCAATTTTCCAGCATCTTACAATCGATTTGCCTTATGCCTCGTCAAAAGAAAAAGCAAGCTTTGTGTTGCGCCCAGTCTGCTCGGAAGACGTTATGACCGCCCGCTTTGCATGGCTTCCAATGGACGTATTAAAAGAAATTATCCGTCAGATTGCGGCCCTTCCGTTTGTAGACGCATTGTATTTCGATGCAACAAACAAGCCGCCGGCAACATTCGGCTGGGAATAACAAAAAAACAAAACGACGGAAGAAAATTCCGCTGTTTTTTGGACGGCATCAGCTTCCCGCGACCGGCCATTCCAGCTTCGCTAACCGCTCATTGCCGGCATTAGCCGGCAACTAAAGGCTTCCATGTCCGGCGTAAAACATCCTAAAAAACTGCATAGACTTTCCGCGCGCTCCGCAGTTTGTTTTACAAAAAATTCAGAATAAAACAATCAGCCTTTCATGAGTTTATTTACTTCAGAAAGTTTCAGCCCTGTACACTCTGCAACAACATCTTCAGGAATATTTTTAGAAAGCATTTTTCTAGCAGTCTCAAGAGTTTTTTCCTCAACTTCTTCTTTGGC
>DLLE01000050.1:0-1222 GCA_002477955.1 Treponema sp. UBA7570 | reverse complement strand
ATATCTTTAGCTATATCTTTTGCAAGTTCTTGAGCTATCACAGGTGCAAGTTCCTGAGCCCGTTCTTCTGCCTGTATCCGCATTTCCTGTTCCCATGTCATATATCTATGCCTCCATTGGGCGTTCATTTTTACACGTTCGACCAATGCAGAAAGCCTGTCTGTAAAATTGTCCTTTGACGTTTTTCCACACAGGTACTTAAAAAATGAACGCAACTTCTCTGACTGCATTTTATCATACATGCTTGCGTTAAAAAAGACATTGACAGTCCCGTCGCTCATCTCTATATTCTTGTCTTCTAACGCAAAGTAGCGGAAAGTATAAACCGGAAGATTATAGCCAAAAGCATCGCCCATGCATAAAAAAATCACATAACTTTCTTTTAAACTTTCATAATTTCCGCCGGATTGAATATTGTCAACATCCATCAACCCCTGATAATATCTTGCCCTCTTTGCAAGCTTTGTTACGTTAGAAGTCTGAATTTCAATATCAAAGCAACGTCCGGTTCCATCCTTTACATAAACATCAAACCGGACACCATGAGACTCAAAATCTGTTTTAAGAGAGTATTCCGAGCAATTTTTTTCAATTCTATCAATTTTTATGTTTAAAAGCATCTCCAGAATTTTTTTAGAAACATCAGGATTTTCTTCCAGAACTTTACAAAAAATAAAATTGTTTGCAAGCGTAAGACTGTTCCATTTCTCCGCTGGAGTCAATTCATTTTTCAAAGACATTTTTTTCTCCTAAAAACGCCGTTTTAGCGACGGGCTCTAAACGAATGTCATTCCCGAACTAATAATTCTGTCAATCCCGCACTATAATTCTGTCATTCCCGCACTTGATGCGGGAATCTATCGGCATGGATTATCGGGTCAAGCCCGATAATGACATTAAAATCAGGCCCGATAATGACAGTAAAATTAGTTCCGATAATGACAGTAAAATTAGATCCGAAAATGACAGCAAAATTTTCAGTTCTAATTGAACCTAATATATAAATTCCGCCAAAAGTCAACTTTTACACATTTTTAGAAAAAAAAATTGAACTTTTTGTCTTTGATTTGCCTTCAAAAAGTTATTCTTAATTACCCTTAATTTCGAGTTTTAATAAAAACAACTGCTAAACAGTTATTCCTATGCTAACAAGGCTGTCATTGCCGTGCTTGACACGGCAATCTACTGAAAATTTCCAATGGATTATCGGGTCAAGCCCGAT
>DLLE01000015.1:3131-17748 GCA_002477955.1 Treponema sp. UBA7570 | reverse complement strand
GTTCCGCCGCTGAATATTTCGCAGTCAGAAATCGACGAAGGTCTTGAGATTTTAAAGAAAACCCTCGAAACTTTTTAGTTTTTTATAAATTTGGAGCGCAATTTAAGCTCTAACCCGCCGCTCCACGGTTCCGCTTACGCTGCATTCCAAAAAAGAAATGCGGTTTTGACCGCCTCTCTTTTTTGGAACGCTATCGCGCCGTTCCGGCCGGGGCTGGGATTTTTTGACTGGTGGTTTATAATTCTCTGTTTTTTCTGTATAATCTAAATCAGTTTTAAAATTGGAGAAAATATGAACACTTGCAAAATAAAAATTCTTGCCGAAAAAGGCGTAAAACTTCCTTCTTATCAGACATCAGGTTCTGCTGGAGCAGACATCTGCGCTTTTATTCCTGACGGCTCAAAAATTGTAATCAAACCTATGCAGCGGTTTATGGTTCCAACTGGAATTAAAATGGCGATTCCAGAAGGTTTTGAAGTTCAAATCAGGCCTCGTTCAGGACTTGCCGCTAAAAACGGAATTACCTGTCTTAATACTCCAGGAACTATTGACAGCGATTATCGTGGCGAAGTAAAAGTAATTTTAATCAACCTTGGAAGCGAGGATTTTGTAATTTCTGACGGCGACAGAATTGCACAGATGATTGTTGCTCCTGTTACTCAGGGCGTTTTTGAAACCGCTGAGTTTTTGGACGAAACAGAACGCGGAAGCGGTGGCTTTGGTCACACCGGAAAGTAAATTCTTTAATGAAATTCGATAAAATCGAAGCCTTTATAACCCGAACCGTGGATTTTTTTCGGAAAGGCTGGATTCAGTTTAAAAGTAAAATTTCCTCAAAACTCAACGGCTCAAAAGCAAAAAAAAGCGTTCTGCATATTGAATCTCTTGGCTATTATTATTGGCGGATTGCTTCAAAAAGCAGGCTTAGCAGAAAAATCCGCTGGTTTTATAAAAATAAATTCAAGCCTTTTTGGGCGAAATTTAATCTTTTAAATTCGATTTTTCACCGCGCCGCAGTTTTTATGCGTTTTTTGCATTGCTATAAAACGGCAAATTTTCTTGACGAGGCAATGCAGGAAAAATCAGGCATAAACCGTCATGTTTTTTATCGCTATCTTTTAAAAGAGCTTTTTTTGTATTTTTTTGTCGCCTTTCTGTTCTTCTTTTTTATATTTTTTGTAAACCAGATTTTGCTCGTAATTCAAAAAATTCTTGAAAAAAAAGTGCCGCTTTGGGATGTTATGCGACTCATGGCTTACGCTCTTCCTTCAATTATTGCACAGTCTGCGCCTTTTGCAACTCTCGTTGGTTTTTTGATGTGCCTTGGAAGGCTTGTTTCTGAAAATGAAATTCTTATTTTCCGTGCTTCCGGTCAAAGCTACAGAACGATTTTAATGCCGGTAATTATTCTTGGAGCGGTAATTTCGCTTGGCTCATTTTTTGTAAACGACTATCTTTTACCGCTTGGAACAATCAAGTACAACCGGCTGTACCGTTCGATTTTGTCTTCAAATCCGTCTGTTGAGCTTGAACCTAATTCAATAAAAAAAACTGTCGACAAAACTCTTGTAATCGGAAACGTCGTAAATGATCAAGTAAGCGATTTGATTTTTTTTGATACAGGAGCAGACGGACAGCAGCGCATAATTGTTGCGGACGATTCAGTTGTAAAAAAGGCAAAAGATTCCGGAGTTCTTATGACGCTGGAAATGAACAATGCAACGGTTCTTCTTTTTGACAAAGAAAAACGTGGAAATTTTGATGTGCTTTCCTCGCAAAAGATGAATTTAAATGTTTTCGAATCATCAATTTCTGCAACTTCAAACAGGGTAAGTCCTCGCGAAATGACGTCTTACGACTTGCATAAAAAAATAAAGCAAATGGAAGAATCAGAAGAGTTTTCTAAAAAAAAGTTGAATTCCTACAAGCTTGAATACAATAAAAAATTTTCGTTGCCCTTTGGTTCGATTTTTTTTGCTTTTTTGGCGCTTCCGCTCGCGCTTCTTTTTGGCAAACACAACGGCCAGACAATCGGACTTATAGTCGGAATCGTAATCTGCGTTTTGTACTGGACAATGATGATTTTGGGACAGATTTTTGGCAACCGTGGCGGTTTAAATGGTTTTGTAGTAATGTGGGCGCCAAATCTTGCAATAACGATTGCAGGCGGATTCTTCTATATAAAATTGATTGGCAAATAGAATTAAAACAGGAATTAAAAATGACACTTGTAAAATATATTTTAAAAAAATTTGTGCCTCTTTTTGTCGGTTCGCTTTGTTTTTTTGCCTTTGTTTTAGTTCTCGTAGATCTTTTTATGAATCTTTGGAATTTTATTTCAAATGGTGTTCCGGCAAAGACTGTTTTTCAGATAATGCTTTTGTATTTTCCTAAGTCTCTTTGGTATTCGGCGCCGCTTTCGATTCTTTTTGCAGTTTCTTATACTTTGTCGGATTTTTATGCGAATAATGAACTTGTTGCGGTTTTTGCCTCCGGAGTTCCGCTCATAAAATTTACAGCTCCGCTTTTGGTTTTTGCATTTATCTTAAGTTTTGGACTTTTTTATTTTGAGGATAAAGTTGTTGTTCCAACGTTTGCAAAAAAGGTTGAACTTCAGGAAATTGTCTTAAACCGCGAAAAAAGCCTTAATAATGACAAAATCGTCGTCATGTCCGATCAGGGAAATGTCGTTTATAAGGCGGATTTTTATGACAACTCGGCAATGCGCCTTTATGCGCTTTATATTGTAATCAGAAACGAAGATAAATCTTTAAACTGCGTTGTCCGCGCCGATTCCGCGCTTTGGATGGACGATCATTGGAAACTCAACGGTTCTACAAAATACACATTTTCTGACGGAAATTTGGTTTCTTCGGAGGTTGATTCCGCTACTCTTGCGCTGCTAACTGAAATTCCTGAAACTTTTAGAAACAACACAACTTCTGTCGAAACCGTAGATACCCGCGAGTCAAAAGAATACATTGCCCACTTAAAAAGAGTGGGGCTTCCTTATAACGAGCCTTTGAGCGTCTATTACAAAAAATATGCTTTTCCATTCATTCTTTTTATTGTAGTATTTTTGTCGATTGGTTTGAGCGGAAAAACAAGAAAAAATGTAATGCTAATAAGCCTTGCCAGCTGCATTTCTGCGGCGGTAATCTACTACGTTTTTCAGATGGTTACAATGCTTATGGCAAAATTTGGAGTTCTTTCTCCGTTCCTTGGAGCCTGGCTGCCGGTTTTTCTGTTTGTCGTTGTAAGTCTGGTTCTTCTAAAATATGCGAGAACGTAGAAAAATGATTTCTTAAGGATAAAATGATGATGGATATTTTTGACATTAAACACGAGTCTTCTGACGGAAAAGCACGTACCGGAACATTGCACCTGCCGCACGGCGACGTTCAGACTCCGGTTTTTATGCCTGTTGGAACAAACGCGACTGTAAAGGCTCTTACAAAAGATGATTTGGACGAAATCGGCTTTGAAATTATTCTCGCAAATACTTATCATCTTTATTTAAGGCCTGGAAGCGATGTGATCGAGGAAGCTGGCGGTCTGCATGGATTTTCCGGCTGGAAAAAAAATTTTCTTACAGATTCTGGTGGTTTTCAGGTATGGAGCCTTTCAAAACTGCGCAAAATAACGGAAGAAGGAGCAATGTTTGCTTCAAATATTGACGGAAGCCGGCATCTTTTTACTCCAGAAAAAATTGTGGACGTTCAGGCTCAGTTCAATTCGGATATTCAGATGCAGCTTGACGTTTGTTCTGGCTGGGGAATTGATAAAAAAGAAGCCCTTCATTCGCTCGAAATAACAGAAAACTGGTTAAAGCGCGCAAAATCTGAATGGTTAAAAAAACAGGACGAAGGTTATAAAGGAATTCTTCTGCCAATCGTTCAGGGAAACTTTTTTGAAGATTTAAGAATCCGTTCTGCAGAATTTGTAACTTCGATGGAAATGCCGGCAATTGCAATCGGCGGTTTGAGTGTAGGCGAGCCTGCGGAAGTTTTTGCTTCTATGCTGGATTTTACGGTCAGTCATCTTCCAAAGGAAAAAGCAAAATACGTTATGGGAATTGGAACTCCGGACTACATTTTGGATGCCGTTCACAGCGGAATTGATATGTTTGACTGCGTTTTGCCTACGAGAAATGCGCGCAACGGTTCATATTTTACTCATGACGGAAAACTTTCGATTAAACAGGAGCGTTTTATTCACGATTTTGGACCTGTTGACAGCGAATGCAATTGTAAAGTCTGCCGCAATTATTCAAGAAGTTATCTTCGTCATCTTTTTAAGGAACAGGAAATTTTGAGCAGCATGCTGGCAAGTTACCACAACTTGTATTTTTTGCATAATATGATGAAAGAAATTCGCCTTGCGATTGAAGAAAACCGCTTTGAAAAATATAGAACGGACTTTTTAAAACGGTATCACGCTGGAAATATAAAATAAATTTTGCGGAAGTTTTTATGAAAAAAAATATTTTGGTTTTGACGGCATTTTGTTTTCTAAAATTGCAGTTTTTCGGACAAACCGCGGAAGTTGTTTCTGCTTCTGAAAAAACAGTTCAGTCGCAGAATCCGCCGGAAGCTGAAACGTCGGCAAATTCGGAAACTCAGACAGAAACCGAAAATTCTCCACAAACCGAAAATAAAGAAAATATCGAAGTTGTAGCAGAAGCCGAAAATCAAGAAAACGATAATCCTTCCGAAGAAAATTCTGACGTTGATGATGAAGAAGCGGAAGAGGTTTCCGTAAAAATTCCAAAAAAACGGCCTCAAAAGCAGAATGCGGAAAAAATTGCGGAACTTGACGAGGAATTTCCGGACACAAGAAAAGAAAACGCCGACACTTTAAAATTTGGAATGGAAGATGATATTATCGAGCTTCTGAATGATTTTGTTAAAAATGAAGATGTCCGCTTTGTCGATGAAGTTTACGATTTATTTTACGTTACAAAAAATATTGCTGTCCGCGAAAAAATTCTCGAGTATTTTACAAAGCTCAAAGACCCTTGCCTTGAAAATTTTGCGCTCGAAATTCTTGACGATCCTTATGAGCAAAAAAAATCGACTGTAGATGCGGTTTTTAAGTATATTCAGTCGGTAAAAACAAAAGAAGCTCTTCCGGCTGTTCTTAAACTCGTAGAAAGCGAAGATGAAAACTATTTTACGGACGCGCTTACGACTCTTGGCGAAATCGGCGGCTCAAAAGAGGCTGTTTTTTTGTCAGAATATTTGGAACGCGAAGATTTATCGCTTGCTCAGCGGCAGCAGCTTGTAAAAGTTCTTGGAAAAATCAAGGCCGTAGAAACTTACGATAAGCTTGTAGAAATGGCTCAGGACGAAGACGAAAATACTTTTATAAGAATGTATTCGGCAGAAGCGATCGGTTCAATGAAAAAAAAAGAGGCTGTCAAAATTCTTGTAAAGCTTTACGAAGATACAGACCCAAAACTTCGCTGTTCAGTTGTAAAGGGACTTTCCAATTTTAAGGAAAATGACGAGGCGAAAAAAACTGTTATCGAAGCAATACGCGACTCTCATGTTACGGTTCGGATCGAGGCTATCGAAGCCTGCAAAAAAAATGATTATAAAGAAGCCGTTCCTTATCTTGTCTACCGGCTTGAAAAAGACAAAGAAGATTCTGTCAAAAAAAAGTGCTATCCTGCAATTGCCAGCCTAAACACAAAAGAAGGGAATGACTATCTTGTCAAGCTCATTACGGACAAAAAAGTTGCAGATACTCCAAAAAGCCGTGTTGCCGCTGCTCTTCTTGAATACAACAATGCCGGCACTGACGAGATTATTGCGCTTGCCCGCGAAACTCTAAAAGACGACAGAAGAAAACCTCTCCGATACGCGCTCGGAAAAGAATTTGCAAAATATAAGCGGAACGAATTTTCTTCTATCTGCAAGGATTATCTTGATTCAAAGGACACTGCCACTCAGGGAACCGGGCTTGATATTTATTCAAAAGGCCGTTATCCAGATGTTTTGCCCGTTGTAAGGCAGATTATTCTCGAATCCGCAAAAAATCCGCTCAAGAAAAACGCAAATGCCGAAAAAGCAAAGAAAATCTTGGGTTCTTCGGACAGCACTGTCAAAGAAGCTGAAAAAATTGCCGAAGAGCAGAAAGGAAAACTTGAAAAAAAGAGCAATCCAAACGCAAATGCCAAATAAGAGCAATAAGTTTTGCTAAAAAGCGTTACTCGTACAGACTGTTCAACATTCTGTAAAGCATGTTCACTTTTTCTTTTAGAACTGCACTTAAAATTTGTCCCGCATCGTCAACAAGATTTTCCAATGCTGCAAGACTTTCATTTAGCGCAGTGACAAATCCTCGGCTTACTTTAAACCAGTATGTTCCACGGCTGTCGCTAAAGAGAGTTATAAAACCGAATTCTTTTGTCCGCGATTTTGCCATTGTAAGGTTCAGAACGTATTTTAAATTTTGAATCAAAAGCTCGCCGTCTTTTTCGTCATTTAAAGTGATGTTGAAATTTTTCGGCCAGGATTTTGCATCTACAGGAGTTAAATTCAAATTTTTGACAAGTTTTGCAATCAGTTCAAATTTTTCGCCTGTAAGCGCAAAGCCGCCTTTTAGAACGAGTTTTCCGCGAAGATTTGCAAGTGCCGCAAGTTTATTTTTGTCATTTTCTGAAAGAAGAGCTTCTTTGAATTTTTCGTAAGGAAGAACTGCCTGTTTTTTGCCTTTGACTTTTTCAAGTGCGAAAAGTTCTCCTCCGATTCCAATTGAATTTTCATCGCGCTTTTTCTTTTCGTTTTTGTCCAGTTTTCCGCCAAAATAACTGTCATCGCGTCCAGGTTTTCCTTTTTGCTCTCTGAATGTTGAACCTGTGTATTCAAGGTTTCCGGTGAGCGATTTTCCTTTTGCTCCACGGACTGACATCAGTTTTTTTTCGAGAGACGGATCGATTTTCGCAAGAAGCGCTTTTGTAAGAGGACTTACGCTCATTGCAAACATCCGGCTTGTTCTTACAATTTCTCCGGCAACAATAAAAAGTGGGGAAGTGCGGAACATTCCGGAACCAGGATGGATTGAAATGTGGTCGGTCGTCAATGAACGGTAGTTTTCTTTTCCATCGCGCACGCAAACAAACTGAATCATTCCTGCCGAAATACAGCAAAGGTAGTTATCCATCGAGCCTCCGCCAGTTACAGGAATTCCAAGAGCGCTGATTTCTTCTTCGAGCTGGGTTCTAATGCTTGAAATTTCTTTCATCACTTTTTCGTCGAGGTAGTTGTTCTGGCAAAAGCGGGTTTTGTTTTCCATTGACTGGTAGCGTCTAAAAAGTTTTACGTAAGAAACAAAGTCTCCCTGAATGTCGCGGAAAGCGTGATGCGCTGCCCGTGCGTCCATTTCTTCTCCAGGAGGAAGAACAAAAGGCGACTGGGTGCTTAAGAATGCAGCTGCAATTACGCTTTCATCAAGCACGTCAGGATAATTCATTATACTTTCCACTAAAATTCTGCTTACACGCGGTTCCAGTGGAAATTCAACCATGAGTTTTCCGATTGAAGAAAGAGTCCTGTCTGGATTGAGTGCTTTGAGCATGTTGAGTGTTTCGAGCGCGCCGAGAATATTTTCTTTTTCGGGCTTTGAAATAAAGTCAAAATTTTCAAAATCCGTAATTCCAAGCTCGCTCATTCTCAAAAGAACTTCGCTCAAGTCAGTGCGGAAAATTTCTTCTGTCGTGTATTCGCTCCTGCTTTCAAAATCTGTGCGCTTGTAAAGCCGGTAGCATGTTCCGGAACAGGTTCGTCCTGCGCGTCCGCGTCTTTGGTTGCAGCTTGCCTTGCTTACCGGAGTTTCGATTAGAGATGATGTATAGGTTTTCGGGTTATAAAAATTCAATTTTGCCAAGCCCGAGTCTATAACCGTTGTTATTCCATTTATCGTTACAGAAGTTTCGGCGATATTTGTTGAAATTACAACTTTCTTTTTTCCGAATGGGGCGGAGTCAAAAACTTTTTCCTGCTCTTCTTTAGGAAGCCTTCCGTAAAGCGGCACAATGTGGATTTTTGAGCGGAAACTTGAGTTGTAAAGTTTTTGCACGCAGTCTTTTATGATTTTTTCGCCGGGAAGAAAAATCAAAATGTCGCCAGGCTCATGGTTGTCCAGAACGCGCCCGATTGTCGATTCAATTTTGCTTAAAATTGCCTGAGCGCCTGATTCTGTGGAAGTTGTCGGTTTTATTGCCGGCGGATCGTAAACCATCGTAACCGGAAAAACCTGGGTTTCAATTGTCACAATCGGGCAGCCGTTAAAATATTTTGAAAAAGCCTGCGCATTCATTGTTGCCGAAGAAATAATAACCTTAAAATCCGGTCTGACAGCAAGAATTCGCTTTAAAAGTCCAAGACAAAAGTCAATGTTCAGCGAGCGTTCGTGGGCTTCGTCAATCATGATTACCGAATATTTGCTCATCCACGGATCAAGTTTCATTTCCTGCAGCAAAATTCCATCTGTCATTATCTTGATTTTTGTTGAAGAATCAGTTTTATCTTCAAACCGCATTTTGTAGCCGACAAGTCCCGGATAAGTCGTGTTTAACTGTTTTGCAATGAATTCGCTTACCGAAAGGGCGGCAATTCTTCGTGGCTGTGTTACAGCAATTACTCCGTTTTGAGAATAGCCTGCTTCGTGAAGAATTACAGGAATTTGTGTTGTTTTTCCTGAGCCAGTTGTGGACTGAACTACAATTACCTGATTTTTTGCAAGCTGGTCTAAAATAAGCTGTTTTTGTTCGTAAACAGGCAGCTTTTTATAATTTATTGCCATAATGAATTTCCTTTTGTGTTTTCGTAAATTTTTTTTCTTGATTCAATATATTTTGCCCAGTAAAAAAGTCCTGAGCGCTTCAGACAGTGAATAAAATCGTCATCAGCAAGACGAAGCACAATCTGTCCGTCCGGCTGAATGTAAGATGTTATAAAGTGCGGTTCGATCTGCTTTATGCTGACTTGCGAAGAAGTTTTTTCAAAAGTCATTTTTATAAAAAGTCCGTCGCCTGTGTCATCGCGCGCATTTGCGGTTTTTGTAAGCGAAGGCGAAGACCTCTGTCCAGAAATTGTGTTTCCGTTTGCGTACATTATAAATGCTTTTCTTGTTTTTGTTGAAGGCGAATCGCTTTGCGCGTTTTTTTCTGTTTTGCCGTCAGAAATTGTTACTGTTTCAAAAGTTTTGTAAACGTGAGGATGATTTGCCCAAATTACATCAATTTTACATTCTTCAATCAGCTGGCGGAAAAATTTTTTATGGCTTTCTGTTACGTTTTTTTTGTATTCCTCTTCGTCAGTGTGGACGCTCAAAACAAAAATGTCGTGTTCGTTTTGGGACTGGATTTCCTTTAGTTCTTCAATGAGCTGGGAATGTTTTTTTGGAGGAAAATAGTCAATCCACGAAGCATAATCTGGCCGGTTTAAAATTTCTGTAACGGCCGCAAAAAGAATTTTCCAGCCGTTTTTTTCTATAATTTGGAATGTGAGCTTTTGTGAGGGATTTGATTTTATTCCGCAGGCAAAAACATCAGTCTTTTTTTCAAAATAGTTTCGGGTTGCATTTATTCCGTCAAGATACCAGTCGTTTGTGTGATTGTTTGCAAGCGAAAAAACATTGAATCCAGAATCAATTGCCGCCTGGACGTATTCCGGATGCATGTTGAACTGCGGATAAGTGCTCCATTCGTGCTTGCTGTTTACCGGAGCTTCTATGTTTGCAAAGGCTAGATCGCAGCTTTTTACGAGAGGCTTTACATCCTGCCAAATTCTTTCAAATTTCTGCGCCTTAAAATTGATTTCGTGCGCCATAATGTCGCCTGCAAAGAGCATTGTAATTGAAGAATTCTGAGGTTCTTCTATTTTTGGAAAATCCGGTTTGTTTTGGCTTATGCTTGAAGTTGAGTTGCATGAAAAAAAAGAAAAACTAAAAACGAGAAAAAAAACTGAAACGCAGGAGCGCAGAAAATTCATAATTCAATTATAGTTAAAAATCGACAATAAAACAACTTTGGCATAGATTTGCGCTTATTGTTTACACATTTTTTCTGTTTCCTTGAAAAAAATCTTTTATATTTGTAAAATGATGGAATGTTTGATGTAAAAGACACAGACTTTTTCGATCTTGAAGAAGAAGATTTTGATACAATTCTTGCTTCCGATATTACTTTTAGCGGAAAAATAAAATTCACAAAGCCTTTTATGATTCGTGGCAATGTAAACGGTTCAATCGAGGCGACAAGCGATCTAGTGATTGATTCGAATGCAGTTGTAAATGCGGGAATTTCGGCAAGCCGTGTGCTTGTTCGCGGAAAGGTTGAAGGCAATATCAACGGTCAGGATTTGATTTTTGTTTCTTCGACAGGCTCTGTAAACGGGGATATTTCTGCAAAGCAGGTTGTTCTTGAACCTGGTTCTCATTTTTCCGGCAAATGCACAATGCAAGGATAAAATAATGAAAAAATCATTTTTAGTTTTAATAATCATTTCTCTTTTTTCGATTCAGTCGTTTGCGCAGCAGAGGGCAGATGCTCTTGTTCTTTACCGCAACGGGAAATATGCAGAAGCAATAAAAATTTGCGAACAGGAAATCGCGGAAGATCCGCAGAATATTGATTCATATTGCGTTCTTTGCTGGAGCCTTGTCCGCAGCAGACAGTATGCAGAGGCAGAGCAGCGTTCTGCAGAAGCCCGGAAAATCAATTCAACTGATGTGCGCTTGATTGAAATTCAGGCGGAGGCAAAATTCTATCTTGGAAAAAATACTGCCGCGCTCGAACTTTTTCAGTATTATCTGGCAAATGTTCCTTCAAACGGAAGCCGCATTGGCAATGCCTATTATTACATGGGCGAAATTTATATCCGTCAGGCAAAATATCAGCATGCAGATATTTCTTTTTCAACGGCTGTTCATACAGAACCTTTAGTTGATTATTGGTGGACTAGATGCGGTTATGCGCGCGAAATGACCGGAAACTACAACGGTGCGCTCGAAGCATACAGCAAAGCGATCGAGCTCAACGGTTCTAATTCCGATGCAATCCGCGGCCGTGAACGGGTTGTTGCAAAACTCCGCTAAAAATGTCAGAAATAATTCACTTTGAAACGCTCGGCTGCAAGCTCAATCAAGTCGAAAGCGAAGGTGCGGCTAGCGCATTTAAAAATGCGGGTTTTGAAATTTCAATGTCGCCTTTTTCTGCCGCGACTGCCGAAAATTTGTCCGTAAAACTCTGCGTTGTAAATACTTGCACTGTTACGGCAAAGGCCGAGCAAAAAGCGCGGAGAATAATCCGCCTTCTTCTTTCAAAATGCCCGAAAAGTGCAGTTCTTGTTACTGGCTGCTATGCGCAGAACAGCCGCGACGAAATTCTTGCAATCGGAAAAAAAATCTGTGTCTTGGGCGGGCAGTATAAAGGACATCTTGCCGACGTTCCAGAAGTTTTAAAGCAAAATCCAGAGCTTTATGGTGAAGAGCTTGCCGCTTTTATTCAAAAAAGTTTTGAAGCGATTTATAAAACAGCCGGAAATAATCAAATTCAAGAACCGTTCCGCCTTGTTCCTGACGGCTTTGCGCATCATTCACGAGCTTCCTTAAAAATTCAGGACGGATGCAACTGCGCCTGCACTTATTGCGCAATCCGCCTTGCCCGCGGAAAATCCGTGAGTTTAGACGCCGAAGAAGCAATCAGACGCGTTCAAAAGCTTGAAGAAAAAGGTCAGAACGAAGTTGTTATTACAACTGTAAACATTTCTCAGTATCGCGGACATTACAAAGACGGTTTTGTAAATTTCGCAGGTCTTTTGAGGCTTTTTTTGCAGAATACAAAGTCAATCCGCTTTAGAATTTCCAGCCTTTACCCGGAAATCGTCGATGAAGAGCTTGCGCAAATAATCAGCGACAGAAGAGTTTGCCCCCATTTTCATCTTTCTGTGCAGAGCGGAAGCGATTCTGTTTTGGCAAAAATGAAGCGTCCTTACAAAATCGAAGCCGTTTACAAAGCCTGCAGCCTCTTAAAAAAAGCGAAAAAAAATCCGTTCCTTGCTTGCGATATTATTGCAGGTTTTCCTGGCGAAACCGATGAAGATTTTGAGCTCACTCTAAAAATGCTCGGTGATTGCGGCTTTTCTTTTGTCCACGCTTTTCCATTTAGCGCCCGCCCAAACACAGAGGCGTTTTATATGCGCCCTATGGTTCCTAATTCAGTCGCAGGAAAAAGAATTGAGGCTCTGGAAGCTTTTAACAAAAAATCAAAATCAGAGTATATAGATTCTTTTGAAGGGCAGGTGCTTGAGGCTGTTTGCGAAACTGTCCACAGACCGAAAATTTTTGCAGATAGAATCGTAGTCCACGCGGTAACTGGCAATTTTCTTCACTGTAAACTTGTGTTCGGAACGAACGAAAAACTTCCTGAGCCAGGCTCTCTAATAAAAGTAAAGATTTTGCGTCCGCTCTCAAAATCAGAAATTTCCGGAGAAAGCGACACTCTTGCAGTTTTGGAAGAAAATTCCTAGTTTTGAAAAATTGTCAGAAAACGATATAAAATTTGACCGCTTCTTATTTGTTTTATTCATTTTTTTGAATTTTTGTAAGCTTTTATTCAGTTTTTTTGAGAGTTTTAGGTTCTTGATTTTTATTTTCCTCGGACTCTTCTTCTGCGGGACTTCTTTCATTATTTTCTTCAGCAGTTTTTTCAACTTTTTTTTGCTCTTTATCGCCGTCAACGGCAGCCGGAACTTCAATCGTGTAGTCCGTGTTGTCCAGCTGCAGTTTTATGAGGCTTGCAGCCATTTTTTTCTGGAGCTCTTCGCAAATATAGGTCCGCACGTAGTTTCTGAAATTTCCAGGAGTATCGGGAGTAAAAATAAGGGCGGCTAAAATTCCAGAAGAAACAGCTTTTATTGTATGAACTTTTGCATTCACTTTAAGCTGCTTGTTTCCGAGAACAAGGGTAAGTCCTTGAATTACAGAATTTATTTTTATAAATCCGGCATATTTCATAGGAACAATCAGCCCAACGCCGATAGACGAAATGTCGATAAAATTCATTTTGAACATCATATTTCCGCTTATAAAATAAGCTTCGGCGGATTTATTGTCGGCGCATATTAAACGCACAAATTTTCTCATGCCTTTTGCTTTTAAAAGTTCAAGTTTCTGCAAAAGCAGCCCCATAATTTCGCCAAAATTTTTATCGATGGTAAAAGCTCCAGCCGAAAGTTTTAATGCGTTTCCATATAGAAATTTTCCGGTTCCTTTTGTAGAAAAAACACCAAAATCGCATTTTTCAAATTTTGGATTGTGTTCAAAACTCGAAATAAAATTGAACCAAACCTGAGAAGAAAAGTGAGTATCGACATTAAAATAAACAATTGACTGAGGATTTAATTCTAAAAGATTTTTTAACTGGCGCGGCTCATCGATCTTGTAAATTTCATATTCTTGTTCCATCAACCGCAAAATAATATTTGTGTTAAGGGTGAATGTTGCGCAGATAAAAAAAATCTTGCGCCCGAAAATTTCACTGTTTTCACTATTTATTTCAGCCATTTCAAAAACCTTATGTTTATTATTGCAGAGATTTTCAATTATTTAAAGGCTGTTTTATTTTATTAAAATTTTTAGGACGGCATTTTATTTGCCGCGACCGGCTGCTCTGGGTTCGGTAGCCCTCATTGCCGTTTAAGAGAGGATTGATTTTTATCAATCCTCTCTTAAACACCAACTAAAGCCCGGCGCATCCGGCGTAAACGCGCCGGATAAGCTAAAAAAAACTTACGCGCCTTTTTGTTGGATATTATTTTTTTTCGACTGTTTTTTTAGAAACAAAAATTATTCCTGCAACAGGAGTCTTTGTGTCAGTAGCCGCAGTTTTTACGATAACCCAGTCGTCTTTCTGTAAATCTGCAGCCGTTGAGCAAGGCGGAGGAGGAAGTTCTGGCTTTTCATCAGGATTTTCAGCCTGCTGATTCAAAGCTCTTTCTGGCGGAATGCAGATTTTTGTAAACGGAGTCAATGCAAATGTCTCGTCCTTTCCGTCAGTGTTTGTAATTGTAATAAGGCTTGCGTCAGAGCTTATTTTTTTTATAGTTCCAATAAAAGAAACGCTGTCGTCATCAAACAGGTTAAAGTGCGGTCTTGGCGGAACATCGTTTCTTCTGTGCTTGAAAGAGTGTTCTCTTGGCTGATCGTTTTTTTCTTCTGCCCTTGGACTTTTTGCAAAAATACTTGTTCCTGCAAAGACAGAAAGCAAAACAGCTGTCAAAATAATTTTAATGGATTTTTTCATAAAACCACCTCTAAAAAATAAAATCAAAAAGTTGCCGATGCAGCTTTGTTTATGATTAAACTTTATAACTAAAAACAAATGCAATCTTTAAAATCTGCTTAATTTCGGGTAAGAGTTTTCTAAGAAAGCAAAATTTAGTTTTTGAAAAATTAAAAAAAACAGTTTTTAGATATTGACACTTTTTTTCATAAATCATATAGTAATTAGGCATTCAGCAATTGAGTGAATGGGCTACTAGCTCAGGTGGTAGAGCACCGCCCTTTTAAGGCGGCTGTCGATGGTTCGAGTCCATCGTAGCTCACAAAA
>DLLE01000015.1:0-3026 GCA_002477955.1 Treponema sp. UBA7570 | reverse complement strand
AAAATGAAAAGCAATCAGATTGACATGACGACGGGAGCAATTTTTCCCAAGTTAATGAAATTTTCGATTCCGCTTATGCTAAGTTCAATTTTGCAGCTTTTTTTTAATGCGGCGGATGTTGTTGTTGTAGGCAGGTTTGCTGGAGATAATTCTCTTGCTGCCGTCGGCTCAACAAGTTCTCTTGTAAATTTTCTTGTAAACACGGTTTTAGGAATTTCTATCGGGTGCAATGTTGTTGCTGCAAATTTTACCGGTTGCGGAGATTCAAAAAAAGTAAGTTTGACAGTTCATACTTCGTTTGTTCTGAGCCTTTTATGCGGAGCTTTTATAAGCGTTGTCGGAGTTTTGTTTAGCCGGCAGATTTTGATTGTTATGGACGCTCCTGAGGAAGTTCTTCCTCTTTCTGCGCTTTACCTGCGAATTTATTTTTGCGGAATTTTTCCGAGCGTTGTTTATAATTTTGGTTCTGCTCTTTTACGGGCAAAAGGCGACACAAAACGGCCGCTCTATATTCTTTTTGTAAGCGGAATTTTAAACGTTGTTTTAAATCTTGTCTTTGTAATAAAATTTAATCTCGATGTTGCCGGGGTGGCGTGGGCGACTGTAATAAGCCAGGCTCTTTCCGCCGTATGCGTCCTTTTTATTCTTCTTACAGAGAAAGATGATTTTAAGCTGGACTTAAAAAAACTTTGCCTTAACAGCGATATTCTTGCGAAAATTTTAAAAATCGGAGTACCAGCAGGTTTTCAGAGCAGTCTTTTTAGTTTTAGCAATATGGTGATTCAATCTACCGTAAACAGTTTTGGAGCGGTTGCTGTTGCCGGAAGCAGCGCAAGTCAAAGCATTGAAGGTTTTGTTTATATTTCAATGAACAGCATTGCCCAGGGAAGCCTTACTTTTGTAAGTCAAAATGTTGGCGCAAAGAAAATTGACCGCGTAAAGAGAGTCGTTTTGACAAGCCTTTTTTCTGTCTGCATTGTCGGCGCTGTTATTGGCGGAATTTGTATTCTTTTTAGCAGGCAGCTTTTCTCGGTTTTTACGTCAAATCCTCTTGTAATAGACAAGGCCGCGGAACGTTTTCTTGTGATTTGTTCAACTTATTTTACCTGCGGCATAATGGACGTTATGGCAAATAGTCTTCGCGGAATGGGACGGAGCCTTATGCCTGCTGTTATGACTTTGATTTTTGTCTGTGGAAGCCGCCTTGTCTATCTTTTTACGGTTTTTAAGCTTCCTGGATTGTATTCTTTTGGCAATATATTTTTAAGTTATCCGATAAGCTGGATTATTACGTTTTTAATGCTGCTTTTTTCGTTTATTTTTGTAATTTCTAAGGAAAACAATAAAACGCGTTAAGGACTGTAGCCCCGGCGCAGCCGTTGTCCGTTGCAGGCGACGGACAATGCAAGGGCGAAAGGCCTGACGGTTGTAAATACAACCGGAACGCCCATAAAATCATTAAGCTCAAAAAACTTTTGTTTTTGTCGTTGAATTTCAATTTTAAAAAAACTATAATCAATAACAAAACAATGTAGTGGTTTGCAGTTGAAAAAATGCTGCAATTCCTGCATAAAACAGAGAAACAGTCTCTTCCTAAAAAGAGACGGAATCAAAACAGATTTTTATTTTTAGGAGAATATTATGGTCTACACAGCAGAAGTAGAGCATATGTGTCCTTTGGCTAAAGGCGCATATCACGGGCCGGCTCCAATTCCTGAGGAAGGAAAATGGGTTCAGGCAAAAGAAATCAAGGATATTTCTGGTTTTACACACGGAATCGGCTGGTGCGCGCCTCAGCAGGGAGCATGCAAGCTTTCTTTGAACGTAAAAGACGGAATCATCGAGGAAGCTCTTGTCGAGACAATCGGCTGCTCAGGAATGACCCACTCGGCTGCAATGGCATCTGAAATCCTTATCGGAAAAACTCTTCTTGAAGCCCTTAACACTGACCTTGTATGCGACGCAATCAACACTGCAATGCGCGAGCTTTTCATGCAGATTGTCTACGGACGCACTCAGTCGGCTTACTCAAAGGGCGGCTTGAAAGTCGGAGCTTCCCTTGAAGACTTGGGAAAAAATCTCCGCTCTCAGGTTGGAACAATGTTCGCTACACGCAAGACAGGTCCTCGCTACCTCGAAATGACAGAAGGCTATGTTGAGACTATGGCTGTTGACAAGGACAACCAGGTTATCGGCTACAACTGCATCAACTTCGGAAAGCTCATGGACGCTCTCAAGGCTGGAGTTGACCCGAAAGAGGCAATCGAGAAGGCACGCACTCACTACGGACGCGTTACAGAAGATCAGGGCATGGTAAAACTCATCGACCCTCGCAAGAACTAATTGTAGGAACGGAGGAAATAAAATGGCATTATTTGAAGATTTTGAAGGCCGTATCCCACAGGTAAACAAGGCTCTTAAAGAATATGGCTTCTCTGAGGGAGAAAAAGGACTCAACGAGGCCCGCGACCTTTGCAAGGCACGCGGTTTTGACCCTTACGAAATCTGCCAGTCAACACAGCAGATTTGTTTTGAGGACGCAAAATGGGCTTACGTTCTCGGCTCTGCAATCGCAATCAAGGAAGCTGAGAAAACAGGCGACAAGACTGGCTCAACAGCTGCCGCAAATATTGGTAAGGGACTTCAGGCATTCTGCTTGCCGGGCTCTGTAGCTGACGACCGCAAGGTTGGTCTCGGACACGGAAACTTGGGCGCGCGTCTTCTTTCTGAGGAGACACAGTGCTTCGCTTTCTTGGCAGGACACGAGTCTTTCGCAGCCGCTGAGGGCGCAATCAAAATTGCTGCGAACGCTAACAAAGTACGCAAGAACAAGCTCCGCGTTATCTTGAACGGCCTTGGAAAAGACGCTGCGCAGATTATCAGCCGCATCAACGGATTCACTTATGTTCAGACTAAGTTTGACTACTTCAACGGCGAGGGAACAGACAAGGCTCTCAAAGTTGTAAAGGAAATCCCTTACGGAAACAATCCTGAGCGTCTTATCGTAAAATGCTACGGCGCAGACG
>DLLE01000038.1:46369-57254 GCA_002477955.1 Treponema sp. UBA7570 | reverse complement strand
TGAGCCGGTTGATGAAATCGAAAATGAGGACGACACTGAAATTCAATTTGCTGACGGGGAGAAATTGAATTTTGGCAGTCCAAAACCAAAAATTGTGGATTCTGATGAAGACTTTGAGGTTGCAGAAGATTTTAAAGTTGAAAAAATAGACTTTTCATTTTTGGACGAAGACGAGGATAACAACGAAAAAGAACAAAAAATGCAAATGCCAGAAGATGAAATTGTAGAACAGCAGGAAAAGACTGACTTTTTAAAAACATCAGAAGAGTCTAAAAATTTGCCAGAATTTGAAAAGGTAGATGAACGGGAAGAAGCTGAAGAACTGGAAACTTTAGAAACTCTTTCTAATCAGGAAGCGACACATCCGTTTGTGTTTGCTGGATTTGCACAGGCAAAAAACAATATTACCGACTTAACTTCGATAAGCTCAAAAGTGATTGTTGAAAGTGAAGACGGAACTTTCCACATAGAAGGCGAACCTGAAAAAACAGATTACATTCTCGACAGAAATTTAGAAGAACTTGTCGAATCAGTGATTGGAAAAAAATAATTGTCTTTTTACAGAGTCCCGATTGTAGCCTTAATCCATTTGTTGTAATTCTATGGCGATTTCTTCCATCTCTCGGTCTGTCATGGCAATTGTTTCTGCAACGCGGAATAGTTCTCTGCGCACGCTTTCCGGGACTTTTGTCGAGGTTTTGTAGTGCAGTTCATGTTCAAGACTTGCCCAAAAATCCATTGCAATTGTTCGGAGTTGGATTTCGACTTTTACTTTGTGGGTTGTATCCGAAAGATAAACTGGAACTTCAACAACAAGATGAAGGCTTCTGTAGCCGCTTTCTTTTGGAGCTTTTATGTAATCTTTTTCTTCAATTAAACTTATGTCCGGCTGTTTTAAAAGAATGTCGCGGACTTTGTATATGTCGGAAATATAAGGGCAGATTACTCTAATTCCTGCAATGTCGTTGAGATTTTTCGTCATTGATTCAAAGTTGAACGGCAGATGTTTTTTTTCGAGTTTGCCAGCTATGCTCTGTGGACTTTTGATTCGCGTTTTTACAGTTTCGATTGGATTTCTGCGGCCAGTAACTTTATTTTCTTTATTTAGAATGTCAAGTTTAGTTTCAAGCTGTTTGGTTGCGCTTTCGTAAATCATCATTATCTGCTGAAACTGAATTGCGATTTTGTAAACATCTTCCGGATTTGACAGAGTTTTTTCTATTATTTCGGGAAGCTTTATTTCTTCCTTAGTTATATTTTGCATTATTTTACCTTATTTAACTTTAACTCTAAAATAAAATATAATGATGAAAGTTACTTAAAGGCAAGTTTTTTTGCCGAATAAATCTTCTCTCCAGACTTTTCATCTTTATTAAAGCCCCAGAAGTTCTTTTGCTGTTCCAAATGCCGTATTCTGTTCGAGTTTTGCTCCGCATTTTTGAAAAAGAGGGAGAAGACTGTCCGTAATTTTTTTATTTTGGTCGAAAACTTTTTCGTTTTTTGAACCGTAAACTAAAGTCAAAATTAAAAAAACAAGTGGAGTTACGTTCGAAGTTTCTGTTTTTTCTGTCATCTGCGGTTTTGCAATTTCTGGAAAATCTGTCAAAAACATTTCGAGCGTATTCCAGCTGTGAAAACTTATAAGCCTGTAAATGAATGTGTTTGGAATTGAAGTCTGAACTTTTGTTCCGTCTTTTTTTGTAAATGAAAAATCTGCACGTCCATTTGCCTTGTTTGTGGCAGCGCCTTTTTGAATTAACATTTTTGCAGTTTCTGCATCATCGGTTTCGGCGGCGAGGTAAAGCGCGGTGTTTGACATTTTTGCGCCAGAATTGATTTTGAATTCATCTGGATTTTTTGTTGAGGCGATTATAAAGTCAATTATTTTGTTCAACTCGTTCAGTTTTGATTCAATTTCTTCGTCGTGGCAATAATATGCGTAGAACATGATTTTTCCAAGTCCTGATTCTATGTAAGTTTGCTTCATGCTGTGGCTTACAGTCAAAAATGCTTCTTCAAGACGTTCCTTGCTTGCACGGCTTAGGTCAAAACTTGAAAGCAGCTGGTTTGTTCGGAAATCTGCCATTCCTTTTGCATAAGAACTGCTTCCGCCTTTTATTGTTGATTTTGTCTGGATTGCAAAATAGAGAGGAGAGATTCCTTTTATAAGGCGGGTGTTCAAATCTTCGTTTTTTGCCGCTATTTTGAACTTTTTAAAGTCAGGATTTTGAATTGCTGACAAAAGTTTGTCTTTCGTATTTGGCTTGTAGTCGGCAATTGCTTTTTCTTCTGCCAGTTTTTCGTTTTTGAACATTTTTGGCGCAAACTGAGTCCAAAACTGCTCTTTTTCATTGAAATTTTTGAAGAAAGTTTCGTCCAAAGGAGCGACCATTTTTTTTGAAACACCGTATTCCCAGACTTTCAGAGCCTGTTTTTTATTTTCCGTGTACATAAAAAAGGTAAATGCCTGCTGGACAAATCTGCCTGTGTATTCTTCTGCCTGAGAAACTGAATCGAATGCGTTTTTGTAAAATTCTGCGGCAGCGTTAAAGTCGAGTTCTGCTGTTGCGACAAAAGCCTTTAACCAGTTTACAAAAAAATCCGAACGTGCAGGCGCAATTTCTTTTGTCTGTTCATAAAATTTTTGCATGTCCTGATTTTTGTAAATGTATTCTTGCATGACTGAGCGCCAGATATAAACGAGAGTCTGTTCTTTTGCAAGTCTGTATTCAAATGAATTTTCGATTTTTTCCGAATTTGAATTTTTGTTCTGGTTTTCAGTATTTTTTTCAGCTTTTGTCATTTTTTCTACCTGTTTTTGAAACTTCAAAAAAAATGTATTTCTTTAGAGATAAATTTTACTTTTTTTCTGTAACTTCTTTTGCGCGGTTTAATGCGGCTTCAATATTGTCAAAAATATTTTCACGGCCGATTTTGTCTGCCATGCCGGTTTTTTCGCAGAGCATGTAAGGCTGTGTGTGAATTCCTGAGAGGATTATCTGAATTCCCTTTCTGTCGCAGGCAGCTTTTGCCTGTGTAAGAGCACGAATTCCTCCGGCGTCGAGATAGAGCGTATTTCTCATTCTAAAAATAATCGCTTTGACGTCTGCCCCGGCTCTTTCCATTGCAAATTCAAATTTTCGTACTGTTCCGAAAAACAAAGGTCCGTCAATTTCGTAAACCATTACGCTTTTTGGAAGCTCAATATGTTCCTCGCTTCCGTTTCCTTTTATTCCAACGACAACAGTGCGGCTTCCTGACTGCACTTCTGACAAATCAATCATCTTTTTGATAAAGAAGAATGCCGCAAACATAAGTCCAACACCGATTGCATAAGTAAGGTCGACAAAAACTGTAAGAAGGAAAGTTACTGCAAGGACTGTAATGTCTGATTTTTGACCTTTTATGAGCGAACGAATCGCCGGAATTCCTGCCATATTCCACGCTACTTGCATTAAAACTGCCGCAAGTGCCGCCATAGGAATATATTCAACATATTGTCCAAAGCAAACCATAATCAAAAGAAGAACGACTGCATGAACTATTCCTGCGACTGGAGTTCGTCCGCCGTTGTTGATGTTTGTTGCTGTCCGGGCAATTGCTCCTGTAGCTGGAAGACCGCCAAAAAGAGGACTTAAAATATTTGCTATTCCCTGGCCGATAAGTTCGTTGTTTGAGTCGTGCTTTGAGCCAATCATTCCGTCTGCAACAACTGCAGAAAGAAGAGACTCAATCGCTGCCAGCACTGCGATCGAAATTGCCGTAGGAAAAACGGTTTTTATTGTTAGTAAGTCGAGGGCTGGAAGTTTTGGAGATGGAAGTCCTGAAGGAATTTTATATCTGTCGCCGATTAAAACTGTCTGTAAACCGAATTTTTTGTTCAGAAAAATGTGAATTACAGTTGCTAGAATAATTACGATTAAACTTCCAGGAACTTTTTTTGTAACTTTCGGCCACAAGAATATTGCTGCAAGACTTAAGACAGCCATAATAAATGAATACCAATTTATTGTGCTGATCGAAGAAGCGTAAACAAGAATTTTTCCAGAAAAGGTTCCAGGCATTTTTGTGTATTCGTTTCCCAAAACTGTCATTGGAAATTCCGGAGAAAGTCCAAGAAAGTCGCCTATTTGACCTGTTGCGATTGTGACTGCAATTCCTGCTGTGAAACCGACAACAATCGTATATGGAATAAATTTTACAAGTCCGCCGAGTTTTAATGCTCCGAGAAGAATAAGAAGAATTCCTGCCAAAACTGTCGCAGTTGCGAGTCCTGAAAATCCAAGCTGCGGATTGTTTACAATTGCATAGATGATTACGGTGAATGCGCCTGTCGGACCTCCAATTTGAACTTTTGTTCCGCCAAACGCTGCAATACAAAAACCTGCAATGATTGCCGTATAAAGTCCAGTTTCCGGACTGCATCCTGAAGCAATTGCAAAAGCGATTGAAAGAGGGAGCGCTACGATTCCAACGATGATTCCTGCAATAAAATCCTGCGAGAATTTTTTGAGTGAGTAGCCTTTTAGAGAGTAAATCAGCTCTGGTTTGTACATTTTTTTCTCCGTGAATAAAAGTCAATGGCTTGAGGGGGCATCTCCAAAAATAAAAAGCTGGCGGTTCCCTTGGTTTGATTGAGATTTATTGAATGAATTTGTTTGTGAAAAATATAGAACATTATTGCGTTTTTTGCGTTTATTTTCAATTCATTGCAATTTTTTACAATTTTTTGCGGTTTTGAAAAATTGCAATTTTCAAATCTTCCCAGTACAATTTTCTCGTTATGAAAAGTTGCGCAGAATTTTTTTTATTTTCGATTTTCTGTTTTTCTTCGCTTTTTTCCGGCTGCAAAAAATATCCTGAAATGACGCTTGAAGAAATAGATGCCTTTCGCTCAAGTGCTTCCGACGGAATTCTCTCAAAAACAATTAATAAGCCTTTTAAAGATGAAGGATGGGAAATTGGAAAGAATGGCGGAGTTTGGAATGGAACAATTTCTGCCGACCCAAAAAGTTTTAATCTTTTGATCGCAGAACGCGATGCCGCAACTTCCGGAATTTTAAGTTATCTTACGGACAGCCTTGTCGATTACAATTATGTAAAACGTGAATGGCAGGCCAGGCTTGCGGATTTTGAAATTTCTACTGACGAAAAGAATGGAACTCTCGATGTAATTTACACTTTGCGTGATGACATTTACTGGAGTTTCTACGGCGATTCGCAGCAAAAAGTAAAAATTACCAGCGATGATGTTGTTTTTTGGTACGATGAAATTTACGGTGATGAAGAATGCGCTTCGTCGGCGTACAATTCGCGTTTTATGGCTATGCCAGACGGAAGCGAAAAAGAAATTACAATTGAAAAAATTGATTCACGAAAATTTGTTTTTCATTTTCCGAGAATTGTGGCGGAGCCAATTTTGGCAACAAATATGAGTTTTGGTCCCGCATTTATTTACAAAAAGGCAAAGGACAGCGGCGGAGTTTCTGCTCTAAGGCAGATTTTTAGCGTGGCGGAAGATCCGAAAAAAATTCCTTCATGCGGAAAGTATTTTTTAACACAATACACTCCTGGACAGAGAATTGTATATGAAAAAAATCCTGATTATTGGGAAAAAGATGCCGAAGGCAAGCCGATTGTTTATCCAGACAAAAAAATCTGTCAGATTGTAGCGGACAACAATACTTCTTATCTTTTGTTTAAGCAGGGAAAAATTGAAGAATACGCGCCAACTCCTGAGCAGCTTGAAAATCTTGTAAATGGAGCGGACAATTTTGGCGAAAACGGATATTCTGTTTTTTCGAGCGCAGGAAATCTTGACGCTGCATTTTGGACTTTTAACCAGAACCCCCAGAATTCTGACAAAAAATACTATGAATGGTTTACAAAAAAAGAATTCCGGCAGGCAATGAGCTGTCTTTTAAATCGTGAACGGATTATAAGTCAAACTTACCGAGGGCTTGCCGAGCCCAAATATTCATTCTTTCCAGCGGCAAATAAATTTTATAACGAAGAAATTTTTCTTCAATATAGATTTAGTCACGCTCATGCGCAAAAACTTTTGGAAACTTCCGGCTTTAAAAAGAAAGACGACGGTTTTTTGTATGACCAGAACGGAAATAAAGTTGAATTTGATTTGACGATTGTTTCTTCAAGCAACACTTTGTCGGATATTGCGCAAATAATTGTAGATGAGTGCAAAAAGGAAGGTATTGAGGTGAATGTGCGTCAGACGGATTTTCAGCGTCTTGTCGAGCAACTTACGTCAACTTACGACTGGCAGAGCCTGATTATTGGTTTGAGTGGCGGAACAATCTTTCCGACTCAAGGCTCGAATGTCTGGCTTAGCGGCGGAAACCTTCATATGTGGTATCCGCTTCAAAAAACTCCTGCAACTGACTGGGAAAAACGAATTGACTGGCTTTATAACGAAGCGTCTTGTATTGTTGATGAAAAAAAAGCAAAGCCGTATTGGGACGAATATCAGAAACTTATTCTTGAGCAGTGTCCTGTAATTTATCTTGTGCGCGGACGTTCGTTTTATGCGTTGAATAACCGCTGGGATTTGAGAAATGTTTATTTTGACAATGTTGGCGGTGCAGAAACTACTCATATTTTTTTGAGATGATTGGCAGAACTGATTGTCAAAATAATGACGAAACGGATTTTTACAGATATACTGATTTTGTTTTTATTTTTTTTTGCATTTTAAGGGGATTCACATATGTTTAAAATTTTGATTACGATTATAAAAATTTTTGCCTGGATGTTTAAGAGGGAAAAACTTCGGCATCAGTGTTTAAAACTCGAAAAGCAGGGAAAAATCGCAGAAATGGATGCGATTCTGGCGGATATTGTGCCGCAGTGGGCGCGTTTTGTTTGTGAAGTTACAGGAACCAAGGTTGTCGTAAATGGACTTGAAAAACTTCCTAAAGATTCTGCTGTGGTTTTTGTTGCGAATCATCAGGGATATATGGATATTCCTTCGATTTATGGCTATGTTCCAAAATTTATTTCGTTTGTTTCAAAAAAAGAAATTGGTTCAATTCCGCTGATAAAAGACTGGATGCGCTTTTTGCACTGTACTTTGATGGACAGAAAAAGTCCACGCGCTTCGGTCAAGGCTATTCGCGATGCTGCGGAAAATGTAAAAAAAGGATATTCGCAGGTGATTTTTCCGGAAGGAACTCGTTCAAAAGGCGGTCTGCATCATGAATTTAAGGCAGGAAGTTTTAAACTTGCCTTTTTGTCGCAGTCGCCGATTGTGCCTTTGACAATTGAAGGCTCATATAAGGTTTTTGAAGAAAAAAAAACGATAAGCCGCGGAAATACGATTTATATAACAGTGCATGATCCGATTTCGACTGCGGATCTCTCGCGCGAACAGCAGGCTGAGCTTCCAGAAAAAATCGAAAAGATTATTTGCGAGCAGCTTAAGCCTGCAGAAAAACTTTATATCGAATCTCATTCTAAATAGAGTGAGTTTTTGCGGGAGATTTTTGTGAAAAAATTAAAAGTTTTTTTTGAAGCTGCATATTCCTTAAAAGCAAAATTTCCGCTTGGTTCTTTTATTTTAACGCGTCTGGTTACAATGCTCGTAATTCTTTTTTTGCTTGGCTGGGCGCTCTTTGCGTTAATGGCGCTTGCTCCAGGAGATATTGTCGATCAGATGATGCAACAGCAGATTATGAGCCAGAGTTCCGGAACTGGCGGAGCAAGCACTGCAAATAACAAAGTTTTTAATGAAGAGCAGATGGCGATTTTGCGCTCGGAAATGGGGCTGGATCAGCCGTTTACAATTCAATATTTTAAGTGGCTAAAACGCGTTATTGTAAATCATGACCTTGGAGTAAGCCTCATAAGCCGTGCTCCGGTGAGTTTTTTGATAAAAAGCAGAATTGTAAATTCGATTACGTTGAATTTGGTTTCGCTTGTCTTTATTACGATTTTTTCGTTTTTGCTAGGAGTTTATTTTTCGAGCAAGGCAGGAACTAAAACGGACGTTGCGGCGACTTTTTTTGCGTTGTTTTTTCACGCTTTTCCTGGAATCCTTCTTTTGATTTTGTTTCAGCTTTTTGCATCGGCAACTTCGCTCTTTCCTGTAACTGCCTATCCAGACTTTCCTTTTTCTGACGCTCCTGGAAAATTTGTTTTCAGCTATGTTCATCATATTTTTTTGCCGCTTCTGGCTTCGTTTCTAGGCGGAGTTGGCGGAACTATGCGTACAATCCGCTCGACAATGCTCGATCAAATGGGGCTTCCTTACATTATGGCAATCCGTGCCCGTGGAATTCCTGAGAGACGTGTTTATCTTTCACATGCTTTTAGAAATACTCTTAATCCTTACATAACCGGAAGCGCAAATCTTCTTGCCGGACTTTTTTCCGGTTCTCTCGTTCTCGAAATTATTTTTTCTTATCCTGGAATCGGCCGTCTTATGTATGAGGCTGTCATGCAGCAGGACGTAAATTTGGTCTTGGCAAACAGCATGTTTATTTCGGCTCTTGTTTTGGTCGGAATGGTAATAAGCGATATTTTGCTTGCTGTCGTTGATCCTAGAATCCGTTATGGAAAAGAATGATGAAAAAATTTTTTGATTACATAAAAATCCGCCCTCTTGCCCTTGTTTCTGTGATTTTTATTTTGATTTTGTATCTTTTTATGATTTTTGCGGAATTTATTGCTCCTTATTCACCTTCAAAAAGTTTTGAAGAAGGAACTTTTCATCCTGCAAATGTTGAATTTTCAAAAAAAGGTCTTGTCGCACGCGAATTCCGCGTTTTAAATCCATCTTCGTGGCAGTACGCAAAGGTAAAGGGAATAAATTACAAAATTCACTTTTTTGTAAAAGGCGAAAAATATCGTCTTTTGGGAATTTTTCCGACAGAACGCCACCTTTTTGGAACTCAGGCTGATGAATTGACCGGCGAAACTTATCCTGTTTTTTTGCTTGGAGCAGACAATCTTGGACGCGACATGTTCAGCCGGATTGTTTATGGAAGCCGGATTTCGCTAACAATCGGGTTTGTTGCGAGCGCAATAAGCCTTTTTCTGGCGATTGTATTTGGCGGTTTTGCAGGATTTTTTGGAGGAATTGTCGACTGGACGGTGATGCGCTTTTCGGAATTTTTTATGCTTATTCCGAGCCTTTATTTGATTTTGTTTTTGCGCTCGCTTTTAAACGAAAGCATGGATTCTGGCCAGAGTTATATGATAATCACTTTGATTTTGAGCCTTGTCGGCTGGCCAGGCAGCGCGCGTACTCTTCGAGGAATGGTTCATTCGATAAAACGTGAAGAATTTGTTCAGAACGCTCAGCTTGAAAAAATCCCTTCGCTAATAATTATTTTTAAGTACATAATTCCTCAAATTTCTAGCCTTTTGATTGTAAGCACAACTCTTTCAATTCCAGGTTTTATTATGAGCGAAACAACTCTTTCTTATCTTGGTCTTGGAATTGCAGATCCTGCTGTAAGCTGGGGCTCGATGATAAACCGCGAAGTTTCAACCTTGTCGAATCTTAAAAATTTTCCGTGGCTTTTGATTCCTGTTTTTTTACTCTTGGGCGTAACTCTCGCATTCAATTTTTTTGGAGATGCGCTACGAGATTATTTTGATCCGTACAGCGTTGTTTTCAAAAGAAGAAAAATTCGTTCAGAAAAATCGAAAGAAAACGGACAAAAAAATGAATTTTTTAAGGGCGATGAAAAAAATCTGCTCAGCGTGCGGAATCTTCGGGTTGAATTTTTAATTCAGCGAGGAAAGCAAAAAGTGAATGTTCAGTCTGTGCGCGGAGTTTCGTTTGACGTAAAAAAAGGCGAAATTTTGGGAATTGTAGGCGAATCTGGTTCTGGAAAATCGGTTTCTACAACTGCAATTACGGGGCTTTTGCCTTTAAATGCCAGGGTTTTTGGACATATTTATTTTAATTGCAGAAATGATGAAGAGCTTTGCCGCAAAATTTTTGAAAAAACTCCCAAAAAAACAGACGGTTTTTCGGACGGATTTATCGATCTTTCAACTTTGAAAAATTCCCAGATGCGGTTTATCCGCGGACAAAAAATCGGAATGATTTTTCAGGAAAGCTCGCGGGCCTTTGATCCTCTGCAAAATATCGGCTCGGTCTTTTTTGAAACTCTAAAAAATCTTGAACCAAAAATTACGAAAGAAGAATCTGATGAAAAAGCCTGCTCGCTTCTTGAAGAAACTGGAATTACAGATGCAAAAAATCGCTTGAAAAATTTTCCGCATCAATTTTCCGGCGGACAGCTTCAACGTATTGGAATTGCCCTTGCTCTTGCTCAAAACTGCGAACTTTTGATTGCGGACGAACCAACGACAGCTCTTGATGTTACGATTCAGGCTCAAATCGAGGAACTTTTGCGCACCTTGAATAAAAACCGCGGACTTTCAATTATTTTTATAAGCCACAATATTGAACTTGTTGCCCGGCTAAGCCACAGAATGATTGTAATGTACGGCGGAAAAATCATGGAAATGGGAAAAAGCCGGACAATTTTTAATTCGCCAAAGCATCCTTATACAAAAGCGCTGCTTGCTTCGACTCCGCATTTTGGAATGCATTATTCTGAGAAAAAACTTTCTTCAATTCCGGGACGTGTGTCTGATCCTGCAAAACCTGAGCCCGGCTGTCCGTTTGCTCCTCGATGTCCGTTTGCAAAAGAGCAGTGTAAAATTCCAGAAAACGAGTGTTATGTTGTTTCGGAGGATGGAGAAAAGCCAGAATGAATGAAAAAATTTCAGAAAAAAAAGACAATATTCTCGAAGTAAAAAATCTGACAAAAAAATTTTCGCTTGAATCTGGCTTTTTTGCCAGAAAAGACAGGTTTGTTTATGCGCTTAACAATGTGAGTTTTGAAATTGA
>DLLE01000038.1:14388-46252 GCA_002477955.1 Treponema sp. UBA7570 | reverse complement strand
ACTTTTGGTCGGAATGTACAAGGCGGACAGCGGAAAAATAATCTTTAAAAGTTCAGAAAATAAAAAAAGCGAAAATGAGCAGGGTTCTTCACTGATAAAATATATTTTTCAGGATCCCGCGCGTTCTTTAAATCCGAGAATGACAGTTTTTTCGATTTTGACAGACGGCTTAAAGTACGAAAAAAAAGGAATAAAAAAAGAAGAACTGAAAAAACTGGCGGAAGAAATTTTAGAGGAGGTCGGTCTTGATAAATCTGACCTTGAGCGCAGACCTTCGGAATTTTCTGGTGGACAGAGGCAGAGAATTTCTATTGCGCGCGGACTTTTGATGCAGCCGCAGCTTTTAATTTGCGACGAAGTTGTTTCTGCTCTTGATGTTTCGATTCAGGGACAGATTTTAAATCTTTTGCAGGAAATCCGCTCAAAAAGAAATTTAAGCTGTCTTTTTATTGCCCATGACTTGCGCGTAAGCTGTTATTTTTGCGACAAAATCGGCGTAATGTACCGCGGAGTTTTGGTTGAAGAAGGAAATGCCGAAGATTTTTACAAAACGGCTTTGCATCCGTATTCAAAACTTTTATTTGCCGGAGCGGAAGGCGGAAAAAGTTCGTTTAAGAATGAATGTGAGGTAAAAAGTTCTTTGGAAGCTTTGAAATGCTGTCCTTTTGCTCACCGCTGCCCGAAAAAAACAGAAAAATGCCAGAAATCTTTGCCGGAATGGACGGTTTTGGAAGACGGACACAAGGTCCGGTGTTTTTGTCTGTAAAAAAATTCTGCTTTAAGGAAAATCTTAGCCCGGATCGGAACGGCGTAAGTTTTTGCGGTGATTGAGCTTTGCGAAATTGCCGCAAAAATGCAGCGGAAGCGGAACCGTGCAGAGCCGGCTTGACCGAAAATGCGCTCCAAAATTTTGATAATTTGACCTTTTGCCGTTTTTGTAAGATAATTGTTTCTATGGAACAGAACGAAATTTCAGAAAACGAACGCAATGCTCTGCTTGATGACGGTTTGCGCGAAATGTGTAATTTAATTGCAAAAAACAATGATCCACAGACGATTTATGATTTTTTCGGCTGCCTTTTTACTCCTGCAGAAATGAGGGATTTTGCGACCCGCTGGCTTTTGGTTAAGGAAATCGACAAAGGCACTACACAACGCGAAATTGCCAGAAAATTTGGAATGTCGCTGTGCAAAATTACGCGCGGTTCCCGGGAATTAAAAAAACAGAATTCGGCTTTTAGGCGGTTTCTGGAACTTGCAAAAAAGTTGTAGTTTTTTTTCTTGATTTAGTATTCAGGTTTTCTTAACTTCAAATTTTTTCTTCCGATAATTTAACAAAGAAATTTTACTTGAAAATTACGGGAGACAGCATGAAAAATTTAAAGATATTTAGTTTTTTTGCCTTGTTTTTTTGCCTTGCTTTTTTATCATGCAATTCGACGGCAGTTGAAAAAGATGAGTCTGTTCAAAAATTGCTGAAAGAAGGGCGTTACGAAGAAGCAAAAGGGCTTTTTATTACAAAAACCGACATCAACGCTCAGGATAAAAACGGCGACACTGCGCTTCATGTCTGCGCGCGAATTAACGAAGCTGATTTGATTGCTTTTTTTGCCTTTAAAAATGCCGGCACGGAAATTGAAAATGCAGACGGCGATACTCCGCTTTTGGTTGCGGTAAAAAATGACAATATTGAATCTGCAAAAATTTTGATTCAGATGGGAGCGAATATTTTTGCAAAGGATGCCTCTGAAAATTCCGCACTCCAGCTTGCGCTTGCAAAAAATGAACTTTGGTATGAAGTAATGATTACCGAAAAAACCGGGCAGATTCGCGCTATAAACGGAGATTCGATTGTCCATTATTTTGTTCGGACGGACGACGAAAAAGCGATTGATTTTTGCATAAAAAAGCAGCTTCCGCTTTCTGTAAAAAACAATGAAGGCGACACTCCTCTTTCTCTGTGCTATAAGCGTGCAGACGAAACTGTTCCTGTCAGAATTGCGGCTGCGCTTTTGCAGGCTGGATGCGAGTGTGAGCGAGGAGACTTTGCTTATTTTGAAGATTCTGTGCGCACTCACAACACGATGCTGCGTTTTGCCGACGGGCAGACTCCTCTTCATTTTGCGACGATTCTTGGCCATACGGGAATTGTAAATTACTTTCTTAACGAAAAAACTCCTGTCCGGATTTCGGATATTTTGCAGGCCCAGGATATTGCAGGTTCAACTCCATTGCACGAAGCTGTTCGTTATGGACGCGTAGAAATTGCAAAGATTTTGCTTGATGCAGGTGCGAAGGTTGATGCTCTCGATGCTGTTGGAAAATCGCCTTTCTTGCTTATAATTCCTGCGGAAAAACAACTTGAAATGTACAACGTGCTTTTGTCTGCGAACGCCGATGTTACTCAGAAAGATATGTATGGCGATACTGTTCTTCATGTCTGCACAATGGCTGCTGTAAAGACAGATGTGCTTTCTGTTCTGATAAACCACGGAGCGCCTGTAAACGAAAGAAACAAAAAAGGTGTAACTCCGCTAAGCCTTGCAATCGAAAAAAACAATACTGAACACGTGATTTTTTATGCCCGCGCAGGCGCCGACATAAACGCAGAAGATATGGAAGGAAACACGCCTCTTACACGTGCGCTAGAAAGTCCTTCGATTGATATGCTCAAAACTTTGATTACTCCTCAGAATGTGCTTTCTAAAGACAGTGCCGGAAATACTCCTCTGCACATTGCTCTTATAAAAGGCAGCTCGTTCGGCTACATAAAATTTCTCGTAGAAACTGGAGCAGATGTAAACGCGCGTAACAAAGATGGAGACTCTGTTCTTTTCCTTGCTGTCCGCAAAAACAAAAAAGACGTGGGCGATCTTTTGCTTTCAAAAAATGCCGATATTTTTGCTTCAAACACAGAAAACAATTCTCCGCTTCGCATTGCCCTGGCACAGGGTGGAGAAGTGCAGGACTGGCTTATTACCAGCCAGACATTGAACGCTTCTGACGGTTCTGGCAATACTCCTCTTCATTACGCATGTGAATGGAAACTTGATGAAGCGGTTTCTGCCCTTATTCAAAAAGGCGCAAATGTGAATGCTGTAAATGCAAATGGAGAATCTGCTCTCTTTGCGGCTGTAAAGGCTGATTCCTCTTCGACAATAAATATTCTTGTTGAAAACGGAATTATTACGGACACTCGTTCAAATCTTACACGCGATCATCTTGGAAACACTCCGTTGCACTATGCAGTAAAATGGAACAGTCTTCAGGCTGCGCAGTCAGTAATTTCTCTTGGATTCGATGTAAACTCTCAAAACCTTTCTGGAAAAACTGCCTTGAGCGATTGCTGCCGTTCGGACAAAAGGCAGATGGCTGTTCTTCTTATACAAAATGGAGCAAACGTAAATTCTACCGACGTGACAGGACGTTCTGTTCTTGTAGACGCAATCCAGAGCGGAAACGAGGAAATGGTAAATTTATTGCTCGAAAAAGGAGCAAATCCACTGATTCAGGAAATGAACGGACGCAATTCGTTCCATGAAGCGGCCTTGGGTGGAAATATAAAAATCATAGAATTGATTCGTTCTGCTGGCGGAAATCCCCTCAGCCGCGACACTTACGGCGACAGTCCATTCAGCCTTGTCTTGAATTATGATGAAAACGTTCTGAGAGCTGTGCTCGGCACAAATCTCAACATTGTCGATTCTGACGGAAATACTCCGATTCACATTGCCGTAGAAAAGAAAGTTTCTGCACAAAAACTCGATACGCTTATAAAAATGGGCTATCCTGTAAGCCAGCGCAACGGAAAAGGCGTAACTCCGCTCAATATGGCGATTACAACTAGTCAAAAGAGCCTTGCCCTTACTTTGATTGAACGCGGAGCAGACCCGTTTGCAGCGACAATAACTGGCGACAACGCCCTTACAAACGCATTTAAAAACGGAAATGTCGAAATTCTTGATGCAATCTGTAAGTACAATGCGCGCAAAACTGACACTGCTGGAGATTCAATCCTGCATTATGCGGCTAGACTTGCAAACGATGTCCAGGTTCGGCATCTTCTTGAACTTGGACTTGACCGCACCGCAAAAAATCTCAGCGGCGAAACTCCTTCAAAAATGGCAGCCCGCTGGAATAGACCTGCAATTGCAGAATTGCTAAAATAAAGAATCTTAAAGCAAAAATCCAGAAGTTCATTTTGGGCTTTTGGAGATGCTTTAAAATCTGATTTTCGAGGTTTTTTGTTTTATGACACAGACAAAATCGCTCCGCTTGACAGTCGCGGAAAAATCACAGTTTTTAAGCCGTTGCTACGGCTGGATGGCATTTGCGCTTTTTTTGAGCGCAGTTGTCGCATATTTTACAGCTGCAAACATTTTTACCCAGACATTGGACGGACACATGCAGCTTTCATATCTTGGCAAAATGCTTTTTGCGGGACGCGGAATGGGATTTATGCTTTTGTGCTTTCTCGAAATCGCAGTCGTAATTTTTTTAACAGCAAAAATCCGCACAATGAGCGTTTTTACGGCAAGATTTTCCTTTATACTTTATTCTGTCATAAATGGAATTTCGCTTTCCAGCATTTTTGCAGTTTACCAGATTGCTTCGATTGCAAACGCATTTCTCGCTACTTCAGCTACTTTTGTCGTAATGTGCATTTACGGTTCAAAAACAAAATCTGATCTTACAAAGCTCGGCCGTTACTGCGTTATGGGACTTTTGGGAATTCTTCTGGCGACTCTCCTGCATTTTATCTTGGGGTTTTTTACAGGAGCGCCGCTTGCTATGCTGGATTTGATTGTAAGCATTGCAACAGTTCTTGTTTTTACGGGGCTTACCGCTTACGACAGCCAAAAAATCTTAAAAACAGCCGAAAATTCAAAAAATACGGACGATTACAAAAAAGTTGCAATTCTTGGCGCGCTTGAACTTTACCTCGACTTTATAAATATTTTGCTTGCACTTTTAAAACTTTTCGGAAAAAGAAAAGATTAGAAAAAATAGGGCGTTGCCTGCGTTTGCAGGCCGCTCTGTCCAGGGTTCCGGCTTTCGCCTTCATTGCTCCGCTTCGTTTCGCAACGTGCCTTGCACGCCCTTCCTGCCGCTAACGCATTTTTTAAGCCTTATTTGTAAATCAAAAACATAGCAGGAATCTTTGAAAGTTCAGGCTTTGGAGTTTTTTTCCACTGAACTATGGTTTTTGTCTTTATAAACTGTTTTTCTGTTGTAATTCCAGCCGCAACGCAAAGTTTTGTTTCCGGACGGCAGATTCTCAAAATTGCCTCAAGCATTTTTTCGTTTCTGTAGGGAGTTTCGATAAAAAGCTGAGTCTGGTTTTCTTTGTACATTCTGTTTTCGAGCTGTTTTAACTTTGACTCGCGTTCGCCGTTTTTAACAGGAAGATAACCGTTAAAAGCAAAATTTTGTCCGTTAAAACCGCTCGCCATAATCGCCATAATCATTGAATTTGGACCTGCCAGCGGAATTACTTCAAGATTTTTTTTATGGGCAATTTCGACTGCCCGGCTTCCGGGATCTCCTACGGCAGGACAGCCGGCATCGCTCAAAACTCCCATAGGCTCGCCTTTTTCAAGAAAACTTAAAATCTTGCTCAAATCTTTTTTTTCGTCTGTGTGCTCGCTTAGTTCATAAAAAGAACATTCATCTATCGGAAAATTTTTATCAAGTTCAATCAAAAATCGAACTGCGCACTTTCTGCTTTCTACAATAAAATGGCGTATATTTTTTACTGTTTCGATATTTTTTGCTGGAATAACGCTTTCAATTTCTGTGTTTTCGCCAAGTTTGCTCGGAATTAAATAAAGGGCTGGTTTCATAAAAACCATTATAAAATTTGCCGAAAAAAATTGCAATTTTAGAGATTTGCTGTAAAAATGACTTACAGAAGAAACATCTTTATATTTTTTTTGTTCTATAAATTGATAATATCGAGAATTTTTTAATAGAAAATATTATAATATAAAGAAACTGCTTTATCTGATTTAGTCTTTATTTTCAGGTAAAAATACAGGAGTTTATGTATGTTTAAAAAAATTATTGCATCTGCCGTTTTATGTGCTGGTGCAGCCTTGTATGCGTATAATCCTCCGGCTGGCGGACAAAATCTTCTCCGCATTTCTTCTCCGGAACTTTTGAGCGAAGGTTCTTCTTCTGCTGGCGGACCGTTGTTTTCTGTTTCTCCGGATTCTGTCGTAAATAATCCTGCTCTTACGGCTTTTGAGCAGCGTGCTGTTTTAAATCTTTCCGGAACAATGCTTTTTGACAGCAAGGACGAATCTGACAAATCTGTTGGAGGGGCTTTTGAAGGCGGTATTCTTCTTCCTTCAAGATGGTGCGTTTCTTCATTTTTAGTTCAGGGCGTTTTTGTGCCTTTTTATGATATGCATTTGGGAAATTCTTTTAACTTTACGGCAAATATTGCAAAAGATGTAACCGACAAACTTTCTGTTGGAGCGAGCGCCGAGCTTGGAGTTTTTTACGGCCATAATTCTGACTGGCGTGGCGGCGTAAATTTGGGCGCTTTTTATGAATTTGGCGAAGCTGGAATTTTAAAAGACATTCGCTTTGGCGCAGTCCTGCTAAATATTGGAAAACAGCTCGGAAATACAACTGTTCTTGGAATTACAGGCAGCGAAGCGTCTGAATGGCCGGGAATTGCAACTCCAAAAATGGGAGCGGCCGCAACTTTTTTTAAGCAAAATAATTTTAAGGCTGGAGCAAGCCTTGATTTTTCTTTTCCTTCGTTCCAGAATTTTGTGTGCGATGCAGGACTTCAGCTGCTTTTTGCTAACGTTGTAAAACTAAGTTCTTCGTGGGAATACGACGCCAGGGAATTTTCTGAAGGTTCAAAAAATATATTGCCTTCTGTCGGAGTAAGTTTCCAATTCAATTTTAATTCTAAGGACGGCTCTCTTTTGGCAAAAAAAGGCTGGGAACAGAGCGAAATGACTGTAAGCGGTGCCTGGAAGCAGCTTTACAAAAACGTGAATGCAGTCAGCGCCGGGGCAAAAATCAACCTCGGCCTTAAAGATACTCAGGCTCCAGAAATTATCCTTTGGGGAGAAAAATAGTTATGAATAAAAGATATTTTTTTGCGGCATTGGCACTTGCTTTTTCAGCTTCGGTTTTTGCAGAAAAAGGCCCTGTTTATATTTCTCCAAACAATGATGGCGTTCAGGATGTTCTTGAAGTTCCTCTTCAGATAAAAGAAAAACGCTATGTGACCGAATGGAGTTTTACAGTAAAAAACGAAAAAGGCGAAGTTGTCCGTACAATCGGCAATAAAGAAAAACGTCCGGAAAAACTTGGACTAAAAAAATTTTTTAAGCAGCTTGTTGCTCCAAAAACTGGTGTAACAATTCCAGAAACTGTAGTTTGGAACGGTGTTATGGACAACGGCGAAACTGCTCCAGACGGAACATATTACTATTCTTTCAGCGCAACAGACGACAATCAAAACACTGCTTCTACAAGAGAATTTGTCGTAATTGTTGACAATACTGCGCCAGAAATTGAGCTTGTTCAGCCAAGCCAGGATGCAAAAATCTTTGGTGAAGGAGCAAAATCTGTTCTTACAATAAGACAGTCTGGTTCACTTGAAGATTTATGGAATGGAACTTTTTATGATTCTGTTGGAGTTCCTGTACGCGTGTTTAAATGGACAGAAAGCGAACCTCTGAAATTTGATTGGGCTGGAACTGACGACAACGGCGTTTTTGTAAAAGACGGAGTTTATTCTTACAGAATTACTGCGACAGACCGTGCAGGAAACGTTTCTGCGCCAGCTATAATTTCAAATATCATTTATTCCGCAGAAAAACCTGCTGTAAATATTACTCTCAGCGGAAACAGATATTTTTCTCCAAATGGCGACGGTGTAAACGATACTGTTTTATTCAATGTAAAAATTCCCGCTCCAAATCAGGCAAAAACAGGAAACAAACTAGTTGAATGGAAAGTTGCAATCGAAGACAAAAATGGAGACGCGATCCGCATTTATTCGGGAACTGACAATCCTCCGGAAAATATTGAATTTGACGGAAAAACTGACTCTGAACAGGTTGCGCCAGAAGGAACTTATTATGCGAAGGTTACTGCAAAATATCTCAACGGTTTTGAACCAGATCCTTTAAGGTCGCCTGTATTCACGCTCGACAATACTGCTCCAAGCGCGACTGTAACAATAAAGAATTCAACATTCTCTCCAGACGGAGATGGCAATCTTGATTTGCTCGAAATTGCACAGGCAACAGTAAGCAATTCTCTTTCGCCGGTTTCGGACTGGACAGGAACAATTTTAGATTTAGATGGAAATGCTGTAAAGAAGTTTGAATTTGGTTCATATTTGCCGGAAAAATTAAGCTGGGACGGACTTGATTCAAAAAATATTCTTTCAAAAGACGGAAATTATAAATACGTTTTGACTGCAAACGATGCCGCAGGAAATTCAACAAAAATTGAATCTCCTCACTTTGCGCTTGATACAAGCAAAACCGAGCTTATTCTTACTGTAAGCCCGGCCTCTTTCAATCCGGCTTCGGCAAGCGTAAAATTTGTTCCTGTTGTAAAGAGCGGAGAAGTAGAGCATTATTCTCTTGAAATTCATGGCGAAAACGGAGAACTGGTTTGGGCTCAGAATGCACAAAAATCTCTTCCTTCAGAAATAAAATGGAACGGTCTTGCCTCGAACGGAAGCCGCTGTGTAGACGGAAGTTATTCTGCAAAGCTTTCTGTAAAATCTAAAAACGGTTCCGAGGCTTCTGCTTCAAGCCAGCCGTTTACAATTGACAGCATTGCGCCTTCAATCGAAATTTCTGTTCCTTATACAGTATTCTCTCCAGACGGTGATGGAAACAGAGATATTGTTCCTGTAACTGCAAATTCATCTTATGAAGAGAAATGGACTGCAAAAATTGTTGATTCAAAAGCCGATGTTGTAAAATCTTACGAATGGAAGGGCAGTGTTCCGAATTTCGAATGGGATGGAACGGACGGCAGCGGAAACAAGGTTGCGGACGGTCTTTACAAGATTGTATTTGCTTCGGTTGATGCCGCTGGAAACCGTGCCGATGCAGAAATTGCCGGTCTAAAAGTTGACAAGCGCGAAACAAAGGCTTATTTAACTGCTGATCTTGAATATTTTGCTCCAAACGGGGATGGAATTGCCGATCTTCAGAAATTTACAGTAAGAACGAGCGTTGTGGATGGAATTTCTGAATGGAAATTTGCAATTACAAGCGCAGAAGGCAAGGTTGTAAGACAGTGGACAAGTGAGCAGTCAAAAGATTTGCCAGCCGTAATAAATTGGGACGGAAACGATGCTGACGGAAAAGTTGTCGAAGGCGTATTTACCGGGAATCTTTCAATTTCTTACGAAAAGGGAAATCTCGTAAATGCCGTTTCATCTGCATTTATATGTACTGTAACTCCACCTCAGCTTTCTGTAAAAACAGCGCCTCGCTATTTCTCTCCAGACAATGACGGCGAAGACGATGACCTTTACATTCAGCTAAAAGGAAACAGCACTGTTCCGCTAAAGAATTGGTCATTTGTCGTAAAAGATCCAGAAAACGGAAAAACATTCTGGTCTGTAAACGGAAAATCAACGATTACAGAACGGCTTGTTTGGGACGGACGCGGAAATAACGGTGAACTTGTTCAGTCTGCAATGGATTATCCTTATGTATTTACAGCAACCGACACTCTCGGCATGACAAGTACTGTAGAAGGAAAAATTAGCGTAGACGTTCTTGTAATCCGTGTTGGCGATGTTCTCAAGATGGCAGTTCCATCAATCATATTCCGTTCAGACGCAGCAGACTTTAAGACCGAAGATGAAATAAAGGGCGGAATTACACTTGCTCAAAAGTCAAACAACGAACGCGTTCTTAAGAGAATTGCAGAAATTTTGAACAAATTCAAAAACTACACTGTAACAATCGAAGGCCACGCAAACAACGTTTCTGGAACTGAAGCGGAAGAAACTCAAGATACTGTACAGTATGGAAAAGCTCTTAAACCTCTTTCTCAGGAACGTGCAGAGTTTGTAAAAGAACAGCTCAGGAAAAACGGAGTAGATTCTGCCCGGCTTACAGCTGTTGGCCGTGGCGGAAGTCAGCCAGTTGTTGCAAGAAGCGACAAAGACAACTGGTGGAAAAACCGCCGTGTTGAATTCATTCTTAACAAATAAAATTTAAACTTGTAAAAAACGGGCTTGTTAAAAAGCAAGACTTGCAGCGATTTTGGTAAAAAAAGCCAATCGCTGTTAAAAATCGAACTTGTTTGGCAGTCCGTTTTTTTCTGAAAAAATTACAAAAATGTGCCTGTCCTTAAAACAAAGAATCATTTTACTTGCTGACAAATACGAAACTTCTCAATTTTTGCAAAAAGATCCATCGCAGTTTATGCATAAATTTTCGCCTAAAAATGGTGGAACTGTCAGAGATGCGGAAATTGTCGCTTTTTTGTCGGCAAATCTAGCATTTGGAAGGCGGGATCAGATTCTTTCCCATATTCAAATTATTCTCGATATGATAAAAGAATCAAAAAAAACTCCGGCGCAATGGATTTTGGACGGGGAATATGAGAAATTTTTTGATGAAAGCAAAAAGTCATTTTACAGAATGTACACTTTTTGTGATATGAAGAATTTTTTTAGGAATTTGCAGATTTTTTTAAGTCAAAAAGAAACTTTAGGCGAATTCTTTAAGGGAAAATGGGAAAATTCAATTGAAAATATTCAGAATAAAGAAGAGATTTTTCTTCATTCTGTCATTGCCGAGAGTTTTTGCGGTGAATGTGCTTTGATATGCCGCTCAAAAAATGGAGCCGCGAAAAAGTTGAATATGTTTTTAAGGTGGATGGTCCGCGAAAACTCGCCAGTTGATTTAGGCTTATGGAACTGGTACGACAAAAACAGGCTTTTAATTCCATTGGACACTCACGTAATGCAGGAAGCCGTAAAATTTTCACTTATCGAAAAAACTTCTTCTGGAAAAATTCCTTCTGCAAACTTAAAAACCGCTGTTGCACTTTCAAAAAAAATGAATGAGTATTTTCCAGGGGATCCTGCGCGCGGAGATTTTGCTCTTTTTGGTCTTGGCGTTGACAATTAAAGAAAATGCCTGCGCAAAAAAGCACAGGCACTTTATTAAAATTTATCTTCCGAATTTGAAGACAGTTTTTTTTGCCGGCTTAAATCCGAAATGATAGTATGAAAAATATTTTTTTAGAAAATGTATGTCATAAATACACCGCTTGACCAACATCTGCGGTTTTCACCGTCAAATGAAGTTCTCTGCTCAAAGTCAGCATAAACTGCAAAAGTTGTATTTTTTGAAAAATCGTATGTAAGCTCAGGGCGGAGATTTAAAACATGGCCGCCGTTCCAGTCTTTTGAAACTTTGTAATCAGCCCAGCGGTCGTCTTTTGAGCCTTGTGCCCAAGAACCCCATAAATTGAATCCTGTTTTGTTGTTAATTGCAAACGAAAGTGTTGCTCCTGTGTACCATGCAAAATCGTAATGGCTATTTTCAAAGAAGTTTAAGCCGATTTCCGGGCGGAGATTGAGCTTTGTGTTTGGAATTATAAAGTTGATTGCGGCTCCTGCGCCGTAAGCTTCGTCATTCTCAGCGTCAGAAAAAAGCGAATCTGCTGCAATGTAAAGGTCAAGAACAAAGTTTTCAGCTCCGATTGTAGCGCCCGAATAGAAATTTGCCTTTTCTTCAAATGCTCCTTCGAGTGTTGCGGCAATGCTGAGCCATTTTGTTGGCGCAACTTGAATACCAAGGTTTATAGCAGGGTCGTCTGTGTTGAATCCATTTGGAATTGCGGCTCCGACCTGAAATTTCAAGTCTTTTGAATTGTAATTGTATCGCACGCCAAGCGCACGTTTAGCGTATTTGTTTGCATAAGGAATAAATCCTACGACATCGGCAGAACCTGGCGCATCAACATTGAATTTATAAGAACCGGTTGCTTCGGAAGATGTTTGGAATGAGCTGCCTGATCTGTCGTCATAAGATGTTGAAAAACCGCCCTGACGAACGTGAGAGTCTGCTTCCCAAAGCCAGTTTCCGTAACGAGGTGCCGGACCTACTTGCCAGTTGAGTTTTGTTCCAACGCCAATATCAAAATTCTTTTTAGGATGCCAGATAAAATTTACATAGTAAGAATCCTGAATTGTATTTGAAACATTTGCCTGATTATTCAGAACTGTGCCTGTAGCAGCTGCAACCGCAAGAGCTTCGTTTGACAAGGTGTTGTCGCCTGCATAATAAGAAGAGCTTCCTCTTGTGCCGTATTTGAGAGAAAGAGGGTTGCCGTTTGAAGTTCCAAAAACGAAATTATCTACATCGCCTTCGTTGTCGTAATTTGCAAGAAAACTCCAGTTGAGCATGCCTTCAATAGTAAAATTTCCGCGGTCAAACCTTGCCTGGAAAGTATCTGTAAAACCGTAAAATGTCGCGCTGCCGTCGATTGGTGCTCCAAAACCAATCCAAGCCGTATTTTTCATCTGCTGTGAACTTAAAACCTGTGCGCTGGCAACAGATGTTCCAAAAACTACGGCAGATAAAACTGTTAAAAGTTTCTTCATTTGTTTTTCCTCCGGGATTAAATTAAAAAATAGCATTTTATTCATGCTGGTATTTTACCGTATTTTAAAATTATAATACTTTTGGAGTTTTTGTGCCTGTTCTATGTATGTTTTCACTTATAATATTTTGTGATATAATCTTTTTCATTATATTTTTAGTAACTGTCGCAAGCCAGTGACGGATTAGGAGATATTATGGCAAAAGACGAAAAGACTGCGGTTGATCCGCATGCATGTACGCTCGACAAAATCATTTCACTCTGCAAAAGACGTGGTTTTGTTTATCAGGCTTCGGAAATTTACGGCGGTCAGGCTGGTGCTTGGGATTACGGTCCTTTGGGTGTAGATTTTAAACGCAATATTCAGAATGCGTGGTGGAAAGAAATGACTCAGCTTCACGATGATGTTGTTGGTCTTGATTCTGCAATTTTCCAGCATCACACAACATGGAAGGCTTCTGGCCACGTAGATCATTTTTCAGACCCAATGGTTGACTGTCTTGAATGTCAGGCTCGCCACCGTGCAGATAAATTGATTGAAGATTTTGTCGCCGCAAATCCGGACAAAGATCCTGGAAAACCAGTTGATACAATGACTCACGAAGAAATGAAGGCTTATATCGATGCGAACATCGACTGTCCTGCCTGTCATTCAAAAAACAGAAAATATACGGCTGTCCGCGAATTCAATCTTATGTTCAAAACATATCAGGGACCGATTGCCGATGAAAGTCATTTGATTTATCTTCGCCCAGAAACTTGTCAGGGAATTTTTACTGATTTTAAGAACATTGTGCAGTCAAACCGTATGAAAATTCCTTTCGGCGTTGCTCAGGTTGGCAAATCCTTCCGCAACGAGATCATCTTTAAAAACTTTATTTTCCGTACATGCGAGTTTGAGCAGATGGAAATGGAATATTTCTGTAAGCCAGGAACAGAAGATGAAACTTTTGAACGCTGGAGAAAAGAACGCTGGGCATTCTACCTTAAATACGGTATTGCAGAAAATCACTTGAAGTGGCATCACCACGACAAACTTGCGCATTATGCAAAAGATGCTTACGATGTTACTTACAAATTTCCAATCGGTTTTGAAGAAGTTGAAGGCATTCACTCAAGAACAGACTTTGACCTTTCTCAGCACCAGACATTCTCTAAAAAAGATATGTCTTACATCGATCAGGAAGACGGAAACAAAAAATACATTCCTTATGTAATCGAAACATCTGCTGGACTTAACCGCAATTTCCTCATGTTCTTGTGCGAAGCTTACGAAGAAGAAAATGTCGGAAAAGACGGAAAAGAAGACTACCGCACAGTTCTTCATCTCGATCCTCGTCTTGCTCCTGTTACAGTTGCTGTTCTTCCATTGATGAAAAAAGACGGACTTTCAGAAAAGGCAAAGGAAATTCAGCATCTTTTAAAAGAAGATTTTGTTACAGATTTCGATACTTCTGGTACAGTTGGAAAACGCTATCGCAGACAGGACGAAGTTGGAACTCCTTTCTGTGTAACAGTTGATTACGATACAATTACCGAAAAGAAAGAAGACGGTTCTGCAAATGAACTTTTTGACACTGTTACTGTCCGCTTCCGCGACTCAATGGAACAGGAAAGAGTAAAACTCTCTGACCTGCACGCTTTCCTTTTTAACGCAATTAAAAATTACAAACCTGTTGTAAGAGATTAAAAAATAGGCTGCCGGAAAAATATTTTTTTGAATTATGTTTTTCTGACAGCCTTTGTTTCTGTTTTTATGGATTATGTAGCCCTAGGAAAATCTAATCTTCTCGTAAGCCGGACCGCATTGGGAGCAATGGCTTTAGCAAATGTTTCTGACGATAAGCAGGCTTCTCAAATTATAAGCAGCGCTTATGAAGGAGGAATAAATTTTTTTGACACGTCGCGGACAAGCGAAGAAAGCGAAAAACGTCTTGGAAGCGCCCTTCATGGTGCAATTAGAAAAGATATTTTTATAGCAACAAAAACACGAGCCTCTAATAACGATGAGCTTTTCCGTGATATTGAATTGAGTCTTGCCGCCTTAAAAACAGATTATATCGACCTTTACCAGTTGGATAATCCTTCTTTTTTGCCAAAATGCGAAGGAGAGGATAAAATCGTTGAAAAACTTTTGAACCTTAAAAAGCAAGGCATAATTCACCATATTGGAATTTGTACTGAAAATTTTGATATGGCGCGCAATTTATTGAATGGAAACGGTCCCTGGGAAACTTTGCAATATCCATTTAATCTTTTATGTCCTATCGAAGTTCAGGAACTTGTTCTTGACTGTCGCGAAAAAGACGTCGGTTTTATTGCAATGCAGCCGTTGTGTGGTGGCGTAGTCCAGAATATTCCTCTTGCGCTGGGTTTTTTTAGCCAATTTGATTCCGCAGTTCCTGTTTGGGGCGCTCACAGCCAGGAAGAATTACAGCAAATTCTATATTTTACAGAAAATCCACCGATAATTGACGAAAAATTTGAACAGGAACTCGAAAAAGCAAGATTCTTTTTTAATTAGTTTTGGACTTTTTTCCCTTTTTTTGTCATTATCGGGCTTGGTCCCGATAATTTACTGAAAAATTCCGACAGATGGAAATGACCAAAAAGAATTTTTTATGTCATTTTTTTTCTGGGGCTGAATCCGAAAATCGAATGTATATATTACAATTATTTAGAGATTGCTAACCGAGTTTACTATGCAAACATCGCAGTATCAAGCACGGCAATGTCATTTAGAGCTTTATTAGCCAATCTCCATGACACTTAAATTACTGTTCTTATCAAAACGCGACATTCGGGCTAAGTAGCTATTTTTAGCGAAACTCGAAATTGAGCCTAATTAGTTTTAAATTCTTCTTTATTTTTGAATATTCATCGTTTTGAGCATATCCTGAGTTTCCTGCTTGTTTAAAACCCGGACAATTTTGTTTTTGTCGTTGTCAGTCTGAATCGTAATTGGATTTCCAAAGGAATCTTTTTCGCCAAGGAGAGAAACAATCGGATTTCCTGGGGAATCTGGACTTGCGTCCGTAACTTGGGCAATTTTTCCGTTGACAAGGTAAACCCACGCTCCAATTGGAAAAAGCGAAAGAGAGTAGAGCAGCGCCTTGATTACGGTGTCGTCAAACTGTTTTCCTTCATTTTTAAGAATTTCGACCATGGCAGCATAAGAAGAGCGGGCCTGCCTAAAGTGTCTTGGAGCGGTAATTGCTTCAAAGGTGCATGCTACTCCAATAATCTTTGCAAAAATGTCAATTTGGCTTCCTTCAAGGCGGCGAGGGTAGCCTGAACGGTTTTCGCGCTCATGATGTTCCAAAATTCCAAGCTGAATTTGAGTTGGAAAATTGTTTTCTTTTGCAATGTTAAAGCCCAAAACTGCATGTGTCGCGAGTTTTTGTTTTTCTGACGGAGAAAGACGCCTGTCTGTCATATAAAGCTGCGGCGGAAGGCGAATTTGTCCAATTTCGTGCAGAATGCAGCAAACTCCCAAATCAACGATTTTTGAAAGAGAAAATCTAAGCTGAAGCGCAATTACAATTGCAATTACAGTCGAGCGCATGCTGTGGCTTATAAGATAGTTTTTTGTAATTGTGTCTTGAGAAGGCGTAATGCGCAGAACGTAGCGGCGGTTTTCTTTTATAAAAATGCACAGTTCTTTGACAGTTTCTGAAATTTCAGTGTAATTTAAAACTTTGTGAGTTGCATAGCGTGTATAGACGGCGGTTATGTAATTCATGTATTCGTTATAAACAGTTTGAACAACGTCCATCCGCGATTTTTCATTGTTTGCAAGGCTTGCTTTTGCGTCTTTAATTGCTTTTTTTGCATTTTCGCCAATCTTTGGCTTTTTATCCGAATCGTCCAGTTCAAGATCGTCAATAGAAACATTTTTAAAATCTGCCGGATCTGCTTTTACAGGAACAGAAATTTGTCCAACTCCCTGCGAGCCTTCTGAATAAACGGCTTTAAATCCCCATTCAAGAAGCGTTTTTTTTAGAGAATCCGTAAACGGGCACAAAGAGTTTAAAAGCAAAAAATTTTTATCAATAAAAAGGTCGCGGTTAAAGAATGTGTTTTCTTTTATTGTCGAAACTGGAAACGAATTCATATTGGTATTATCGGCAGAATTCAGCAGATTATTAAATTTTTATTGGGTGGCTTTTTGTTTCGCTCCGCTTCACAAAAACCGGGCTGTCCGTGGCTACGGCGTCTTGCGCGCCTCCGGTGCTTTGCACACGCTTCGCGTCCACTACCATCCCTGCCACAAAACAAAAAAAGAGAAGAAAACTTTCACTTTTTCTTCTCTTTTTTACATGGAAAGCCGGTTATTCGGCGCGTCTTTTATTTTTACAGGGCGTCTGGATGTTTGAAAAGCCTAAAAAGGTTTTTCACGTCCTGTTGTTTCAACCAAAGACATTTATATTATCGTTCCTTTGTAAATTCGACTTTAGTGTTTTTTGAAAAAAAATCATTTTTTTGCAAAAATTGCTGATACTGGCGCACGGATTTCATCAATTCTTCGTATACAATTTTTGAACGTGAAAAAACTGCGGAGGTTTTGTCTTTTGGTAAAACTTGTGAACTGAAAAGTTCGTTGAGTTTTGCTTCAGTCGGAAAAACAAGCGAGGCAATTTGTGTAAACTGAGAATTTCTTAGTTCAAAATCAGTTTGCTCAAGAGATTTTAGCGCCTTTTGAATTTTTTCTGTAGAAAGATTTTTGTCGGAAATTGTTTTTTCGCAGGTAAAAAACGCTTTTCTTGCAAGCGAGTAAAGGTTTTCAAGGCCATTTTTGAGTTCTTCAAATGCAGCGTTAAAATTTTGCAAAAGTTTTTGCTGTCCGCAGTCTGATTTTCGAGATTTTTTTTCGGCTTCAAAAAACTGGTTGCGAAGGCTTATCTTTTCGTCCTGCTTAAGCAAAGTCTGGACGTCTGCGCAGTAAAATCCTGGAATTTTTAGGGAAGTTTTGCTGAGCGAAAAAGAGGTCGTTTCAGGATATTTTTGAGTCTGGCTTTCAAACCACCATGCAAACATCTTCATTTTTGAATCCGTAACAATTGTGTTTTTTTCGTAATCTTGTCCTAAAACCGGATTTGCCGCAAAAATTGAAGTTGCAAGCATTTTTTCGGCAGAATTCAACCTTGTGCTTGAAAAATGCGCTTTTTCTTCAAAAAAAGAACCACGGATATGTGTATTTTTTTTTGGATAACCTAAATCAAGTCCTGCGCAATAAATTTCTTTTGCGCCGATTATCCTGCAAAAATCCCAAGCCGTTGTGGCAACTGAGCCTCCGCTTCCAAGTTTTCCTTTGTGACCGAGTTTTTCTTCAAAATACTGACCGAGCGGAAAAAGTGATGAGCACAAAACTGTTTTTCGGCAGTTAAAACGGTAAACTGCCGGGCAGACGGCGGATTCCGTAATCAAAACGCTGGACTTGCTTTTAAGCCCTGCAATGTGCCTGTAGGCGTAGTATTGCGGATCGGTAAGGACAATAAAATCTGGTTCAACCTCTGCTTTTAGGCAGGCGCTCAGGGCAGTGTCGACTGCAACTGTCAGACAGCGTTTTTTTAATTCTTTTAAAAAAGGCAGAATTTCTGAAAGTCCTGGACCTGCGGCAATCAAAAGACAGGGCAGGTCTTGTGGACAGACATTTTTGTAAATGTTTATTCCGTCCAAAATGGCCAAAAACGGCAGGTTAAAGCAGGAATTTCTTAGCCAAAGCTTTGAAAATTTTTCGAGTGTCGAACTGTTTATTTTTTCTTTTTGCTGATTGCGCTCAAAAAGGAAATGAAGTGATTCAAAATATTCTTTTGAATGTTGAGACTGCGCTTTGTTTTCTATGAGCGCGGTGTGTGAAAATGGCGCAGAATGTTCTGTCAGAGTAATTACATCGTGGAGTTCTGCCTGTAAAAGAACAATCAGTTTTTTGTGCTTAAGCAATGGTTCGAAATCTGTATATTTTAAGGCTGCAAAAAAATATTGAGGTTCTGGTTCTACAATGATTATCGAATCTTCAGGAAAACTTTTTGCCCATTCTAAAGGGGCGTAGCCAAGTCCCATTGAAAAAAAAACGGCGCATTCTGTCTGTTCTGTTTTTGCATTTTTGACGGTTGAAACAGCTTCTTTTTTTGGCGCATACGATGAATGAAGAAAAATTCCGTTTTCTTTGGCGGTAAGCTCTCCGTTTTTTGAAATAACGACTTGCCAAAAAGCAAACTCAGGTTCTTTTTGTTCATTTAGAGGAAAAGTTTTTTCGAGTTGTTCTGCCAGAAAAGAAAAACGTGCTTTAAAAAGAGAAATGTTTTTATTCCAAAAAGAGTTCAATTTCGGTGTCCTGTGTGAGCGGAACTCCAGGTTCAGGCGTCTGAGCGGTAACCCATCCTTCGCCGTTGATTTTAATTTTTAAATCAGAGCGGTTTAGCAATGGCAGGAGGTTTCTCTTTGGAAGTCCCTTAAAATTCGGAACTGTCTTGTCGATTTGAATTTCCGCATTGTTTTGAATTTTTATAAGTCCTGAATGTGCAAGGCTCGACGCTCCTCCTCGGCTCATCCCCAAATGGTCGATTATTATGCTTGCCGCTTCGCCAATAACAGGAGCAACAATTCTTCCAGCGTAAGTTTCGCCTTTTGCCTTTTCAATTACAATATAGAGTATTATTTCCGGATTTTCGGTCGGAAAAATTGCAATACAGTTAGAGATAAAGTCTGTTTTTGAATATCCTCCGTTTACAGGATCTGCCATTTGTGCAGTTCCTGTTTTTACACCGATTGAAATATCGCTCAAGTTTGCTCTTGAGCCAGTTCCTGTCTGTGCAACAGTTTGCATGCAGCTCAAGATATATTTTGAAGTCTGATTGTTTATTATCTGCGGTTTAAAATTTGGAGAATGGATGTATTCTTCAATTCCAGCCTGGTTTGTAATTTTTTTAATTAAAGTAAGTTGAACCGGAATTCCGCCGTTTGCAATTGCAGTTGCGGCTTCGACCATTTGCAGCGCACTTACGGAAATCTCCTGTCCGATTGCAATTGTCGGCTTTGAGCGGGCAGACCAGAATCTGTCGCTGGTATTGCGGACTGCGCCTGCTGTTTCTCCGGGAAGCTCTACTCCTGTTTTTGAGCCAAAACCAAAACTTCTCAGTCTGGACAAAAACTGTTCACTTTCAATTTTTTCAGACATTTGAGCCAAAGCATCGTTGCACGAAAATTTGAGCGCTTCTCTGGCGGTAATCCAGCCGTGGTGGTCAAGACAGGTGATTCTTATTCTTTCGCCGCTGGAAGTCTTTTTTTCGTAAATTCCATCGCAATAAAAAGTGTCATTTTCAGAAATCGCGCCTGAGTCAAAAAAAGCCGCAATTGAAAAAATTTTAAAAACAGAACCGGGTTCATAACTTTCGGTTGCCGGCAAATCTTTCATTTGGGCGGGAGTTGCCTTTGAATACTGATTTAAATCTGCCGATGGAAGTGAAATATAAGAAATAATTTCTCCAGTTTTTGCTTCTGCTGCAATCATCATCAAGCTTGCCGCATGAGTCCGTTCAATTGCATTTTGCGCAATTTTTTCCAATTTGAACTGAAGATTTGCATCAATCGTCAGATAAATATTTTTCCCTTCAACATCAATCGGAGCGTCTGGATTTACAGGAGGTGAAAGCAGGTTTTGTTCTGTGTATTCAATTCCTGTAAGCCCTGTTCCGTCGCTCCCCATGTAGCCGATCACCTGGCTGGCAAGTTCCTTTTCTGGATAAATCCTTCCTGGAACTCTGTCAAACCTGACCGCCGAAAAAAGTCCATTTTTGTCCGTAATTTCTTTTAAAATTTCATAATCGTTTTGGTCGATTTTTTTCTTGAGGTAAACAAAATTTGAATCTGCGTTGGAAGAAATTGTGTTTGCCAGCTGATGCTCATCAATTTTTAGAACTGGCGAAAAAAGTTTTACAAAATTTCCCAAGTCTTTGATTGCAGAAGGCGTTGCTCCTACGTGATAAAAATTTGTCGGAACAGCAAGAGGTTTCCCATTTTTGTCTAAAATAGAGCCTCTCTGCACAAGCGGAGAATAAGTTTTTGTTTCCGGTGTTTTTTTTAAGGCAAGAACTGCATATTTGAAGAAAATATAACCTGCAAACAGCGCTATAACGATGCAAAATATCAAAACCCGTCTTTTGTTGAAGTATTCGTTCATTTGCATAAAACTTTTCCCAACACATTTTTTACAGAAACAAAACCGTAATCACGCGAGTCAACCGAAACTTCATAATTGTCGCCGACAGCCAGTATATAACCTTCTGGAACCTGAGCTGCGTCTTTTAGCCGCATATACTGGCTTTCTGTAAGCGGAATTTCATTGTCTCCAACTTTTACAGTATACACTGGATTTGATGAATATTCTAGTGACTGTCCTTCGCAGGCAACGCACCTTTTTACGACTATTTTGTTGTTATATAAATAAATGACGACATCGCCAGCTTGAGGCTCCTTCCATTGAATCAAAAGCGAGTTTGAAAAAGGCTTGATAATTCCGTAGGCGAGTTTGTTTACAACGACAGTTGATTTGTCGTGAATCGCGCTTTCCATAGAAGTTCCGGAAACGTGAAGAACTTCAACCGCAAAAAGTTTAACGATAAAACCCAAAAGAAGACCGCAGCAGGTTATAAAAATTATAGATTTATTTGTTGAGGATAAATTTAACTTAGACATCTTTTTTCTAATATAACGAATTTTGCGTTCCGATAATAGACGTATGCAGATAATCAGTTATGTTGGCAGCTCTCCAAAATCGAGAAGCTCTGCCAGAACCAAAAGTTTACTTTTAAAATTCAGAAGAAAGGCTTTTAAGTTTTCGGAGTTTGAACATTCTAAAAAAGCTTTTTCAGGAGCGCGCTCTAATCCTGCTTTTGCGGTTTCTGTTCCCTATGTAAATTTCAGGAGTCTGATTCGTCCTGCGCGCTTAAAAAGAATCTGCATTTTTTTGTTGCTTTGTCTTTTCGTTCCTTATTTTTCTGTAAAAATTTTAAACTATTCTCAAGCTTTTACAGGTCCTTTAAAAATGGGAGAAACTTTTTCGAGTGAAATTGAAACTTTGAACAGCGCAATGTCAAAATTCGCAATGACATCTTCAGAAGCAAGTTTTGACGAAAACGGAAATGTTCTTTCTGACGATGGAAAAATACTTACGCCAAGTTCTGTAGGACTGGCAAAGGCGATTTCTTATCAGTCGTACAAGGTAAAGAGCGGCGATACAATTAGTTCGATTGCCTTAAAATTTGGTCTTACAAATATTTCGACTTTGATTTCTGTAAACGGAATCGACAATGTCCGGACTCTTATGGCAGGGCAGAAAATTCGTGTTCCAAACCAGGATGGAATTGTTTATACGATTTCAAAAGGTGATTCTTTAAATTTGCTTTCTGTAAAATATCATGTGAGCGTTGAAGAAATTCTTGATGTAAATGAACTTGCAGATGAAACTCTTTCAATTGGCAAGGAACTTTTTATTCCTGGCGCAAGAATGGATTCTGCGTCCCTAAAAAAAGCTATGGGCGAACTTTTTATCTGTCCGATTTCCCAAAGTTATAAAATTTCAAGTTATTTTGGCCGCCGCGCAGATCCTTTTACTGGAGTTCCTTCAAATCATACCGGAGTTGACCTTGCCTGCCCGACGGGAACTCCTGTAAATGCCACAATGAGCGGAAAAATTGTTCAGCTTGGCTGGAGCAATATCTTCGGAAATTATGTTATAATCAATCACGGAAACGGTTATCAGACTCTTTACGGCCATATGTCAAAAATTTTGTGCCGGAACGGTCAGAATGTGAGCCAGGGAACGAGAATTGGACTTGTTGGTTCAACAGGATATTCAACTGGACCTCATCTGCATTTTACGGTCTACAAAAATGGCCGTCTTGTTGATCCTTTGTCATTGCTGAAGAGGTAAAGAAAATGAAAGCGGTTTGTGTTTGCGGTTGCTGCGGAAGAACTATTGATAAAGAATTTCTTTATTGTCCATGGTGCGGTCAGGAAAAAATGCACGGTAAAAAAGATTCATTTGAAGCGATATTCAAAAATCTTGAAGAGAAACAGGCGGAAGACAGGGCAAGACGCGTTGTTGCTCTTGAGCAAAAGCTTGACGCTCTTGACCGCGACCTTTCGATTCTGGCTCTGAGCGTGGAGATGGCTAAGTGAAAAAAATAAAAAAAATTTTGTCAGCCGTTTTTTTTTCAATCTCATTTTGCGCTTTTTCGGAAATTTCATTTGAAAATCCTGAGATCAACTCTCAGGATAAAATTCTTTTTACAATAAAACAAAGCATTGCCGGAAGCCCGTCTTATTCAACTGCTTTTTCTGCCGATGCAAAAACTCTTTTGCCTGCAAAAATTTTAACCTGCTATCCAGAGAAAATGGAATTGCTTTCAAAAGGTTCTGTTTTGCAGGTTAGAAACAGATGGGGAACAGCAAGATATTCATTTTCGGATTCGACTCTTTCGTGGATTTCGCGTGCGGATTCAATTCCAGAAACTGCGCAGATTTTAAGTCCGCAGATTGCAAGTCCAGACGGAAAATGGCTCTGCTACATAAAGAAAACTGGAATTGCAGAAGGTGAACTGATTTTAAAAAACGCTTCGACTTTGCAAGAAACTGTTTTAGACAAGAAGGCACAGCTGGATTACGAGAAAATTCCTGTAAAATGGAATTCTGACAGCTCTATTTTTGTGTACGAAAAAAACGGCAATGTTTATTTTTGTGAGCCGAAAGTTGCCTTTCAAAAAGTTCAGCTTGCCGAAAAATTTCGGCTGATCGGTCGCGGAAACATAAATTCTGTCTGCTGGGCAAATTCAAAAAATTTAATTTATATTGCACGCGATTTAATTTATAGAATCAGTTCAAATGAACTTTATACGCGCGGTCTTTATTCTTCTGTTATTGAACCAGGAATAGTCTGTGGCCGGCTTCCTGTAATTTTTGACGAAAAGCATGATGAATTTTCAGTAAACTCAAAGGCTTCGGCGATTATTTTTATTCAATCTAAAAAAATCATAAGTCTTTTTAAATTGAACGAGTCTGGCTTTGAATATGTAAATCCTGTCGTTTCAAAAACTGCGACTGGAGCCGGCGGAACCGTAACTGCCTTAAAAGTTTTTTGGACAAGCGACACAAAATGCGTTTTATGGCTCAACTTGCTTTCTTACGAAAACGGTGCGCAAATATCGGCATTTTACAGCCTTGGAAGCGAATTGAAATTCCTTTCTTCAACAGATTCTGTAATCGAGCCTCAGCTGTCGCCCGACGGAAAAAAAATCTGCTTTGCAAAGGAAAATTCTCTTTTTGTTTTTGAATCAAATACCTGGACAGAAGTTGATCATCTTTCCGGAGAAAAAATTGTTTCGTTTGTCTGGGGAACAGATTCTTCGGTTTATGTTGGCGGAGAATCTACCGTAAAAAAATGGCAGCTTGGTTCAGAAATCGAAAAATCATCGGTTTTGTTTCTTTCCGCCGCGTCAAAAGTTTTTTGGAAATCTGACACTGTTGTTTTTGCAGCAGATGCCGTAAAAAAAGATGTTTTTTATGAATTTGATGAATTGAAGGGAAGTTGGACAAAATCTATCGAGCCTCTTGTTGTTGCTTCTGGTTCTGTTCAAAACGGAAAATTCCGCGTTTATACAGGAAATGCTGTAAATTCAAATTTTAAAAACGCGCTTTTTGTGCGCACTCTTTCAGGAAAAGCAGTCACAAAAGCTTATTTTCCGCAGACAATGGAAAAAAGACAGGTTCCTGCAAAAATAATTCTTGCAGTCGATGCGCTTGATGATGCTTCCGGTTTGAGTTCTATTCTTTATGTCTTAAGAAAATACAAAATTCCTGCAACATTTTTTATAAATGGAGAATTTATTCGCCGTTATCCAAAAGAAACCGTTCAGATTGCAAAAAGCGGTTACGAATGCGGCTCAATGTTTTTTACGGCATTGGATTTGACATCAAAAGATTTTGTTGTTGACGAAGACTTTGTCCGCCGGGGACTTGCACGCAACGAAGATGAATTTTTTCAGGCAACAGGAAAAGAATTGAGCCTTCTGTGGCATGCTCCGTTTTATAAGGCGGATTTCGAAGTAAAAAAAGCTGGAAAAAACTGCGGATACTCTTATGTCGAAGCAGGCCGCTTTAGTTTGGACACAATCACTCTCGAAGAAGCAGCCCGCGGAAAACCCGGTTATCTGTCGGCTTTGGAACTGGTTTCGTTTTATGCTAAAAATCTGGAAGACGGTTCTGTAATTCCTGTATGCGCAGGTCTTTCAAAAGGCACAAGAAGCGACTGGCTTTACGAAAAGCTTGACCTTCTTGTAAGCCTTCTTTTAAGCAATGGCTATGAGTTTGTAGCTTTTAACGAAAGCCTTTAATCAGCGGATTCTCAGACATGCGAGTTTTCCACAAAATTGTCCCCAAAGTCCCGCTTTTTGCGCGGTTCTGTCGGCAACTAGAGGAACAGTTTCTAAGACAGTGTTTCCGAGTTTGTACTGAATCTGTCCGTAAACGGCTCCAAGTTTTGTTCCTCCGTAGATGCATTTTGGAAGCTGAATTTCGGCAATAACGTTTTCTGCGTCTTCTGCCGCAGTTTGAGAGCTGATGTGCGGAACTGTAACCGCATTTGTCCAGGCAGGAACAAGGTTTACGAATTTTGTTTTTGCTCCTGGAACTGCAACTGGATAATTTTTTTGAATTTTATTTTCAGGAATGTAGTCGGCAAACGAAGAAAAAGCCCATTCCATAAGGGTCGTTCCGTCTTTTATGCGGTAAAAATTTCCCTGTTTAGAGCCAGTTCCCGGTCCTTTCATCGTAACAGACAAAAATCTTACTCCGTTCCGTTTTGCCGTCAAAGCAAGATTGTAACCGCTCTCGTAAATAAATCCTGTTTTTAGCCCGTCGCAACCTTCCATTTTTCCAAGAAGCGGATTTGTGTTTCTTTGGTAAATTGCCGTTGAATCTCCTTTTGCTTTTTCCCAGCTCGGAAGATTTTTTTCGAGAGGGTAGAGAATTTCTTTTGCGCTGTGATAATCCCTCAAGCTTTCCGGATAACGGTTTATATAAATTCTGCAGAATTCGGCAAGTTCGCGCGCAGTTGTAACATTTTTTTCTGAATAACCGCTTGGCTCTTCAAAATGAGTGTGAGTCAGGCCCAAAATTTTTGCTTCATAGTTCATTCTTGCAACAAAATCTTTAGTACTTCCAGAAATTTTATATGCCAGCGCAAGGGCCGCATCGTTTCCCGAAGCCACAGCAAGCCCGGTCAAAAGTTCACGAACCGTAACAATCTGCCCTTGTCCTAAAAACATAAGGCTTGCGTCAGACGGCATATTTATTGACCAGCTGTTTTCTGGCGGAGAAACAAGTTCGTCCAGAGAAAGGTTCCCGTTTTCGATTTCCTTAAAAACAATGTACATTACAAAGAGCTTTGTAATCGAAGCCGGAGGAATGACTTCATCCGCATTTTTTTCAAAAAGAATGCAGCCATTTTTTGCATCGACAAGAATTGCCGCCCCTGAATCAACTTCCAAATCTGCAGCAACAATCGGATACGGAAGAGGTTTGAGCGATTCGCTGCGTTTTAGAGAGTAGGTTTGGTTTAAAAAAGCATTTAAAGAAGCGGTTTGCTCTTCCGAAAGAGGCTTTACGTTCTGCGTTTTAAAAAACGATGCCGACCATAAAAAAAAGACTGCCGTCAAAATTGCAATAGTTAGAAAAGTTGTTCCCAAAACAGCGAAAATTTTTTTAGAATTTTTTGGATTTTTTTTGTCAGAATTGCGTTTTTTTAAATCAAAATCGGATAAGTCAATGTTAGAAAATTTCATTTTTATATTTTACAGTAAATGTGGCAAAGTGGGCAAATGGGCTTTAAAATTGCAAAAAAACTTCCGGCCGTAAATTTTTGACCGGAAGCCTAAAAATTTTCGGGGCGGTTTAACGGGCTGTCCGTACTTCCGCTTTCGCTCCATCCTCCTCGGCTAAAGCCTGCGGTGGATTGCTACGCAAGTACTTCCATCCCTACCGCAAAAAACTATTTTCCAAGACTGTCCATTACGCTCTGTTCGTAGCGGGTCCAGTATTTGTCATAGCTTTCCATTTTTCCGTCCTGATCAACAGTAAACATAATTTTTCCGTCGCTGTTTTCGCCCATTGCATTTTTCGGATGTATAATGCTTGGTGCAAGCGCAGGAATTACCTTTTTAATTTCTTTTGCAAATTCACCTGCAATTACAAAACCGCCGAGTTTATTGTTATGTGTTGAATCTCCGGCAAACATAAGCTCTTTTGCTTCAATTTTGTTTCCGCAGTCAGAATATGCTTTTTCGTAGAGATTTTTTGTAATTTCAAAACCGTCAATCAAAAGAATTTTCTTTTCTTTTGCAAGCTGGCGAACAGCTTCTACATAAGCGTTGTTTCTTGTAATCTGAGTTTTTGTCGAAGTGTCTTTTGAGTCGTGGTGAGGAGTGATTCTTCCTTTTCCGTCAAAGTACATTCGGCTTACAGGCGTTACGAGCACAGGAGTTGCTCCTGCTTCGAGCGCAACATTTACGTACTGCATAAGATACCATTTGTAAGTTCCGCCGCAGTCATAAGAATAGAACGAATTTCCGTATTTTTCAAAATAACTGTCTGGAGTGCGGACTTTTTTTCCTTCATGGATCGGGTAAATTCCTTTTTTATTTGGTTCTCCAAGAGGAACGTAGCGGTCTTCGAGGTATCCTGCTCCGTTTGAGCAGTCATTGTGTCCAAATTGAATAAAAAGATAGTCGCCTTTTCCAATCTGCTGTCTGATTTTTTCCAGCGAGCCTTCGTTTATAAAGTTGCGGCTTGAGCGTCCTCCGTTTGCGTAGTTTTGAACTTCAACGGCGCCGTTAAAGAAGCACTGCAAGAATTCTCCCCAGGCTCCCTCGTTTCTTGTCTGACCGTTGTTCCACATTCCGAGCGCAGAATAATCTTTACAAGTCGAGTCAGAGGCAAGGAAAACATTTACCTTTCCTTCTGCACGCGGACGAATTGCCGTTGCTTTTGAAGGAATTGCATAGCCTTCGTTAATCTTTTTGTCCAGTTCTACAGTTACAGTTTTTCCTGCTTTGCCTGAGCGGTTCATTGGCGTAATTACAGCTTTTAAGTTGAATCCAGAATCTGCTCTTGAAATAAGATAAGTTTTGTCGGCAAAACCAGTGCTCTGTTTTATGAGTGTGTCTTTTTTATCTTTTGTCCTAAACCACTGGATCAGAGAACAGTCTTCTCCTGAACCGTTAAATTCGTAATGAAGGGTGATTGTGTGTCCAGGATAAGGCGTATTTATGTCGTCATCTGTTGTAAAACTTGCTTTTTTGATTTTTACTTCGGACGGCTTTGGCGCAGAATAAGCTACAGGTGTCCAGCCGATAAAATAATTTGAAGGACTGTAAGCTCCTGCATCCGCAATGATTTTTCCGCCGTCGCGATGGCTTACATCAACGCCTGTATTGTCCCACATTGAATTATATTCAAAGAAATTTGCATTTTTAGGTTTGTTTCCGCTCATACTCGTCCAGCCCTGCGGATTTATAATTCCTTCGTATGCAAAAATCGTATTTACAAATGCAACGCTTGCTTTCGGCCCCCATGGTCTTCCGAAGTAGCCCGGAGCTTGCATATTGTTCTGGTCTGCATTGATTATGCAGTTATAGAACAGATAGCCTTTTTCTTTTGCATTGCGGGCTGCGGTTAAATATCCGCTGTTTTTTGAATCAGAATATCCAGCCCAAACAATCTGACAGTTTTCAAAAACAACATCGCCGTCACCAAAAATAAAGTCGGTATTGCCTTCGATATAGCAGTTTTTGTAATACTGTCTTGAATCTGCTCCTGTGTAGAGAGTGTCCTGAGAACCCAAGAATTTACAGTTTACAAATTCAGCCTGGTCCGCTTCTGTACAGATTGCAGACGCGCGCTCTGTCGCCGCCTTTGACTGAACATCGGAATTGAGCTTTCTTACAAATGCAATTGTAGTTCCGTCTGGTTCTACACCGTCTTTTAATTCTTCAGCGGTAACATATTTGTTAAACGAAGTTTCAAAAGTAATTCCTTCTGCGCGGAAAAATTTTGCATCTTTTTTTACGTAAGTTGCAACTCCCCACTTTGCTACGCTTTTCTTTTCAAATTTGTCATAGGCTCTCTCTTCATCGTAGTAGCCATTTAAATCTGCCGAATAATAATTGTATCCGATTCCATAATACCAGGTGAGCTTTACTTCCTGAGCTGGAGTGTCATTTTTTAAGGTAATGTATGGAGTGTCGATTATAACCTGGTCGCGGTAAATTCCCGGAGCAATATGAATTGTAATTCTGTCGGCTTCTGATTTTGGAGCCATTGCATGAGCGGCTTTTACAGCCTGTTTTACAGATGAATAGTCCTGTTTTTTGCCTCCAACGTAAATGTCCTTTTTGAGAGGAATTTGATTTACGGTTTTGTCTTTTGAGCTCATCAAAATATCTTTTGTAACGTTTGAGCCGGAAACAGAGATGTGATTCATTGTCGCAGTTTTTTCAGTTTCGCATAAAACTTCGTAATTTCCGTCGCGGAGTTTTGTTCCGTAAATTCCGTTTGCGGCTGCTCCAGTATAAGTGTAGCCGTCTTCAAGATTTTTGAATGAAATAGATGAAGGCATGATTGAAGTGTCGCCGATGAATTTTCCGTTTACATCGTAGACTGGCTTTAATTCAACTTGAATGTCCTTTGTAAAAGCCGCAGTTCCTTCAAAAATCGTGTCTTTCGCTACTGTGTAATCGTTTGCGCCTTTGAGAGAGACTGTGTATTGAACGGCAGGCTCAAGTTCGCCCTTAAAAGAAAAATCTCCGCTAGTATTCTGAATTTCGATTTCTACTGGAAGATAAAGAGTATTTGCCGGAGGAGTCATTACGAGTTTTGCAGATGATGAAGAAAAATCTTTTGCAAAACCGCTGATTTTTCCATCGGCGATGTAAGTTTTCATTTCTGAAGCAGCGAGGTCTTTTTTGAGAGAAGCCTGTGCGTCCTGAGAAATTGAAATCTGTTTTGTGTCTGCCGAAATTCCAAATCCTTTAACGCCTTCCAAAACCGCCGTAAATGTAAATCCTGCCGGAAGACGTGTTGTGTAGCTTCCGCCAGAAATTGTTGCCGGAAGCTGCTGCTTTGTTTCTGAAACGACGAATTTTAATTCACCTTTTGAATGAAGCCCTTTGATTGAACCGTTTACATTTACGCCAGGAGTGCGTGTAATGCGGTAATAAACTGGTTTTGCGCCTGTTGCTTCGCAGTAAACTTTATAAGAGCCGTCAGAAACTGCAATGTAAGACCATCGTTTTGACTCTCCGTTGAGCCATGCGGATTCGTCCTGAATGCCGTTTTTTTCGCCAGATTCGCTTACAGATACGAAGTGAATTTTATCTTCTGAACCGTTTGAAGCCCGTCCGTAAAAAGTAACAATGTCACCAGCCTTTACGTTTCTTAAAAGCAGGTAGCGTTTTGATTCTCCTCCTTTTCCGTTGCAGTAATAAATCCCGTCAGAAATATAGCCGTCGCTAAATTCAAAAGAAGAATAGCCTTGGGTTCCATAATTTTTTGAACCATTGTAATAGGCGCGGTCATTTTTTTCGGTTTTTAAAGTAAGATCTCCAAAAGTGTATTCACCGGCTTCGAATTTTCCGTCTGCGGCAAGTCCCGAAAGATTGTCTAAATCGGAAATTTTAATGTGATTGACAGCATTTTTTTCTTCAACGCCACCAAAATCCCAGACATCAACTTTGCGGGTCTGGGCAGATACCGAAACAGCTGCCAAAAAAGCCAGAACCATTGCGGCAATTTTGAAACATTTTTTCATAATAACTCCCATTTTTTTATAAAAATTTTGCACTATAATTATAACAGTGTTTTTATAAAAGTGTAGTGAGAATTACGATGAATTTTTGAAAAAAACGACGGAACTTATATTCTTCCGGCTTTGTTCTGCAAGAATAAATCACAGAGGGTGACAGCTGTCATGGCTTCGATTACAGGAACAATCCTTGGACAAAGGCAGACATCGTGGCGTCCTTCGATTTTGAGGTTTTCGTTATGAAATTTGCCGTTTTCGTCAACAGAAACAGTTTGCTGCTCTTTAAAAATTGAGGGAACTGGTTTTACGGCAACTCTGAAGAAGATTTCGTTTCCGTTGGAAATTCCTCCTAAAATTCCGCCGGCATTGTTTGTTAAAAATTCAACCTTTGAGCCGTCAGAATTTACACGCATAATGTCGTTATTTTTGCTTCCTGTTAAATCGGCGGCTTCAAAGCCTGCGCCAAATTCAATTCCTTTAACTGCGCCTATGCTTAAAATTGCGTGTGCCAAAAGCGCATCAAGCTTGTCAAAAACACATTCTCCCAAACCTGCTGGAAGTCCTGTTACACTGCAGGCGATTATTCCGCCGGCAGAATCTCCATTTTTGCGGAGTTCCTCGATTTTTTCGTTCATTTTTGTCGCTGCGTCGTTGTCCGGAGCGCGAAGGGCATTCTGCTCAATATGCGAAAAATCTATTTTTTGAATGCTGATTCCTGCCGCGCGCTGAGTGTAAGCGGTAATTTTTATTTGTGGGCAGAAGTGTTCAAGCACCTGTCTTGCAACTTCTCCAGCGGCGACGCGGACAGCGGTTTCTCTTCCAGAGCTTCGTCCGCCGCCACGGTAATCTCTAAAGCCATATTTTAAAAAATATGATAAATCCGCATGTCCTGGTCTAAATGTATTTGCAAGGTTTGAATAGTCTTTTGAGTGCTGGCTTTCGTTGCGGATTATAAAGCCGATGGAAGTTCCTTCTGATTTTTCTTCAAAAACGCCGCTTAAAATTTCTATTTTGTCGGATTCTTTTCGGGCTGTGACAGAAGCGTTTGCCTGGCCGCCTGCGCTTTGTCCTGGTTTGCGTCTGTCGAGCGCCGTCTGAATTTTTGTCTGGTCGATTTTTATTCCGGCTGGAACTCCGTCGATTATTCCGCCGAGCGCAGGACCGTGGCTTTCGCCGAAAGTTGTGATTTTAAAAATTTTACCAAAAGTATTTCCAGACATAGTTTTTTGCTCCAAATTTTATTTCGTAAGAATAGCATAATTGAAGATTTTGGGCAAAGAAAAAAAATACGATTAAAGCGCACGACCGGGCCTTATAGCCCGGATGCTTGCATGCTGCCGCATGCTGCGGCTTTTGCTTGACGCAAAACCCGTTTATTTACGTGTG
>DLLE01000038.1:3062-14250 GCA_002477955.1 Treponema sp. UBA7570 | reverse complement strand
CCGGGCCTTATAGCCCGGATTGGAGCCCCGGAGTTGCCGCAGGCAATGAGCGCTAGCGAAGGGCGGAAAGCCGGTTAGGGCGAAGATGTGCTCCAAAAATAAAAAAAACGGCGCCTTAAATAAAGATGCCGTTTTGTAAAATATTAAAGAGGAATGTTTCCGTGTTTTTTGAGAGGTTTGTCCGAAACGCTCTTATTTTCGAGAATTTCAAAACTGCTTAAAATTCGGGCGCGGGTTTCCTGTGGTTCAATTACGGCGCTTATGTAGTCGCGCTGAGCGGCAATTGTAGGCGTCATAAACGTTGCACGGTATTCCTGTCCTTTTTCCTGCACGAGCTGGGCATTGTTCGGGTCTTTTAATTCTTTTGCATAAAGAATTCCAATTGCTCCTTCTGCTCCCATTACGGCAATTTCTGCTTTTGGCCAGGCATAAACAAAGTCTGCGCCGAGGTGTTTTGAGCACATTGCAATGTATGCTCCGCCGTAAGCCTTGCGGGTGATTACTGTAACTTTTGGAACTGAGGCTTCTGCATAAGCGTAGAGAATTTTTGCTCCGTGGCGGATAATTCCCTTCTGTTCTTCTTGCGGACCTGGAATAAAGCCTGGAACGTCAACAAAGGTCAAAAGCGGAATGTCGTAAGCGTCGCAATAGCGGACATGGCGTGCAATTTTGTCGGAAGCGTCACAGTTCAATACACCGCCAAAGTTTCCAGGATTGTTTGCAACTACGCCAACCGTCTTGCCTTCGATTTTTGCAAAACCTACAACTGCGTTTCCTGCAAATTCTTCTGTTGATTCAAAGAAGCTGTCATCGTCTACAACGCGGTTGATTACTTCGCGGATATCGTATCCTTTTGTGCTTGTTTCTGGAAGAACAGAGTCGAGTTCAGCAGATTTTTTTTCTGTATATTTAAAGTCAGCTTTTTTACCAAAAAGAGCCTTTTTTTCTTTTGGCTCAAAAGGAGTTTTGTCGCCGTAATAGTGAGGAATATAATCGAGAAGCTTGCGTACTTTTTCGATACATTCTGCTTCTGTCGGGCAACGGTAGTGTGCAACGCCTGATTTTTGAGAGTGAATTGCAGCTCCACCCAAGTCTTCCGATGTAATGTCCATAAACATTACCTGTTTTACAACTTTTGGTCCTGTAATGTACATTTCAGAAATTTTATCGACTGTAAAAATAAAGTCCGTAAGTCCAGGAGAATAAACTGCGCCGCCGGCACAAGGTCCTGCAATCACAGAAATCTGCGGAATTACACCGCTTGCGCGTACATTCTGACGGAAAATTTCACCGTAACCGCAAAGAGCGTCAACTCCTTCCTGAATACGGGCACCGCCAGAATCGTTAAGTCCGATTACAGGACAGCGGCATTCAATTGCCTTTGCAATGAGTTCTGCAATTTTCTGACCGTGGACTTTTCCTAAAGAACCGCCCTGTACTGTAAAATCCTGTGCATAAACTGCAACCTTTTTTCCGTTTACTTTTCCAAAGCCTGTGATTACGCCGTCATAAGGAATTGTTTTTTTGTCCATTCCAAAACTTGTGCACTGATGCTGAGCATCTGCATAAATTTCCATAAAACTGTCTTTGTCGCAAAGAAGGTTGATTCTTTCAATTGCGTGAAGTTTTCCTTTTGCGTGCTGTTTTTCAAGATTGTAGTCAAAAGCCATCTTAATGCCTCGCTTTGTTAATATCTAACTAGGAGAATACGACATTTTCTCAATAAATGTCAATATGACAAAAAGAAAGAAAATGTCATTTTAAGAAAAAGAAGGAAAGAACAGAATGTTTGCAATTTTACTTAAATTCTTTTGCGGCTGAATTATTGTATTTTTTTATCATATATGGAACTTCGTCTCTTAAATCCATTTCTGACGGCACAAAATTGTACTTCTGGCGCAGAAGTTCTGACGCTTTTTTTACGTCTTCTCCAGTTTTTTCAAGACAGTCCAGATAGTCTTTTTTGTAGTTTTTTACGCTGTAGGAATTCCGGAAAGTTTTTCCAGTTCCGCTGATTTTTCTTACAATCCATCGCTTTCCGTTCCACACAAGATTAACATTTTCTGTCGTTGTCAAAACCGTAATTATCGGCTCGCCTTCGTTGTAAATCAGATTGTAGCTTACTTCGTGGCTTGTTTCATCGCCTTTTTTTAAGGTTTTGCCGTTTTCTTCTTTGAGCGGAGTTTTTTTGTCTTTTCTTTTTGGATAATCAAAATTTGAAGAAGTTTGAATTCCGTCAATCGTCAAATTTGTAATTCCGTATTGCCAAAAATCAGTCGTCCCTCTAAAGAACAGCCAGCCGGCAGGAGTTAAGGTTCCGTCTTTTTCGTCCATTGCAAGCCTCTGTTTGTTTGTAACATAAAATCCCGAAACCTGCTGAATAAGGCTTTTTGCTTCTTTTCCTTTTGCAATTTCCTGAATAATCGTAACGTCAGCCTTGTGAATTCCTGTCAAAAGAGTCTGCACGGTCTGCCCGGAAGTAAGTCCCATGCTCGTTGCAAGTTTTTGATTTTCTTTATTAAAACTGGATGCAACCGAAAATCCGGCAATTGCCGCAAAAACGCTTCCCCAAATTTTTTTTGAATTTCTTCGATAAAAACGTCCGGACTTTATTTTTTTCGCCTGTTTTTTTATGAATTTGATTCGTCTTTCTAAAAATTTCTGGTCGCCCTGATTTTTAGAAAATCCAGCCTTAAAAAAATCTTCCAAAAGTTTTGAATTAAATTCCATGGCTTTTTTTAGAATTTCAATGCGATTTTTTTCGGTTTTTTCGTTTACAAAACGGCGCTCTCCAGGAATAGTCCGTTTTTTTCGTTTTATGCAAAGCCCTGCGTCTACAGACAATGCAAGTTTTTCGTTTACGGCAGGAATTTCGTATTCAACAGGAATAAAATTCGAATCCGTAATATCCGCCTGTCTTTTTTCCAAATTTTCCTGGCAAAAAGCATATTTTTTTGTGATTGCCCGATAAGCTAGCGCGGCTCTTGTAAAAAGCGCCGCTTCCAGACCTTCGAGTCCGCGGTGAACAAAAATTCCCTGAAATTTTCCATAATCTTTTGAATTTTCTGCGCAACGCTCAAAAAGATTTCCTGGAAGAACAACTGCCCAAAAACTTCCATTTTTCTGTTTTTTCGAAACCAAAATCCCCTGTGCGCCCGGAAAAAACGTCAATTTTTTCGATTCGTATTCATTTTGATTTTCGCAAAAGCCTGCATCTTTGAGAATTTCGTCCATCGCCTTAAAAACCGCAACAATTTTTTCGTTGCAATTTTCTTTTTTGTTTGCTTCGTTTTTATCTTCAAAAATCTTAAAAAGCGGCTCAAAAACCAATTTGCCTTCGCCCGGCATTTTTCCTGCAAACGCGGCCGACTTGTCTTCAAGAATCTTAATGGAATCAAAATTCCATTTTTTTAACAAAATCCGTCCGTCAGCGCAAATTTCTGCCGCAAAACCGTCTTCTGCCAGAAGTTTTTCCAAGTCAGTGCGCGCAAAACTCTGTTCAGCCAAAAATGAACGTAAAAAAATTTTATCTTCTTCAAAAAAAATGCAATCCATACAACAAATTTATTTATATTGAAGATAAAAGTAAAGTTAAAAATTGTACGGGCGGATTTTTTTGAGTAAACTCAAAAAAAACGAGCTTTTCAGGGCTACGGCATTCGCCTCCGACCAAACGCAGGCGTTTGTTTTCGCTTGCGCTCACCCTTGCAATCTCTTCCGCATTTTGTTTTTGTTATCACCTTAAATAAAACAAATTTTTACATTTATAAAATTTTGATAAGACTTATAATATATGAACGTATGAATTTAAAAAAGATTGTTTCTGGTCTTGAAAAAAAATATGTGCTTTTTACGCTTTTTACTCCTCTTGTCATGATTGGCGAAGTTGTTATGGAGACTGTAATTCCGCTTATAATGGCACATATAATTGACAATGGAATCGCAACAAAAAATATAAATTATGTAGTCCGCACAGGAATTTTTATGGTTCTATGCACACTTTTTTCTCTTTCGTGCGGAGTTTGCGGCGGCCGCCTTTCTTCTCTTGCTTCTTATGGTTTTTCAAAAAACTTGCGGGCAAATTTGTTTAAAAGAGTTCAAAATTTTTCTTTTGCGGGGCTTGAGCATTTTGGAACAGGTTCTCTTGTTACTCGTTTAACGACGGACGTTACAAATCTTCAGAATATGTACCAGAATTTAATCCGCAGTTTGGTTCGCGCTCCGCTTATGATGCTTACAGGAACGATAATTGCCTGTTTTATAAACCTGAGGCTGGCGTTTTTGTTTTTTATTGCAATCCCTCTGCTTGCCTTTTTTTTGATTTTTATTTCTGCAAAGGCATACCCGCGTTTTCAGGCAATGTTTAAAAAATACGACGCGCTCAATAGTTTTGTCCAGGAATGTATGATTGGAATTCGTGTCATAAAAGCATTTGTCCGCGAAGATTTTGAATGTGAAAAATTTGAAAAAATTGCCGCTCAGTTGCGCGATTGTCAAGTTCGTGCCGAAAAACTTGTAATCTGCTCAATGCCGATAATGAAATTTGTAATTTACATGTGCATAATCGCAACTCTTTGGTTTGGCGGAAAAATGGTTATTATCGGTTCTATGAAAACTGGAGAACTTGTAAGTTTTCTTACTTATGTTACGCAGATTTTAATGAGCTTGATGATGCTTAGTTCGATTTTTGTTCAATTTATCCTCTCTAAAGCTTCTGTTTCTCGTGTTATGGAAGTTCTTTCGTTTAATACCGAAGAAGATGATTCAAATGACGGCTCAAAAATCAATTCTGTCAAAGACGGTTCAGTCGAGTTTTTTAATGTCTCCTTTTCTTATGAAGGCAAAAACGGCAACTGCGTTTTGTCGGACATAAATTTAAAAATTCCTTCAGGTTCGGCTGTCGGCATAATCGGCGGAACTGGTTCTTCAAAATCAACCCTTGTTTCTCTTATCCCTAGGCTTTATGACTGCACTTGTGGCTGCGTAAAAGTTGGCGGAGCCGATGTAAAAAATTACAGTTACAAGGCTCTTCGCGGTGCTGTCGGAATGGTTTTGCAAAAAAATGTGCTTTTTAGCGGAACAATCGAACAGAATTTGCGCTGGGGAAACGAAGACGCAACGCAAAAACAGATTGAACATGCCTGTCAAGTTGCAGATGCGTTCAATTTTATTTCTGAGCTTCCAGCTGGCCTTAAAACTGAGCTTGGACAGGGCGGAGTAAACTTGAGCGGAGGACAAAAACAGCGTCTTTGCATTGCGCGCGCGCTTTTAAAAAATCCGAAAATTTTGATTTTGGACGATTCAACGAGCGCCGTTGACACCGCAACAGATTCAAGAATTCGTGCCTCTTTGAGAAATTGCCTGCCTCAAACCACAAAAATAGTAATTGCGCAGAGAATCGCTTCAGTTCAAGAATCGGATTTTATTGTCGTGCTTGATGAAGGCAAAATAACTGGGATTGGAACTCATAGCCAGCTTTTGCAGGAGAACAAAGTTTATAAAGAAATTTATGATTCTCAAATTAGTAAAAATTAAAAATCGGGGAGAAAAGCATAGATGTCATCTGTAAAAAATCGTGGCGCTCAAAAGCCCAATCACACAGTAAAAACAGTTTTGCGGCTCCTTGCTTACATGAAAACTTTTAAAGTTTTGCTGCCTCTTCTTTTTTTCTGCATAATTTTGTCGGCAGGAGCAGAAGTTGCGGGCGCATATCTTTTAAAACCTGCCGTAAATAATTATATTCTTCCTCTTATGGGAAAGCAAAATCCGGATTTGACAGGATTTGCCGTTTTAATAATAAAAATAGCCGGAATTTACGCGATCGGCGCAATTTCGTCTTTTTTAACACAAAGGCTTCTTTTAAAAATTTCAACTTCGACTCTTTATAAAATCCGTTGCGAACTTTTTAGCCATCAATCTAAGCTTTCACTGCGATATTATGATTCACATACGCACGGAGTTTTAATGTCGCTTTATACGAACGACACTGACACTTTGCGCGACATGTTCAGCCAAAGTATTCCTCAGCTTTTGACGGGAATTTTTCAGGTTGCTGGAATTTTTTGCATGATGCTTTTTTTAAGCATTCCGCTTACTGCCGTTATGGTTTTGACAGTCGCAGGAATCATGCTTTTGAGCGCGACGGTCGGAAAAAAGAGCGCAAATGCTTATCGGGTTCAGCAGGAAAATATTGGCAAAATAAACGGCTACATAGAAGAAATGATTGAAGGCCAGAACGTTGTAAAAATCTTTACGCGGGAAGAACAGGCAAACAGAAATTTTTCTAAACTGAACGAAGCCCTATGCGAATCTGGAACTCAGGCGTCAACTTATGCAAATATTCTTGGTCCGATTATGAACAACCTTTCTCATTTTCAATATGCCTTGATTTCTATTTTCGGCGCGGTTCTCGTAATTACCGGTTACATGGATTTGGGAACAATTGCAAGCTTTTTGCAGTCAACACGAGAATTTTCCCGTCCGCTCAGCCAGTTGAGCCAGCAGTTCAATTCAATCTTGAACGCTCTTGCCGGAGCAGAAAGAATTTTTGCCGCAATCAATCAAAAGCCAGAAACTGACAATGGAACTGTTTCTTTGGTAAATGCTTATGAGGCAAAATTCAAAAAAGACGAAAAAGTTCTTGTTCAGAGTTTTGCGCAGACAGGAACATGGGCATGGCATTGTCCGGAACTCGACAGATTAAAACTTCTTTGCGGCGATGTTGTTTTTAAGGATGTCAATTTTTCTTACAACGGACGCAAAAGAGTTTTAAATGGAATCAGTCTGCACGCAAAACCAGGACAAAAAATTGCTCTGGTTGGTTCGACAGGTTCTGGAAAAACGACTATTGCTAACCTTTTGACGCGGTTTTACGACATAAAAGAAGGTTCTGGCTCTATTACTTATGACGGAATTCCTTTAAATGACATAAAAAAGCAGGATTTAAGACGTTCCATTGCTGTTGTTCTGCAAGATATTCACCTTTTTACGGGCACGGTTCTCGAAAATATTCGCTACGGAAACCTTGAAGCAACGGATAACCAGGTTTATGACGCGGTAAAGCTTGCAAATGCCGATTCATTTATCCGCCACCTTCCGCAGGGATTTGACACTGTTATAAAAGGCGACGGCTCAAATTTAAGCCAGGGCCAGCGTCAGCTGATTGCGATTGCCCGGGCTGCGGTTGCAAATCCGCCGGTCTTGATTCTTGATGAGGCGACAAGTTCAATTGATACCCGCACAGAATTCTTAATCGAAAGGGGCATGGATCAGCTTATGAAAGGGCGCACTGTCTTTGTAATTGCGCACAGGCTTTCGACAGTGCGCAACGCAGACTGCATAATTGTCCTAGAAGAAGGAACTATAATCGAACACGGAACTCACGATGAACTTTTGCAAAAGCATGGAAGATATTATCAGCTTTATACCGGGGCATTCGAGTTGAATTAAAAAATTCTGTAAAACAAAAAAAGTCACGCTTTAATGCAGTGTATTTTTATGTTAAACTCAGTGCCTATGAGAAAATACTGCAAGAATTCATCAAAAAAACTTTTAAATTTATATTATGCCTTTGTTCCTGTTGTTTTAGGAACTTTTGGATCGCTGTTTTTTTCCTCCTGCCAGACACCTCAGTCAACTTTTGCCTCTCTTTCTGCCGACGGCAAATTTTATAAATCCATCGAAAATTCTCTTAACGCTCCAGATTCACTTTTTTTGCAGGACAATTCTTCCGAACAGAGCATAAATGGAACTTATCCTGAGCATATTTTTATAAAAACGCGGACACAGACTTTTACAAAGAATTACGAATTTATGATTCGCAACGGAAAGCTCTTGTTTAAAACTAAAAACGAGAGCTTATGGAAGCTTTATTGCGGAACTGGACTTCCAGAAGGCGCGCAGTCAGTCGTAGAAATTTCGGGAGATTCAAACTGCGTCTTTGTTTTTGACGAGCAGGGCAGGCTTTACAGAACTTACACAGAAAAAGAAGTCAGAAAAAAGGCTGCAAGTCCTTTTTACGTAAAACCTTTCACTTGGGTTTATCTTTACGGGTGGCCAGAGAGTGTGGTTTTTAAACCTGGAATTGTTGTAAACAATTACCGGGCCTGGGCAATGGGAGCAAGACGGAAAGATGTACTTTGGCATGAAGATATTTTTAAGAACGAGCATCATTTTGGCACAATGGGGCTTGAGACAATCTATTTTTTGACCGAAAAAGGAAACGAGATTCGCTTTACGGATTCAGGGCTTCCTGCCGACCTTTCAAAAACTTTTTTAACTCCAAAAAACGGACGTTTTATCGCCGTAAATTTAAGCAATTCGGCTTCGACAAATTTTATAATCGGCGACAAAGGCTCAATGTACACAAGGCTTATTGATTTTGACACTATGGGCTGCGATCCAATGTTTTTTAAATATACTTACGAGCCTTATAAGTCAAAATATAAAGGAAATGAATACCGCTCAAATTTTGAAAGCTGGGGACTTCCAGCAGAAGACTGGCGTAAGCAGCCGGATATTAAGCTTGAGGGAAAAGCCCGCCTTACAAAATTCATTTCGATTCATCAAAACGGGCATGGAAATTCCGCGCGGGAGCTTCGTGTCGCAGGATTGGATTTTGAAGGCAACACAGGATTTTATTCAAAACAGATTTTTGACGCAGAATGGACTTTTACAAAGTGCAATTTATTTTTTACAGAGCAGGATTATTTGGGCGGAAAATCGGAATGGGGAGAATCCTGCGAATACGCTTTTAAGGGCAGTGTTTTTGAAAACGGAAAAAATCTCGAAAATCTAAGCGTTCAGGTTGAAGATTTTACGCTTGCAAACGAAGGCGGTTTTAATTTAAAGATAACAATAAAAAAAGACGGTTGGCAGGAATCAAAGTCAATAAAATTCTATGACGTAGAAATGTGGACTTATATGCCGCGCTTTGATCCCGGAAAAGACGGAGTTCCGAAGAACTTTTTTGTTACGCCGGATTTTTCAAAAGAAGACATAAACTGCGAACATGAAGAATTTACAGAACTCCTGAAAAAAATGTTTGACGGAATAAACCGAAAAACTTTTTGTGTAAAAAGCTCGGCAACTGAAAATTATTTGGAATTAAACTGGAAAAACTCAAAAGGTCTTCTTTCTGCAAACGAATTTAAAATTTTTATGGACAAAAGCGGAATTTCGGGCGATCCGGACGCCTTAAAAGCTGTTTATATGTACGAAAATCCGTTCCTTCAGGTATTCAATCTTCCGGAAATGGCTTTTGAAAAAGCCGTCTACACTGCGCAGGATACCGAAAACCTCAAAAAAGCTGCAGAATCCAACAGACAGTATGCGAAACTTTTGAGCGGACAGATGAAAGTTTACAACGGATACCGCCACAATACAAACAAATCCCGCTGGGAATGGAACCTTGCGGATTTAGTTTTGTCCGTTACTTTCTTAAACCAAATTGATTTTCCAAAAATAAAGACAGTCTCAATGCATTCAGGCGACATTTTTAACACAAACGCTGACAGTTACGGCCTGAATTATGAATATATGAGCATTTTGTATCCGCATGTAATAAATCTTGCGGCTCAGCGCGCCGAAAAATATTCAAAAATTCTCGAAAAACTGGAAAAAAATCAAACTGTCAAAAATTTACAAGAATACAAGAACGACTATTCAGAATATCTCGACAGCCTTTGCGTAAAAGATGAATACAAAGGCCAAATTGTTCAGGAAAAAAGAGAAGGAAAACTTCTGCGCATAAGAGAATTTCCGCTTTATCCGGGATTTGTCCTTTGCACGCAAAAAAAATCCGGCGAAGTTGACCAATACGTAATTCTTGAACTCAAAAATTTTGAAAAAAAGGCAATGTACTCTCTTAAAAAAGACAAAACCGATTTTGAATGTGATGTAAATTTCTATATCACGGCAAAAAACGAAAGTTTTTTAAATAAATATTTCGGAATTCAAAAAATCGAAAAGAAAAAGGGCAAAATCCACATTGATAGCAAAAAAATAAGAGTCAAGGCCGGCTTAAAAACGATTTTTGAAGCGGATTGATTTTGCGGTTTTCTGATTTTGTTGACGGAAAAACAAAATTCTTTTATATTTTCCTTGTCAGATAGAAAACAAACTTTGCAAAGACGCCAGGCTTTTTGGTCCGGCGTCTTTTTTTTCTGGAGGCAAACAAATGAAACACTTTACAATTACAATTGGCCGCGAATTTGGCTGCAATGCCCGCGAAATTGGACGTCAGGTGGCGGCAGCTCTCGGTGTAAAGTTTTACGACAAGGAGCTTGTGGCTCTTGCGGCAAAAGAGGGCGGAGTAGACAAACTGACATTTTTCGCTCAAAAGGAACATCCCGGCATAACGGACAATTTTCAGACAGAGTTTGGCTATGGAGTTTCAGGAATGTTTTATTCTCCAAAAGCGGTTGAAGCGCAGGCCGGCGTGATTCGAAAAATTGCAGGCTCAGAAAACTGCGTCATGCTAGGACGCTGTTCGGACTATTTTTTGCAAAATTTAGATTCAACCTTGAGCATTTTTGTCTATGCGCCGCTTTCTTATCGCGTAACTCATATTTCTCAGGCATACGGCTTAACACAAAAACAGGCGCAAAAAATGATTGCCAAAATCGACAGAAAACGCCACAGATATTACAAATACATAACTGGCAAAAACAGGGGCGACCGCCACGGAAGAAATTTAATGATTGATGTTGAAAAATTTGGCGTGGAAGGAGCGGTAAAAATTATAACAGACGCGGCAAAACTGCTCTTTTCCGAATAAAACAACGGGCGGCCGCCGCTCCGCGTCGCCGGGCTATCCATGGTTCCGCTTCGCTCCATTGTTTTGCAGCGCGGGCAAAGCAAGAAGAAAAGCAGCCGCAAAACAACGCTTCCGCGCCATTCCTATCCCTGCCGCAATGCAAGCCGCGCAGGCAAGCGCTGTGACGAATCAAGAAAAAGTGCTTTGCCGGCAATCGTCACCGTGACTTGCCTTTTTCGTCATTCCGAACTTGATTCGGAATCTATATTGAAAATGCGGTAGTCGTCACCATGACGAAGACAGAAAAAGTGTTTGAACGACAATCGTCATCGTGACTTGCCTTTTTCGTCATTCCGAACTTGATCCGGAATCTATATTGAAAAATGCGGCAATCGTCATCGTGACGAAAACAGAAAAAGCATTTTGTCAGCA
>DLLE01000038.1:0-2943 GCA_002477955.1 Treponema sp. UBA7570 | reverse complement strand
GCAATCGTCACCATGACGAAGCGAGAAAAAGTGCTTGAACGGCAATCGTCACCATGACGAAGCTCAAAAAAGTGCTTGAACGGCAATCGTCACCATGACGAAACAAGAAAAAGTGTTTTGCCGGCAATCGTCACCGTGACGAAGGCAGAAAAAGTGTTTGAACGACAATCGTCATCGTGACGAAGACAGAAAAAGTATTTTGTCAGCAATCGTCATCGTGACGAAGCAAGAAAAAGTGCTTGAACGGCAATCGTCACCGTGACGAAATCAGAAAAAGTGCTTGAACGGCAATCGTCAGTGCTTGAACGGCAATCGTCACTATGACGAAACAAAAAAAAGCTCCGCTTCATAACGAAACGGAGCTTTTTTTATCCGCGTTTTTGCGCGCTTAGTTGAAGTGGTATGTTACGCCGATTCCCGCGTTGATTACGTCCTTGCTCAGGACTGTCTTTGTTGAGCTTGACTTGCTTCCAAGATAGTAGTCTGTGTCAAAGTAGTTCGCGTAGAGGCACGAGAGAGACACTGTGAGCTGGTCTGTCGGGTAAATCTCAAATCCTCCGCCGACTACGATGTTGTCAAGGACAGGGTTGAACGTTGAGTTTGAAGTGTCTGTTGTTCCCTGGTTTCCGTAGCTTGCTCCGATTGAAGCTCCGACGTACTTGCAGAATCTGTAGTCAACGCCGAGCGCGATTTCCCATGAGTTGTCGTAGTCTGTCTCGCTCAAGATTGAGTCCTGATGGGCAAAGTCGTTGAAGTAGTAGTTGAAGCTTGTGCTTACATACAGGTTGTCAAGAACGTGGTAGCCTGCTCCGAGGTTCAAAACTGCCGGAAGATCGGTGCGGAAATTCTTGTCGTTCGTGATGTCGTAATACTGCGCGATGTTTCCTTTTACGTTGTCAACATTGTACTCAATGCGGCTCAAAGTCTGGTACTGGAGCGAAAGGTCGAGCTTTGGAACAACCGGCGGCTTTGCGTGGATTCCGAAAACCATGCTCTGGCCGTAGCCTGCAGCGTCGTATGAAATCTTGTTGCTGCCGTTTATTGTCTTGAAATTTGGATCGTTGCATTTAAGAGTCATGTCCTGTGTTCCGATTGTGTAGCGGTAAGCCGCAGAAAGCGAGAGCCAGTCAGTAACGAGATAAGCCGCTCCAAGCTGGATTCCGTATGTGATTGAAGTTACATCGAGAGAATGGTCTTGTGCCATTTTGATAGAAGCTGTTGCAAGTTCTCCATATTGATATGCCTTAGTTGCATATGCTGTAGCAGATGTATTGTCAGAGTTTGCTGCTGCGCCTTGCGCCATTAATTTATATTGTCCGGCTGCCTCTTTCATTTTTGCCGCGCCCTGCAAGAACATAAGCGTTGTCGCGCTTGTTCCCTCGTCGTAAGAAAGCGAGCCGCCGCCTGCGTAAACTCCGAAGTTCGAGAAGATTGCCCATCTGCCTTTCTTGTAGACCGCGTTCAAGTCAGGGTAGAGCCAGACTGTCGTGTCGTCTGTCGATTTGTAGTCTTTGATACCAAGTGAAGAATAATCGCCAGTTGCGTAATAATCATTCGTGTCGAGCTTGTTCGAGTATTCCTTGAAGACAAACTGGTTTCCGCCGCCAATCCAAAGTCCTTCCTTCAAAAAAGCAGTTCCCGCAATGTTGTAGAAGGCCGCTTCCGGACGCTCGTTCTCTGTGTTTCGGCTCGGGTTTCTTAAATAGCCTGTGCTAAGGTTTGTCTTGTTCTCAACTCCGCTTGCAAAGATAAAGCTTGCAGAAATTGCTGCAAAAATTGTAGAGGCAATGAGTTTTTTCATTGTTTGTTCTCCTGTAAAACACCTTTTTGGTGAAAAAAATCTATAAGCACAAAAATGACACAATGATAAAAAATGTCATTTTGTCATATAGAACGTTAGTCTATTCTTTTTTTATTTTGATGTCTAGTGCGAAGCTATAAATTGTTGCAAAGCCAGCCGCAGAATGTGCAGATGTCGTCAGTGCGGGCGTTGCATGGAAATTTTTCACCTGATTTTTCAAGCTTTTTTGCGTGTTTTAAAAGTCCGTCGCAAAAACAGGCTTGAACCATCTTGTTTTCTTTTGCGTTTTCCATGATTTTTTCAAAGCTGTCGGTGATTTTTCCTATAAAAAGCGCGCTGTTTTCGTTTGCAAAGCCGCAGCACGGAGCAATGTCGCCTGTCGGGTGGACAAAGAGAATCTGCCCCGGTCCTTCGCAAAAATCTTCATTGAACCATTTTTTGCTCTGCCAGCCGCGCTCGTCGTCGCCTTGAAAAGTCTGCGGAAGAATAAAAATATCCGCCGCAAAATCTTCGGAAAGCGCGTTCAGCTCGGCTTCAAGTTTTTCTGAATTTTCTTCATCTAAAAGCGGATCCGCCACCGCCTGGATTGTCAAATTTTCTTCTCCGAAAATCTCGTTCACAGTTTTGCAGAATGTTCTGATTCTTTCGTATTTTTGCGCATGGAAATTGTCGTAGCTCACGCCGATTTTTCCGTCGTAGCCAGCATCGCAGATTTTTTGCAAGGTATCGCGCAGGTCGCTTTCGGTTTTCCACCAGTCGCCGTTTGTCATAATCTGGTCGAACATAAAGTCGTTTTTTCGCGCGAATTTTATTGTTTCGGTCATAAAATCAAGAGCAAGAAAAGGCTCGCCGCCCGAAAAACCGATTTTGTCTATTTGCGAGTCAGGATTTTTTTTGCATGAGAGAATCAGCTTTTTTGCGTCCCCGGCGTTGAGCTTTGTCGGAAGCCGGTTTACAAAGCAGTGCGCGCAGCGGAGATTGCACAAAGTTGTGCAGGCGAAAATTATTTCTGTCGGATTGAAGCCTTTTTGAACTGGTAATTTTTTCATAATAGAAAATTATATCATAAGAAGAAAAAGTTTTTTGTTTTTAGGATTGAGAAAATTTCGATTTCTGCAATTTTTTTTTGTGAGATAAGGAAT
>DLLE01000042.1 GCA_002477955.1 Treponema sp. UBA7570 | reverse complement strand
TGCTCCTGCCTTTTGTTGTTTTTGTATTTAACTTTCTGTTAAAAAAAGTCTTTTAATTTACAATTCGGGTTTGCAGGGATATAATATTTATATGACAGATTTACTTACTGATTCGGAATTTGAAAAATTTCGCAAAATTATTTACGACAAGAGCGGTATTACTTTTTCGGCAACAAACCGTTCGATTCTTGATTCGCGCTTAAAGGAGAAATTGCGCGAAAAAAATCTGGCTTCGGTTCAGGATTATTATAATTTGATTATGTCTGATGAAGGCGAAATGAAAACGATGCTCGATTCTGTTACTACTAATTTGACTCGTTTTTTTAGAAACCAGCCGCATTTTGATGCTCTTGTTCATTATGTAATTCCTCATATTATTGAAGAAAAAAAGAAAACTGGCGGAACTGTTATTAAGATTTGGAGCGCCGGCTGTTCTACTGGCGAAGAACCTTATACGATTGCAATGATTCTAAAAAGTCTCTTGCCGCCGCCTTATACTTTCCAGATTACGGCTTCTGATATTTCTTTGAAGTCACTAATGGTTGGTCAGCAGGGATTCTATCCGGAATCTAGAATTCAGGGGATTCCTCCAGAATATTTGTCAAAGTATTTTATAAAAACAGAGAACGGTTATCAAGTTTGTAAGGAATTGATTTCTACAATAAAATTCGACTACCACAATCTTAGAAATGATTCTGGTATGAGAAATCTTGATGTTGTTTTTTGCCGTAACGTTTTGATTTATTTTGACGAAGCAGCTCAGAAAGCGTGCATTGATAGATTTTGGGACGCTATGGGCAAGAAATCTTATCTTTTTATCGGTCATTCTGAATCGCTCTTTGGAATGGATACGAAATTCGAATTTTTAAAGACAGACTGGGCGTGTCTTTATCAGAAAAACTTATAGAAAAAGATTATTTTTGCTTATACGAATTTGATTTGTGGCTCTTTGAAAATATATTTTTGTTTGAGCGCGCATTTTTTTTCGATTTAGTTATGGGAGATTTAAAAATGGACGACATTTCGGTTTTGGTTTGTGATGATTCTGCGTTAATGAGAAATGTTATTTCGCGGGTGATTGACAATACTCCTGGAATGAAAGTTATTGATAAGGCGATGAACGGGCAATTCCTTATAAGCAAACTGGAATATACAAAGCCTGATGTTATTATTTTGGATATTGAAATGCCTGTTATGACGGGAATTGAATATCTTCGCTATCGTAAAGAACATGGTCCTGATATTCCTGTAATCATCTTGTCTTCTATCGCTGAAAAAGGCGCTGCCGTAACTATGGAAGCTCTTGAACTTGGTGCCTGCGATTTTATTACCAAGCCAAACGGTTCTGTTTCTGTAGATATAAACTCTGTTGCTGACCGTCTGATTGAAATGATTGCTTCTTATGGCGGAGCTCAGGCGCGTTTTAATGGAAAAAATGTTTACAGCACTGATTACTACATTCGCTTGAATTCGGAGCGGGCGATTGAAAGAAAACTGCATGAGGCTCTTGGCGATAAAGCTAAAGATGTCGTAATTCCTCCTCCGAAGCCTATTCCAAAAGATTTTGAAACTTTTATTCCTCGTGAAAAGAAAAATATTGTTGCTATTACTCCGTTGCATGCTCCTGGAAAAATTAAACTGATTGCGATTGGGATTTCGACTGGCGGCCCTAATGCGTTACGTGAAGTTTTTGCAAATATCAATCCTGGGGTTAGACAGCCAATTATGGTTGTTCAGCATATGCCTGCTGGTTTTACAAAAGAATTTGCTGCAAGTCTTGACAGAATTTGTCCTTTGAGTGTTAAAGAAGCAGAAGATAAGGATGTTCTTGAAGAAGGTCATGTCTATATTGCTCCGGGTGATTTTCATATTGTGGTTGAAAACAATGGGTTTGGAAAATATCAGATTCGTACAAACCAGTTGCCTCAAAGAAATGGACACAGACCTTCGGCAGATGTTATGTTTGAGTCTGTTGCAAAGGTTTTTAAGTACAATGCTCTTGGTGTAATTATGACCGGCATGGGAAAAGACGGTGCTGTTGAGCTTGCAGAAATGCGTAAGCAGGGTGCGTGGACTTTGGGACAGGATGAAAAATCTGCCATTGTTTATGGAATGCCACGTGTTGCATGGGAACTTGGCGCTGTTCAAAAACAGGTTGCCTTAGACAAGATGGCTGAAGAAATAAGCAGTCTGGCAATGGCAAATTATTAAAATAAAAATTTAAAACCAAAAAAGCGATGATTGAGCTTTGTGTGAGCTGTATCACTCATCGTTTTTTTATATTTTTTGCTTTATTATTGGCGACAATGGTATGAATGTTGCTCTGCTAAAGATAAAGATTGCCAGTTCGCCTAAGATAAATGCTGAAAATCCTGTTAAAAACCTTATAGTTTCGTTAAATTGAATATTTGCTGGAAAATTTGCTATTTTAAACAGAATAGGGGCAAAATCAAGAGCAAGAATGCAAAGTGCTATGGGCAAGAAAAGTGCACAAAGCCCCTGTAAAATTCTGACTGGCTTTTTTAAGGCTATTCTGACGATATTTCCTTCTTCGAGATTAAAATTCTTTATATTTAATGCGGTAAATGTCTTTGTGCTGTGCCTGCATGTTCTTATAGAAGGGCAGTTTATGCAAGCTGACGAAAAAACTGAAGCCAATAAAACTTTTTGAGAATTTTGCGAAACAGAAATGACTCTAGCAAAATTAAGCATTTGTTTGTCCGTAATTTTTGATTGTTTTTAACTGAGCATCGCAGAGTTTGTAGCCGACTTTATTGCCTGTTTCTTCATATGTGTCGCGTAAGTTAAAGAGTGCGTCATAATAATATGGATCGATTGTAATTGCCTGTTCAAAGGCTTCGGAAGCGTTTTCGTATTTTTCGAGATTAAAATATATTACACCGAGTGTGTTCCAGAGTCTTGAATTGTTGCAGTTGTTTTCTAGTCCTTTATGGCAGAATTGCAACGCTTCTGTTGTAAGACCTATGTTAAAATCAATTAAAGCAAGCGTTTCGATTACTTGATCATCTTCGGCTTCGATTGAATAGGCCTTGTCCAAAGATTCTTTTGCACGCAAAAGGTCGCCTGTGTCGCGGTAAGTAACGCCAAGATTGTACCAAAGCCGATAGTTGTTTTTTTCCAAGGTAATTGCTTTTTGAAAACATGCAATCGCTTCTTGATATTCGCCGTTGGCTGCAAGTTTTATTGCCTGAGAATTAAGTTGTGAAACATTTTCTTTTTTTGCCGGCATATTTTTACTTCCGTTTTTGCTGTGGTTAACGCATTGAATTGAAAAGCTCTTCAATCAAGGTGCCTATTTCTGTTTTACTTCCGTAAAATAGTGCAAGCTCCTGACTTTTTTGTGTTACAAGTTCAGAACCTTTTTTTGCCGCCTGCTCAACCGCTCCGCTCTGTGTTAAAAGCTGAATTGCTTTTTCGACGGCTGGGCTTTCTATTCCTTCATTTTTTGCCTGAGTAAAATACTGGGCAAGTATTTTTTCGTCCTGCGGATTTTTTTGCAGATGCAGAAGCACTGGCAGAGATTTTTTGCCTTCGACAATATCATCTCCGCGTTTTTTGCCTGGATTTCCGGTTGTAAGGTTTTTTACATCGTCAATAATCTGGAATGCAACACCAATATCCTGAGCGATTTTTCCAGCTTCTTCGATTTCTGAATCAGTTCCGCCTCCTGCAAGAATTCCGAGTTTGACTGCAAGGCGTGCGAGAGTTCCTGTCTTGTTACGAACCATGGCTGTATATTCTTCGGTTGAAGGAATTAAGTCTGGATTTCTGTGCCATTTAATGTCCATTGCCTGGCCGAGGTGCAAAAGCCGCAGTTCCTGCAGAAAAAGTTCATAGAGACGCAATTTTTCGTCGGAAGACAGACTTAACGCTTTTATTGCGGTTGGTGCTTCAAAATAGAGCCAGCTCCCTGCGTTTATGGCAACGTCCATTCCGTAAGAAATATGTGCGCAAGGTTTTCCGCGCCGCGTGTCTGCTCCGTCTTCTATATCATCGTGAATAAGGCTTGCTGTGTGTGCAAATTCAACTAGCGGAGTTAAACCGTAGGCTTTTGTTGAATCTACATCTGTTTTTTTTGCCTGGGCTGTCATTTGCGCGCAGAGCACGAGAAGCAATGGCCGCCACCTTTTTCCGCCAAGCGAAACTAAGTGTGCGCAAGGCTGGGTTAAAACCGAAATATGTTCCTGATTTATGCACGAATCTATTTTTCCGAAAGACAGTTCTTTCCAGCTGCCATTAAGTTCTTGCGGCAGAATTTTTTGTAGAGAGAGTTCAATTTGTTCAAGTCGAGATGTAAATTCTTGTTTCATAGCTTTATTATAACTCAAAAACAAAATTTTGTGTACGAGTGATTTTGATTTGCGTGAAGGATTGGAAGGGCGGCTTATGAAGCCGTTGCGGAGCGAAGCGTAGCAATGCAGGCGGAAGCCGGAACCCTGGAAAGCCTGACGGCAATTTTTTGCCGGCACGCCCCTTAAAAATCCAAAAAAAAGCGGTAAACTTTCATTTACAAAACAGTAAAAAAATGAGTAAAATTTGCCGATTAAGAATTATGGCATCGAACAGTTATGAAAAGCCGGATTTTTGGTCGCAAAAAGCTTTTTCGGAAGGCTATCCTGCGCGTTCGGTTTATAAATTAAAAGAAATTGACGAAAAATTCCATATTCTCAAAAAAAACAGCACGGTTTTGGATTTGGGGGCGGCTCCTGGAAGCTGGACGACCTTTTTGCTCAGAAATTTAAGTCCGGAAAGCAAGGTTGTTTCCTGCGATTTGAATACTCTTGCAAAAGATGTCAAGGGCGACAATCTTGTTTTTATTCAGGGCGATTTAACTGACAAAGCTATTTTGGAAACTATAAAAAAAGAAGGTCCTTTTGATCTTGTGGTTTGCGACGCAGCTCCTAAAACAACAGGTAACAGAATTGTCGATACTGCGCGTTCTCAGGGGCTTGTAAAAATGGCGATTTATTATGCCCAGACAATGTTGCGTCCGGGCGGAAATTTTGCTGTAAAGGTTTTTCAGAACGGAGACCAGCAGGCGCTCTTAAAAATGATGCGCGAAATTTTTACCTCTGCAAAAGGTTTTAAGCCTGTTGCCTGCCGTGCCGAAAGTTTTGAAACTTATCTTATTGGAATAAATAAAAAAAATGTTTAAGGCTGTTTTTTTTGCTTTGCAATTGCATCTGTCAATTGCATTGCTTGTATTATAGACAGGATAAAAAATGAAATTTAAAAATACTGATTTTGCTGGTTTTAAAAAGAAAATTTTTAGCATGAAAGCTCTCGCCTGTTTTTCTGTAGCCACGGCTTCTTTTTGTGTTGTTTTGACGGCTGGACTTCTTTTACAGCCTGAAAAGCAGGAAGAAAACGGGCAGGGAGGTTTTGAAACTCCTGGTTTGCCTGTTGTTTCGGAAAGCGAAGTTGCTCTTGCTGAAGAAGAAAATTTGAACTTGAGCGAGATTTGCTATATTTCTTACCGCGTACATTCTGGAGATATGATTAGCGTTATTGCGTCAAATTTCGGAATTACGGAAGATACCATAATTTCTGTAAACAATATCCGTTCTTCAAGGCTTTTGCAGATTGGAACTTATTTAAAAATTCCTTCGATTCCAGGAATTCTGTACACTGTGCGCAAAGATGGAGAGACTTCTCTTTCGATTGCTGAAAAATATAAGATTGACAATGCAAAACTCTGCGCAGTGAATAAGGTTTCGGAAAGCGACTCTCTTTCTGCTGGAACAATGCTTTTTTTGCCGGATGCTCATCTGGATTGGGTTACCCGCCAGGAAATTAACGGAGATTTGTTTAAAAAACCTGTTCATGCAAGATGGTATATGTCTTCCGCCTTTGGATGGAGAAAATCGCCTTTTACAGGAGCGCGTTCTTATCATAGCGGAGTAGATATGGCCTGTCCTCAGGGAACTAGAATTTATGCGGCAATGGACGGAAAAGTAACATCTACAGGTTTTAACAACACTTACGGAAATTACGTGATTGTAACGCATCATTCTGGTTATAAAACACTTTACGGACACATGAGCGCAATTGCAGCTGTAAAAAATCAATACGTAACTCAAAATTCTGTAATCGGTTATGTAGGAAGTACAGGCTTGAGCACAGGACCGCACTTGCATTTTACAGTTTTTAAAAACGGCAAGCAGATAAATCCGCAGAATTTGTGGAATTAGACGGCAGCTTTTCCGGCTTTTCGCCCTTCCGCTGTTCGTTCCATTTGAGCGGCGTTAAGCCGCTCAAACTGACGGGGCTTCAATCCGGGCTGTATTAAACATTTTTTATAAAATCAAAAAATCTGTAAAATAAAGCCTTTGAATTTTCTGTAAAATCAAAATCGAATTCAATTTTTCTAAAATTTCTGAGTTTATTTTTTCTTCGTTTTTTTTTGCCAGTTCTTCGGCTGTCCGTTCAGAAAAATAATTGAGTATTATTTCGCGCATTTTTGCCAGATTTCGGTCTAATTCTTCGTAAAATGCCTGGTCGTCGCTGTATTCAATGTAAGGCGTTATAAGCACGATTTTTGTTTTTCCGTTTTTGCCGGGTTTTGTTGCTACGCGCAGTTTTCCGATTTTTGTAAAAGCCTTGTTGTTTTGAGAAGAAGAGCTTTTAAACTCTGCCTGATTTAAAAATATTTTTTCGCTGTCTGGCAATGTGTATTTAGTTTTGTTTTTTGAGTGCAAAATTGAAAAAGCAATTCCTGTAAAAAAAACAATCGCTGCGAGAAAAACTAATATTCCTGTTAAAATTTTATTCAATTTGTTCATATTATTCTTTTGTTTCTGAGCCGGCATTTAATTCAAAAATGGCTCTAAAATTGAGTAAAGCCTGTTTTTTGTTCTTTTTAAATTTGGAGAATTTTCGTTTGATTCTGCTACAAAAATTGAATTTCCGTAAGTCTTTTGTTCTTCCTGCGAAATAGAAAATTCCTTCCCAATTCGTGCCTTTACGTGGATTCCGTCGGCAAGCCATTCTTCTGTGAGCAAGATGCCGTTTTTGCGGATATCGTTTAAAAGCGCGTGTTTTTCTGTTGGAATTATCAGGTTTTGGACTTTGCCTAAGAGGCTGTCGCAGATTTTTTTAGTGAGCTGCTCAAACCCGGCATGATTTAAAGCGCTTATTTTTACCGCATTGCTGAATCCGGCATAAAGCCGGACTGCCTGCGGACTTTCCTCTTCGAGAGAATCTGTTTTGTTCAGGACGATTATTCGCTTTACCTTATCTGCTTTTATTTCTTCAAGAACAGAAACGACTGTTTTGTATTGCTCAAAAACATTCGGATCGCTGGAATCAAGAACGATTAGCTGTAAATCTGCGTTTTTTGCTTCTTCAAGAGTTGATTTAAAGGCGTTTACAAGAGAATGCGGCAGGTTTGAAATAAATCCGACTGTGTCCGTAAGAAGAATAGAGCCGCCTTCTTTTAAGTTGAGCCTTCTTGTTGTTGGGTCGAGGGTTGCAAAAAGCTTGTCTTCGACAAAAACATCTGCTCCGGTGAGTGCGTTGAGCAGCGTTGATTTTCCGGCATTTGTGTAACCGACTATTGCACAGGATGGACATGGCGTTCTGCCGCGTTTTTTGCGTTGTGTCTGCCGGTCGAGCACAACCTGAGAAAGTTCTTTTTTTACAAGCGCAATCTTGTCGCGAACCTGTCTTTGATCGAGCTCGAGCTGGGTTTCGCCGCTGCCTTTTGAACCGTAATTTCCGCCTCGTTGTCTTGCAAAGTCGCCGTACATGTGGGCAAGCCGCGGTAGTGAATATTCGAGTTTTGCAAGCTGCACCTGAAGAACTGCTTCTTTTGTCTGCGCCCGTGCAGAAAAAATCCGCAAAATGACTTCCTGCCTGTCAAAGACTGCAAGTTTTGAAAGTTTTTCCCAGTTGCGCTGTTTTCGCGGTTCGAGAATGTAGTCAAAAATTATTGCATCTGCCTTAAGTTCTTTTGCAAGTGCGCAAAGTTCCTGAGCTTTTCCTGAGCCGATTCCATAGGCGGGTGAAGGTTCATAACGCGTCAAATTTACGCTTCTGACTGTTTCTATTCCGAGTGTTTTGCAAAGACCTTCGAGTTCTGCAAGTGGAACTTCTGGCTGGCCAATAAGCAAAGCTTTTATTTTTTGATTCTGTTCTTCTTCAATTTCTATCATGTTTTAGCGTTTATAAAAGTGCAAATTTTATAACAAAAATAGTATAAAATATTTTACAAAAACAGTGAATTCCTTACTTTTTTTTGCCGATTTTAGATAGAATAGAGAAAATATTTTTTAATTTGCAGGTGAAATTTTGACTTCGAGTCAGAAATTTTCTGTAAGTTTGCTGATTTCTGTCTTAATTTTTGCTTTTTTTTCGGTGATTACACTTTCCGGACAGTTTGATTCTATTGAAGCAAAATTTTATCAGCCGGCTGTAAGAAAACCGATTGAACAGAAAATCAGAGAACTTTCGGAACAGGAAAAACAATATAATCAGATTCTCTTTGAGCGTTTTGCTTCTTTTGCTTCGGACGATGCCGTGCTTTCTTTTACAAAATCAGTTTCGTCTGACGAGGAAGTAAAGTCGCGCGCTTCGGCTTGTGCAAAGATTTTTTCTTCATCGCCTTATTTGCAAGGAATTCGCATTGTTGATTCTAACGGCCGAAAAATTCATTACAGCAGTTTTGGAAGCGATAAAAAAAAACAAAATGAACGCTCGACGGTCTACGAAGATTATTCGAATTTCGTAAAAAACGGGCAGGAAGTTGAATTTGAGCTTTTAGATTGCAAAAATGGCCGGAAATTCAAGATTTTTAACGATTTTGAAAAAAAACGCATAATTTATTCGTTGCCTTTTATTGGAAAAGATAATTCTGGAAAAATTTCGCAGCCGGCAGACGTATTTTTTTATTGCGGAACCGAGGACTTTGTAAGGTTTTTGTATTCAAAAAACAAAATCAGCCTTTCGGAAAAAGATGGAGCGGAATATCTTTTTACAGGTGATTCGAATTTTGCAGGTTATATTTTTGGACTCCCTTATTCAAATTCTGAACTTTTGGGGAACGGTCTCGAAGCGCTGCGCGAAAATGTCCGTAAAAAAGTTTTGAATTTGGCTGAAGACAGGCGGACTGAACTTTTTGAACAGAATGTTTATTTGACAGGAACATATCTTCTTTTGGATAAAACTGAAGAATCAAGCGAGCAAATTGATTCTGAAAAAAAAGAATTTTCGACGGACAATGCTGGAGAAAATAAAGAGCCTCTTTCTGCAAACTACAATTTTGCGGTTTTTACGAAGATTGTAGATTTAGGAGAAGAAAATTTTAGTTTTCTCTGTTTTGTTTATGACGGCGGAATGTTTAAAATTTCGCTTGAACTTCGTATTCTTTTGTTAGCGCTTGTTTTTTTAACCTTATTTTTGACGATTTTTTTGATTTTAAACTTAAAACGCGATGATTTGAGCATAATAAAAGCGAGAATAAACCATTTTCAGAAAATTTTTGCCGAATCGTACGAAAAGTCCAACGAAAGACTTCCTGACGAAGAGCTGCAAAAACGAAAAAATGAGTTAAAAGAAGAAATAAAGAAAAGCCTTGGCCGTCTCGGAAAAAAATATCCTGCCGAAATTGATGCGCTTTTTGAAAACGGCTGGACAGAGTTTTTTAAAACTGCAATTTTTTCAGATTTACCAAAAAATTCACAAATTCCAGAAAGCGTAAAAATAGACAGTGCCGAATTAAAAAATGTTCTCGAAGAAATCTTGGGTAGCGGTCAACTTGACATAAAAGTAAAAAATCAGGAAAGCGCAAAAAAACGCGATGTGCAGGAAAGTGCAAACGATGTTGAGCCGATTGACGAAGCAGAGAGCGCAGATGAGATCGAGCCGGTTGAAGAAGTTGAGA
>DLLE01000034.1:73770-94241 GCA_002477955.1 Treponema sp. UBA7570 | reverse complement strand
CTAGCGAAGGGTGGAAAGCCGGTTTTTGCGGCAACTGGACGGTTTAGCCGAAAAACTTTTCTTTTGAGAAAATTGCGCTCCAAATTCTTTTTAAGTTTTTAAAATATGCTAAAATTAAATTATGGTTGAAAGCAAAAAAATTTTTGATTTAGCGGTTATTGGCGGCGGGCCGGCGGGAATTTCTGCGGCAATTTATGCTCGCCGTGGCAACTTTGAGGTTTTGGTTTTGCACAACGGCGGTGGCTCTTTGGAAAAAGCGCACAAAATTGAAAATTATTACGGTTTTAAGGACGGAATTTCCGGGGCGGAACTTTACAATGAGGGGCTTTTGCAGGCGGAAAATTTGGGAATTGCTGTAAAAAAACTGGAAATTACGCATTTTGAGGTAAACTCAAGCGGAAACTTTGAAATTTTGGCTGGCAAACAGAAATTTGAGGCAAAATCTTTGGTTCTTGCCACGGGAAACAAAAAACTTCGTCCAAAAATCAAGGGCTTGCAGGATTTTGAAGGAAAAGGCGTCAGTTTTTGCGCTGTCTGCGACGCTTTTTTTTACAGAAAGAAAAATGTCGTAGTCATTGGAAACGGAAAATTTGCGTTGAGCGAGGCTGATGTGCTTGCAAATGTCGCTTCTTCCGTAAAAATTCTTACAAACGGCGAAAATTGCGATGAATTAAAAAAATTGAACACAAAGTATTTTGTTGATGAACGAAAAATCGAAGAAATTAAGGGCGACGAAAATTCTGGACTTGTAAACTCGCTTGTTTTTTTTGACGGAGAAATTTTAAGCGCGGACGGAATTTTTATTGCGCTGGGAGAAGCTGGCGCCGCAGACTTTGCAAAAAAAGCAGGCATTTTTTTGGACGGCGACAAAATAAAAGCTGACGAAAAAATGCAGACTAATTTTCCGGGGATTTTTGCCTGCGGAGATTGCACGGGCGGACTTTTGCAAGTAAGCAAAGCGGTTTTTGAAGGGGCATTGGCAGGTTTGAGCGCGATCGAGTTTTTGAGGAATAAACCAGGAAGTTATTCAAAAAACTGATAAAAAAGTTTTTTATGCCGCTTAAATGCAGCAAGTTGTTGAAATGCAAGGATTTAAAACAAAAAAAAGCCAACTCCCGGACTTGAACCGAGTACCTGCTCGTTACGAGGGAGCTGCTCTACCAGGTGAGCTAAGTTGGCGTACTTGGATATGTTAATAAAATTTTTTTAGAAAATCAACTATCTGTTTGTTAAGGTTTATCAACACTAACTTTTATTGCTTGATTTTATTTTTTGATTTTGGGAAAATCTTTTTTATGAATTCCCGCTCTTTCAACACTGTTGAACTTATGCTTTCCCAGCCAGTTGGGTCGCTTATTATAAAAAACGCAATTCCAACCATTATTACGATGATGGTAAGCGCGATTTACAATACGGCGGACACTTTTTTTGTAAGTCAGCTCGGAACTAGCGCTTCTGGCGCTGTCGGTGTTATTTTTTCGCTTATGACGATGATTCAGGCTGGCGGCTTTATGATTGGAATGGGTTCTGGGTCTATTACAAGCCGTGCGCTTGGCTCTGGAAACCGCCAAAAAGCGCAAACTTTTGTTTCTACGGCAATTGTCTGCGTTTTTAGCCTCGGACTTATTTTTTCGATTTTGGGAACAATTTTTAACAAGCCTCTGGTTAGACTTCTTGGCGCAACTGACACTATTTTTCCTTTTGCGCTTGATTACGCGCGTTTTATAATTTTTGGCTGCCCTTTTATGATGAGCGCCTTCGCAATGAACAATCTGTTGCGTTTTCAGGGCAAGGCCGCTTTTTCGATGATTGGAATGGTTACTGGCGGAATTTTGAATATGCTTTTAGATCCGCTTTTTATTTTTGTCTTTAAAATGGGAATTTCTGGAGCGGCGATTGCAACTTTAATAAGCCAGATTACGAGTTTTTTTATCCTGCTTTCTATGTTTTTCTTTAATCCTCAAGTTGTAAAATTCAATATAAAGTCGGTTGCAAAAAAATTTTCAGTTTATTTTGACATTGTTACGACTGGACTTCCAAGCCTTTTTCGGCAGGGCACAACTTCGGTTTCGACAATTTTTATGAATATCGGCGCGGCAAAATACGGCGCCCTTATGTCTGGTTTTGCACTGACAGCAGCTCAGACGGCAGACGCCGCGGTTGCAGGCATGTCTATCAGCAACAGGATTTGCCAGCTTTTAATGGCGGTTGCAATCGGACTTGGGCAAGGTTTTCAGCCTGTATGCGGAATAAATCTCGGCGCAAAAAAATATGACCGCGTTAAACAGGCTGTTGCTTTTTTAATAAAAGGAACTTCGCTCGCAATGGCAGTCCTTGGAACTGTCGTTTTTATCTTTGCCCCGCAAATTGCGCATTCGTTTCGTGACGATGAAGCCGTCATAAAAGTCGCTTCAATTGCTCTCAGAATGAGCTGCTGCGTTCTTGCCTTTCATTCAATTATTTTTGGTTCAACAATGCTTTTACAAACTGCCGGCGAGAAACTTTCTGCAACAGTGCTTTCGTCTCTCAGACAGGGAATTGTTTTTGTTCCAATGATTTTATGTCTGCCTTACACTGTTCAGCTTTTTGGATTTGAACCAGTTGCTGGAATTATGCTCACTCCGGCTCTGAGCGATTTGCTTTCTGCGTTCATCACTTTGCCGTTTTTAATAAAATATCTAAAAAAATTAAAGTAAGTTATAATCGAATTATGAAAAATTCATTTGAAAAAGATGCAACAAATTCTCTAAATCATAAATGGCAGGATGCGGTAAAGCGGGAAATTCCAATTTACGACCGGGGAAATTCAATTCGCTCTGTTTTTGACAGAGATTACACAAGACTTTTGCACTGCCAGGCTTTTAGCCGGTTAAAACACAAAACGCAGGTTTTTTATTCTCCGCACAACGACCACGTATGCACACGAATGGAACACGTTCTTCACGTAGCCTCAGTTTCTGACACAATCGCAAAATATCTTGGACTCAATACCGAATTGACGCAGGCGATTGCAACAGGACACGATCTGGGACACGCGCCTTTTGGCCATACCGGCGAAGAAATTTTAAACAGCCTTATGGAACAGCGTCCGGGCGCAAATGCTCCTAAAAAATTCTGGCATGAACGAAATTCTCTTTTTTTTGCAGATTATATCGAAACTCTTCCAGACCCAGACGGTTTTGAGCGTACATTGAATTTAACTTATGCTGTCCGCGACGGAATTGTCTGCCACTGTGGCGAAATTGACCAGCAGGGATTAAAACCTCGTAAAGAAAACATTCCTCTTTACGACATAAAAGTTCCAGGTTTTGTACAGCCATTCACATGGGAAGGCTGCATTGTAAAACTCAGCGACAAAATTGCATTTTTGGGAAGAGATTTGCAGGACGCACGTCGCTACCACATTCTCGACATGGGATGTTACCGTCAATTGCGCGAAATTGTAGGCAGCACTCTCGGTTTTTCAAGTTCTGGAAAAGCAATAAACACAACCGTCTTAATCAACGATATGATTGTAGACCTCTGCAAGAATTCAAGTCCGGAAAAAGGGCTTTGCTTTAGCGAGCAATATTTTAAGTTTATAAGCGAATTAAAAAAATTCAGTTTTCAAAAAATTTACAGCCATTGGCGTCTTCTTGAATTTAAAAATTATGCACAAAATGTTTTGGGAACAATTTACAGAACTTTGATGGGCACACAAAGCTTTGCAAAAAATGGAAGAATTCCATCTTCCATGCGCTATTTTAAGAATTTAAGCTCAACTTTCGAAGACTGGCTAATTCGATATTCAAATTACATTCCTCAGGACGCTCCTGACAGAAAAAAAACACTCCGCTACGAAACGCCGGTTGTTTTTGATGTAAATGAATACGAAAATTACCAAAAATGCGTAATCGAATATATTTCCGGAATGACAGACAATTTTGCAATCGCCTGCTATGATGAAATCATCAATTTTTAGAAATCTCAGTCAAAAAAGTCCGGACAATGCGAACAAAAAAAACGAAATTTTACTTTCCTTTTAAAATTTCCGGGTGATATTCAAAGTGCATATTATCAAAAATTATCCAGTTTCCGCCCCAAATAAATCCTTCATCTTCAAAAATGTCGATTATTTTTTGAGGCGGCATCCAGCGTTTTTCGAGAGGAGTGAGCATCCAGTTTTTCGGATCTTTGTCGCGCGTCCAGCTCCAAAAAATTGCTTTTCCGTAGAGCCTTTTCGGAATCAAATCGACTGCAATTCCATACGAATGAAAAGATTTTCTTCCGCCAGTACCTTCAATTACACGCCAATTGTAGGCATCTGCCGATTTTAAATTTTTTATAAATCCGTCAATTTCGGGATCTTCCTTTGCAAGGTTTAAAATCCGTGTTTCAACATTTAAGAGAGGATTTTTTATCCGTTCATGAATTTTTGTCGATTTTCCTAAAAAAGTTGAATAACTTATATGATCCTCAATTATCACCTTGGATTTTGCAGCATACAAAAAATCAAAAAAAAACATCGGCGTGCCCTGAGAAGTTTGCCTGTTTTTGCTTGAAGAAAAATTCCGTACTTCTTCGATTTCTTCAGCATTCATTTCTTTCGGATCTTTCAGTTTTGAATATTGGTAAATGAGTTTCCAATATTCATTTTTGTTTTCAAGTTCATCTTCCGGCAAAAGCCTGCCGTCCGCCCACCACAACTCTGTCTGTTTTTTTTCTTCTTTGTCCGGGAAAATCGGAGCAGAAATTTTTACAAGCCAGTCATTTTTTTCTTCATCGTAAAAACTTTCAAAAGAAACGTCAGGATAAGATTTTCTAAAAATTTCAAGCTGAACAGGCTCTTCCGGAAGCTTTTTCTCTTCTGCCAAATCGCTTATTTTTTCGGCAAAAATCGAATTCAGTTCATTTTGTTTTTTTACATTTTTTTTCTTAATTGAAAAAAAAGTCCCTGTCAAAAAAAATAAAACCGCTAAAAAAATGAAAAATTTTGCTGTAAAACTTGTATGTCTGAAATTCATCTGCCTATAAAATATTTTATACCAAAATTCTTCAGTTTTAAACAAAAAAAGCACAAAAAAAAGACCTTGCTAATGATTTTCTCAAAAGCAAGGCCTTGACTAGTCTTTTCTAGTAGTCCATTCCCATTCCCGGGTTTGGAGCAGCAGCTGGAGTCGGAGGCTCTGGAATATCAGTGATTGCACATTCTGTAGTCAGCAACATTCCTGCGACAGAAGCCGCGTTCTGCAAAGCCGAGCGTGTAACCTTAGCAGGGTCGATGATTCCATCTTCCATAAGGTCAACCCATTTTCCTGTGCGTGCATTGTAGCCAACGCCTTTCTTCTCGTGCTTAGCTTTCTCAGCGACAACAGCTCCGTCAACACCTGCATTCTCAGCAATCTGGCGGATTGGCTCTTCCAAAGCGCGGCGGACAATCTTGAATCCGACTTTCTCGTCGTCAGAAAGGTCTTTCGCAGCATCGTCAGTAAGAGCAGCCGCAGCTTCAAGCAACGCAATTCCGCCGCCTGGAACAATTCCTTCTTCCAAAGCCGCGCGTGTAGCCGCCAAAGTATCCTCAACGCGGAATTTCTTCTCTTTCATCTCGGTCTCAGTGATTGCGCCGATATTGATTACAGCAACTCCGCCCGAAAGTTTTGCGAGACGCTCCTTGAGCTTTTCTTTGTCGTAGTCAGAAGTAGATTTCTCAATCTGAGCCTTGATTTCCGCAACACGGTCAGAAATCGCTTTCTTGTCGCCTGCTCCGTCAACCAAAGTTGTGTTGTCCTTGTCGATTTTTACAGATTTAACCTGTCCAAGCTGGCTAAGGTCCGTCTGGTCAAGCTTAAGTCCAAGCTCTTCAGAGATTACAGTTCCGCCAGTCAAAATAGCGATGTCCTGAAGCATTTCCTTTCTTCTGTCGCCGAATCCTGGAGCCTTAACAGCAACACATTTGAGTGTTCCGCGGATTGAGTTCAAAACCAAAGTTGCAAGAGCTTCGCCGTCCATATCCTCGCAGATAATCACAAGCGGCTTTCCAGTCTGAGCGACTTTTTCAAGCAATGGAAGCAAGTCTTTCATTGTGGAAATTTTCTTGTCGTGAATCAGAACGTAAGCGTCGCTATAGTTGATTTCCATTCTCTCGCGGTCTGTAACAAAGTAAGAAGAGATATATCCGCGGTCAAACTGCATTCCTTCAACAGTCTTAACAGTTGTATCCATATTCTTGGACTCTTCAACAGTGATTACGCCGTCTTTTCCGACTTTCTCGATTGCATCCGCAAGGATTTTTCCGATTTCAGGGTCGTTGTTCGCAGAAACTGTCGCAACGTGAGTAATGTCATCCGAGCCTTTGACTGCGCGGCTGTTCTTTTTGATTTCCTCAACAGCAACAGCGACAGCCTTGTCAATTCCGCGCTTAACCTCGATTGGAGTAATTCCAGCGGCAACTGACTTCAATCCTTCTTTTACAATTGCGTAAGCCAAAACAGTGGCAGTTGTAGTTCCGTCGCCTGCGACATCGTTTGTCTTAGAAGCAACTTCTTTTACAAGCTGAGCACCCATATTCTCAAAAGGGTCTTTAAGCTCAACTTCCTTTGCAACGCTAACGCCGTCCTTTGTGATAGTCGGCGCGCCGAATTTCTTGTCCAGCATAACAAGACGTCCGCAAGGACCAAGTGTAACTTTTACAGCGCGTGCAATCTGCTCAACGCCAGAAAGCATCTTTTTGCGCGCATCTTCATTGAAAATCAACTGTTTTGCCATTTTCTATTTATCTCCTATAATTTTTTTCGTTATCCAAAGCGATTTTCCATCAACTTTAACTTTAAAATATAAAAATAAATTCCAATCGGCAAGAAAATTCGTAAATGAATTTGAAATAAATTTTAAAATAATCATAATGGGCGTTTCCCGCTTGCGCGGGCCGGTTGTTCCGCACTTCCGCTACTCGCTCCATTCCAAAAGACAAAACGGTTCCCATTTTGTCTTTTGGAACGCCTTCGGCGGTGCTCCATAACCTAACGCATTTTTTATTTAGTCAAAGTATCAATCAAAGCGCCGAGCTTTTCCTGAGTTTCAGTAAATTCACGTTCAGGAGTCGAATCGTAAACAATTCCACCACCGGCCTGCAAACTAAAAATTCCATCTTTACACAAGCAAGAACGAATCGTAATGCAAAAATCTAAATCCCCGTTGTTCTGGATATATCCGACCGCCCCGGCATAAAAACGCCTTTTTATTTTTTCCAAACGGCTCAAAATCTGCATTGCGCTGATTTTAGGCGCTCCGCTCACAGTTCCTGCCGGAAAAGACGCGCGCAAAACCTGAATCGGCTTTACGCCTTCGCGCACAAAACCTTCCGTATTCGAAACAAGATGAATTACGTGGCTGTAACGCTCGCACTCCATATATTGAGGAACAGTCACGCTTCCACTCTTGCAGACTCGTCCCAAATCGTTTCTTGCAAGATCAACAAGCATAAGATGTTCGGCGCGTTCTTTTGGATTTTCGCGCAGAGTTTTGCTCAATTCTTCATCTTCGGCTTCGTTTTTTCCACGATGAATTGTTCCCGCGATCGGATGAATAGACGCTTTTCCTTCACGCACGCGCACCAAACTTTCCGGAGAAGCTCCTGTCAACTGAAAATTTCCAAAATCAAGATAAAACATATAAGGCGAAGGATTTACTTTTCTCAGTTTTCCATAAACCTGCAAAGCCGTCGCCTTGCATTCGATCTGGACACGGCGGCTCGGAACCGCCTGGATTATGTCTCCGTCAACAATGTGCTTTTTAAGTTCTTCAACTTTTTGAACATATTCGCGCTTAGACTGCTCAATATCTGTCAGAATTTTATATTCAAATTTTCCAATTTCGTTTTCAACATAAGAAAAATCCATGTCGTTTATTCTTTTGACCATTTTTTCAACAGCAGCTTGAATATCGATTTTGTGCTCCTTGTAGTTAAAACCAAAAATATGCATTGTTTCGGTAAAATGGTCAAACACAATGTAAATATGTCCGGCAATAAAAAGGCTTTCAGGAATTCCAAGTTCATCTTCCTGCTCAAAAAAACGAATATTATCGCATCTTCTTGCAAACTCATAGCTCAAATATCCCATTCCAGAAGCCGGAACCGGAATATCAGAAGAATTTTCAAAATTTTTGTGCTGCTGGGCAACATACAAAAGAGCGTCCAAAATATCAGCCGGCTTTTTACGGCCAAGAGCGTCAAGAGAATCTTCCACAGGAACAAAAGGCACACGGGAGCCGTCAATTAAAAATGCAACTCCGTCATCGTCCTGAACAATCTTGAAAGCCTCCTCAGCCATCAAAATCGAGTAACGTTCACGCCCTTTTGCAAAACTTGCCGATTCCAAAATGCCAACAGCCCCGATTTTGCGGGCCAACGAATAAGGAGTATAACGCTCACTAGAAATACATTTATAAACTGAATCAAAAATATCTGACATAAAAAACCCCAATTATTGTTTCTATCAAAAGAAACAATACATCAATATTCTGTTTCTGTCAATAGAAACAAATAAAAAACAGCAACGCCTCTTATTCAAAAATTTCAGAAAATGGCACTTAAGTTTTGAACAGTTTGAGTTTCATACAAAAAAACTTGACATATTTAAACTTTTTGTTATATTTAGTTTTATAGCGTTTTTTTGGAGTAGCCCATAACCTAGAAGAGGAAGAAGATAAATAAAAGAAATACTTTTTTTGCCGTTATGCTTACAGCCTGTTTTGTTTCGCTTCCGACTTTTTCTTGCCATAACAGTTACGGTTCCGACGGACCTGGCGACCAACCCATGGATTTTAGCGAAACTTCTTATTCCAAAAATTATGCCCTGTGGAACATAAAAAAGCCCGAAAACTACATTTTTGTTCTAAACGGCGAACTACAAGACAATTCGGAAAAAGCATACGAAGTTCAAGCTACAGTTTCCGGCAAAAATAATTCAATAAAATTCTCAGAAAAAACTAACATATCCGAAGAAGATAGCTTGATTACTTCCATAGAGGAACTGTTCACCGCAATAAAAACAGTATCCACAGACACCAGTTCAAATTATGAAAAACTGCTTCTAAGTTACGACAAAACATACGGCTATCCAGAACTATTTTTGTATTCCGCCATTCAAAACGATTCAAAAACAGCAACTTTCAAATACCTTGTAAAGAGTTTTGAACCACTTTAACGTTCCTCTGTTTTATTTTTCGTTTTTTGCTTATAATATTTTTATGATTTTTATTTCTGACGGGCAAAAAAATGCTCTTCTTGAACGGTTTTTACGGTATGTTCAGATTTGGACAACCAGCGACAGTTCCCGTGCCGATTCGGGTTTTCAGCCTTCGACCGACAGACAGTTTGACTTAGCTAGACTTCTAAAAGAAGAACTTGAACAACTCGGTCTTTCCGACGTTCAAATTACAGAAAAATGTTACGTTTACGGTCGGTTGCAGGCTTCGGACGGAGCAAATGTTTCAGATTCACTTTCATTTTGTCTTCTTGCGCACATAGACACTGTAGAAGAATGTTCAGGTCAAAATGTAAAACCTGTTCTTACAAAAAAAAACGGCGACACAATAATTTCGACAGACGGCTCAACACTTTTGGGGGCTGACGACAAAGCAGGAATTGCCGAAATTATGCAGACACTTGCTTTTTTTAAGGAAAACCCGCAAATAAAACACGGCGAAATAGAAATTTGCTTTAGCCCGGACGAAGAAACTGGGCATGGAATGGACAACGTTCCTCTCAACCTAATAAAATCAAAACAAGCTTACACTGTAGACGGCGGAAATTTGGGTGAACTCGAAACCGAATGTTTTAACGCCTGCAAAAGCGAAATTAAATTTACAGGAATTTCAACTCATACAGGAAGCGCACGCGGCAAAATGGTAAATGCGGCGGTTATGGCGGCAAATTTTATTGCTTCAGTTCCACGACACGAAGCTCCAGAAACAACCTGTGGTTTTGAAGGATTTTTTGCGCCAATGGAAATTTCCGGCACAATAGAAAAAGCAGAAGTTACTGTTTTTTTGAGAGACTTTTCCACAGAAGGAATGGAAAAACGAAAAGCCTTAATCGAAAAACTTGCACAGACAACGGCCCTGATTTTTGGCGGCAAAACAGAAGTAAAACACACTTTTCAATATGCAAACATGAAAAACGGACTTGAAAATTCACCTCAAACCGTGCAAAAACTTGTAAACGCATACAAATCTGCCGGAATTGAGCCTGTTTTTCCTCCAATCCGTGGAGGAACAGATGGTTCACGGCTTACAGAACTGGGAATTCCAACACCAAATATTTTTACTGGCGGCCACGATTTTCATTCGCGCTCAGAGTGGGCAAGCCTGAACGAAATGAGCAAGGCATTAGAAGTCCTAATAAATTTGTGCTCAGTTTAAGCCGAAACTAAATTAAAAAAATAACACTTTGGAGAACAAAATGTTTGAATACAAAATCGAAGGCGGAATTCCAATCCGCGGAACTGTAAAAGCGAGCGGAAACAAAAATTCTGCATTGCCGTGCATTGCGTCTTCTCTTTTGACAGACGAAACTGTAATTTTGCGAAATATTCCAGACATTGAAGATACTTCGGTAATGATTTCAATCTTGCAATCGCTCGGAGCAAGTGTCGAAAAAATTGAGCACCACACCTGGAAAATCGAAGCAAAAAAAATCGAAAAAACTGATATTCCAAGTGAATTGAGCAAAAAAATCCGCGCTTCAATCCTTTTTGCAGGTCCGCTCGTTGCAAGAACTGGAAAAGCTGTCATGCCGCCTCCAGGAGGCGATGTAATCGGCCGCAGACGCTTAGACACGCACTTTCTCGCTCTTCAGGAACTTGGCGCACGAATAACAGTTGATGGCCCGTTTACTTTTACAGCAAACAAACTTGTCGGAGCAGATTTATTTCTTGACGAAACTTCCGTTACGGCAACAGAAAATGCAGTTATGGCGGCTGTTCTTGCAGAAGGAAGAACAAAAATCACGAATGCGGCCTCAGAACCGCACGTGCAGGATTTATGCAACATGCTCGTTGCAATGGGAGCAAAAATCTCAGGAATCGGCTCAAATATCCTTATAATCGACGGTGTAAAAAAACTACACGGAGTTGATTTTTCAATTGGACCTGATTTTATGGAAATCGGTTCGTATATTGGACTTGCGGCCGCAACAAAAGGTTCAATTACAATTACTGGAATCCGCGCGGAAGACATGAGGCCTTTGCGCGTTGCATTTGGCAAGCTTGGAATAACATGGACAATCGAAGGCGACACTCTGACAGTCGCTGTCGGTCAGGAAATGAAAGTAAACACAGACTTGGGAGGAATGATTCCAAAAATTGATGATTCTCCATGGCCGGGATTTCCGCCTGATTTAACTTCGATTATGACAGTTGTTGCAACCCAGGTTGAAGGAACTGTTTTGATTTTTGAAAAAATGTTTGAAAGCAGAATGTTCTTTGTTGATAAACTTATAAGCATGGGAGCAAGAATTACTCTCTGCGATCCACACCGCGCAGTTGTTTCCGGTCCAAGTATTTTGCACGGAGATAATCTTGTTTCGCCGGATGTGCGCGCGGGCATGGCAATGGTAATTGCAGCAATGGCAGCTCATGGCGAATCGACAATTTCAAATATTTATCAGATTGAACGAGGATATGAACACCTTGTAGAAAAATTGCAAAGTCTTGGCGCGCACATAAAACGTGTGGAAATCAGCTAAAATTGCAAAAATAAAAGCTAAAAAAACAACTTACGCCAGATGCGCAGGGCGTAAGTTGCAAATTTATTTGCAATGGAGCGGACAGCGGAACCCGAAGCAGCTGGTTAGAGCGCAAATTGCCGTCCAAATTTTAATTCGTTTTTCTAGTCACAAAATAAAATACTGCAAAAAAGAATACTACAATCCAGAATCCGAGCGCAACCAAGAGGGAGGCAGTTCCGGCGACGCTCACAAGCATAAAATTAAAAAGTTCGGCGATTGACAAAATAATTTGAATAAATGCGTCGCATGCTAAAGCGCAAAATGGAATTATAAAAACCCAGACAAATTTAAAAACCTGCTCTTTGTGAATTCTAAAATTCCAGGCTAATCCTGCAAAAAAAACTAAAATTGTCATCATTATGAGCGGATAAGTAATTCGCTTTATTAAAAATGCGCCGGAAATTTCGTTGGAAAAACCGAAATTCTGCGCTTTTCCGGCAGTTTTTAAGAGCGTGTTCAAAGGCATTGTCCTCAATCCGGCGCTCTGCTCGCAAGCCGTAAAAAAATCTTCTACCGACATGGCAAGCACTGTCGAAACCGGCTGCGTTTTTTGATCGGGATGCAGAGAATATGAAAACTCGTATTTTGGAAGAATTATTTTTTCGCGTCCGTTTCTGTCTAGACTTTTTAACAAAATATACGGAACTCTTTTTACTTTTTGAGGCAAGTCAAGCTGAGCGCGCAAATTTTCGTCAAAAGAACTGACTGCAACTGAAAGCATTTTTGCATAAGGAACGCTGAACGACTTTATAAAACTTCCGTTTTTGGCAAAGGTTGTCACCGTCAGACCGCGCAAATACTGCACCATTCCGCCATTGTCATAAACCGGTGTAATTCCCTGAATATAAACAACATCTGTCCGTCCGTCCGAATGTTTTACCGTAAAATAAACATTCAGAAAATTTTCAAAAATCCTAAGACTGTCGGTTTCATCGATAAAAAAGCACTGTTTTTCCATACGGTTGCGTGCAATCGTTAAAAATTCCGTCACATCTGGATCTGAAGCCCATTCAATATCCTGCTTTGAAATTTCCACAAACCGATAATAAGCTTCAATATTGTCGCCTTCGGAGAGCGCCTTATACGCAGAACGCTTTTTTGCAAATAAAATTTGGTCTCGTGTTTTTGCAGAAGGAGAGACAGACTGCAAAACGTTCCATGCCTGGCTTGCAAGCCTGTGCGCTTCTTTTATGTTTATGTCTTTTTCTGAACCGGTAGTCGTGGCAAGCTGAGCAAAATAATGAGAGTCAAACCATTTGCCTTTTTCTGCCGCCATTTTTGATTTATTGATGAGAGAAGTTACCGTTTCGCCAGAAATTTCATCAAAAATATTAAGATTTCCGCCTGTTTTTACTTTTTCTGTTTCTGGAGAAATTTTCTTTATTGCTTTTAATACCGCCTCTGACTTGTCGATTAAATTTTTTCCTTCCGAACTTGCCGGTCGAATTTTTAGAATCTGGGTTCCGTAACGGTGAGCTAAAACATAATTTTCGGCAGCAAGAGATTCGTTTCCAAGCTGAATATATTCTGTCAAAAGCCGTTCAGAATTTTCAGCAAAGTTTTTTTTTCGCTGAACAACTGGAGCGGCAATTTCTGAAACTCCGCTCATAACGGCAACGAGAATCAGCGACAAAATCATAGTTCTTTTAAAATCTTTTACAATAACCGGACTAAAACGCATCTGTGCTTTTTCGGAATCAATTCCAAAATAAATCGAAAGCGCAACCAAAAAGCCGGAACTCAAAACCGCGGGCAAAAGTCTAAAAAAATACAAAAATCCACGGCAAAAAATATAAGTCCGACGATATTCTTCAAGAACAGAAGGAACTCTCCCAATAAAAGCAGAAATTCCAAGGCAAAGTGCAAAAACTAAAAAAGCATAAGAAAAAATTATTGCAGCAGACTTTCTCATCGCTCGGCCTCTTTTTTGTTTTTATATTTGAATATAAATAAGAGAATTCCAGAAACCAAAATGAAGGCAAATAAAAAAAGATTTATCGTAACAAGAAGAGGTTCTGAATTCTCAAAAATTTTTTGAATAAAATTCATTTTTCCGCCTGGTTCGACTGCAAGCAAATGTTCATTCCACGAAATCCGCAAATTTTTAAAAATAAATCCTTTATAAAAAGAATAATTCACAAGACAGACAACTCCGGCTGCAAACATTACGCTGAGCGCATTTATAAGCCGCCAGCCGCTCGTATATTGAAACGAAATTACCGAACAAAGCGCAAGAACAAAACTCAAAAACGAAATCCAGCTCAGCCAGCCGCAATTCCAGGCAGAACGTGCATTTTCTATCAAAGTTGAATAAACACGCAAAGGAACGAGCAAAACCAGAGGAAGCTTTACAACATCTCGAATCAAAGTGTCTGAATACTTTCCGTCATAAAGTTCTTCCACAGAAGAATCAAAAAACTTGACGATAGAGCCGGCTTCTCCAGTAATTCCGCTCAAATCGATAAAAAGACCGTTTGATTTTCCATTTTCTTCAACCCTGGAAAAATAAAAGACGCCTCCGGCCTCCGGTCTGAAAAAACCAGACGATAAAAGTTTTTTTTGATTTTTTTCTGTTTTTTTGTTTTCGCAAGATCTTTGAAGATTAAAGCAAACTGGCACCAAACAAAACCAAGTAAGCGCGCACAAAAAAATATAGGCGCCAAGACGAAAAAAATGATTTTCCCGATGGCGAATTCCATAAAAAATTATAAATCCGAGAACAACACTTACAGTCAGCGGAAAAGCAACAAAAAGGCCTCGGACAAAAAAGTTCCAGTTAAAAAAGTTCAATTTTTCGCCTGCAACCAAAAGTGTCAAATCGCAGAAAAGCATATAAATTCCGGCAGCAACAATCAATCCAAAAAAAGTTGCAACAAGATAATAAATAATCATATTAAATGCGGTCTTCATCAGCTTTTGTAAACCTCATAATCACAAGTTATCCACAAGTTGTACACACAAACTTTCGTTAGTTATTAAATTTTCGGCAAAACGAACAAACGTTATTAAAAAAAATAATTGGTTTTAAGATTTTTTTTATTTTACTAATTCCTTACAACACAATAAATTAACAAAACCAGTATTCAATTCGGCAAAAAAACGTTCACAAGTCCTGCCACTTTTCATTCTAAATTTTTAACTATACACACGTTTTTAAACATTTTATCCACAAGTTATGCACAAGTATCCACAATTTATACACAAGCTTCCGCACAAAAGCACATTTTATCCACAAGCATCTTTCGCCAAACTTTGTTTTGCCCAACTTTTTTTATTTTTGACATAAAAAAATCCGCCTGCTCTTTTTATGCCAGCGGATTTTATTTTCAAAAAAGTTTTTTGTGCCGCTTCTTTTGCTCAACGTCAAAACACAAGATTTGACACAAAAATTTACACAATTTTTTATAAAATTTTCTATCCCAAAAAAACTGAACCTTGCTGGTCAATTGCAAGAATCGACTTACATTCAGAACAGCGGAATCGTCCGCTTCTTGTCGCCTTTAGGCGTTTTGAACAAACAGGACAACTAAAAATCTTCGGAAAAACGCTTTCTTCAACCTGAGTTCCGTTTTTGAAAAAGTTGATTGCATCTCCCATCGAATCTTTTATATTAAAAAACTGACTAAAGCCCAAAAGCTGGAAAACTTCGTAAACCTTCGGCTGAATTTCAAGAAGAACAACATCCCCGCCCTTCGGTTTTACCATTTTTAAAAATGCAGTAAACGAGCCAATTCCAGTCGAAGAAACATAATTAAGAGAAGCGCAGTTAAAAATAAGATTTACATAACCTGCTTCCACAACCCTTGCAATTCTTTTTTGAAAAAAGCTCGAATTGTAAGTGTCAATGTATCCAAGCAAATATATTGTCAGGCAGTTTTCAACTTCTGGTACTTTTTCAAGATTTATTTTGAGACTGTCATCTTTTTCGTCATTAAATCCAGGAACAATATTATTGTTACTCATAAAACCCCTGCTAACATTCGATATACGGTAAATTATAAGACAAAAATCGCTATTATGTCAAATTTATCAAATTCCTGAAAATTCAAAAAACAGAGCGCATTCACCTCCCGCAACCTGCTTTTCGCAGTTTTATCCGGCAAAGCCGGACACTTCGCGCTGCTGCAATCAGGGCTATATTTTCGGTTCACGTGCATTTTTGTTTTTGCGCGTAAAAGTCAATTCATTTTTCCAGCGTTCAAAGGACTCCATCCTCGGTCAACTTTCAACAAAACTCCGTTCAAATCGTCACTTTTAAGCAAAAATTCAGCCTTTTTAGCAATCGATTCCCTTTCAATCAATTTTTTTTCAGGCATTTTGTTTTTGCCTTCCTCAAGAATTTTTTCGCTCTGATATTCAGTTTCGGTAAAGCCCGGTAAAATCGCATTGCAGGTAATTCCATCGGAAGAAAATCCGCAGGCAACCGACTGCACAAGAACGCCAAGTCCGGTTTTTGCGCCAGCATAAGCGGCATTTGTCAAAAATTCCGAACGGAAATTTGTTCCTGTTCCGCCAAAAAGCAAGATTCTTCCAAAGTGCTTTTTTTTCATTTCAGAAAGAGCCGCGCTCACGCAAATTCCAGGAAGGGCATAATCTAAAAGCGAAATTTTCTGCCATTCAGAAAAGCTCATTTTGTCTAAACTTTTTTGCAAAAAAGGTCCGTAGCAGACGCACAAAATGTCTGTTTTTTGGATTTCATTTATAAGTCCGGAATTTTGCAGATTTTCAAAAGGTTCAGAATCAAAATCAAACGGCACAATTTTTATTTCCATCTTATTTTCAAATTCACTTTTTAAATTTTGTCTTGTTTTTTCAAGTTTTTGCAAATTTCGTCCATGAATTATTAAATTCGCTCCGTTTTTTAAAAGCATTCTGGAAATTTCAAAACCAATTCCACCGCTTCCACCAACAACAAGGGCGTTCTTTCCTTCAAAATTTTTCATGTAAAAAATTATACAGCAATTTTTTTTGCTAATCAAAAAAATCTAAGTTAAATGACAGCTTTTTGCAAAAACGCTAAAATATCTTTATAAGTTTTTCATCTGGAGCAAAGCGCAAATGAACCTTAACAAAATTGCAATCGTCCTTGTAAATCCCGAAGAAAGCCGCAACGTTGGAGCAGTTTGCCGCGCAATGGCAAACAATGCGCTTTCTGACCTGCGGATTGTCGGGTCAAAAGAAAATTTTGACGACGAGCATGTAAGACGGCTTGCAATTCACGCGGCAGACATTTGGGAAAACGCGAAATTTTTTAATTCGATTACAGAAGCCACAAAAGACTGCGCGCTTTCCGCAGGCACAACACGCCGACGAGGAAAAAAACGCAAAGACAAACTTTTGCTCCCGGAAGAATTTGCAAAACTCGCCTCGGACATTTCAGGAACAGAAACAAGCAAAGGTCAGACTGTCGCAGCAGTTTTTGGAAATGAGCGCACAGGTCTTTCCGACGAAGAGCTTTCAGAATGTACAATCGGAGTTACAATTCCTTCTTCGCCAGGCTTTGCATCCCTCAACCTTTCGCACGCAGTTCAAATTATTGCATACCAATTTTTTAGAACGCAGACAAAAATAAGTCCAGGCTATGTTCCCGTAAACCTCGAACGTTTGACCAAAACTGTAAACACAATTTCAGAAAGTCTTAAAAAAACCGGTTTTTTCAAGGTTGCTGGAAGAGAAGACATGGAAAATTTTTGGCGCGGAATTCTTTCAAGGGCGTCTTTGAGCGAAGGCGAGGCTTCCTACATTGAAAAAACATTCACAAAAATTGCAGGTCTTGCTCAAAAAAATGAATCAATTCAGGACCAATGACATTTTTCTTGCAGTTTCTGACAGCTTTTGCCAAGCAATTTTCAAGTTCGCGAATATTTCCAGGCCAGTCGTAATCCTGAAGTTTTAAAAGTGCGGTTTTGGAAATCGAAAAATTCAGTCCGCGCTTTTTTAAGTATTCAGCTGAAAGCTCAAAAATATCTTCTTTTCTTTTTCTTAACGGCGGAATTTCAATTTCGACTGCGCTTATCCTAAAAAACAAGTCTTTCCTAAAACCGCCATTTTTTATTTTATTCCGCAGATTTTGATTTGTTGCAAAAATAAACCTAACATCGACTTTTCGGCTTTCATCGCTTCCAATTTTTCGGATTAAACCGTCCTGAACAGCAAGCAAAAGTTTTGACTGGAGATGCAGCGGGAAATCGCCAATTTCGTCAAAAAAAATCGAGCTTCCGTCCGCCCTGCCAATCAATCCTTCACGCTCACAGTTTGCATCGGTAAAGGCTCCAGTTTTTACGCCAAAAAGTTCACTTTCGAAAAGACCTTCGGAAACAGCAGAAATATTTTCGGTTATGAGTTTTTTGCCTTTTTTTCCAGCAGGACTCATTTCGTGCAGAATTTTTGCAGCAAGCGACTTTCCAGTTCCACTTTCTCCAGTAAAAAGAACGCACTCTTTGTGCTTTGCCGCTTGCGCAATCTGAAGACGCAATCTTTTTACGCCCAGAGACGAGCCTGCCAAGTTAAAAGAAGAATTTTTTTGACAGACAGGATTTTCTTCATTATCAATTTCAAAACCAATCATTTTAAAAAGCAGCGGAAACCCAAACGGAAGATGAATTACATATTTTGGAATATAAGAACTGTTCTGAACCTTTGTCGTCAAAAAGAAAATTTTGTGTCCGTTCTGTTTTGTTATTTCGCCAAAAAGTCCATCACCTTTAAAAAAATCATAATCGCACAAAAAAATACAGTTCGAAAAATGCAAAAGACAATTTTTAAATGACTTTTCTGAATTTAAAACTTCAAAACAACAGAAGCCCGAAAGCGCATTTGAACACATTGAAACAAATGCCGAATTTAGTGAGAAAAAAAAGATTTTGCCTTTCAAAAAAACTCTCAAGAATTCTTTTTAAAAAGTCTGTACCAGAATACTAAAATTATATAACGCAAATACGGAAAAATGAGAAAAATTTTCAAAGGATTTTTAAAAATTTCCGGCCAAATTTCAAGTCCACGGTCAAAAGTTTTTTCGCTTACTCTTTTTACGCGATCAGAAAAAATTCCAATGCAATCTTTGTAATACAAAAAAATGCTCGAAGCAAAATTGTTCCGCCGGTTATAGGCCCACAATTTTTTTTCCTTTATTCCATCGCTCACAATTACAAGAGAAGGCGCCGCTTTATAAATTGCCTGGACTACATCTTTTTCAATATCTTTTGAATAATATCCGACGTAACGGCCGACAATTTGAAGGTTTGGCAAGGTTGAACGCAAATTTGATTCTGCTTTTTGAAGAGCCTTTTTTCGTCCTCCAAGCAAAAACAGCGATTTGTAGTGATATTCCATGACCGACAAAATTGCAATTACTGCGGAAAAAGGATTGTATCTTACAGGAACTGTTTTTTTTAAGAATTTTGCGCCCCAGATAATACTTTTTGAAACCGGCAAAATTAAATCGGCAGAATGTAAATACTTGCTAAAATTCTTTTTCTTTTTTCTGCCTTTTAGCAAATCCCAGACAGAAAGAAAGACAATCTGTTTTGAGCCAGGTTTTGCGAGAATTTCAAGAATAACGTCGTCCATGTCGCCAGGATTGCAGACGTCAACCGGAACACCAAGCAAATTTATTCTTTTTAGTTTTGAATTTTCATTTCTTAATTCTTCTGCCATATCTTTCTTCCCGTTACTGCATTCTGCACGCAGGCAATGCCATAAAGCGCCGCAGTTTCGCATCTTAAAATATTTGTTTCAAAGTGAACTGGAACAATTCCATTTTTAGAAAGAATTTCTATTTCTTCGGGACTTATTCCGCCTTCCGCCCCGCAAAAAACTGCGTAATTTTTAATTTTTTCAGAATCCGAAATGACTTCGTAAAGACTTTTTGTTTTTTCGCTTCGCTCGTACAAAACGCAGGCAAAACCGCTTTCTGAATTTTCTCCGGCAATTTCTTTCCAAAGCGCACAGGCTTCATCCAACGTCAAAGTTTCTTCAATTTCGGTCAAAACTGGACTTCCGCTCTGCTGGCGAGCTTCTTTTACAATCCGCTCATAACGTGAATTGCGAAAATTCTTTTCTGCTACGCCATTTTGCGTAAATTTTCCAATCACAGGAATTATTTTTAAAACTCCACATTCTGTTGCCTGTCTCACAATCAAATCCATTTTTGAACTCTTTGCAACAAACTGAAAAAGATAAAAATTCACTTTCGGACAATATTCGCTCTGATTTTCGCCTTCTTCTTTTAAAACTTCCAAAACAGAATCGCATACTTGCAAAGTTACGGCGCGCCTGTTTTCATCAATTTTTGCAACGGTCGTACCAGAAAGTTTCCCGTCTGGCAAACGGACATAAAGCATATCACCGACAGAAAGCCTAAGAACTTGTTTTAAATAACGAAAATCTTTTCCGTTAATTTCGAGAAGTCCTTTTTTGTCTGGATTTACTGTCGAAACAAACTGCCTCATTTTTTTTCGGCAGACAGCGATTCGTCTTTTAAAGCCGCCTCTTCCTGCAATTCTTTAAGAGTTTTTGTATTTTTTAAAAGTTCATCAAATTCAGCCTTAGATCCGCTCAAAATATCAAGAGCCGCAACAAGCTGAACGTCCCAGTCCAAATCGTAAAGCATTGTGCCTTTTGTGCGGTTTACTTCGTTTCTTACGAGTTTTCTGAGTGTCGGCAAATCAATTGCAGTGTATTTTTCGTGCAATTTTTCTGCAAA
>DLLE01000034.1:25953-73652 GCA_002477955.1 Treponema sp. UBA7570 | reverse complement strand
ATCAATTCGGTATACTGTTTTTCGCCATCTTCTGTAAAATCCGGGAATAAAACTTCTCTGTCCGGCGGAATTCCGATTTTGTCGATATTAGTATCGCTCGGAGTGTAATAACGCGCCATTGTAATTTTTATGCCGTCTGTCGAAGAAAGCGGAAGCACTTGCTGAACAGAACCTTTTCCGTAAGTACGCTGGCCAACAAGGTAAGCCAGATGATTATCTTTTAACGCGCCAGAAAGAATTTCAGAAGCAGAAGCCGAACCTTTGTTGATTAAAACTACAATAGGAATATCTTTTTTAAAAGTCGTTTTGCGTGGACTTGCCGTAAAAACAGAATTTTCAAAGGCAAGACGGCTTTTTGTCGAAACAATCGGCCCTTTATCAATAAATTTATCCGCAACATCAACAACAGACGTTATAAGTCCGCCGGGATTGTTGCGCAAATCAATTATCAAAGCAGAAATTTTTTCTTTTTTAAACGAATCCAAAGCCTGCTGAACGCGCTCTGCTGTCTGCGGTGTAAATTCAATAATTCTTACATAACCTACAGTTCCGGCTTTTTCAACTTCCTTTATTGTTCCAAATTTTACCGTCGGAACTTCAATCATCTCTCTTTTTAATGTCACCGGAAATTCAATATTTTGTCCACGGCGAATCACAAGGTCGACTTTTTCTCCGACTGGACCGCGCAAAATATCCAAAACTTCGTCCATTGTTATTTTTGAAGTGTCAGTTCCGTTTGCCGAAATAATTAAATCTCCTGCCTGAATTCCAGCCTTAAATCCAGGTGTATCTTCTATGGGCGAAGCAACTTCTACATAAGCGGGTTTTTCTGAGGTAGAAACAAATGCCTTGGAAATAGAAAGTCCAACTCCTCCAAATTTTCCTTTTGTAGTGTCATTTAAACTTCTAAAAGTCGAATTGTCTAGATAGACGGTGTACGGATCGTTCAAGGCAGAAAGCATTCCTTTTAGGGCGCCCGTGTAGAGCGTTTCAGGGTCAACCTCATCAACATAATTTCTCTGAACAAAGTCAAAAACTCCATTCATCATTTCCATATATTGCTGTGAACGTTTATTTATTTTCGATGTCGAATTTGAAGAAGACTCGGCAAAACACTGAGAAGCAAAGATTATTGCATAAAAATACAAAAAAACAACTTTTATGCCATGTTTAATTTTTTTCATAATCTGTATTTTAGACTTCTATCTATTTTAAGGCAAGAGAAAGAATTACGTTCCTTTTTTCGGAAAATTCATATTTTTTCTATAAAAAGAACCTCTGTATTTTCTGTTTTTACTATGGTAGAATAAAGCCATGCAAATCATTCCAATAGCAAGCGGAAAAGGAGGCGTAGGAAAAAGTCTTCTTTCTGCAAATCTCGCAATCGCACTCGGACAGGCCGGCAAAAAAGTAATTCTGGCAGACCTAGACTTAGGCGCGTCAAACCTTCATCTTGTAATCGGCCAGTTTTCTGCAAAAAAAGGAATCGGCACTTTCATTACAGGCGAAAACAAATTTGAAGACATAATCCAGCCGACAGAATACGAAAATGTTTCTTTTATCGCAGGAGATTCTGAAATTCCGGGCTTGAGCACTTTAAAAAGCGCTCAGAAAAATTCAATTATCAGGAATTTCCGCAATTTAAACTGCGACTACCTTATAATCGACCTTGGAGCAGGAACTCACCTTACAATTCTCGATTTGTTTCTTCTTTCTCCACAGGGAATTGTAGTTACAGCGCCAACAGTTACAGCGACCCTCAACGGCTATCTTTTTTTAAAAAACGCAGTTTTCCGGCTCATGGCAAGTTCATTCAAAAAAAACAGCCCGGCCTCAAAATATCTAGAAAAACTCAAAAACGATTCATCTTCTCTCCAAAGGCTTTACATTCCAAAAATGATTGAAACGCTTCGCGAAGTTGATCCGGAAAATGCAGCAGTTTTTGAAAACCGCATGAGACAATTCCATCCGCGCCTTGTCATGAATATGATTGACGAACCAAAGGATGCCGACAAAGCCCTAAAAATTCGCCGTTCATGCCAGCAATATCTCGGAATCGACGTAGAGTCTCTGGGAGTAATGTACCGCGACACATTGCAGGACAAAGCGCTTTCATCAAGGTTGCCGGTCATAAACTACAAACCAAATGCGGTAATCAGCCAGGCAATTTATAGAATTGCAGAAAAAATTCTTCAGAGCGAAACATTTCAATTTGATGATTTTTCAACAGACGTTCTCGACTCAACATACGACCTTGCAAGCGAAGAGGCAAATGACGACTATTCTCAAAAAATGTCCTATGTCGAAGACTTGGTTGGCACAGGAGCGCTGAGCATGGGAGAACTTGCAGAAACTATAAAAACCCAGCAGTATGAATTAAATCAACTCAGAAACGAAAACCTGCTTTTAAAATCAAAGCTTGTAAAGGCGGCTTCTCAGGGATTTAAGATTTAAAATAAAAATACCGCCTGTTTTTTTTGAAAACACATGGAGAATAAAATGAATTTTCTACCTCTTTATATCAACTATCCGTCTTGGATTCATCCGGAAATCTTTCCTGGAGTTCCTGTTCTGGGACTTATCCGCTGGTACGGTCTTATGTACATTTTTGCGTTCGGAACAGCCTTCTTGGTTCTAAAAAAACTTCTAAAAGAAGGCGCTCTAGATGAAATTTCTCCCAACGGAACACTAAGAAAAGCCACAGAAGACGACATTTTTAGTTTTATTGCCACAGGAATCATCTTCCTTCTAATCGGCGCACGCGTTTTTTCAACCTTAATTTACGATACTTCCGGAATCTACTGGAAAAAGCCATGGCTAATTTTTTGGCCATTCAACTCTTCAGGACAGTTTACCGGACTTGCAGGAATGAGTTATCACGGAGGCTTTATCGGCGGCTTAATCGGAATGATTTTCTGGTGCAAAAAAAACAAACGCCAGACGCTCAAATGGATTGACGCAATGGTTACGGCAATCCCTCTCGGCTACACATTTGGCCGTCTTGGAAATTTTTTAAACGGAGAACTTTACGGCCGAATCACAAGCGCACCTTGGGGAATTATTTTTCCGCAAGCAGAACGTTTTTCGGCTTCATTCCAATGGGTAAAAGATTTTGCATCTCAGTGCGGACTCCAAATTTCCGGTTTGCTCGTAAATCTTCCGCGCCATCCGAGCCAGCTTTATGAAGCGTTTTTTGAAGGTCTTGTACTTTTTTCAATTCTCTGGTTTTTGCGCAAAAAAAAGCCGTTTGACGGATTTTCTGGAGCAATTTACACGATTGGATACGGAATCTTCCGCTTTTTTATCGAATATTTCCGTGAACCAGACTCAGACATTGGTTACAGAATCGCCGCCGACACAAATGCGCCTATTTACCTCAACACTTCGCTTTTCAACATTTCGACTGGGCAAATTTTGTGCATTTTAATGGTGCTCGGCGGAATTTTGCTGGCAATTTTTTCATATTCTCTTTCCAAAAAGAAAAATCAACAAAAATCCGCCTGACAAAACTTCTCTCACCACGTTTGTACTCGTTTAAAATAAAAAAACTGACTTAAAATTCATTCATCCGAATTAAAAGTCAGTTTTTATTTTTTTGGGGCTTCCCCGCTTGCGCGGGTCGGGTCTTGCAGGGTTTCATTCGCAAGCGAACGGCTTACGCCGCCCTTCCAGCCCCTAAGCCATTTATTAAGCTTCAATCAATTCAGCAAGTTTATCTGCGGTAAAGCCGAGAGCCTGCGCTACATTTTTGCCTGGACCTGATTCACCAAAGCGGTCAATAGTAAACAAATCTTTGCGGCCAGTTGCAATTCCTTCCCAGCCGCATCTGCAGCCGGCTTCTGCAACAATCACGCGTTTTGCTCCGCCAAAAATTTCATTCATAAATTTTTCATCGCTTTCAAACAAATTCTTGTCCAAAACCGAAACAACACGGACAGTTTTTCCTATTACTTTTTTAGCAGCGTCAAGAGCCATGTTCACTTCGGAACCAGTCGCAACGACAGCAACATCAGGATTTTCGCCGCCAGTTTTTACAACATAAGCGCCTTTTTTGATTGTCTCTTTCCAGTTTTTATCTTCTTTTTCGTAAACAGGAACATTCTGTCTTGTAAGAGCCAAAACAACCGGATGATCTTTGCTTTCCATCGCAAGATGCCAGGCAGCAACGGTCTCTTCAGCATCGCCAGGACGCAAAACCTGTACACCAGGAATCGCGCGCAAAGAAGAAAGCTGCTCAATCGGCTGGTGTGTCGGACCATCTTCGCCTACAAAAATCGAATCGTGAGTCAAATCATAGATTACAGGCTGCTTCATAATCGAAGCCAAACGAATTGAAGGACGCATGTAGTCGCTAAATACAAGATAAGTTGCTACAAACGGACGAATTCCGCCATGAGAACACATTCCAAGAGCTTCGCTTGCCATTCCAAATTCGCGGATTCCATATTCAATGGAGCGGCCTGCACGGTTAGAAGGAGTATAAGTTCCTCCATCGCACTTCATTCCAGATTTATTAGAACCTTTTAGGTCTGCGCTTCCGCCAACAAGACAAGAATATCTAAGTCCCATTGCGTTTATCATGTCGCCGCTTGCCGAACGAGTCGCAACATTTGCACCGATTTCATAAACAGGATCTTCTGCTTCTCCGTCAGCAACTCCTTCAAACGAAGCCTTCCACTGTTTTGCAAGTTCAGGATTTTCTTTCGCCCAGGCTTCAAATTCTTTGTTCCAGTCGGCTTCTTTTTTAGCAAAACTGGCTTTTTTGTCTTCAAAATAACGAAGAGCTTGCGGATCGATATAGAAAAATTCTTCAGGATTTATACCAAGCGCTTTTTTAGTTTCGGCAACATCTGCTTCTCCAAGAGGTTCTCCGTGAACAACCGGAGTTCCTTGCTTTGGAGCGAATTTTCCAATTACAGACTTGAGCATAATCAAAGAAGGCTTGTCCAAACAGTTTTTTGCTTCTTCAATAAGCTTTAAAAGACCTTCAACATCATACATGTCGCCTTTTAAAACCTGCCAGCCATAAGCCTCGTAACGTTTTCCAATATCTTCTGTAAAAGTTATATCTGTCGAACCGTCAATTGAAATTTTATTCTGATCATAAAAAACAATCAGTTTTCCAAGTTTATTATGTCCTGCAAAAGAAGATGCCTCGGAAGAAACGCCTTCTTCAAGACAACCTTCGCCACAAAGAGCGTAAGTATAATGGTCAACAATTTTGTGTTCCGTTGTATTGAATTTTGCAGCCTCGATTGATTCTGCAAGCGCCATTCCAACAGCAAGAGCAATTCCCTGTCCGAGCGGACCAGATGTGTTTTCTACGCCGTCAGTCCAGCCAAATTCCGGATGTCCAGGACAAATTGAACCTACTTGACGGAAATTTTTAATGTCGTCAAGCGAAACTTTGTAACCGCTCAAGTGCAAAATTGAATAAAGCAACATAGAACCGTGTCCGGCCGAAAGCACAAAGCGATCACGATCTGCCCATTTTGAATCAGCAGGATTGTGCTTTAGAACTTCTCCGTACAAAACTGCAGCGAGTTCAGCACATCCAAGCGGGAGTCCAGGATGACCTGATTTTGCTTTTTGGATAGCATCGATTGACAGACTGCGGATTGATTTTGCAACGGCAGCAATTCCTTTTGTGTCCATAATAAAACCCCTAAAATTTTTATATCAACTTAAATTAAACTCTTCGGATTAGCGGATAAAGCTCGTTTAATCCAAGTTTTAATTCAAGAGCTTTTTTAAAATCGCTTTTTGTTAAAAGCTGCGCAAGAAGAGAAATAATATGCAAATGCGATTGAACAGAACTGCTCAAAGGAATAATCAATGTCTGAACTTTTTTATTGTCCATTGCATGCATATCGATCGGATTTTTTAAATAACAGATAAAAATTCTCTGATCTTTTCGATTTTTTAAGAGCGGCTGCTGCGAATGTGGAATTGCAATTCCTTTGCCAACAGCAGTGCTCAGAACAGCTTCGCGGGCGCAAAGACCTTCATAAAGATTTACAGGAAGTATTTCTGAAGGAAGATTTACTTTTTCTGACAGCGATTTAAAAGCTTCAAACGGAGAATCTCCCTCAATATCTCTATAAACACCGCCAGCACGCAAATATTCACCGATGTTTGCATCAGGAACCATTCAATCCTCCGCAGAAAATCAGACAACCTTAAACTGTTCGACATAACATCTGTCCAAAGCATTTCGCAATTCAGGACAAATGTCTTCAAAATTCATTTCCATGCCTTCGAGCGACAGTTTTAACGCATCTCTGTCATCATCTTTAAATTCGTTTTCATTGGAAAGCATATCCAAAATTCTGGCAGCATGCGCAAACAACTGAGAGAGAATAACAAGCTCCTGCTGCGGAAACCGTTCGATTTTTTCACCAGCTTCATCAATATCAAAAACCAAATTCTGAACTTTTGCAAACAAGCCTAAAGCCTTGTGCCGCAACGACGCAACCGGAAAATCTGCCAACCAATTATAATGCTCACGTAATATATCACTTCTTTTTATAATTTGCAACGTAATGAATTCTTCATCTTCCTTAGAAATTTCCATTTCCTCTGGCAGAAAATCTTTAAGTATTTCTTCCGGCTTAATTTCTTTTTTGTTAAAAAGCCTGTCTTTTATAATGCAGTCAAGCAAGCATGCTGGAGGCTGCAAGGCTGGCAAGCACGCCTCAAGCCCAGACCCAAGCATTTCCCGATTCCATTTTCCAACAGCAGGAACATCTTCGCCTTTTTTCCAAAGTCTTGTTTCTACGCCAAAAAGTTCCATGCTGATTTTTTTTGTCGAATTTAAAAATTCATGGATTGAACCGCAGGCTGGCGCGCAAAGCTCTTTTCTGTGCTCTAAAAACGCAAACGAAAGCTGTTGTTCCATGCTTGAGCAAGGCCCCATTTTGTCAAAACTTCCAAACAACGCTTTTTCAAGATTTTCGTTCCAAAGTTTTATTTTTCCGATTTCTTCATTCAATTCCAAAATTGTCTTTCTATGATTCAAAATCGGATAAATTTCAATAATTCCCTGATCCCAATCAGCCATTCTGCACAAAATACGATCGCCCTTATGAAAATTAAAATCCGAAATAACTTTTTCAAGCGAAATTCCTGTCAAACTGATTTTCGATGGCAGTTCAAAATTGTTATTTGCAATTTCAGATTTATTATTTATCGGGTCGGCGGCAATATACTGGCTTGCATATTCATCACCAAAAAAAGTAAAAAATTCTCTTGCCGTATTGCAGTCGGTCGTCATAATTTTTTTTGGCAGAATTCTATCGTTATAAACAAATTTCAACTGCGACGAAAGCATTTCGCAATCCGCAAAAGGAATACAACGGTCGCCAGGAATAAAAAGCTTCTGCTCAAGTTCTTTAGCGGTCGGAACAAAACTAAAAAACATTCCGTTAAAAACCCCGGCATGCGTCATATAATAATGCCCTTCAAGAGCAAACACTCTGTCATCTGCCCGCAAAAATTCATCGATTTCTTCCGCTGTAGCTTTTTCACCGTAAGGCTTGAGTAATAAATTTATTTCTGTTGTCGTAAAAGGCCTGTCAAAAGTTCTCAAAAACTGCGACAAAACTTTTTCAATTTTTCCATACATACTTATAATTTACAAAATTTAAGCCCCTTCCGTCTATCAAAAACGTTTCTTTTACGGTCCTTTATAAAATAAAGCCAGAATAATTTTTAACAGCAGGGCGGCTTTTTGCGTTGCAAAAACCAGGCTTTCCGGGGTTCCGCGCTAACCGCGCTACATTGCTCAAAAGCAACGGCTTCGCCGCCCCTGCAATCCTTGCCGCAACCGTGTAACAAAAAATGCCGGCATTTCTACCGGCATTCCATTATTTTTTATTCAGCAATCTAAAAAGCGCAATTACTTTTTTTCCCGAATGTCAAGAATTTTTACATTTTCCTGTCTGATAATTTCTTCAACTGTTTCTTTGCTCAAATTGCCGATTTTTACCGTAATAATCCGCTTTGAAACATCGCTTCCGTCAGCTGTTACCACAGAAACAATATTTCCGTTTTTTGCAGCCACGGCAGTTGCAATTCTCGCAAGTTCGCCAGGTTTCTCTGCAACTTCAATCACTGCCCGAACTCCAGGCAAGGTCGCTCCAAACATCGAAATAAATGCGTTAAAAAGGTCAGTTTCGGTAATAATTCCAGAAAGAATTCCATCTTTCATTACAGGCAGACATCCGATTTTCTCAGTTGCCATTGTTCTTGCAGCCTCTTCAATCACTTCATCAAAATCAACAGTTTTTACGTTTTTTACCATTATCTTTTCAACTTTTAATTTTGAAAGAAGATAACCCAATTCATACATATCAAGTGTCGAAGCGCTGGAAGGAGCTGCTTTCTGCAAATCATTCTTTGTTATAATTCCAACCAGTTTTTTTGACTTGTCAACAACCGGAAGCTTATTGATTTTTTCTTTTATCATCAAAGCCTTTGCATCCGTCAAAGATGTATCTGGCGAAACATAAATTACATTTTTGCTCATAAAGTCACATACTTTCATAATTTCCTCCAAAAAGTTTACAAAATGGCAACCTTAAATAATTTTAAGTCGCGTTTTATAAAAAAGCAAACAAAACTATTAGCCGCCAAGATATGCAGCCTTTACAGCCGGATCTTTTATCATGTCGCTTGATTTTCCTGACGAAGAAATGCTTCCAGTTTCCAAAATATAAACTCGGTTTGCAATGCTCATCGCCTTGAACGCATTCTGTTCAACAAGCAGAATTGTCGTTCCGTCCTCATTGATTTTTTTGATAATTTCAAAAATTTCATCAACAAGAATCGGCGCAAGTCCCATGCTCGGTTCATCAAGCAAAAGAAGCTTTGGGTTTGCCATAAGTCCGCGGCCCATTGCGAGCATCTGCTGTTCTCCGCCCGAAAGAGTTCCTGCAAGCTGCTTTAAGCGCTCTTTCATTCTCGGAAAAAGCTCAAACACGTGTTCCATATCCTGCTTGATTTTTTCCTTGTCATTTCGAGTGTAAGCTCCCATTTCAAGATTGTCTTTTACAGACAAATTTGCAAAAATTCGCCTGCCTTCAGGAACATGAATCAACCCTCTGTGAACAATCTGAGCCGCCTGAAGATTTGTAATGTCTTCTCCGTCAAAAACAACAGAACCGCTCTGTTTTTTAATCAAATTTGAAATTGAATGTAAAGTTGTTGTTTTTCCAGCGCCATTCGAGCCAATAAGGGAAATAATTTCGCCTTCATTTACATCAAACGAGATGCCTTTTAGAGCGCAGATTGCACCGTAATTCACAACAAGATTTTTTACTTCAAGAATTGCCATAATTTCTCCAAAAATTTCCGATTCAAAAAACTTTTAAGCAAGATTTTCCGCTTCAGAACCCAAATAAGCTTTAATTACATCGGGATTTGATTTAATTTCCTCCGGAATTCCGCTCGCAAGAACCCGGCCGTAATTCAAAACATAAAGACGCTCACAAATTCCCATTACAAGTTTCATATCGTGTTCAATAAGAAGAATCGTCAGGTTAAATTCTTTGCGGATAAACGCAATAAGCTCCATAAGTTCCTTTGTTTCCTGAGGATTCATGCCAGCGGCAGGTTCGTCCAGCAAAAGCAGAGTTGGATTTGCAGCAAGGGCACGGCAAATTTCAAGTTTTCGCTGTTCACCGTAAGGCAAATTTGAAGAAAGTTCGTTTTCTTTTTTTTCAAGACCAAAAAGTTTAAGCAGATTCCGCACTCTTAAATTCATCACTTCTTCATCTTCAAAAAATTTTTTAGTACGCAAAATTGCGTCCCAAGGTTTAACTTTTCTCTGACTGTGCATTGCAATCCGAATATTGTCGCTTACGGTCAAATTTCCAAAAAGCCTGATATTCTGAAAAGTTCTCGCAATTCCAATCAAATTGAGCTGGGCCGGTGTTTTTTTATTTACAACCTGAGCTTTTCCATTTTTATCCCAAAAAGTAATCTGTCCGCCAGTCGGAGTGTAAACGCCAGAAAGCATATTAAAAACAGTCGTTTTTCCAGCGCCGTTCGGACCGATTAAACCGACAAGTTCGCCTTTGCGCAGTTCCATATTGAGTTCGCTGACAGCTTTAAGTCCACCAAAAACGATAGAAAGGTCATTTACCTGAAGAATCAATTTTTCATCACTCATTATTCTGCCTCCCCTTCTGCCTTTTTTGTGTCTGCAGCTTCATTTTTCGCCTTTTTAGAAAATCTGCTTTTAAGACTAAAAAATCCGTTCACAAAACTCAATTCCTTCATTCCCATAAGCCCCTGGGGTCTAAAGAGCATTACAATAATTAAAACAACCGGGTAGAACAAAAGACGGTAGTTTCCAAGGAATCGCAACGCTTCCTGAATCGCCGTCAAAACAAAGGCTGCAATAACTGTACCGCTAATGCTTCCCATTCCTCCAAGAACAACATAAATCAGCATATTTACAGAATTGTTAAACGAGGCAATATCCGGCTTAATAAAACCAACAATCGGAGCATAAAGCGCGCCCCCAAGACCGCCTATAAACGAAGCAATCACAAAACCAATCATTTTGTATTTAAAAACGCTGATTCCGTTAGAATTTGCGGCAATTTCATCTTCTCGAATAGCCTTGATTGCCCGGCCGTAAGTTGAATGTAAAAAGTTCTGCAAAAGAATAATCAGAACAACAAGCATTCCAATACTTACCAGATAACTCATTGCAGGTCCCCAAAAAAGGTCATCGCGCATAAAACTGTATTTAAAACTTTTTCCGTTCGGACCGCCAGTAACAGCTTTGAGGTTCACAAGAACTACACGCACAATTTCGCCAAAAGCAAGAGTTACAATCGCAAGATAGTCGCCTTCAAGTTTTAAAGTCGGAAATCCAATAACAAAGCCAAAAACCGCTGCCAAAAAAGGAGCAACAAGCATGGCAACAGGCAGCGGCAAACCAACATCCTGAGTAAAAATAATTACCGAATAAGCGCCTATCGCTTCAAAAGCACACTGGCCCAAAGTAAGCTGACCAACAATTCCCGTAACCATATTCACAGAAATCGCAATTACAGCATTGATTCCGCCCATTGTCAAAATCTGCGAAGTATAAGCGTCTATCAAACCAGCGCGAATTAAAACAAACGGAATTACAACCGCCGCCAGAGCCACAACTCCAGGAATTAAAAAATTGCTTTTTTTAGTATTCATCATAAACCAGCCCCTAAACCTTAACCCTTACTTTTTTGCCAAGAAGGCCGGCAGGTTTTACCAAAAGAATAACAATCAAAATACAATAGGCAATTGCATCCGCATATTGAGAAGACAGATAGGCCTTAACCATAGTTTCCGCAACACCAAGAATAATTCCGCCGACCATAGCTCCAGGAATAGAACCAATTCCGCCCAGAACAGCCGCAACAAAAGCCTTTAATCCAGGAATATATCCCATAAGAGGATCGACCTGCGGATAAGCAACAGCATAGAGAACGCCGCCTGCGCCGGCAAGAACAGAACCGATTACAAAAGTAACGGCAATAATTCTGTTCGAGTTAATTCCCATCAAACTTGCAGCGCCAAGGTCGTAACTAACAGCCTGCATTGCTTTTCCAGTTTTTGTGTAATTTACGACATAGTTCAAAACAACCATAAGAACAGCCGAAAGCAAGATTACAATAATCTGTACATTGCTTATAGAACCAATTCCAAAACTAAAATTTTTAATCGCCATTGTCGGAAAAGAACGTGGCTCCGGACCGACAAAAGGCAAAACGCGCATAACATTCTGCAAAATCAATTCAACAGCAATCGCCGTAATCAACGAATTCAACCTCGGCGCATTTCTCAAAGGTCTGTACGCAAGCCTTTCAATCGCAAGACTCAAAAGTCCGCAAAAAACCATTGCAGCAAAAAAAGCACAGACCATTCCCGCTGGAGTTGTGCCCATCGCACACAAAACAAAATATCCTGCATAAGCGCCAATCATCATAACGTCGCCATGCGCAAAGTTAATCAACTTAACAATGCCATAAACCATCGTGTACCCAAGGGCAATTAAGGCATAAATACTTCCTAACGAAAGTCCATTGATAAGCTGCTGAACAAAAATTGTTACGTTGTTCAAACTTATCCTCCAAATATATTAGTTCTATTGTATTGTAAAAAATTTTTTGTTTTTAGTAAATCAAGGCATCATGCATTATTTATAGGAGCACAATCCGCTTTCAAACCGGCTCTTCACGGTTGCGCTATCCGCTCCATCCGTCAAGACGGACGCTGCGCGCCGTTCCGATCCGGGCTAAGTTTTCGGCAAAAAAAAAGCGCCATTCCTTCGAGAAAAGCAGTTTTCTCAAATTCATGACGCCTTTGTCAAATTAAGCAAATTTAAATTTACGGCTCTACTGTAGTTTTATAAACTGTAGAAAGTTTTCCGTCAGCACCTTTTACCAATTCAAGCATTACAGCAGATTTTACAGGGTTTCGTTTTTCGTCAAAAGTAATGTGGCCTGTAACATAGTCGCCTTCAGAAGCAGCAAGAGCATCTTTTACAGCAACGCTGTCAGTTGAACCAGCGGCCAGGATTGCATTTTTAATCATATAAACTGCATCATATCCAAGAGCAGCAAAAGAAGTCGGAGTATGATTGTATTTTGCCTTATAATTTTCAACAAAAGTTTTTACTGCGCCAGTAGTTGCATCAGATGCATAGTGGTTAGAATAAAAACCGTTCAAAACTTCATCGCCGGCATTGTCAACAAGACCGTCCCAACCATCAGCACCAACAATCGGAGTATTAATTCCCTGAGCACGCAACTGTTTAGCAATAAGAGCTACAGTTCCGTAGTAATCTGGAAGGTAAACAACATCTGGTTTAGAATTCTTAATTTTTGTAAGCTGAGCGTTAAAATCTTTGTCTCCAGTGCTATAAGATTCTTTAGCAACAACAGTTCCAGAAGCAGAGAAAGTTTTTACAAAGTTTTCTGTAAGACCTACAGAGTAGTCGTTTCCAATATCATAAAGAACAGCAGCCTTTTTAGCACCAAGAGTTTCAAGCGCAAATTTAGCTCCAACAGTTCCCTGGAACGGGTCAATAAAACAAGCTCGGAAAACAAAATCTCCAGCTTCAGTAATTGCAGGAGCTGTAGCAGCAGGAGCAATCATCAAAACTTTCTGAGCCTGAGCCAAAGAAGTGATTGCCATTGTACATCCAGAAGTCAAAGAACCAACAATAAGTTTTGCTTTTTTCTGTGTAACGATTTTTTTATAAGCATTTACAGATTTTTCTGGGTTTCCTTCATCATCTTCGCTTATAATTTCAATTTTTTTACCGTTAATGCCACCAGCAGCGTTAATTTCTTCAGCCGCCAAGTTGATTCCATTCAAACAGTCAACACCGTAAACAGCTACAGCACCAGAAAGAGGTCCAATAGCACCAATTTTTACCGTTTCTCCAGCTTTTTCACCACAACCAGTAAAAGCGAAAAGTCCTGCAACAGCAAGAGCAACTGCGCCCAAAACTTTTTTCATTTGAGTCCTCCAAAAATTCAACTTAAATAAACTTTAATTATTTTCTTAATTTTAGTAAATAAAAATGAATAATAAATTTTTCACTTTTTAAAATTTTAAAGCACAAAATTCCAAAAATACTCAGACAATATTCAAAAAAAATTTATTTCATAATCAGCCTGAATATCGAATAAAAAAAAGACCAGTTATTGCCGTGTCTGACAGCACGATGTCTGCATAAAAACCCGTTTAGCAATCTAATGACAAATGGCCAAGTCCGATAATGACATTAAACGATAAAACTCGAAATTTTGACTAATTATCAATTAAATCAAAATAAATCAAAATTTTAAAGTTTCTTTTTTCATTTTTCATATTATAATTAAAAATAGCCGATTTTATTTCTGAGGTTTAGTCATGAATAAGAAGTCAATTGCTTTTTTAACCCGCTCATTAATTGATGCAACAGGTCGCAACATGCTCAAAGGCATCATAACAGGCTGCAAAAAAGATAAAATCCCTTTAGTCACATTTCGAGGGCCAATTTTAAACAAAGGAGAAGGCTCCATTATCTATCACCTGTTGACGGACGATTCTGTTTCAGGAATTATCTCCTGGGCTTCTTCCGATGTAGACAAAAAAACCACAGATTTTTACAAAAGATTTCAAAAAACGCCGCTTGTCTGCATGACTTTCCAAGTCGAAGGCAAACCTAGCATCGTCACAGACTGCAAAACAGGTCTTATAGAACTCATAGATCACCTTGTCAACGTCCATCATTTTACAAAAATAGCCTTTATACGCGGTCCAGAAACCCACATATACGCAAAAGAACGTTACGAAGGTTATCTCGAAGGCTTAAAAAAACATGGAATTCAGGCAAATCCTATCTTGATTTCCGAATGCGGCGGATGGGCAATTGCCGACGGCGAAAAAGCGCTCAGCAACTGGCTCAGCAAAGGCCTAAAACCAGGAAAAGACTTTGAAGCAATTGTTGCAGTCGGAGACAACGTTGCAATCGGCGCTCAAGAAGAACTCATCCGTCAAGGATATTCCGTTCCTCACGATGTTGCAGTCTGCGGTTTTAACGGAACAGACGACGCCGCTTGGTCAAATCCGCCAATCACTTCTGTCGAAATGCCATTCTACAAACAGGGACTTCAAGGCTACGAAACACTTTCAGCCATGTTGCAAAATAAAGAGTATACAAAACTTTTCAGATACAAAACACGTCTAGTTTTAGGCGAATCCTGCGGTTGTACCTCAACTTCCGTAAGTCAGGCCGCTTTTAAGACTTCCACAGATTTGTCAAATTCTCAGGACAAAAAGCTTTTAAAAAAAACTCAAAAAGCAAATTTTCTTTTTGATGAAAGTTTTATTTCAGAAAAATTCTCTAGCTCCGATTGGAAAAATGAACTTTCTCAAAAAATTTTACAGACAGTTCAAAACGATTTCTACACAAAAGAAGAAATTACCATTTTCTTTACAAATTTTGTGCCGAAATTTGTAGATTCATTTGCAGACGACATTCTCAGCAAAGAACCTGGCGCATTATTAAAAAACGTTACAATCGGCTTGAACAATTTTGAAAAAATTTCTAAAAATTTCAACGTCTGGCAGGATATAATCTCGACAATACGAACTTTCGCACTTTCAACAATGAGCTGTCAATGCAAAATTTACAAAAAATGCGAAAACATTTTCCAGCAAGCACGGGTACTCATAAGCGAATTTGACTGCCGCACACAAAAACAGGCAAATCTTCTTGCCGCCCGAAAAGAATCAGTTCTCCGACAAATCAGCACAGACATTCTTTCCTGCTCAAATTTGGACAAACTGTTCGAAATCATCACAAAAGCGCTTCCAAAAACTGATATTTCAAGCTGCTACATTGCACTTTACAACGATTGTCATTACACCGAAGAAAACCAAGAAATTCCACAGACAAGTCAATTAGTGCTTGCAATAAAAAAAGGCGAACGAATTTCTCTTCCAGAAGGAGGACTTACGTTCAAAACAACAGAAATCATTCCAAATTCAATCAATAATTCCGACGAATATGCAATTTACGAAATAGAATCTCTTAATATTCAGAATTCATATTTCGGTTACATTGTTTTTGAATCAGAAACTGCAAGCGGAATCACATATGCAACTCTCCGGGAACAAATTTCCTGCGCAATTTCTAGTTCCCACTTGCTCGAAGAGCGCACAAAAAGCCAGAATTTGCTCCAAACAACAATGCAGGTCATGTCAGACAAAGCCGATGTTGTTTCAAACCAGTCAGAATCCATCACTTCAAACATCACCAATATTTCAACCTCGATGGATTCAGTCGTTGGAAACATTAAAGACATTTCCGGAAACATTACAAACGTTGCTGACACTGTAACTTCTGCCAACCAAATGATAACAGATGCCGACAAATCAATAAAAACGCTTGTTCATATTACCGAAGAAATTACGCACGCAATCGACCTTATAAACGACATTGCAGAAAAAACAAACGTTCTCGCTCTCAACGCCGCAATCGAAGCGGCCCACGCAGGAGACGCCGGACGAGGCTTTAGCGTAGTAGCAAAAGAAGTGAAGGCACTTGCAGCACAGACAGTTTCTTCAACTTCAAAAATCCAGGAACTCGTAAAAAAGAATAATCTGAGTACAAAGCAGGCAGAAGAAGTTATCAATTCAACCAACAAAGCAATCAAAACAATTGCCAGCCTTTCAGAAAACATAAAAAACTCAATAAACGAACAAGTTCAGTCGTCTACAGAAATATCAGATCGCCTGCAAGACGCTTCAACTGGTGTCGAACAAATTTCAAGCGCAATTGCAGAAATTGCAAAACTCGGTTTAAAACTAAAAAAATAAAACTTTTTCATTGAACGCCACAACTTCTTTTCTTATCGGCTCTTCGTGGTTCGGTAACCCTCAGTCCTTCGGACTGGCTTTGCCACCACTGCGGGCCGGGCTCATTCGTTTTCTAATCAGATAATGCCAGCGTCATTTTAAATTAAAAATTTTTGTTTACAATTTTTTCAATTGTATTCAAAAAAAATTGTAAATATTAAAAAAAATAAAGCCGCCCTTACAAAAAACCGAAGGACGGCGTATACAGGAACAAAATTATAAATGAATTATGCCTGTGCTTCTGCAGGAGCATCAGATGAAGTTTCAGCAGCAGGTTTTGCTTTTCTTGCTTCCACTCTTGCAATGTTTTTCAATGCAGCGTTACAGTATTTGCATACTTTAACTGTTGCACCATCAATTTCCTTTTCGTAAAGGATTTTGATATTTTCTTTTCCACAGCGTGCACATTTGCCACGTCCGTGGTTTACTTCGTTACGGATACCAGTTCCGCGATGTGCTTTAGACATAAGTTAACTCCTTATTTTGCTTCTTCAGCAGCAGGAGCTGCTTTTGCAGTCTTAGCTTTAGCTGGTGCTTTTTTTGCAGCTGGCTTTTTAGCAGGTTTTTCAGAAGCATCTGCCTTTTTTGCAGCCTTTTCTTTAGATTCTTCAGTTGGAAGTTTATAATCAACCAATTCAAGAATTACCATATCTGCAGCATCGCCCTGACGGAAACCAATCTTAAGGATACGAGTGTAACCACCCTTGCGATCCTTCATTCTTGGACCAAGTTCTGTAAAGAGTTTGTTCAAGATTTTTTCATCCTGAATAAACTTTGCGGCAATACGACGGTTGTGAACTGTGTCAACCTTGCTGCGTGTAATCAATTTTTCAGCAGCCTTACGAACTTCTTTAGCTTTTGCACTAGTAGTTGTAATGCGTTCAAATCTGAAAAGTGAAGTTACCATGTTGCGCGACATAGCACGACGATGTGCAGTTGTGCGCGAAAGCGGATTAAAACCATTCTTATGATTCATTGGATTCTTCCTTTTGCTTTGGATTTGCCAAATTTACATTCTTAAGATGACTGTAATCTGTCATTCCAAGTGTAAGTCCCCATTCAAGGAGTTTTTCTTTAATTTCAGTAAGAGATTTCTTACCAAAGTTTCTTGTCTTGGCGATGTCATCTTCTGTCTTTCTTGTCAATTCTCCGATTGTACGGATATTAGCGTTTTTAAGGCAGTTTGAAGAGCGGACAGAAAGCTCAAGTTCTTCAACTGGAGTATTAAGCAATGAACGAATTCTTTCATCACCTTCATCCATATCGTCAGAACCAGAAACGTCACTATCATTAAAGTTTACAAAAATTGAGAAGTGATCTTTAGCAATTTTTGCAGCTTCAGCAAGTGCATCTTCTGGAGAAACTGTTCCATCAGACCAAATTTCAAGAACCAGTTTATCGTAGTCGTTTCTTTCACCAACACGGCAAGGCTCAATTGCATATTTTACCTTGCGAACTGGAGAGAAAATAGCATCCATTGGAATGGTGCCAACTACTTCAACATAGTTGCTGTTTACTTCAGCAGGGATATAACCTCTGCCCAAGTCAACCTGAATTTCAATGCTAAGGTTTGCACCTTCCATCATTGTGAATACAGGAACATCTTTAGAAAGCACTTCAAGCTGACCTTCTTTTTCAAAATCATTGCTTGTTACTTTTCCAGGTCCTTTGAACTCAAAAAGGAGAGTATCCTGTTCTGCATCATTTGGAAGCTTGAAACGAATCATTTTCAAACTGTTCAAAATCTCAAGTGTATCTTCCGAAACGTTCGCAATTGAGTCAAATTCACTCTGAATTACACGAGGAACGCCCTCAGCATCAAATGAAGTAATCCGTACAGATGTTACTGCATATCCCTGAATAGAAGAAAGAAGTACTCGTCTAAGAGTATTTCCAATCGTTGTACCAAAACCTGGTTCAAATGGATAAGCAATAAATTTTCCGTAATTTGGATTTGTTTCGAGATGTTCAAATGTAATACCCTTTGGTTTTTTGAAACCTTTCAAGAGGTTTTTACGTGCCATCTGAACTCCTTTTATTTACGCTCAACAATGAGCCTGCAATAATGACAAGTCAAAAGACTGCCATTTTTCATACTTTTTTACCGGGAATCCGGTCAAAACCTAACTATTACTGACCTTACTTAAATATAAAAAAACAACAAAAATGGACATTACAAGAACATCCATTCTCATCATTTATTCTACATACGGCGAGTTTTGCGTGGACGACATCCATTGTGAGGAATTGGAGTAACATCAGAAATTGATTTTACTTTAAGTCCCAAAGCACCAAGAGCACGAACTGCATTCTCGCGGCCCATTCCTGGTCCTTTTACAAATACGTGAACTTCACGCAATCCGTAACTTACTGCTTTCTGAACAGCTGTTTCTGTAACTGTCTGCGCAGCAAATGGAGTAGATTTTTTTGCTCCACGGAATCCAAGTCCGCCTGAAGACGCCCATGAAAGAGCATTTCCATTCAAGTCTGTAATTGTTACGATAGTATTGTTGAACGTAGCCTGGATATATACGTTTCCTTCGTATACGCTCTTCTTTTCCTTTCGTTTTTTTACGGTAGCCATTAGTTAAATCCTCCGTCTTATCAGACAGCCTTTTTCTTGTTAGCAACTGTCTTCTTTTTACCTTTGCGAGTACGTGAATTAGTACGTGTGCGCTGACCACGAACTGGCAAACCTTTGCGATGACGAAGACCACGATAGCAACCAATGTCCATAAGACGTTTAATGTTAAGACCGATTTCTGAGCGAAGATGTCCTTCAACCTTGTATTCTTCATCGATTACAGAACGAAGTCTAGCCTGCTCATCCTGATCAAGATCATTCATCATCTTGGCAGGATCAATCTTTGTTTTTTCGCAAATCGCTTTTGCAGATGAACGACCGATACCGTAAATATAAGTCAATGCAACAACGACGTGTTTATTTGGGAGGTCAACTCCCGCAATTCGAGCCATCTGTTACTCCTCAACCCTGTCTCTGCTTATGTTTTGGGTTAGAACAAATAATGCGGATAATTCCGTTTCTTTTTATAACCTTGCACTTATCGCAGATGGGCTTTACGCTGGTTCGTACTTTCATAAAAGTCCCCCTAGGGAAAGCATGATATTAACCCGAATCATGGCAATTCGCAATGAATTACAATTCGGGTTATCTAATATACCACAAATCCCCTTTATTGTTCTATAGAAATTCTATAAATTTTCTTAAAATTTTACAAATTTCTTGAACGTAATTTACCCTTCTTAACAAGACCTTCTGAGTGGTGCATTTTAAGAAGCGCTTCAACCTGACTCATTGTATCAAGGTCAACGCCTACCAAGATTAACAAAGAAGTACCGCCCATCAACATAGCAATTGATTGCGGGAATTTAAATGCAATCTGAATAATTGTCGGCAAAACTGCGATTGCAGCAAGATAAATTGAACCAGGCAACACGAGACGGTTTAAAACCTTCTGCATGTATTCTTCTGTTTTGTCAGTACGGATTCCTGGAATAGAACCGCCGTTTTCTCTGATATTTTTTGCGATTTCTGTGGGGTTCAGGGTTACCTGTGTGTAGAAGTATGCAAAGAAAATAATCAAAAGTACCAACAATACATTATATGTAATTCCAGTCGGCTGCAGTATATAAGAGAGTTTTGAAACCCACGTTGCTGAAGCCTTGCTAGCACCAATACTTGAAACAATCTGAAGCGGGAAAGTTAAGAACGATGATGCAAAAATTACAGGAATAACTCCCGATGGATTGATCTTGAATGGAATATAAGTACTCTGTCCACCGTACATTTTCCGTCCAACTACGCGTTTAGCATAGTGTACAGGGATTTTACGTTCGCCGGACTGTTCATAAACTACAAGTGCAATAATTCCGAAGAACATCAAAATTACTACGATAACTGCAACAGCATTGATTTCATTGCTGCGAACTTTCTGTACAAGTTCCATTACAGCATGTGGAAGACGAGCTACGATACCTGCAAAAATAAGAATCGAAATTCCATTTCCAATACCATGAGCCGTGATCTGATCACCAAGCCAAACAGTAATCATAGCACCTGTAGTAACAGTGAGCATTGCAAGCAGTCTGAATGCAACATTACTTTCAAGAACAATTGCTCCTGGAATACTGTTTGCATAAACCGTTACAGCGGCAGACTGAATCAAACATACAAAAATTGTGCCAATTCTTGTCCACGCTGCAAATTTTCGCTGCCCCCCATCTTCCTGAACAATGCGTTTAAGAGATGGGAAAATAATCAGCGCCAACTGCAAAATAATCTGTGTTGAAATGTAAGGCATAACACCAAGCATGAACACAGAAAAATTAGAGAATGCACCACCGGCAAAAAAGTCCATGTAACTTGCAAATGCGTTTTCGCCACTCTTTGCAAGATTATTGAAGTATTCAACGAGTACTCCAGCATTAATTCCAGGAATCGTCAGCACGCATCCAAGACGGAATATTGCAAGAATAGCTAATGTAAAGAGCAGACGATTTCTCAACTCTTTAATTCTAAACATATTTACAATTGGATTGTTTGCCATGTGTGTCTCCGGTACTTATTTTAATTAGCTTTTGTTTCAGAAGCTTCTTTAACGGAACCGCCAGCTTTTTCGATTTTAGCTTTTGCCGAAGCAGAAACCTTATCTACATCTACTGTAAGTTTTTTTGTTAAATCACCAGTACCAAGAATCTTTACCAAAGAATCTGCTTTAGAAACAAGACCTTTAGCAACAAGAGTTTCCTTGTTTACTGATTCACCATCTGAATATTTTTCTTCAAGAAGAGAAACATTTACAACTGAATATTCTTTCTTGAATGGGTAGTTAGAAAAACCACGGTGTGCAATACGGCGATAAAGAGGCATCTGTCCGCCTTCAAAACCTACGTATGTTTTTCCACCAGAGCGAGACTGCTGTCCCTTGTTTCCCTTTCCCGCAGTTGTTCCACGACCTGAAGAAGAACCGCGGCCAACAATGCGTCTTTTCTTATTAGCACCCTGTGGTGCACTCAATACGAAATCAGACATTATTTTACTTCCTCGACTGTAATCAGGTGTGATACAGCTTCAGCCATTCCAAGAACAGCTGGAGTTGCTTCCAATGTATTTGAAGAGTTAATCCTTTTAAGACCAAGACTGCGAACGGTTGCAACCTTAGCTGGTTTCTGTCCAATTGTACTTTTTACAAGTGTTACCTTGATTTTCTTAGCCATGATTAACCCCACATTTCCTGCAGAGATTTACCTCTGTTTGATGCAACAACTTTTGCGTCCATAAGACTTTCAAGAGCTTCAAATGTTGCACGAACTACATTGATTGGACTTGAAGAACCCAATGACTTAGAAATTACGTCTGTTGCACCAATTGAATCCATGATTGCACGAACTGGACCACCTGCGATGATTCCAGTACCGGCACAAGCTGGTTTCAAAAGAATTGATGAACTCTTGTATTTTCCAAGAACATCGTGTGGAAGAGTGCCATTTTTTACTGGAACAGTAATAAGGTTTCTCTTTGCACGATCAATACTCTTTCTAATTGCTTCAGATACATCATTAGCTTTGCCAAATCCATATCCTACACGACCTTTTCCATCGCCTACAACTGTGAGAGCTGAGAATGACATACGACGTCCACCTTTTACGGTTTTAGCAGTACGATTCAGTCTAACAAGTTTTTCAACGAATTCTTTCTGTTCTCTTTCTTTTTCGAACTTGTTCTGGCGTTCCATTAGACTCTCCTAGAAAATGATACCTGCTTTGCGGGTTCCATCTGCGAGTGCCTTTACAACACCATGATACAGATATCCGTTGCGGTCAAAAACTACAGTTGTAATTTTTTTGTCCTGAAGACGTTTTCCAAATGCTTCACCAAGTTTTGCTGCACCTTCAACAGTCGCTTTCAAGTCAGCAAATTCTTTTTCCAAAGTAGAAATAGAAGCAAGAGTTACACCTTCGTCATCATCAATTACCTGAGCGTAAAGGTTGCAGTTGCTACGTGTTACTGTTAAGCGTGGGCGAGCAGCTGTTCCGTAAACTGACTTACGGATATGAACCTTACGGTGAAGGCGCTTTCTTGCTTTATCATTAAGTTTCTTAAACATACGCTACACCTTATTTTACGCCAGTCTTTCCGACTTTGCGTCTGATAACTTCGTCGCTGTAACGAATTCCCTTTCCCTTGTAAGGTTCTGGGAGACGAAGCTTGCGGATCTGTGAAGCAAATTCACCGACCATCTGCTTGTCAATACCAGCAATAGTAACTTTACCATTAGCATCTGCTGTAACAGTAAGACCATCAGGGATTATTGCGATAAAGTCAGAAGAAAAACCAAGGTTCATTACAAGATTTTTTCCCTGAACTTCAGCACGATAACCAACACCAGTGATAATCAAAGATCTTGAGAATCCCTGAGTCACACCTGTAACCATATTATGAACCAATGCACGGTAAAGACCATGAGCTGCACTAGCAGCTTTTGATTCATCAACCGGCGAAACAGTAAGTTCTCCGTCTTTTACTTCGAACTTTACTTTATCGTTTACATGCTGTTTTAGTTCACCCTTCGGTCCCTTTACAACAATTTCTCCGGCATTAACTGTAACTGTAACTCCTGCAGGAATAGCAACAGGAAGTTTACCGATTTTTGACATCTCTTCCTCCTATTACCAAACTTTGCAAACGAGTTCGCCACCAACCATTTTTTCACTTGCTTTCTTTCCAGTTGTTACACCAGAAGAAGTTGAAACGATCAGCGTACCATATCCATTAAGAACACGTGGCAACTCTTTATAGCCAGAATAAATACGACGACCTGGAGTTGAAATCTTTTCAATTCCGTGGATAACCGGCGCATTTGCTTCATCATACTTCAAGAAAATACGGATGATAGAATGACCTTCTTCCTGAACTTTCTTAAAATTCTTAATATAACCTTCTGTTTTAAGGATCTTAACAATTTCAAGCTTAAGTTTAGATGTAGAAACATCTACTTTTTCGTGGCGAGCCTGAACAGCATTACGAACCTTAGTGAGCATATCTGCTATTGGGTCTGATGTACTCATTTTCTTTCTCCTCCACTACCAACTTGATTTTGTTACGCCTGGCAAAAGGCCTTCGCTTGCTAACTTGCGGAAACAAATACGGCAAACTTTAAATTTGCGCAAATAACCGCGTGGACGACCACAAATCTGACATCTGTTATAGCGACGAGTGCTATATTTAGGTGTGCGATCTGCTTTTATAACCATTGATTTCTTAGCCATTGTTCCTCACCTACTTTCTGAAAGGCATATTGAACTTGGTAAGCAATGCACGAGCTTCCGCATCTGTGCGAGCACTTGTTACAATCGAGATATTCATACCAGCAATCTTTACAATTTTGTCGAAATCGATTTCTGGGAAGATAATCTGTTCTGTAATACCAAGAGAAAAATTTCCGTGTCCATCAAAACCTGTTGCTTTGATTCCGCGAAAATCCTTTACACGAGGTAATGCAACATTGATAAGGCGGTCCAAAAATTCATACATAATGTTACCGCGCAATGTTACCATTACACCAACTTCATTGCCCTCACGAAGTTTAAAGTTAGCAATACTTTTTCTGGCCTTCGTCTTAACAGCATGCTGTCCAGTAATCTGAGTTAAATCAGCTACTGCGGCATCAAGGAGTTTCTTGTTAGTGAGAGCTTCGCCGACACCCATGCTTACTACTACTTTTTTTATAGCAGGAATCTGCATTACGGATGTATAACCGAGCTCTTTGAAGAGCTCAGGAGCGATAGTGTCCTTATAGACTTTCTTAAGCCGTGGTACGTACTTATCCATTACAGTGCTTCTCCACACTTACGGCAAACACGAGTTTTCTTGTCGCCGTCAATTTTGAATCCAATTTTAGTTGGACCGCATTTTTTACATACGATCGCAACATTTGAAATATTAAGTGGAGCTTCGATTTCTGCGATTCCACCTTGATCCTGTTGACTGCGTTTTCTCATTGCTTTTTTTACCATGTTAATTCCAGATACAATTACAGCATCCTTTTTAGCAATTACGCGAACAACAGCACCACGTTTACCTTTGTCTTTTCCAGCGATTACCTGTACGGTATCGTCTTTACGGATCTTAAATTTCTTTTCCATATTGATTCTCCTTACAGTACTTCTGGAGCAAGTGATACGATCTTCATGAAGTCCATATCACGGAGTTCACGTGCAACAGGTCCAAAAATACGTTTTCCTTTTGGATTTCCATCAGCATCAACGATAACGCAAGCATTATCATCAAAACGAATGTAAGTTCCATCTGGACGACGGTATTCTTTTGAAACACGAACGATTACAGCTTTTTCAACTGTACCTTCTTTTATAGTAGAAGTAGGAATTGCTTCCTTGATTGCTACTACTACAATATCACCGATACCGGCATAACGGCGGTGTGTACCACCGAGAACCTTGATAACCTGAGCAACTTTTGCTCCGGAGTTATCGGCAACAGTCAATTTTGATTGCATCTGCAGCATTTTATAACTCCTTTAGCTTACTTTGCTCTTTCGATGATTTCTGCAAGTCTCCAGCATTTATCTTTGCTGATTGGACTGCATTCAATGATGCGAACTGTGTCACCAATGTGAGCTTCGTTCTTTTCATCATGCGCTTTACACTTTTTAGTTTGTGTAACGTATTTCTTATAGAGAGGGTTCATTCTCTTTGTATCGATTGAAACAACGATGGTTTTTTCCATTTTGTCGCTTGTTACGATACCTACGAAAGAACGTTTTGCTCCCTTTTTAGTCTGAACTTCCTGTTCTGCCACGGGTTAGCTCCTACTTAGTCTGTCCGGCAATTTCTTTTGCACGGATGAGCGTATTAATAGTCGCAATCTGGCGACGCATAGTACGCTTCTGCATTGGGTTATCAACATGGCCGATTACCATTTGGAAACGGAGATCCATGTATTTCTGTTTCATGTCGTTACGTTCAGCTATCAATTCAGCGTAAGACATTTCTTTTACATTCTTTTTCTTTGAATTAGCCATATCTTACTCCTTAGTCGATAGTTGGTTTGTAAGCAATCTTTGTTCTAATTGGAAGTTTGTCTGCGGCAAGCTTAAGAGCCTGTTCTGCAAGTTTAATATCAATTCCACCAACTTCAAACAAAATTACACCAGGTTTAATGTTTGCAGCCCAAAATTCTGGAGAACCTTTTCCCTTACCCATGCGGACTTCCGACGGTTTTTTGGTAATTGGTTTATCTGGGAATACACGAAGCCAAACATTACCCTTACGTTCAAGCTTACGGTTGATAGCAACACGAGCAGCTTCAATATGACGAGCCTGAAGCCAAACTGGTTCGAGAGCTACAAGAGCAATCTGACCAAAGTCAATATTGTTAGCACGTGTGGCATTTCCTTTTACTTTACCGCGCTGTACTTTACGGTGAATAACTCTTTTAGGACTAAGCATTTTATGTTACTCCTTTGAAGAATCTGCTGCGCGAGCAGGGCGTTTTGCTCTTGAGTCATTAGACTGAGAGCGATCACGATGAGGCTTGCGAACAATCTGTCCAGCATCTTCATTCTTTTCAATACCGTAGTTCATACCGTTGTAAACCCATACTTTTACACCAATTTTTCCATAGGTTGTATGAGCTTCGTATGTAGCGTAATCAATGTCTGCACGAAGAGTATGAAGAGGAACACGTCCTTCCTTATGTTCTTCTGAGCGTTTCATTTCTGCGCCACCAAGACGACCTGACAAACGGATCTTAATTCCCTGTGCTCCACCTTTCATCGCGCTAGAAGAAGCCTGCTTAAGAGCCTTGCGGAATGAACCACGTCCTGCAAGCTGGCGTCCAACGTTCTGTGCAATAAGAGAAGCGTTGATATCAGCACGTTTTACTTCTTTAATCTTAATCTGAACTTTTTTAGAAGCAAACTGCGCTTGAATTTCAGCACTGATTTTTTCGATGTTAGCACCTTTTACACCAATAATTACACCTGGGCGTGCTGTGTGAATTACAATTGTAACACGCTGCGGGTGACGTACGATTTCGATTTCTGCAATATCTGCGTTCTGGCATTCAGGTAATTCTCTTACCAACTTGCGGATTTTAATATCCTCAAGAACCAGGTCTGCATAGTCGCGAGGACCAGCATACCAGCGAGACTGCCATGTCTTGTTAATTCCAAGACGCAAACCGATAGGATTTACTTTCTGACCCACTTTATTCCCCCGCCTTCTCGTCAACAATGACGGTGATATGGCACATACGTTTTAAGAGCTGATCAGCACGACCGCGAGCACGGAACCAAACTCTCTTAAGTCTCGGACCTTCATCAATACGAATTTCCTTGATGTAGAGCATATCTTCATCGAGATTCTTGTTTGCATACAGAGCGTTAGCAACAGCTGATTTAAGAGTACCTTTTATCAACCTTGCACCCTTCTGTGGCATATTTTCAAGAACTGCCAAAGCTTCTGAGCATTTCTTCTGCTTAATTACATTAGCAACTGGACGAACCTTAGTTGGTGATGCAATCAGGAATTTTGTAGTGGCTACATAACCTTTTTTCTCTGCCATAGTATCCACCTTTATTTAGCACTCTTATCAGTGCCGCCATGTCCTTTAAATGTACGAGTTGGAGCAAATTCGCCGAGCTTATGGCCAACGAGATTTTCAGTAACATATACAGGAATCCATGACTTACCGTTGTAAACACTGATTGTGTTTCCAACCATTTCTGGAATGATTGTAGAGCAACGAGAATATGTTTTAATCATTTTCTTGTCTGACTCTTTATTCATTTCAATAACTTTCTTGTAAAGACTCTTTTCAATAAAAGGTCCTTTCTTAACTGATCTTGACATTGTTAACTACTCCTACTACTTCTTACGGCGTGAAACAATGAAACGGTTAGAAGGCTTTCTCTTATTGCGAGTCTTATAACCTCTACATGGCTGTCCCCAAGGTGTAACAGGCTGATGTCCTTTACCAGCCCCTTCACCACCACCAAGCGGATGATCAACCGGGTTCATAGCCATACCACGAACTGTTGGACGGATACCGAGCCAACGTCTGCGACCAGCTTTACCAAGCTGAGTGTTCATACGTTCTTCATTACCAACAACGCCAATTGTTGCATAGCATTTTCCAAAGACACGGCGTGTTTCACCTGAAGGAAGGCGAATTACAACATACTCACCGTCTTTAGCAGCAACAAGAGCAGAAGCACCTGCTGAGCGGGCAAGCTGTCCACCACGGCCAAGTGTCAATTCAATGTTGTGAACTGTAAAACCAACAGGAATTACTTCAAGTGGAAGTGCGTTTCCAACAGTTGGAACTGCGTTTTCACCAGACATAATTTTCTGTCCTACAGTAAGTCCTTTTGGAGCAATAATATAGCGTTTTTCGCCATCTGCATAATAAATCAAAGCAATATTTGCACTGCGGTTTGGATCGTATTCAATAGTTTTTACAGTTCCAGGAATTCCGTGCTTATTGCGTTTAAAATCAATTACGCGATACTTTCTTTTGTGTCCACCACCCTGATGACGTACAGAAATACGACCACCCTGACCGCGTCCACCATTTGACTTAAGACCTGATACCAGACTTTTTTCGGGTTTATCGGTTGTCAGTTCTTCTCTTACCAAATCGATGCGGGTACGAGTACCAGCAGTGTATGGTTTAAAAACTTTAAGAGCCATCTGGTTCCCCTTAATTTAACGAAGGCTTAAACGCCCTCGAATACCTTAATTGTTTCTCCTGGAGCGAGACGAACAATTGCCTTTTTCCAGTCGGCAGTTTTTCCAGGTTTTCCACGAACCCTTTTAACTTTACCGAGAACATTTACAGTAGTAATTTTTACAACTGTAACATTGAAGAGTTTCGATACTGCTTCTTTTATCTGTGTTTTGTTAGCATCTGGGGCTACTTTGAAAGTATATTTGCCCTGTTCGCGCAAAGCAGTTGCTTTTTCAGACAGTACTGGCTCAATAAGAATATCAGTCATTATTTAGCCTCCCCTTCTTTATAGAATTCTGAAAGATTCTTAGCTGCCGATTCGAGCAAGATAACCTTTCTTCCGTAGAAGAGGTCATGTGCACGAAGACGGTTGAAAGACAAGAAGTAAACATTGTGGAGGTTACGTCCAGCCTGTTTAATTTTTGCATCATCATCTTTAAGAATAACGACTGTGCGTTCATCCTTAGCAAAATTGTTAAGAACTTTCAACAAGTCTTTTGTTTTTCCGCTTTCAACAGTGAAATCTTCTACAACAGTAAGTCTGTCGCTCTGAGCCTGTAAGCTCAAAATTGATTTCATAGCAAGGCGTTTAACCTTTTTAGGGAGTTCAAAACCAAAATCACGTGGTTTTGGGCCAAAGATTGTACCGCCGCCAACATTGATTGGAGATTTTTTATCACCACGACGAGCGTGACCTGTTCCCTTCTGTTTGTATGGTTTAGCATTTGATCCGTGTACTTCAGAACGAGTTTTTGTACAAGCTGTTCCAACACGTTTGTTTGCTAATTCGTTATTGATGGCATAGTAAATAACATCTTCATTAACTGGAAGTCCGAAAATGCTATCATCAAGCGTAATTGTGCGCAGTTCTTTACCATCGGTTGAAAAAACTTTCTTATCCATTTCTCATTTCCTCCGGATTACTTCTTTACTGCAGACTTGATGATAAGAGTGCAATCCTTAACTCCAGGAACAGCACCACGTACCATAATAACTTTAAGCTCAGGGTCGATTTTTACAATCTTAAGATTCTGAACTGTTACACGCTCAAAACCCATGCGTCCTGGCATTTTTACATTTTTAAGGCTGTGTCCAGGTGTTGTACAATTTCCCGTACCACCTGCTTCGCGATGGAACTTAGAGCCGTGAGTTGCACGTCCGCCATGGAAGCCCCAGCGTTTCATAACGCCCTGGAATCCTTTACCTTTTGAAGTTGCTGTAACATCGAGATAAGATGTTGATTCAAACAACTCAAGTCCAATTTGATCGCCTACTTTAACTTCCTGTTCGAATTCTCTGAATTCTTTCAAATGACGTTTTGGCGATACATTTTCTGGAAACTGACCTTTGTATGCTTTGCTGATCTTTGATTCTTTTATATCTTCAAGACCGAGAACAACAGCATCATAGCCATTTGCTTCCTTTGTTTTTGTAGCAACAACTGTATTCGGTTCTACATGGATCACGGTTACTGGTGTCAGTTCGCCGTTGCTGTCGAATACCTGTGTCATTCCTACTTTTTTTGCAATCAGACCTTTCATTCTGATATTTCTCCTATAGAAGAAAGCAAACTTTCTTCTCTGTCGGCCGCCATCCCTGATCCAAGGGACCGTTACCGTTTTTCAATAAGACTTAACTGCGACGCAGCCTAGCTCTTACTGTTTAATTTCTACATCTACACCTGCAGGCAATTCAAGTTTCATCAAAGAATCCATTACATCAGATGTTGGATTTAAGATATCAATAAGACGTTTGTGAGTTCTCATTTCAAACTGTTCACGCGACTTTTTGTTTACATGCGGTGAACGAAGAACTGTTACCTTATTGATTCTTGTTGGAAGTGGGATAGGACCAGAAACCTTTGCTCCTGCCTTCTGCACTGTCTGCACGATTGATTTTGCGCTCTGATCGATAAGTTCAACATCAAAAGCACGAAGTCTAACACGAATTTTTCCGTTAGCCATTTATTCACTCCAATGATTAAGCACAGTGACTAAAAGTCGCTGTGCTTTCAATCACTAATTTTACTATTCGATGATTTTTGTAACCTGTCCAGAAGCGATTGTGCGACCGCCTTCACGGATAGCGAGTTTAAGACCTTCATCCATAGCGATTGGGTGAATAAGTTCGCCGATAATTTTTACGTTATCACCTGGTTTTACCATATCTGTGCCTGGTTCAAGTTCTACAGTACCTGTAATATCTGTTGTGCGGAAGTAGAACTGCGGGCGGTATCCAGAGAAGAATGGTGAGTGACGTCCACCTTCTTCCTTAGAAAGAACGTAAATCTGTGCCTCAAACTTTGTATGTGGGTGGATTGAGCCTGGAGCTGCAAGAACCTGTCCACGTACAACATCTTTCTTTTCAACACCACGAAGAAGAATACCTACGTTATCACCAGCCTGACCCTGATCAAGAGTTTTCTGGAACATTTCGATACCTGTTACAGTTGAAGACTGTGTCGGGCGAATACCTACGATTTCTACTGGGTCGTTCATATTAACAACACCACGTTCGATACGTCCAGTAACTACTGTACCACGTCCAGAGATTGTGAAGATGTCTTCAATTGGCATAAGGAATGGCTTCTGATCATCGCGAACTGGATCATCGAACCAGCTGTCCATTGCGGCAAGAAGTTCCTCGATACATTTTGTGTTTTCTGGATTATCAGACTCGTTCAAAGCTTTGAAAGCAGAACCTTTGATAATTGGTGTATCCGCAGAGAATCCGTATTTCTGGATTGTGTCTTTTACGTCTTCTTCTACGAGCATCAGCATTTCTTCATCGCCATCGAGCTGGTCAACTTTGTTGAGGAATACGATAATCTTTGGTACACCTACCTGACGAGCAAGAAGAAGGTGTTCTTTTGTCTGAGCCATAACACCGTCAGTAGCAGCAATTACGAGAATTGCGCCGTCCATCTGAGCAGCACCAGTAATCATGTTTTTTACATAGTCAGCGTGTCCTGGACAGTCGATATGAGCGTAGTGGCGCTTGTCTGACTGATACTCAAGGTGACGTGTATTGATTGTAATACCACGCTCTTTTTCCTCTGGAGCATTGTCGATTTCATCGTACTTCAAAAGCTTATCACCGTATTTTTTTGCACAATAAGTAGTGATAGCCGCAGAAAGTGTTGTCTTACCATGGTCTACGTGACCAATAGTACCAACGTTCATGTGAGGTTTAGTTCTAACGAACTTCTCCTTTGCCATGTTTTTCTCCTTTGCCGAATTATCTTTCTTTTATCCGGCTTAAAAAAGATGATTTATGTGATGCACTTTAAGCCAGAATGGAACCATTTTCGTACAGAAAACAGCACATTCGCATACACACTATTTTATTTTTATCTGATTTATGAAAAGTTGTTACAAAAAAGCAATTCTCCATATTTTCGAAGAATTTTTCCGACACCACCTGTCATCATCAGATTAAAATCCAAATAATTAAGTCTGGCGTTCAGAATTACCGACAAACAAAGGATTGTCTGCCTCAGAAAAACCGCTAGACTTTGCTTCTAGGGCTACCCAGCCTGAAAATTGCATAGCAATTAACTTTACGGCTTAAGTCAGACTTAATAAAAAAATTGAAGTCTGTCTGAAAAATTCAAAGAACCCTTAATCTAAATATATCTATTCAGACTGTTTTATATTTATATATTTTTTTATAAATAATTTCAATACTTAAAAGTAAAATAATTTGATATTTTGCATAAAATTAAGAAAAAAAAAGCAGAGTTTCATCATGGAAAACTTTAGCTTAACAAAACAACATGCCATTTTTTTCGTGGCAGAGATTGCAGGGGCGGCGAAGCCGTTCCGAAGGAATGACAACCCCGAAAAGCTCGATTTTTGCACAGCAAAAAGCCACCCAAATAAAAAAAAGACCTGCCAGATTTTACAGACAGGCCTTTATCAAGAATAATACTACCAGCGATAGTGAGCAAATGCTTTGTTTGCTTCTGCCATCTTGTGCACATCTTCCTTCTTTTTATATGCAGAACCAGTATTGTTGAATGCATCAAAAAGTTCTGAAGCCAAAGTTTCTGCCATTCCGTGACCGCTTCTGCTGCGAGCTGCGCCAATAATCCAGCGCATAGCCAAAGCTTCGCGACGAGAATCTCTGATTTCCATCGGAACCTGATAAGTTGCACCACCAACACGGCGAGACTTTACTTCTACCAATGGTTTTACATTTTCAAGAGCTTTCATGAATACTTCAAGAGGATCCTGATTTGTTTTTGCCTTAAGTTTGTCCATTGCTTCATAGACGATTTTTGTACAAGTCTGTTTTTTTCCATCCAACATCATGCGTGAAACAAATTTTGTTACAACAGGGCTGTTGTATTTTGCGTCTGGCATAATAGGACGATTTACTGATTTCTTATGTCTTCCCATAGTAATTCTCCTTTAAATATTATGCCTTAGGTCTCTTAGCACCGTACTTAGAACGACCGCGTTTGCGTCCTTCTACACCAAGAGTATCTTTTGTACCGCGGATAATGTGGTAGCGTACACCCGGAAGATCCTTTACACGGCCACCACGGATAAGAACAACTGAGTGTTCCTGCAAATTATGTCCAATACCTGGAATATATGCAGTAACTTCAATTCCATTTGACAAACGAACACGAGCTACCTTGCGGAGAGCTGAGTTTGGTTTTTTTGGTGTAACAGTCATTACACGAGTGCAAACGCCACGTTTCTGTGGACAAGACTCAAGTGCGGGAGCTTTAGTCTGGTTTGCAAGTGCCTGTCTACCCTTACGAATCAATTGATTAATTGTAGGCATCGCCTAATCTCCTATTTGTATGCCGGTCAGCACCCCGGTCAAAATAACAAACAAAACTACACTTTAAAAGTATAGGGTATTCAATCATACCGAATTTTTTAACTATCGGTCAACTGAATTTTATCAAAATCCAGCAAATTTATTCAAAAAAAATTCACTGGATTTTGATGATGACTAGTCTTCTTCAGAAGCACTGTCATTGATAGGAGGATACGCAGCTTCTTTTTCGCGTTCCTGTTCAAGACGACGGCGTTCCAAAACTTCTTCCATCTGAACATCAAGGTCGTTATCAGAACCATCAAACAGTTTTATGTTCCTGTAATCTTTAATACCAGTTCCAGCAGGAATCCTGTGGCCTATAATTACATTTTCTTTCAAACCGCGGAGATGGTCTTCTTCGCCTTTTATTGCAGCGTTCGTAAGAACACGGGTTGTTTCCTGGAACGAACATGCAGATACAAAAGAGTCTGTTGCAAGAGCAGCCTTTGTAATACCTTGGAACATTGGACGTGCAACTGCCGGCTGACCGCCCTCTGCAATGATACGCCTATTCTCTTCGCGGAAGTGGTATTTATCAACCTGCTGCCCATAAATAAATTTTGTATCTCCAACAGACACAATTTCAACCTTGCGAAGCATCTGACGAACAATTACACCAATATGTTTGTCGGCAATTGTTACACCCTGTGCAGAGTATACGCCCTGAATTTCATTCATAAGGTAATCCATCAGCGCATTTTCACCGAGAATCGCAAGAATATCATGAGCACTTGCCGCACCGTCACAAAGCTGCTCACCTGCAACTACCTGATCTCCATCACGAACAAACAGACGGCGTGTCATTGGAACAACATGTTCAAACTGTTTTCCGTATTCATCTTCTACAACAATAACACGTTTACCTTTAGTAATTCCCTTGAACTTAACAGTTCCAGAAATCTGTGCGAGAACGCAAGGAATTTTTGGTTTTCTTGCTTCGAACAATTCTGATACACGAGGAAGACCACCAGTAATATCGTTTGTTTTTGCAGCGGCAACCGGCATGCTTGCAAGAGTTTTACCTGCTTCAATCTGCTGCTTGTCTTCTACACGAAGAACAGCGCCCGCTGGCAAGTAATATGAACCAAGCTCATTTCCAACTTCGTCTGTAATAAGAATACGAGGCTGCTTTACATCCAAGTGCAAATCACTGATACGGCGCTCTGTTTTTCCTGAGTTTACATCGACAATTTCTTCAAGTGTCTGACCGAGAATTACATCGTCAAAGTGAATATATCCGCTTACTTCAGCAATAATTGGTTCAGAGAATGGGTCGAATGTACCGATAACATCGCCACTCTTAACGATGTCACCTTCTTTTACCATAATTGTTGAACCGTTGCTAATTTCAACTTTCTGTTCATTACTTGCAAGATAAACTACACCGTCTTTAATAATGATGTGTCCGTTTTCTTTAGCAGTAATATTTCCAGATTTCTTTTCAACAAGAACTGTTCCCTTAAGAACGCGTGCTTCATCTTCAACAACAACCTTATCTCCCGACTCAACATTGAGAGTGTCGATAAGACGGGTCGCCATCATGCTGCCTTTACGAGTAAACAACCAATGTCCGTCGTCTGTAACAACATGAGTTCCGGCAACTGTTCCGATAAGAACATCGTAAGGAAGAACAATCTTGTTGTCTTCTGTTTCCTTAGAGGCTGTGCCACCAACATGGAATGTACGCATTGTAAGCTGTGTACCTGGCTGACCGATTGACTGAGCAGCGATAACACCGACAGCTTCACCGATTTCAACAAGTTTGTTACGGGCAAGATTTTTGCCATAACATTTTACACATACGCCATGTTCAGCTTCACAAGTAAGAACAGTTCTGAGCTTTACTTTTTCGACACCAGCATCTTCGATTTTCTTAGCAAGTTCATCTGTAATATATTCATTTGATTCGCAAAGAACTTCTCCAGTTACAGGATGAATTACACGCTCAATAGAGAAATGACCTGCAATTCTCTTTGAAAGCGGAGTAAGAATTTCGTCTCCATTTTTGATTGCAGAATATTCAATACCGTTGATTGTTCCGCAGTCTTCAAGATTAACAACAACATCCTGAGCAACATCAACAAGACGACGGGTCATGTAACCGGCATCGGCTGTCTTAAGCGCAGTATCTGTAAGACCTTTGCGGGCACCATTTGAAGAAATAAAGTATTCAATAACCGAAAGACCTTCGCGGAAGTTTGATTTTACAGGCAATTCAATGATGTCGCCGTTAGGTTTAGCCATCAAGCCACGCATTGCAGCCAGCTGAGAAATCTGTTTTTTAGAACCGCGGGCACCGGAATCAGCCATCATATAGATTGTGTTGAATCCGTTCTTGTCTTTCTGAAGCTTGTCGTACATGATTTCTGTCAATTTTTCGTTTGTACGAGCCCAAATATCAGTTACTTTATTGTAGCGTTCATCTGCTGTAATTACACCGCGAGAATACTGGCCAACAATTTCTTCAACCTGTTTATTTGCTTCGTCAACCATCGGTTTCTTTTCTTCTGGAATAAGAATATCTTCCATAGAAAGAGTTGCACCAAAGAATGTTGCGTTGTGATAACCGCATGCCTTTACGGCATCAAGCATCTGAATTGTAAGCCATGCGCCCTTCGTGTGATAAACTTTTTCAATCATCTTGCGAAGATCTTTGTCGCCCATGCGCTGGTTTACAAATCCTACACCGTCAGGCATTTCCGCGTTAAAACGAATACGTCCTGCTGTAGTTGTGATTAAATCACCCTGTTTAAAGTCGCCGTTAAACGAATCTATCGGTGCTGGCACCTTAATTTCGGCATTCCATTCGATATATCCGTCTTCTGCAGCCATTGTAACTTCATCATCATTTGAGAAGCGTTTTCCTGTTCCCTTTGCATTTGGTTTTACTGAAGTCATATAGTAAATACCAAGAACCATATCCTGCGATGGATAAACAATTGTATTTCCGTTTGCAGGGTCAAGAAGGTTGCGCGCAGAAAGCATCAAAGTCCAACATTCCATCTGAGCAGCCTGTGTAAGAGGAACGTGAATAGCCATCTGGTCTCCGTCGAAGTCGGCGTTAAAAGCCTTACATGCGAGAGGATGAAGCTTGAGTGCCTTTCCTTCAACAAGGACAGGTTCAAATGCCTGAATACCAAGACGGTGCAAAGTAGGAGCACGGTTAAGCATTACAGGATGTTCGCGTACTACTTCATCAAGAATCGCATATACTTCAGGAGCTTCCTGTTCAACAAGAGTTTTTGCTTTTTTGATGTTGAGAACAATGTCCTTATCAACAAGTTTCTTCATTATAAATGGCTTGAACAATTCAAGAGCCATTTTTGTCGGAAGACCGCACTGCCAAAGCTTAAGTTCCGGACCAACAACGATTACCGAACGGCCAGAGTAGTCTACGCGCTTACCAAGAAGGTTCTGACGGAAACGTCCCTGTTTACCTTTAAGCATATCGCTGATTGATTTGAGAGGTCTGTTTGAAGCGCCTTTTACAACCCGCTTGCGTTTTGAATTGTCAAACAAAGCATCAACTGCTTCCTGAAGCATACGTTTTTCGTTGCGGATGATAATATCCGGAGCCGAAAGCTGCATAAGTCTTTTAAGACGGTTATTGCGGTTGATTACACGGCGATAAAGATCGTTCAAGTCTGATGTTGCAAAACGTCCGCCATCAAGCTGAACCATAGGACGAAGATCAGGCGGAATTACTGGAATAACGTCCAAAATCATCCAAGAAGCTTTGTTTCCTGAAGAACGGAAATCTTCAACAATCTGAATGCGTTTGAGAAGGCGCTTGTCTGTTTTTGTTCCCTTTTCGCGCATTTTTTCGCGGAGCTCAGCAGCAAGCTCATCAAGATTAAGGTTTTCGAGCATTGTTTTAATTGCTTCTGCGCCCATTCCCGCTGTGAATTCCTGTCCATAGCGCTCAACATCTTCGTTGTATTCATCTTCCGAAAGAAGCTGACCTTTCTTGAGCTCTGTGTCGCCCGGATCAATTACAATATATTTTTCGTAATAAAGAACCGAACGAAGCTGGGCAACCTGCATATTAAGCAAAAGTCCCATGCGGCTTGGAACAGAGCGATAGTACCAAATATGGCTTACCGGCGCAGCAAGCTCAATATGGCCAGTGCGTTCACGGCGAACCTTAAAGTGAGTAACTTCAACACCGCAACGGTCGCAGATTACGCCCTTGTAGCGAATTGACTTAAATTTTCCGCAGTAACATTCCCATTCCTTTGTAGTTCCGAAAATGCGTTCACAGAAAAGTCCGTCTTTCTCTGGTCTGAGAGTACGATAATTGATTGTTTCCGGCTTTTTTACTTCACCATAAGACCAGCTGCGGATATCGTCCGGGCTGGCGAGCTTTATTTTTATTGAATCAAAATCTTGAATATCACGCATCTTCATTCTCCTTTTCGAAACCAGAACTTGCCTTGTCAATCAGTTCCTGGTCGCGTTCGGTAAGGGCAATTCTCTTTCCCTTTGCGTCATAAATTTTAAAGTCCAAAGCAAGACCGCGAAGTTCCTGTACCATTACGTTAAATGATTCTGGAACACCAGCTGCTGCCGTCGGGTCACCTTTTACGATTGATTCGTAAACTTTTGAACGTCCATTCATATCGTCAGACTTAATCGTCATCATTTCCTGCAATGTGTTTGCAGCGCCATAAGCCTCAAGCGCCCAAACTTCCATTTCTCCAAGACGCTGACCACCAAACTGAGCTTTACCACCAAGTGGCTGCTGAGTAACAAGTGAATAAGGTCCTGTTGAACGAGCGTGCATTTTGTCATCAACAAGGTGATGCAGTTTTAGGAAGTAGATTACACCAACAAAAATCGGATTTACAAATGGTTCACCAGTGCGTCCATCGCGAACAATCTGTTTACAATCCGGACTAAGTCCTGCTTCGATAAGTTTTTCAGCAATTTGTTCCTGAGAAGGAGTCTGGAAAGCTGGAGATTCAAAATACTGATTGAGGTAGCGGCCTACAATTCCAAGCTCAGATTCCATAATCTGACCAATGTTCATACGTGAAGGTACACCAAGCGGATTAAGACAAACATCAAGCGGAGTTCCGTCTGCCAAGTACGGCATGTCTTCTTCTGGAAGAATACGTGCAACAACACCTTTGTTTCCGTGACGTCCGGCCATTTTGTCGCCTTCGCGAAGTTTACGTTTATTTGCAATAAGAACTTTTACAACTTCATCAACGCCAGGGTTCAAATCATCGCCTTCAGTTCTCTTCATACGCTGAACATCGATAATTACGCCTTCAATTCCATGTGGAACGCGCAATGAAGAATCGCGAACTTCTTTTGCCTTTTCACCGAAGATTGAGTTCAAAAGCTTGAATTCAGGAGTTGTTTCTGTTTCTGATTTTGGAGTAACTTTTCCAACAAGAATGTCGCCTGAACGAACTTTTGCACCAATGCGAATAATTCCTTCTGCGTCCAAATTGTTAAGCATTTTTTCAGATGTATTTGGAACATCGCGGGTAATTTTTTCTGGACCAAGTTTAGTTTCGCGGATTTCTGTCTGGAATTCTTTGATATGAATAGAAGTATACATATCTTCTTTTACTACGCGGCGACTGATAAGTACAGCGTCTTCGTAGTTGTAACCATTCCATGGAACGAATCCAACAAGGAGGTTGCGGCCGAGAGAAAGTTCTCCGTTGAAAGTTGCCGGACCGTCAGCAAGAACATCGCCTTTTTTAACTTTTTCGCCAACTTCAACAGTAGGACGCTGATGGTTACAAGTATCGTTGTTAGTTCTTTGATATTTAAGAAGAGGATATTCATCAATTTTATCAGAACCGTCAACCTTAACTTTAATAAGGTCGCTTTCTACCCAAACAACTTCGCCATCGTGTTTTGCCTTAATAAGAACACCAGAATCGTAAGCAGCTTTTGCTTCCATACCAGTTCCAACAAACGGCGGCTCCGGGAATAAAAGTGGAACGCCCTGACGCTGCATGTTACAACCCATCAAAGCACGGTTGGCGTCATCGTGTTCAAGGAATGGAACAAGAGATGCAGAAACCGAAATAACCTGACGTGGAGAAACGTCCATGTACTGAATGTCTTTTACGTTGCGAGTTGTATAATCGCCAACGTGACGGCAAGAAACCATTTCTGTCGGGAAAGAACCGTCAGCCTTCATGCCTTCAGCAACCTGACCGATGTAGTATCTGTCTTCGTCCATTGCCGAAAGATATTCAACTTTGTCAGTTGCTTTTCCGTCAACGACTTTGCGGTATGGTGTTTCAAGAAATCCGTATTCGTTCACACGGGTAAAGATAGCAAGAGAAACAATCAAACCGATGTTTGGGCCTTCAGGAGTTTCAATCGGGCACATGCGTCCATAGTGAGTGTAATGTACATCGCGAACTTCAAATCCGGCACGGTCACGGGAAAGACCGCCAGGACCAAGAGCATTAAGACGACGTTTGTGAGTAAGCTCAGAAAGAGGGTTAATCTGATCCATGAACTGAGACAGCTGAGAAGAACCAAAGAATTCCTTGATTGCAGCCACAATCGGTTTAATCGAAATCAAATCCTGAGGCTTCATTGTTTCAGTTTCTTTTAAGCTCATGCGTTCTTTTGCAATTCTCTCCATGCGGGCAAATGCTGTTTTGAGAGAATTTGTCATAAGTTCACCTACAGAGCGAATACGACGGTTGCCAAGATGGTCAATATCATCGAGAACTTCGTTTCCAATGTAAACTTTTACAAGATGCTTCATCGTATTGATGATGTCGCTCTTTACAAGAGTATGAGTTTCAACAGGTTCTGAATAAATGTCGAATTTTTTATTCAACTTATAGCGGCCAACGCGTCCAAGGTCATAATGACGAATGTTGAAGAACATGCCTTCAAGTTCGTTCTTTGCAGCTTCGGCAGCCATTGGTTCGCCTGGTTTTAAAATAGAGAACACCGCTGTAAGAGCATCTTCAAGAGTTGGTTCTTCGTCAGAAGCGCCTTCTTTTGTGTACTTCATATCTTCGCGTTCAAAACAGTTGATAATCATTCTGCTGTCAAGCGAAGGATTGTGCTCATCTTTGTTGCCTTTCTTTTTACGTGCATCAAAAAGAATGATTGTGATTTCTTTTACATTCTGAGAAATAAGATCGTCAACTTCGTGCATGTGAAGAGTTGAACCTGCGCGAAGAAGAATTTTTTCTTCTCCATCTTCATTTTTAATTTTTACGGCACGTGCGAGAACTTTGTCTACGAGCTCTTCTTTTTTTGCAGCGTCAACAGCTACTGTTTCTGTTTCGTAGAACTGGTCAATGATTTCTTCGCGAGTTGAAAAACCAAGTGCGCGGAGGAAAATTGTTCCCAAGATTTTCTTTTTGCGGTCAATTTTTGCATAAATCAAATCTTTTTTCTGGTCAATTTCAAATTCAAGCCAAGAACCACGGTAAGGAATAATGCGAGATGAATAAACGCCTTTTTCGTGATTAAAAATTACACCTGGCGAACGGTGGATCTGAGAAACTACAACGCGTTCAGCGCCATTTACGATAAAAGTACCGCGGTCTGTCATGAGCGGAATATCGCCCATATATATATCTTTCTGAAGAATTGCGCCTGTATCCTTAAAATTAAGGTTGATTCTTGCCTTTAATGGAACAGAATAAGTCAATCCTTTCTGTTTACACTGAAGTTCTGTAAACTTAATATTTTCTTCTTCGAGTTTGTAAAATTCATATTCCAGCGACATATTGCCGTCTGGACTTTCGATTGGGAAAGTTGAATCAAATACTTCCTGAAGACCTTTGTTTTCAAGAGGCTCATTGTTATCCAGCTTTTCTTTCTGCAGGAAACTTTCGTAAGATGAAAGCTGAATGTCGATAAGGTTCGGAATTTCCATAAAGTTTTGGATATTTTTTCCGAAGTACTGACGATTGATGGTTCTGCTTTTGGCGAACATCTAGTTCTCCTATGAGGGACTTTACTTATTAAAATTGCTACATATCAAAAAATCCGTATGACATACTGAAATTAAAGATACAGCACAAAATTAAAAAGCTATATGCCGGGTCTACGGCAAAAAACATCATCTGGCGATGATGCTAATATCATATTTTTGGACTTTCTAAAATCCACTTTAGACACTAAAAGCTTACATTTAGAAGCCAACATTTTATTAACTCTAAACGTAAGCATTTAATGTGAATGTCGTTTATGCGACTTTTTTTAAGTAATCCGGTTTAACCGAAACTGACTTATTTTTTAGAAGCTTTACCACCAGCTTCTTCCATTTTCTTGATGAGTTCATCAGCTTCAGCCTTAGAAACACCTTCTTTAAGTGTTTTTGGTGCGCCTTCAACCAAAGTTTTAGCTTCACCAAGACCGAGTCCGAGAGCTTCTTTAACTGCTTTGATAACTGCAATCTTTTTAGCTGCATCGAAGCCTTCGAGAGTTACTGTGAATTCTGTCTGTTCTTCTTCTGCTGCCGCTCCACCAGCTGCTGGACCTGCTGCTACTGCAACTGCTGCTGTAACACCAAATTTTTCTTCCATTGCTTTAACGAGTTCTGAAGCTTCGAGAACTGTCATGTTTGCGATTGCGTCAAGGATCTGATCCTGTGTGATTGCTGCCATATTATCTTCTCCTAAATAGGCATGTTAAATCATTTTGATTTAACTCAGGTTTAATTGCGGGCGGAACAAACTGAACCGTTATTCCGCAATTTTATATTTTTGCAAGGACAGTCGACAGCTATGAAGCCTGACCTTGCTTCACAAGAATTGCAAAGTGCTTACTCAGCTTTTGCTTCTTCTGCCGGAGCTGCTCCACCTTCCTGTGATTTTTTATCAACATAAGCCTGCAAAGTAGCAGCGAGTTTCTGAACTGGGCCATTGATTGCAGACATGAGCATTGCGATAAGCTGTTTCTTTCCAGGAACCTTAGAATAAGCTTCCATTTTAGCCTGATCGTAAATTTCATTGCCAATATATCCGCCCTTGATTACAAGAGCAGGAGCGTCTTTTGCAAAATCATAAAGAACTTTTGCAGCTTCGTTACTGTCTTCTTTTGCCATTACAACGGCTGTTGGGCCTGTAAGATAGTCAGAAACGTTGTCGATTTTCATTTCTTCAAAAGCAACGCGAGCGAAGTTATTCTTTACAACCTTCATTGGAGCTTCGTGTTCACGAAGTTTGTCACGAAGTGCCGAAATCTGTTCTACTGTAAGACCACGATATTCTGTAAAGATGAAGTCATTATAATCAGCAAAAACTTTTTTTGTTTCTTCGATAGCTGCTGTTTTAGCAGGCTGGAGTTTTTTAGCAAGAATAGCCATAGATTATGCCTCCTCCTTAACATCTACCCAAACACCAGGACCCATTGAAGAGCTTACTGATACTGAGCGTACAAAGTCAGCCTTTGCATCAGCCGGCTTTTTGCGGTCAAGTTCTGAAAGAAGAGTTGTTACGTTTTCTGCAACTTTATCTGCATCCATAGAAACTTTTCCTACAGCAATGTGAATTACGCCTTCTTTGTCTGCGCGGAATTCTGTACGACCTTTTTTAAGTTCGCTGATTGCATGAACGAGGTCATTTGTAACAGTTCCTGTTTTTGGGTTAGGCATAAGTCCTTTTCGTCCGAGAACCATACCAAGACGACCAACATCTTTCATCATATCTGGTGTAGCAACTGCAACATCAAAATCAAGCCAACCGCTCTTTACCTTGTCGATATATTCAGCAGCACCTGCGTAAGTTGCACCTGCGTCAAGAGCTTCTTTTGCGCGTTCTTCTGGACAGAATACAAGAACTTTCTTTTCTGCAGTAAACTGATTTGGGAAAACCAATGTATCACGTACAGTCTGGCTTTTTCCAAGACGAAGAGCCACATGGAGTTCAACAGTTTCATCGAATTTTACAAAGTGGATGTCTTTTACAACTTTGCAAGCTTCAGCAACTGCATAGTGTTTCTGTGGATCATACTTTTTAAGAGCTTCAGAATATTTCTTTCCGTGTTTCATTATTCAGCCTCCACTTCAACACCCATACTGCGTGCAGTACCGGCAATAATTTTTTTTGCAGCTTCAATGTCGTTTGCATTGATGTCTGGCATTTTCTGTGTTGCAATTTCAGTAAGCTGAGCTTGTGTAAGTTTGCCTACTTTGTCACGAAGAGGGTTTCCTGAACCTTTTGAAAGACCGAGCGCTTTCTTAATAAGAACAGCAGCTGGTGGAGTTTTCAAGATAAATGTAAATGATCTATCCTGATAAACGGTAATGATTACAGGGATAATAAGTCCCTTTTCCATTGACTTTGTTCTGTCATTGAACTGCTGAACGAATACTGGCGCAGAAACACCGTGAGGTCCGAGTGCAGGTCCAATTGGCGGGGCCGGAGTAGCCGATCCTGCTGGACACTGTAATTTAATGACAGCTGTAACCTTTTTTGTAGCCATTTTTTATAGCTCCCTTAATTGGTGTCGGACTTGGATTCAAAAAAAAAGAGTCCAGTCACTAGCGAAATACCTCTGTCCAACGGACTTGTATTTCTTCCAAATATAGGAAAAGCCCTATTAAAGAACAGGGCTGATTCTATGCGATTCTAGATAAGTTTTTCAACTTGAAGAAGATCAACTTCAACTGGTGTTGCACGTCCAAAGATTTGAACCATAACACGAAGCTTGCCTTTTGCAGGATCGATTTCTTCAACCGAGCCGCTAAATGTTGCAAACGGTCCTTCGGTGATTTTCACCTGATCGCCAATTGCATAATTCTGTTTAATCTTAACATTTTTCTCGCCCTTAATTTCACCGGCTTTAAGAAGAAGAGACTTTGCTTCTTCGGCAGAAATAGGACGAGGTCTTTCAGAAGGATTAGTTCCTACAAAACCTGTAACTCCCTGAATATGACGAATTTTTCCACAAAGGTCTTTCCAGCCAAAATCTGGCAAATCCATCTCCAGCATAATATATCCTGGAAGAATCATATTTTTTCTGCTGTGTCTTTTTCCGTCTTTAATTTCTACAACTTCTTCTTCCGGAACTTTTACATCTGTAATAATATTTGAATCAAGTTCTCCTGCTTCAAGCATCTGATTAACAGTACGAAGAATTTTCTTTTCATAACCAGTATAAGTATGAACTATGTACCAATTTTTAGACATAAACCAAAATCCTCTTTTATGCGGCAGGAAAAAGGAAACTCATTCCAGCAGAGAACAGAAGATCAAATGCACCAAGAATTACGGCAATAATAATTGAAGAAATAACAACAACTTTTACAGATGAAATTACATCATCTTTTGTTGGCCAAACTACCTTTTTAAGTTCAGCACCACATTCTTTGATAAAATCAACTGCTTTTGCCATAATTTTCCTCTATAAAAAAAATTAATTTTAATAACAGGCCGGGCAAGACTCGAACTCGCGACACTCGGTTTTGGAGACCGATGCTCTACCAACTGAACTACCGACCTAAAATATATTAAGCCGTCTAAAAAAAAGACAGCCTTATATAAAATTTAAAAGCTTATTTTGCTTTTGTTTCTTTGTGCAATACTTCTTTGCGACAGAAAGGACAATACTTATTCTTTTCAAGTTTGCCTGTAATATTTTTGCGATTCTTAGTTGTTGTGTAATTCTTGCGTTTGCAGTCTGTACACTGAAGGGCAATAATATCAATCGAAGTCTTTTTCTTGCTACCCATTTTTATATTCTCCTAAAAAGATTTTCAAAAAAAATGCTTATTAAGCGTTAGCTTCTAGCTCTCGAGCGGAATCGGACCGCTGACCTCATCGTTACCAACGATGTGCTCTGCCTACTGAGCTACAAGAGCAGGTCAACAATGACGTGTTATAGAAGTGTATAGAACATACAATTTTTCGTCAAGAGCAAAATAATTCATTTCTAAAAAATATAGTATTTTCTTGAATTTTATGCTAGTTTTCTAACGTAATATTTTTTTTAGGGGAAGCCCAATGGATATGCACAAACTGGTTGACAAGATTCTAGAATCGTACGAAGAAGTCGGCGGAATAAACGGCGAAGGAATAAACAGTTTTCCAAACAGAGAAAACGTTGTTTCTGTAATAAACGAATTACAATGCCTTGTCTTCCCAGGCTACAGAACCGCAGAAGACATTGACCGTCACAATTTACGCTACGTAACTGGCGAGCGCGTCAACAAAATCGTAAATATGCTTACAAAAGAAATTCAAAAAGCCCTAGTTTACGAAAGAACAGTCCGCAACGAAAGTATTTCCGCAGAAGACCTCGAAAAATCCGGATATTACGAAAAAGCAGAAAAAACATCTCTTGGCTTAATAGAAGCGTTGCCAGACATTCGCCGCCTTATCCACCTTGATGTAATCGCGCTTTTTGAAGGCGACCCTGCGGCAAAAAGCGATGAAGAGGTAATAGTTTCATATCCAGGACTTGAAGCCATCGTTGTCTACAGACTCGCCCACTACATTCACAAATGCGGAGTTCCTGTAATTCCAAGAATTATGAGCGAATATATTCACGGAAAAACAGGAATTGACATCCACCCTGGAGCAGAAATTGGCGAAAGTTTTTTTATTGACCACGGAACAGGAATTGTAATTGGCGAAACTACCGTTATTGGAAAAAATGTAAAAATCTACCAAGGCGTAACACTTGGCGCCCTTAGCGTAAAGAAAAATTACCAGAACAAAAAACGGCATCCAACAATTGAAGACAATGTAACAATTTACGCGAATGCAACAATCCTCGGCGGAGAAACAATAATCGGAAAAGGCGCTGTAATCGGCGGAAACACCTGGATTATAAAATCCGTACCAGCCGGAACCATAGTAAATCAGTAAAATTTAATTTTTTTGCGGTAACTCTAAAAAAAGCTTAATTACCGCAAAAACAAAAGAAAATCATTTAAAACAAAAAAAACAGGATCCGCCGAAGACAACGTTTTCAGCGAACCCTGCCGTCCAGCAAGCTGGACATCGGAGAGAGTTTATCAGCTTTTTTACAAGCTGAGATAAATATAATTCGTAATAAAAAATATGTCTAGTACTTTTATAAAAAAAATTGTCGATTTTAATAAAATTTTGATATTTTTAAGTAAAAATTCGATAGAATAAAAAACATGGCAAAGAAAAAATCAATCACTATCTATAAATGCTCGGAATGCGGCTACACACAGCCGACTTGGCTTGGCCGCTGCCCGGAATGCGGTTCATGGAATACTTTGGAAGAATGTATTTCCGACCCAAACTCAACAGCAGCCGCTTTTGGAAAGAACGCAACAGAAAAAATCAAGCCTGTTCCTCTAGCAAATGTAACTGCTCAAGAAAACGCACGCATTTCGACAGAAATTGGCGAATTTGACCGTGTTCTAGGCGGCGGAGCAATGAAACGCAGCGCAATTTTAATTGGCGGAGAACCGGGGATTGGAAAATCTACGCTTATGATTCAAACAGCGGCGGCAATTGCAAAAAAATACGGCAAAGTTCTTTATGTTTCTGGAGAAGAAAGCGCGGGCCAGTTAAAAGGCCGTGCAGACAGATTGAATCTGGACGCAAAAGGAATTGAAATTTTATGCACAATGAGGCTAGAAGATATAAAAGATGCTCTTTCTGCCATAAATCCTCTTTTTGTAGTAATAGATTCGATTCAGACGGTTTATTCGGTTGAAGCAGGAATTGTTCCAGGAACAATAAATCAGCTTAAATTCTGCGCAAATGAACTTACAGGCTGGGTAAAAAGCCGCGACAGCGTTTTGATAATGTCGGCACATGTTACAAAAGAAGGAAATATCGCCGGTCCAAAAAGCCTTGAGCACATGGTCGATACAGTAATTTCGTTTGAAAGAAATGACGACGAGGTAAGGTTTTTGCGCGCACAGAAAAACCGTTTTGGCTCTGTTGACGAGCTTGGAATTTTTGCAATGACAGACAAAGGACTTGAAGGAGTTGGAGATCCAAGCACAATGTTCATTACAAAACGCTCTGGAAAAATGCCGGCAGGAATTGCAAACACTGCGGTTTTTGAAGGAAGCAGGGCTTTTATCGTAGAAATTCAGGCATTGACAGTTCCGGCAAAATCTTCGATAAGCAGAGTTTATTCCGACAAGATTGATTCTGCGAGAGTTGCACGGGTTGCGGCAGTATTGGAAAAACGCACCGGCATACGATTCAGCGACCAGGATTTATACATAAACGTTGCAGGCGGAGTGCGCCTTACGGAAAGTTCTATTGACGCGGCTTTGGCAGCAAGCCTTTATTCTGCAAGAACAGACCTTTCAATTCCAGAAAACACTGTGATTACCGGAGAACTCTCTCTTGCAGGAGAAATAAGGCCTGTTGCAAGGCTGAAGCAGCGGATTAAAACAGCCGGAGACTTGGGCTTTACGAGCGTGCTTGCCCCGGAAAAAGACAACGGAAGCACAAAAATTGAAAGCATTAAAGAAATGGTAAAAATTTTGTTTGCAAAGTAAGGCGAAAAACTAAAAAATTAGCCCGGGGTGAAGTGGCGCGCAAAGCGCGTTGCGAAGCGAAGCGGCGCAATGCAACCACGCAACACAGGTTTTGTTTTGGAATGGAACGCTGACGAAAAAAAATGCTTTTGAAACAGAAAGATGCGCTCCTGTTTATTTTTTAAAAAGACCTTTTGCGAATTCTGCAATTACAACGGCAAAATTTGCGCCTGCGGCAAAAGTTCCGATTGAAGAACCGAGCGATGA
>DLLE01000034.1:0-25802 GCA_002477955.1 Treponema sp. UBA7570 | reverse complement strand
CCGACTCCAACAAGAGGACAAAGACTTGTAAACGGCGCTCCGACAATGGCCGTCAAAACTGCAAGCGGATGTCCAAATGCAAGAATCGCTCCAAGCCCGGCAAGTGTTGAATTCCATACAACCCACGCTCCAAGAAGCTGCGCGCCTTTTGTAATTCCACCATAAACAAAGCCTGCCGCAATCAAAGCAACGATGAGAGCGGCAATTGTCCAGCCTGCAATTTTTGAACCGACTTTTTTTGGAGGAACTTCTGATATGTCAGAAACGTCGGATGATTTTTTTCCGGCGACAAGTTCTTTTAGATAAGCCTCAACGCCTGGAAGATGTCCTGCGCCCAAAACCGCGAGAGTTTTTTTGCCCTTGCAATCCCAAATTTTGCTTGCAAGATAGCGGTCGCGTTCGTCGATTAAAACTTTTTTTACAACCGGCATATAGTCTGCCAGCTCTTTCATCATGCTGTCCATTTCGGAAGAATTTTTTAAGTTCTCAATCTGTTCTCCGCTTACCTCTTCTTTATCGAAGGCGCTTGCAAGAAGAGCGGAAATCAACTTGCATTTTCCCCAGAATGAGTTTACTGCCCAGGCGCGGCGCAATGTTGTTTGAATCGGGCGGTCTACCATTGCGACAGGAATATTGCGCTCTTTTGCACAATTGTCCGCTGCGCGCATTTCATCTCCGGGTTTTACGCCGACATTGCTGCCCATTCTTCTTTGAAAACCGGAAAGAACAAGATTTGCAAGCAACAAAAATCCTTGATTCGCCTTTAAAACCTTTACGATGTCAAGATTTTTCCAGTCTTCCGGGTTGTTTAGAGATTTGTAGCGGCCTTCGTCAAGCTCGATTGCAACACAGTCCGGCGATTTTTCTTCGACCGCTTTTTTTACTTCATTGCAGCTTTCCTGACTGATATGCGCGGTTCCTATAAGGATGATTTCTCTGTCGTCAAATTTCAAAACTTTTTCTGTCTGACTCATTTTTAAATTCTCCACTTGGGGATTTTTTTATTTTATTCCGCTCGCCCACTGAGCCAATCTGTATTCAAAAAACATCGGGCTCTGCATGGCAGTAATCTCATTATAATATTTTTGAGCCAGGCTGTCTTTGCCCATAAGCTCGTAATAAAGCGCAAGATAAAATAAATATCTGCCTTTTTTCGTGCGGTTTGTTTCTTTAGAAATGTTGAGGGCAACGTCTGAGTCTCCGCCACGGTCGTGATACATCCGCACGATTTTGTAGTCAAGGCTCTGTCTGTTCGTGAGTTTTTTCATTAGCGATTCGGTAAAAGTCCGAAGCTCTAAATTTTTCTTCTGTTTAAAAAGACAGGCTGTTATCATCAATTTGTATGAAATGCTGTCCGGATTTTTTTTAAGAGCCTGCTCAAACGCTTTTTGAGATTCTTCCCAATTTCCTGCTCCCCAGGCAAGGATTCCAAGACTTTCGTAAGCGTAATAATATTGAGGATTTTTGTCGACAGTCAAGCGATAGTAAGAAAGAGCATCTTCTCGTCGTCCCTGCTCATCGTAAAGACCTGCAAGGTACGCATAACCAAGAAAATATTCCGGTTCGAGAGCAATTGCCTGTTTCCATGCAGACTCTGCACCAGAATAATCTCCTGTCATGCGGCTCCATGTTCCTAAGTCAAACCAGTAATCAGTGTTTGAAGGGTCGATTTTTATTGCGGTTTTTATGTATTCAATCGCCTTTTTATACTGTGTGTTTTCTGCTTCGTATTTTCCAAGATATGAATTTACCTGCGGATTATTAGGATTTAGTTTGTAAAGTTTGTTGAAAGCGTCCTTTGCGTCATCATCTTTTTCCATATAGTAGCACATTTTTCCGTAACCAAGCAGAGCTTCTTCGTTGGTTCTGTCGCCAAAAAGCGCTTTTTTATAAAAATCCCGGGCGTTGCGCCAATTTTTTTTGAGCGACTGCTCGTCCGCAAGCTCGATATTTGCCTCGGCATTGTAAGGTTCAATTGCGAGAATCTGCTTTATGAACTTTGCCTTGTTTACCTTGTCGCCTTTTTGTTTTGCCGCCATAAAATTCAAATTCAGCACTTCGATATTTTTTGGTTCTTTTTCAAAAAGCAATGAAGCAATTTTTTCCGCCTGTTCCGTTTTTCCAGCAGAAAGCAAAAGGCTGCCCTTTAAGCACAAAAGTTCAGTGTCGTCCTTTAAATTTTCAGGAATCGACTCAAAAAGGCTCAAAGCCTGTTCAATTGTTCCATCCTGCAAGACTGAGCTCAATTTTTGCACAAATTGAATTTCCTGCGATGAATTCAACTGCGAATTCTGGGCAAAAACTACAGGAATACTTACCGCTGCCAGAAAAAACACTGCGCAAAAAATAATTACCGTTCTTTTTTGAAATAATTTTTTCATTTTTCCTCTCATTGAAAATTTTGCTTTCATCAGATAAACTGAAAAACAAATGTTTAGACATCCATTTAGAAAAGCTTTCGGTTTAACCTTCCTTTACGGTTTTATTATTATCGGAATTTTTATCCTCCAATTTAGAAGCGAATCAGTTATTTTAAAGAATGCAGGCCTTTTAAGAATATCGGTTTCACAAACCCAGGATGCCGACGGCAATATGTCGCTAAAAAACACAGTCGGCGTTTCTTTTAAGGGAATTTCATTTACAGCGGACGACGTTCATCCCGCTGTTCTCTTCAATTCAAAAACTCAAAATCAAACTCCGCTCACGCTGCTTTCTTGGGAACAGCCTTCCCCGCAAAGTTTTAAATTCAACTTTACAGAAAACACATCTCTCACTTTTACGGTAAGCGACACAACTCCGCGCGCAAGCCTTTCAATCGCTGCCCAACTGCCAGACAGCAACTCTTCGCTTTCTCTCTATTACAATCCTGTTTCGGGCTATTCGGTTACAGAACAGAGCCGCTCAAAACAACTTTTTAGCTCAAAAAATATTTCTTACACAATGTCTGCAAATCAGATTAAGGACACTCAAATTATCCTTACAAAAAGTGCAAATGTTGCAATGTACACTCGGTTTGACCCGACAAAGGCATTCTCTTTTGCTTCTATTCCTACGGATTCTCAGACAGCAACAGCCTCTGCCTACGAAACAACAGTCAGAGATTTTAGAAACGCCCTTGTTTCTCAGGCAACTTCTGCTTTTTCAGACTCCTCCGCAATTTCGGAAGCTGTCGTTGCCGCTTTTGTGGCAGAAATGGCTTCTCAATCACGCTATCAGGAAGCAATCAAAGCAGTTCCAGATTCGTTCAAAAACGGAGCAAGAAGGACATATTTTACTTCTCCATACTTTAATACCCTCGCAGCAATGAATCCGAGCCTTGTAATGGCAAATGAAAATTTTGCGTCAATGATTCAAAACGCCATCGAACACAATTCCATCGACGTTTTCTCTGCTGACAACATTGCAGACTACATGCTCAGAAACGGAAATCTCGAAAACGTAAAACTCCTTGCCGCCCTTCCAGCAGCAATTCAAGATTTCCAGCCAACTCTCGTTCAGGCAACTTCAATTCTTCAAGTTTATCTCTCGCTCAAAAAAGCAGACAGCCCGCTTGCAGAATCATTCCAGCCGGTTACAGAACAGTGCCTAAATTCAATCACCCAGGCATGCACACTTTCTGTTTCTGACGACACTCTCACCTTGCATGACAGGGATTTTGCAGCAGGATTTGCGCAGACTGTTGAAACAGGAACCGTTCTGATCGACTACGGAAAACTTTTCGCAATTCCAGAATACTGCGCAGGCGGTTACATGCTCATAAACACGGCATTTGCCCAGAATCAAACAGCGGATCTCCGCACACTTGCAGAACTTTACCCGATTCTGATAAAAAACAACGCAAACTATCCACATTCGCTTGTAATGGACAAAAATTCAACCGAAACCATCTGGGCTTGGACTTGCGCCTCAAACATCACTTACGAAGAAAACGAAAATTCTTCCGAAGCGTTAATCACAGTTTCGTTCAAGCAAGGCGATTCTCATTACATAATCATAAACGGAATCAAACCTTTTGTCGGAATCGAAATTTACGGACTTTCATTCCACACAGACCCTCGGTTTGAAACTTACAATTCGTCGGGCTACATTTACAACGAAAAAACGCACACTCTGTTCTTAAAATCGCGGCACAAAGTTTCAAACGAAAAAATTCGCCTGTACTTTAACACCGTCCGTAACGAATATTAAAATTTTGGAGCACATTTGGCCTTAAAGCCAAAATTTTTCCGGTTAAAATGCGCATTTTTCGGAATTTCCGGCTCTTACTTCAAGTCCTCGCTTCGCTGTGGTCTTTCCGTAGCGATCCGGGCTACGTTTTACTGTAAAAAAATTGTTTTTTTTACGTAAAATTCTGTTTTCTATGATATAATCACAGAATAATCACTCATTTGTAATTTATTTTTTACGCATTTATATTTAAGGGGCAATTGTGAACAAACGCGACTTTCCTAAAATTCACTTCTACGATCAGGATTTTGTAGATATTTACGATAAAACATGGACATGGCTTTCGGGATTCTGGTTAAATTCAAAACTCGCAGAAGATCCAGCCGACGGTTATTTTGTCTATCCTCAGGACAAAGACGGAAATCCCGTTTTAACTTCAACAACAGAACCTAATTCCCCAAACACAATAGCTTCTGCCACGATTGACCAGTTTGAATCTATTTTTTCTTCATTCTTCCTCGTTTATTCAAACCGCAATTATCCGGCAAACCAAAACATTGATTATTTTTACTCAAAACAGGAACAAAACGGCGCAATCCGCTGGAAATACGATTTAAAAACAGGAAGCCCGGTTTTTACAGAAGACAATCCCGAAGGAATCGGTCTTCCGCTTTTTGCCTGGGCAGAGTTCAACCTTTACCACAAATCTGCAAACAAGCGACGTGTAAAAGAGATTATGCCTGTTCTTCAAAAATACATGGAATGGGTAGATCAGACTTACAAACAGCCAAACGGTCTTTACAGCGCGCCTTTCTCTGCAAGCACAATGTTTAATTCGCCTCGCCAGAATACTTATTATGCAGTCGATTTTAACTCTGCAATGGCAATCAACTGCGCGCACATGAGTGCTTTAGGCGACATTCTCAACGACAAGGAAATAAGCTTCCAGTACAAACGCGCATATTTTTCCCTCAAAACGAGAATCAACTCAATGATGTGGGACAGCAATTCTGGTTTTTACTACGATTTGGACAAAAATGAGCAAAAACTTTCTCAAAAAACAATTGCCGGTTTCTGGCCGCTTTTGGCAGAAATTCCAAATGCTGACCGCGCAGACGCTTTAATTGACCATCTTTCCAACCCTTGCACTTTTGGAACAGACCATCCGTTCCCGACACTGAGCGCGGACAGTCCAAACTTTAACGAAAACGGCGAAGGTTTCTGCGGCGGAGTTTACCCGGCATTCAACTTTATGGTTATAAAAGGCTTGGAAAAATACCAGCATTATGAGCTTGCCCGCGAATGTGCAATCAGACACCTTTATTTTATTCTTGAAGGGTTACAACCTGCAAACGGGAAGAAAGGCGACATGTACGAAGCATACAAACCTTGCAAAGAAGGCCATGCCGTCATGGAATCGGATCCAAAATATCCAAAACAGCGCTATCTTCAAACTGTCGGACTTTCAACAATCGCGCTTATGATCGAAAACGTAATCGGTCTTTCAATTAGTTTGCCGCGCAAAACAGTAGATTGGATTATTCCAAACCTCGAAATTATGGGAATCGAAAAGCTTTCTCTAAAGCGCAACTTGATCACAATTTTGAGCAATAAGTCTGTTCGCGGCTGGGAAATCCAAATGGAAAGCGAAAAACTCTATTACTTTACAATCAATATCCTCGATCAGAAGAAAAAAACACTGCCAATTCCAAGCGGAAAATGCTCAATGCTGATTGATAAACTTTAAAAACCTTAAAGAAATCCTATTTTTTCAAAATCTAGTTATAAAAAAGCCTGCTGTTTTTTAAGCTAAACTTCAGCTTTTACAGCAGGCTTTTTTTATTCAATTTAATTTTGCTCAAAAACTTAATTGTGAGTTTCGCGCATTTTCATGTATTTTTCAGAAAGCGTGTTCAAGTTATTTACCATAAGAATCGGCTGTCTTGTCGCATCCAAAGCATCGCGCCACAAAGCGCCTTCCGGATCAACAAAATTGCGTCTTCTAGTTACCATCTGAATCGGCAAATGAACATATTTGTTGTTTACAAGACCTACAACCATCTTTGTTTTTCCAGCCATAGCCGCATGAGCCGCATAACTTCCAAGACGTTCACAATAAATCGAGTCGTTTGCAGTGGTTACAGAAGAACGGATCTGGTAACTTGGGTCAACATATTTTAAGTTGATGTGAATATTTTTCGACTTAAAATATTCATTTATCTTGTCGCGCAGAAAAAGTCCAATATCTGCAAGTTTTTTGTTGCCGCTGGCATCGGTTTCGTCAGTAGTAGCAAGCAAATCTTGACCTGCGCCTTCAGCAACGACAATTACCGCATGATGACGCTCCATAATTCTTTTTTCCAAATGTTCCAAAAATCCGTTCGGACCGTTCAATTCAAAAGGAACTTCAGGAATAAGACAGAAATTTGTTTCGTGGCTTGCAATTGCCGTTTCAGTTGCAATAAAACCAGATTCGCGTCCCATAAGTTTTACAAGGCCAATTCCATTAATCTGGCTAAAAGCTTCCATATGAATTGAAGAAACCGCTTCCGTCGCGCGCTGAACCGCAGTTTCAAAACCAAAAGAACGGTCAATAAACAAAAGGTCATTATCAACAGTTTTAGGAATTCCAACAACAGAAACTTTTAAACCGCGTCTTTCAATTTCATTTGCAATATCAAGCGAACCGCGCTGAGTTCCATCGCCGCCAATAATAAAAAGCATATTTATGTTCAACGATTCAATGGCATCAACAATTTCGGCAGTACGGTTTCCGCCGCCACGGCTTGTTCCTAAAAAAGAACCTCCGATTTTATGAATGTCATCAACTGAATCAGGATTCAAATCAATCGTATCAAAACCGCTTTCCGGGAAAAAACCTTTAAAACCAAATCTAAAACCGCGGATTTTTTTTACACCATAACGATAATAAAGACAGCGGACAACGGCACGGATTACGTCGTTCAAACCAGGACACAAACCGCCACAAGTGCAAATTCCCGCGTTTACATGAGCCGGATTAAAATAAATATACTCACGAGGACCGGCTTTTTGCATAAGATTGGAAACACCAAGGTTGTCTTCTTTTGGCGAATCTTCAAAAACATTTACCGCATATCTTACAAATGAAGAATCTTTTACATAGTTTGCACGAAAATCACCATGCTTTGTAGAAAGTTCAATCGGCGAATGAACTTTGCAAGGTCCGAGCTGTTCAATACTAAAATCATATTTCTCTGCCATAAAAACCTCTTTTTGCGAGCAATAAATATCCAGAAAACCTCTAAAAAACGAAATTTCCAAAGACTTTCAAATTTTACAACGTATAAAATCTTTTTTCAAATAAATCTACGGTTATTCTTCGTTAATTTTTATTTTTTTGGAGCGCAATTTTCTCACAAACCGGCTCTGCACGGTTCCGCTTTCGCTCCATTCAAAAGCCGGAAAAGTCTTTCCGCCTTTTGAACGCTGCGCGCCGTTCCGATCCGGGCTAAGTTTTATGTTAAAACACATATTTTTGCAAAATACTTATAAAATATTGCTTTTTTTTATTATTTTTTTTACAGAAAATTCATTTAAATATCGTCATTCTGCAAATAATGCCCTTATTTTTTCCCAATTTTATTGTATACTAGAGCATAGCAGTTTTTATTAGCTGTTTATTCAACACAGAAACTGCGTATCCAAAAAATAATTTATTTGTTCTACGATTAAAGAACGCCAAAATGAGGAGGCTTTTAATGAAAAAGTTAGTTGGTATTATTTCTGCATGTCTTATGCTTTGCACAGCAGCATTCGCAGAAGGTTATTTTAGCGCTGAAGACCAGGAAAAAGGAACTATTACAGAAGACAAAGCTGTAGAAGATGGCTTCGTTCTTCATGCAACAACCGAAAAATACATGAACATTGCTAAAAAACCATTGCACAAAGCAGCAAACGGCGAAGAATTCAACATGGCTCTTCAGCTTCAGGGCAGCGGAAACGCTTCTTCACGTTCAGTTTCTTTCCCGGCAAAAGCAGGCGAAACAATCACTGTCTGGGGAAACTCTACTTCAAAATCAGATATGCGCCCTCTCGTTGTAGTCGGACCAGACGGAAAAACTGTAGCAGAACTTCCAATGGACAAAGATGTTAACGGAGCAGACGGACTTGCTTCTGAAGGTTCTGTAAAAGTTTCTGTTGACGGAACTTACACAGTTTTCTCTAAAAAATCAGGCATCAATATCTACAAAATCAACGTTGGAAAATAATTAAATTCTAACAAAATTAGGCGCGCAGACTTTTCCTAAGACGAGAGTCTGCGTTTTTTGTTAATACAAGATACAAGTTTACGTTGCAAACTTACTAATCAATTGCAATTTTGACTTTTTATGGGAGAACAAGATGAAAAAAATTGTTTCTTTGGGACTTTTTGCAGCACTTGCTTTTTCTGGATTTGCTCAGTCAGCACGTCCGGACTGGTCAACCGTTGCAGCCCCAAAAATCACATCTGTAGGTCTTAGCGAAGGAAATCCAAACGAAATTACCGTAAATTTTAACGCTCCTACAGACGCAAAAACAGCCGACAAAGGCTATGTAGAAATGAAGGGTCCGTTCGGAAGCCCTGTAAAAAACACATTCGGAAAAGCACGCAGAGCTGCAAAACATTCTGAATTCACACCTGAATTTTCTGGAAAATACACATTCACTGTCTATACACAGCGAAATAACGAATCAACAGCCAAAGCTTCAGATCCTGTTGTATTCGACTTTAGCCTTCCTTTGACAAAACCTGTTTTAAACGTTTTAAATATTGGCAAAAGCACTCTTTCTGTAAAATGGGATCCTGTCGTAGAAGCTGAAAATTATATTGTTTCTTACACAGAAAATGGCAAAACAAAAGAACTTTCCGCAACAAAAGGCCTTTCTGCAGAAATCAAAGGACTTAAAGACGGCGATTTTAGCGACATTATAGTTTATGCAGTTCGCGGCAAAGAAAGAATTGCATCTTCAACAATGCACAAACTCGTGCGTGAAGAAAAAGAGCGTGTATGGACATTCACAGAATTTGGAACTTCTACGAACCCTGCCCGCAACCGTTTTGAACTTTTAGATCCAAACAATCTTAAAGTAAAACTTTATTCATGTACTTACGATGAAAATACTGGCAACATCCTTGAAAAAGGCGGAAAATTCGAAAGTTACTTTGACGGAATTTCTTTCTATTACACAGTAATTGATCCTAAAAAAGAAAACTTTGAACTTACAGCTACAGTTCACGTAGATTATCATAACCCAATGGCTGATGGGCAGGAAGGTTTTGGTGTTGTTGCTCTCGACCGTCTTGGCGTCGAAGGCCAGCCTTTAATGATTGCTTACAATAACTCGGCAGGAGTTATTACACGTAAATTTACAACGCACATCAATGGCGTAAAAAAAGAAATTAAAGACGGAATTGGCGCCCGTTTTGTAAGCGGACTTACTGACGAAATTATTGCGCTTGGCGATGAAGGAATTAAGGCTCACGCGACAAGCAAATCAGACGCTTTCTCTTATGATCAAGGTTCAGATGCAATTAAAACAGGCGACACATATCGCGTTACACTCAAAAAAGACAATACTGGCTACCATGCAATCTACAAGCGTGCAATTCCTTCTGAAGACACAAAAGAAGAATTCATAATGTACGATCCAGAGAACAACAAACTTCTCCAGCTCGACAAAGACCACATTTACATTGGTTTTGCAGTAGCTCGCGGGTGTAACGCAACATTTTCTGACGTTGTTCTAAACATCACCGATCCTAAAAAAGACCCTCCGGCTCTAGAAGAACCTCCAGAACTGGTTCCTCTTTCAACAACAATCGACTGTCCAACAACATGGTACAATCAGAAATATCCATTCGCATTTACAACAAACGCAAACGGAACTATCAGCGTAAAAACAACTGACGGAAAAGTCCTCATCAAGGGAGACAAAATTACAATTCCAGCAGGAAAAGTTTTTGCTGACTACAAAAAAACAATCAAAATCAACAAGGATTTGAACGACCTTCTCGTCACTTTCGATCCAGAAGACAACTGGCGTCCAGCTCCTAAAAAAGTTATTGCTCAGTTCAACGCAGAAGATAACGACTACGAAATGAACTACAAGCCGGTAACTTTCACTCACACAATCATTTCTAAAACATACAAGGGCAAGGTTCTTTATGTTTCTCCAAATGCAAATGCATTCGGAAAAGGCACTGGCGATGATCCACTCGACTTGGGTTCAGCAGTTGCATACTGCCAGCCTGGACAGAAAATCATTCTTAAAGCTGGAACTTATTATCCTGGAAAGAGCCTCGAAATTGAACGTGGGAACGATGGTACTGCAAAAGCAAGAAAATACCTAATTGCAGACGCTGGAGCCCGCCCAATCATCGATTTTTCAAAATCTAAAGCAAAAGTTACTGCTGTAAACCTTTACGGAAGCTACTGGACGCTCCAGGGATTTGATATTACAGGCACTCCGGGAGACGTAAAAGCCCTTCAGGTTGCAGGAAATTACAACGAAATCAGAATGGTAGACACTTACCTTAACGGCGATACAGGAATTCAGATTTCTGGACGTTCTTCTGAGAGCTTTGAAAAATGGCCGCACGACAACTTGATTTACGGTTGCGAATCTTTCGGAAACTCCGACCCTGCTCAGAACAATGCTGACGGTTTTGCTTCAAAACTTACATCTGGCGAAAACAATGTATTCCGTAACTGTGTTGCACACCACAACGTAGACGACGGCTGGGACTTCTACTCTAAGGTAGAAACAGGCGCAATCGGCGCAGTTCTTATCGACAACTGTATTACTTACGCAAACGGAACAAAACTCGACGGAACAGGAAATGGTGACGGAAACGGATTTAAACTTGGTGGCGACGGAATCGCAATCAAACATATTCTCCGAAACTCAATTTCCTGGGGAAATGGAGTAAACGGAGTAACCTGTAACTCTAACCCAGCACTTATTCTTGACCACGTAACAGTTTACGGAAGCGGAAACTACAACGTTTCTCTTTACGGAAAAGGCAAAGCCGCTGCCAACCCGCGCGTATTCAAGGCAGATGGAGTTCTTTCTGCAAACGGCGGAGCAGGCGACAACTTTGACGCTTCTAATGATCCAGACCTTGCAAAACGCCTTGCTGCAAAAAACAACTACTTCTTTAACGGCGCAAAATCTGTAAATGTTGACGGAACTACAGTTGATATTGCAAAAACATTTGTAAGCACAGATATTGCAAAATGGGCTAACGGATTTAACGCTGACGGTTCATTTAACCGCATTCCACGTAACGAAAACGGAGTATTTGATATTGGCGACTTGTTCCGCCTTACAGACAATGCTCCAGAAAACACTGGCGCTGACTACAATTACGTGTCAAAAAATGCAAATGCTAAATAATTTTTAGAAACTTAAAAAAATCTAAAAATTGACCGGAAGTGCCGCCCAAAATTTTGGGCGGCACTTTTTTTACGCACCACAGACTTTTACTAGCCCGGATTTTTGCATGCTTGCGCATGCTGCGGCTTTTGCTAACGCAAAACCCTTTTATTTTCGTGTGCGCTATCGCGCACCACGGGCTATGCTAGCCCGGATTGTAGCCCCGGAGTTGCCGGAACGGCAATGAGCGCTAGCGAAGGGCGAAAAGCCGGTTTGAGCGCAAAGTGTGCTCCCCCAAAAAAATAAAAAGCGGTTTCTTTTCGTTTGATTTTTTTTTATAATTTCAAAATGCGCGATTTTTGTTACAAATGTTTTAGACCAAAAGATAGTTGTGTCTGCAAAGTTTTAAAGCCTTTTGACCCTGGAATTAAATTTGTTTTTTTGATGCATCCGAAAGAAGCTAAAAGGCAGCGCACTGGAACTGGACGAATTGCTCACGCTGGCTTAATTGATTCTGAAATTATTATGGGCATTGATTTTACAAAAAATGAACGGCTGTGCGAGCTTTTGCAAGATCCGCAGTTTTTTCCAGTTTTGCTATATCCTGACCAGGATGCCTGGAATTCTAAAAAAGCAGGTTTTAAGGAAGAATTGAACGGCCGTAAACTTTTGGCGATTATCATTGATTCAACGTGGTTTTGTTCAAAAAAAATGATTAAACTTTCGACAAATATTATGGCGCTTCCAAAACTGAGTTTTTCCGGCGAATACCGTTCGATTTTTACTTTTAAGCGTGAACCGCATCCTGAATGTGTTTCGACAATCGAAACCTGCTATTATTTGATAAAGGAATTTCAGGAAAGCGGTCTTATTAAAAAGACCTCAAATCCTGAAAGTTTAATGGATGCTTTTAAGATGATGATAAAATTCCAGCTTCAAAAAGAAAACGACAGGATCGCAGGACTTTTGCCGAATACTCACGCAAATGACTACAAATTCACGAAGAAAAAAGAAATTCCCGATTTTAATTGAGCGGAAGCTCGCCGTCTGCCTCAAATTCTCCGTTTAGAGCGCCAAATAGCGCTTTGAAGGTGTATGGCGAATAACTGTAGCCTAGCAAAATTGTATCCGCCCACTTGCAGTTTAAAACCGGAACAGGAGAAAGAACCGACATTATTACGACTTTTTTGCCGAGTTTTTTTAAATGTTCTGCAATCATTGCGCTGCGTTCATTTGCAACACAGATTATTATTGTGTCATAGTTTTTTGCAGTTGTTTGAATATTTCGGCTCATCCAGTCTGCCTGATTTGGTCCCATTTCGTAGTCGAATTTGAATTCTGCACAGTTTGAATAACGTTTTTTTGCTTCTTCAAAAAAATCAGGAAACTGAGTCTGGCCAGCAAGCAAAATGCGTTCGTTTTCGTCAGGAGCAAAAGGCAGACATTTTCCTGATTTGTAGGCTGTTATTGAACGGCAAGCCTGGCTTAAAAAGAATTTTTGTCCTTCTTTGTCCGGAATTTTCTGGTCAAGTGTTGCTGGATCCGGATAAAGAGGAGCGGCATTATTGCTCTTAAAATAATTTAATTTGTATAAAATTACGCGTCTTGCGGCTTTTTGGACAGTTTGCTTAAAAGCCGTGCTTGATTCCATAAGAGAAAGGTTTGAAGTCCACAAACTTTCATTCCAGCGCGCAGTTGTAGAAGAAATTACAATGTCGTTTCCAGCTTCGATTGCAAGACGAAAAGCCCGGCTTAAACTTCCAGCGTACATTGTCGCTCCGTTCATCATCATATCATCTGTAATAATCAAACCTTCGTAGCCAAGACGATTGCGCAAAATGTCGGTCAAAAAAACTTTTGAAAGGCTCGCAGGTTCACCGTTTGAAATAATTTTGGGAAAACTCAAGTGACCGCTCATAATTGCAGGAATTTTTTCGGCAATTAAAAACTTAAACGGGACAAGCTCACGGTTTTCGAGGGTTTTGTAGTCAATGTCAATTTGAGGAAGATTTCCGTGGCTGTCGAGGCTTGTATCGCCGTGCCCCGGAAAATGTTTGGCTGTCGGAATAACTCCGGCCGCAATTGAACCGGCAGAAAAACTAGCGCCAAGCTGACCTACAAAATCAGGATTTGAGCCAAAAGAGCGGGGGCCGATTACCGAAGACTGTAAATTTGTATAATTGTCTACGGTCGGAGCAAAATTCATATTTATTCCAAGAGCCTTGATTTCGCGGCTTATGTAATAGCCAGAATAATAAGCGTCGATTGGATAACCGCTTGCGCCAATTGCCATATTGCCAGGAGTTTCGGAAGTTTCACCTTTTACATGACGAATCCATCCGCCTTCCTGATCGGTTGCCACAAAAAGAGGAATACGGAGTTTCCGAGACTGTGATTTTTTTTGCAGTGTTGCTACAGAACTTGCAACAAGCTGCGTATTGTCTGTGTTCCAGCCAAAAACTTTTACGCTGCCAAGTCCGCGTTCATAAACCCATTTTATTAAAAGCTCGCTCGGTTCTGCGCCTGCCCAGCCAAACATTAAAATCTGGCTCAAAAGTTCGTCATTGCTCATTTTTCCGACCAAAAAATCAGCAAGCTCTTCCGAAGGATAATCGCTCCAAAAATCCGCATCTTCAGGAATTTTTGTCTGCGAAAAACAAAAGCTAGCAATTAAAGCAAAAAATGCGCAAGCAAGGACAAGTTTTTTTTTCATCATATCTTTTTATTCACTTTTAGAATTTAACTGTTTTGAGTTTTTTAGCAATGTTACGTATTCGTGCGCCTGATGAGCAGCGATTGCCCCGTCTGAAGCTGCCGTAATAAGCTGCCGGAAAGGTTTTGCCCGAACATCACCGGCCGCATAAATTCCCGATACAGCAGTTTCCATTTTGTAATTTGTAATAAGATAACCGCCTTCGTCTTTTTTTAGCATATTTACAAGCTCTGTGCGCGGATTCATTCCAACAAAAATAAAAACAGCGTCGCACGAAAGTTCTATTTTTTCGCCAGAAATATTGTTCTTAAGCAAAACAGAATTTACTTTTGCTTTGCCGTTAATTTTTTCAACCTGAGTGTCATAAAGAATAGAAATATTTTTTACCTTTTGAATTTTCTGCTGAATTGCTTTTTGAGCACGAAGTTCTCCACGTCTGTGAACAAGAATTACGCTCTCTGCGAGCGAAGAAAGATAAAATGCTTCTTCGCACGCGCTGTCGCCACCACCAACAACGATAATTTTTCCGCCTCGAAAAAAAGGTCCGTCGCAGGTTGCGCAATAGCTTACGCCACGACCACTAAATTCTGCTTCTCCAGGAATTTCAAGTCTTTTGTGGGCTGCGCCAGTTGCAATCAAAACAGAATAAGCCGAAATTTTGCCATTTTCTGTCTCAATCAAAAATTTTCCCTTGATTTTATCTATTGAAAGAACTTTTGTTTTTTGAATTTCTGCGCCAAAACTCTCTGTCTGAGAAAGCATATTCTGAATAAAAGTAGAGCCTTTCACCGATGGGAAAAAACCCGGAAAATTTTCCAGATTAAAAATATTCAACGCCTGGCCGCCAGTTTCGCCGCAATCAATTAAAAGTGTAGAAAGTCCGCTTCTAGCCCCGTACTGCGCAGCAGTCAAACCAGCCGCACCCGCACCAACCACAACAAAGTCGTAAAAATCTTTTTGCATATTTTGATTATACAAAAAAAAATGCCCTTACTCTACATAAGGGCACATATATATAAACGGGAACAGGCTTTGCCATTGGCTCCCGGAAATAAAAAAGCGGAAGTAATTTTGCAATCACTACCGCTTTTTAAGGCGTCTAACAGAATCGAACTGTTCAATCACGGTTTTGCAGACCGTTCCCTTAGCCACTTGGGTAAGACGCCGTATTTGTTTAGTATATAAAAAATAAAATTTCGTGTCTAGTCTTTTTAATATTTTAACGGTAAAATATGTGGAAAATGTTTATTGAGCTAATGCAGGATGCTGATAAAAACGAAATTCTCAGTTACATGCTTCCTTACGAAAAATTTTCAGTCATGCTTTATTCTGAAATTCTCCACGGAGGAAAATCAATCTACGTTTTAAGAGGAAATTTTGGAGAAATCCACGGAATTTTCAGCTGGTGGCAGGGAAGTTCAATTCACCACTGTCTGCCGGAAGTTTACGGAAAAAACCGCAACGAAATCGAAAGCGCCTTTGTAAATTTTTTTGAAGAAAATTCAATAAAATACATTTTTAGCATTTCGGGCGAAAAAAGCGGCACTTTAATGTTGAAAAAAATTCTCGAAAATCATTTTGGAAAAACTCCCAAAATTCAAATCGAATATTTTTTAATGGAAAACGGGCGTTTTGACTCTGCAAAAGACCTCGCAAGAATGAACCGCCAGCTTTCTGTAGAAAAATGCACCGAACAGGAAATTCCAAGAGTGTTTCCTCTTCAGGTTGAATTTGAAAAAGAAGAAGTTATCTTTGAACCAGAACTTTTTAACGAAGATCATTGCCTTGCAAAATTTGAAAATTTTGTCGATGCAGGAGCAGTTTTTATCGGGAAAATCAAAAATATGCCGCTTTGCAAACTAACCGTAAGCGCTCAAGGAAAAAATTATGTTCTTTTAGGCGGAATTTTTACGATTCCAAAATACAGAAACTGCGGACTTGCAAAAGCGCTTTTAAACACTGTAAGCCAGAAATTCGCCGCACAGTCAAAAAAATGCACGCTTTTTGTAAAAACAGAAAATACAGCTGCAATAAAAGTCTACGAAAAAACAGGATTCAAAAAATTCTGCAATTTTGAGATTTTATATTATTAAACCAAAACATAAAAATTTTATGGGAGATTTTATGAACGATTTTAATTTATGCCCAAACTGCGGAAGCAAAAACATAAAAAATGTCAAAAACAGAAAATGGCTATGCCAGGACTGTGGTTTTGACCTTTACAACAACGTTGCAAGCGCCGTCGGTTTAATAATTTGCGACAAAGAAAACAAAATTCTTTTGGAAGAACGTGCAAAAGAACCCAAAAAAGGCTTTCTCGCTTTTCCGGGAGGATTTGTAGATCCGGACGAAACAGCCGAACAAGCCTGTATCCGCGAATGTATGGAAGAAATCGGGGCCAAACCTGCGGAATTAAAATATCTTTGCAGTTTTCCAAACACCTACGAATACAAAAATATCACCTACAAAACCTGCGACCTTTTTTTTGAAGCACTTTTACCAGAAAATACAAAATTTTCCGCACAAAAAAGCGAAGTCGCCGGCTTAAAAAAGATTTTAATTCAAAAAGAAGAAGATATAGACAACGCAAACCTTGCCTTTGAAAGCGCAAAAAAAACTTTAAAACTCTGGCTAAAAAAGGTAAACTCAAAAGGCTAAGACAATTTTAATCAAAAGGAAAAAATATGGACGTAAAAAACTTAACAATCGCATTTACAATCGCCGGCTACTGCATTTTTGCCGCGCTTATTATTTCAATTCCATTCAAAATTAAAAAATTAAAAAGTGAATGCGGCGAATTAAAAATGGCATTAAGGTCAGACTTTCCTTTGCGTTCGATTTTGACCTTTGCAGTCTGCGCGCTTTTGCTCGGAGTAATTCCATTCCGAAATTTCCAGCTTTATCTTTCGGTAATTTTTATTTTGACAGCGCTTTTAGGTTCAAGCATTGCGTCAAAACAAGTCGTTAACAGCGGAATAAACGGCATTTACGAAAATATGATAATCAGCGACACAACCGCCATAAAATACGAAAACATTCTCTCGTTGCCAACACTTAGCTACGAAAAACAAAAAGAAACGACAAATGTCGATTTCAGACATCTCGAAATTTTGACAAAAAGCGGAGCAAAAATCACTATGGTTTTTCCAAATGAACAGATAAGAAATCAGGCGCTCAGCGTAATTCTTGAACAGTGTCCGCGCCTAAAAACAGAAGAATAAACTAGGAGATAAGATAAAAACAACCAAAAATGGCATCTGTTTTTATCTTGGCTTTTCATAGGAAAAAAAATGAACGAAAACAAAAATACTCAAAGCGAAGGACAAAAACTCGCCTTTCAATCAGATTATATGGAAGGCGCGCATCCTGCCATCATAAAAAAACTAGCCGAAACAAACCTTCTTCACACAAGCGGCTATGGTTCAGACGAATTTTGCGAAGAAGCAAGAACTTTAATCCGCAAAGCCTGCGAAATTCCAGGAGCGCAAATACAATTTTTGACAGGCGGAACTCAGACAAATTCAACCGTAATCGACAGCCTTCTAAAAAAATGGCAAGGTGTAATTGCAGCCGAAAGCGGACACGTTGCGGTTCACGAAGCAGGAGCCGTTGAATACACAGGCCACAAAGTAATCGCACTGAAAGCTCAAAACGGAAAACTTTCTGCAAAAACTATCGAATCTTACATAAAAGATTTTTACGCCGACGCAAACTGGGAGCACATGGTTGAACCTGGAATGGTCTACATTTCTCAGCCAACAGAATTCGGAACAATTTACTCAAAACAAGAGCTTTCCGACATTTCAAAAGTTTGCCGCCAATACAAAATTCCACTTTTTGCCGACGGAGCACGGCTTGCCTATGCGCTCGGAAGCAAAGAAAACGACGTAAGCCTAAAAGACCTTGCCCGCCTGACCGATGTTTTTTACATTGGCGGAACAAAATGCGGCACACTGTTTGGCGAAGCCGTCGTAGTTCCAAAACCAGAACTAATTCCTCATTTTTTAACACAAATAAAGCAGCACGGCGCATTGCTTGCAAAAGGCAGGCTTCTCGGAATTCAATTTGCGGAACTTTTCAAAAACAACCTTTATCTCGAACTCGGAAAAACAGCAGATTCTTACGCACAAAAAATTCAAGACGCGCTCACCGCCGCAGGCTACAAACTTTATTTTGTTTCTCCGACAAACCAAGTTTTTTTTATAATCGAAAATTCAAAATTGCAGCCGCTTGAGCAAAAAGTAGCGTACGGATTTATGGAAAAATACAACGAAAACCACACCGTAATCCGTTTTTGCACAAGCTGGGCAACCACAGAAAACGACGTAGAAAAACTTTTAAAAGTCATAAAAGAAATGTGATTTTAAATTTTCGGACGGCAATTTGCCCAAAACCAGACAATTTGCGCAAATTGCGCTGTCCATAACTGAAAAAACCGGCTGCTTTGGGTTCGGTAGCCCTCATTGGCGGCTTCGCAGCCAACTGCCGCCCGCCGCATCCGGCGTAAGTCCACTGTATTTTTCTAAAAAATCATTCTTCGTAATCAAAAATTTTAGTTTCATCTTCCAGAAAAATCCAATACCTAGAATAAGGCTTAATCCAGTCTCCATTTTCTGACCAAAAACCGCTTCTTATAAGCACATAAAGCCAAGTTCCGTTTTCAGACTCTTTGATTTTTAAGACGCGAACTTTTAGTCCGCCTTCGTGATTCAAGCTTTTTGCAACAACTTCGCTAGTCAAAACAGGCTCGATTCTCAATTCAACCTGACCGTTTATTGTAAAAATCGAAGCTTCTTTTATTTCATGACAAAGCGAAAATGCCGGCAAAAGAAAAAATAAACTTAAAAAAACACTGATTAAATTTCTGTAAAAATTAAAATCTTCCATAAATACCCGAAATAATCCAAATATCGAGTTTTGATAAGAACAGTAATTTAAGTGTCATTGCCGTGCTTGACACCGCGATGTTTGCATAGCAAACTCGGTTAGCAATCTTGCAAAAAAAAGTGCCAATAGATTATCGGGTCAAGCCCGATAATGACATTAAATCATAAAACTCGAAGCTTGGGCTAAATAAACTCCGCTCAATCTAAAAATCTTTTTATATTTTTTCAAAGGCCGAAATTATAAAAACTCCGTCTTTTAAAACTTCAAATCCATTTTTTTGGTTTTCGTCAATTTTTCCTTCCAGATGAATTTTATTTCCCTGAAGCTTTGTAACATCCTCCAAAACAAAGTTTGCTCCGTCGGCAACTTTTAACGAAAAAATTCTTCCGTCATCGCATACAATTCCCGGAAAACCAACCGGCGAATTCCCGTACCATTTTATAAAACCTTCAATTTCTGTAGCTCCGTCATTTTTTGAAAAAGAAAAAATCGCGCCGCAAAAAAATAATGCAAAGACCAAAAAACAAAATATTTTTTTCATTCAGTTTTTCTCCCATAAAAAGTCAAGATTAAAACTTCAGTTTTAGGATTGACTTTTTAAGTTGTTTCGCAACAAAGCGAGAAACGACCGTTTTTTATTTAATTATCAAATATATTTTTTCCGCGCTTGTTCCAGACGAGAAACTGACGGAAACATTCGAACCGGAAAAAGTTCCTATTCCGTGAATTAAAATTCCATTTTCCGGTCTTAAATCAACACTTTTTGCATTATAGTTAAAAATTGCAGGTCCATAATATTCTTTTTCATTCACAGAAAAAGAATATTCAGAATCGAAAATATTGTAAGCGGTCATTGGATATTCATAAGGATTTAAGCTGTAATCGCCTGAATTGTATTTGAGCGTGCACTCTGCATCTTTATCGTGCGTATAAGTTGAATTTCCCAAAAGCGCCAGCAAGTATTTTTCAAATAAATCATCGTAAGTGTAATTTGTGCCATTTAAGGAATTTACAGCATCTGTTATTGAATCGTTATCCACATAAGAATTTTTACTGATTTTTTGAACAAGTTCCGCTCCGCCAAAATTTCTGGCAATAAACGAACCAAACGAAAATGCAGTTGCATACGAACAAATTTGCTTATCTGAATTGTATTCGCTAATTCCAGAATAGAAGTAATATGCGTTAAAAACTGTTGTTCTTGCTTTAGGAGAATCTTCGTCGTCAATTCCCAAATGTTTCTGCATCATATCTTCACAGAGCATGCTGAGCATTTCATTGTACCATTGACCGCTGGTCAGATCGTGCGAAACAGTTTTCTGGTTATAATTTACCATGTGCTGAAATTCGTGCGCCAAAGTAGAAATAGTAGTGTCAAAATTCGAATTTGAATATCCGGAATCTATATAAAAATATTTTCCGTTATTTGAAGTTACGCCATTTTCTGAATAATTATAAATATAGTCTTTTGCATAAAAATATCCGACAATTCCGCATTTATCTTCCTTGGAAAGGGAATAATCGTTTCCAATGTCGTAAACAACAATGTTTATTTTTGTACCAGTGCTGCTGTAATCTTCCATATTGCGCCATCTGGAATCATAATAAATATTATCAGATTCTTTTCCAAAAACATTTGTTATCATAGGATACATCTTGTCAAAGGCGTCCGCATATTTTTGAGCAATTGCAGAATCAACTTTGTTTTCGCCGGCAGTTGAAGAATAAAAATCATCAACAACCCAGACATAGCAGTAAGTTCCAACTGCGCGGAGAGTTGCGGATTTTTGAACGAAAGTTGAAATATCGGTATTATTGTCCACGTAAATTCTTTTTGTTTCGCCTACGTTTCCGCTGATTGCAGTTTCGGACAAAACAGAAACCGAGCGGGCTGAAGAAGCGTAATTTTTTAAATCAATTTGCTCAGGAATAAAGCAGCCGGCAAAACCTTTTTGAAGATTTTGAACTTCTTCATCTAATTCTAAAAAATCGCTAGAAGTGCTGGAAACGGCCAGCCTTTGGCTTGAAGCCGTCAGAGTTCTTGTATTTGTTGAACTGATAGTTTGCGAACCGGTGTTTCTTCTTACAAAATAAAGTGTTTTTCCGGAAACTGCGTTTGAAATGTTTACGGTTTTTACATCTGCCGAAAGCTCAAAAATATCGCTCTGAGAGGCATCCCAGGAAACAGTTGAGGACGTTGCAGAAGAAACTGTCGAAGAAGTTGCTTCAGTAGTTAAACTTAAATCTAAATCGCAAGAAGCGAGAAAAAGCGTTGTAAAAACTACAAAGAACAAATTCTTTTTATACAACATCATTAGACCGCTCCGATTTTTTGATAATTTTTAAGCAAAACAACAGCTTGGTTTATTATAAATTTCTTTTCGTTGTAAAATCTATAAAAAAAATCTAAAATTAGGTCATTCTAAGAGATTTCTTAGACACCAGGAATTTTTATGAATATTTGTCTTTTTACGAGTGAAGAAATTTCAAAACCGTTAAATAAAAGCGATGAGCGGGCACAGCATATTATAAAAGTTTTGCACAAAACGACTGGCGACACTTTTGATGCAGGAATTATTGGCGGTGCGGCAGGAATTGCCCAAATTACAGAAATTTCTGGCGACGGACAAATCAGTTTTTCTTTTGTGCCAAAAACCCGCGGCAAACCGCTTTATCCTCTCAGTTTGATTATCGGTTTTCCGCGTCCAATTCAATTAAGAAGGCTTTTGCGCGATGTTGCAGGTCTTGGATGCCGCAAAGTTATTTTGACTGGAACTAAATTGACCGAAAAATCTTATCTTGACTCAAACGTTGTTTCTGACGGCTCTGCATACAAAATGCTTCTGGACGGAACGGCGCAGGCGGCAAGCACTCATGTTCCTGAACTGGTTGTTGCAAAATCGCTTTCGGAAGCAATAAATCTTGTAAAAAGCGACAGAGAATTTGAAACTTCGCTAATTGCCCTGGACAACCGCCGCCCAAAAGAAAGTTTGCGCAGTTTTTTGGAAAAAGAAGGTTCGGCAAAAATTGTTGCGGCAATTGGAAGCGAGCGAGGCTGGACGGACGACGAGCGCGACCTTCTGGAAAAAAACAATTTTACGCTCTGCTCGATGGGCTGCAGAATTTTAAGAACCGAAACAGCGGCGACCGTTGCGGCAAGCATTATTTTAAATTCGATGGGATTTTTGGAATAAATACAAAATTTGGACAAGGGATTGTAGCACCGCCGAAGGCGTTGTTTTGCAAGGCAAAACAATGGAGCGCGAAGACGCGGAAGTGCGAAAAGCCCGGTTTTTGCAAGGCAAAAATGGCCCGGAATTCAAAATTTAAAAATTGTTTTTTGAAAGCCTTGAGCATTTTTTTAATGACCAATTAAATTTTTTTGACTATAATTCGACTTATGGATAACGAAACTATTAAACAAAAACTTTTGGAAATTCAGCCAACGGAACTGGATTTTCAGGTAATTTTGACTGGAAAAGAATCAACAAGGGTAAACGGACTTTACAACCCGGAAACAAGAGAAATTTTACTGCACAATAAAAATTTTAAGGAAGACAATCAGCTTATTTATACGGCGATTCACGAATATACTCACCATCTTGTAAACGAAGAAAAACTTGCCGAAAGCGGCGGAAAAATTATGGCCGGCGGAAAAGCTCACAATGCGGCTTTTTGGGCTAAATTCCATGCCCTGCTTCAAAAAGCAGAAAGTCTTGGAATTTATAAGATTTCGATTGAAGAATCTCCTGAATTAAAGGAATTGACTGAAAAAATTCGTCGCGATTATATAGAAGTAAACGGAAAATTGATGCAGGAATTTGGAAGGCTTTTGAGCCAGGCTCATGCTCTCTGCGAAAAGTTAAATATTCGTTACGAGGATTATCTTGACCGCGTTTTGTGTCTGCCGCGCACAACTGCAAAAGAAATTACAAAAGTTGGAATGGTGGAAGTAAATCCGGCAATCGGTTTTGACAATATGAAAAAAGTTGCGTCATTAAAAAAATCGGAAGATCGTCAGGCTGCTGAACAGCAGATTCTTGAAGGAAAGCCTGCCGACACTGTTGCCCAGCTTATGAAACAGCACAAAAATGACGATCCAAGACAAAAACTCGAAAAAGAAAAAAATCGTCTGGAAAAAACTATCACTGCCCTCCAGCAGAGATTGCAATATGTGGAAGAAAGCCTTGAAAATCTGTAAAAAAACTGTTTTTTTGTCTGCCGCATTTATTTTGATTCTCAGTGCAAAAGTTGAAAATCCAATTTTTGCTCAGGAGAATTCTGCGCAAAAAAATCTGGAACTTCCGGCTCAGCCGAAGATGCCTTCGACTTCTATGCCGACAATTTCTTCGCCTTCAATCGGAAAAGGTTTTTATATTCCGGGAAATAAGGAATTTTATACCGGACGCAAAAACGCAGTTTCCAGCGCAAAAAACGCAGTTCCTTCAAAAAATGAAAATTCAGACGCAAAAAATTTGGAAGCCGAAGAAAATTCTACAGCGGTGGCATTTTCTGGCAAAAACGCTCAACTTTCCGAATTAAAAAATTATCTTACAGCAGGCGACCTCTCAAATTTGAGCAGTCTTGGGATTTTGGGAGAAATTTCCGGTCTTTCCAGCGAAAATTCTGGACTTTCTTTTCTCGGTTCTTCGCTAAACCAGACGAATCCGTCAAATTCGCTGAATTCCTCAAAAAATTTGGCTTTGAACGCACAAAATTCGATTTATTTACGGCAAATTCTTTCGGAACTTGAAAACTTAAAAAAGGCAGCCATCGGAAATGGCAATATTGGAACTTCTGCGCAAAATGCGGCAATTTTTTCTCAAAACGAAGCTTTAAAAGTTCCTCAAAAAAATCAGTCGATTTTGAGATTTTTAGTAAACGGTCAAAATCTAAAACCTGCCTGCAAGACTGTTTTTTTCTCTGAGCCGCAAGTTGACGGAACTTTTTTATTGACCGGCGACTGCAAATATCAGTTAAACGGAAAAAATCTTTCGGAAACTTTTTATATTTTGTTTAAGGCGGATGGAGCAACCAACGGAAGCAACAAATTTACCGCAACGACGGCGCTTTCTCAGACAGAAAAAAACAATTCGTCGTATCTGTATAAAATATGCCAGCTTGGTGAACTTTACGCCTACAAGACAGGAAATCTTGTAACATTAAAAGCGGAAAAAGACGGAACAAATCTGGATTTGCTTTTGAGCCTGTAAAAACTGAATCTGGAATTTCGGTTTCAATTTTTATTTTTTTTATAAAATAAAATTTTTATTCAAAAAGAGGCATTTTATGAATTATCTTCACGAAGGACTTGTCCAGCTTGGTTTTGAAAAAGGCGATTTTTGCGGAATAAAAACGCTTCCGCTGCCGGAACTTGAAGAAAAAATGGACATTTACATAAAAACGCTTCTGGAGTTTAACGAAAAATTCGACCTTATAAATACAGAAGACTATGACGAAACTGCAATCCGCCATGTTTTGGACAGTTTAAGCGGCGCAGAAAAAGTCGCCGCCCTATGCGCCGGTCTTGTCGAAAAATCCGGAACAGAACTTTCTTTCGGTTGCAATAACCTTATGCTCGCGGACATTGGTTCTGGAGCAGGACTTCCAGGAATTCCGCTGGCAACCGCTTTTCCGTCATTAAATTTTACGCTTGTAGAAAGAATGTCAAAACGATGCAATTTTCTTTTGACCTGTGCACAAAAACTGAATCTTGAAAATGTTACGATCGAAGAAAATCAGGCAGAAAGACTTGCTCAAAAACGCTTCGATCTTTGTGTTTTTAGGGCTTTTAGACCGCTGGACAAAAAAATGCTCAAAATTTTGCGAAGAATTTTAAAAGATAACGGAAAACTTGCGGCTTACAAGGCAAAAGCCGAAAAAATAAAAGAAGAAATGGAAGCTTTGGAATCATCTTCACCAAAATACGTAATTGAAAAACTGACTGTTCCTTTTTTGACCGAAAACACAAAAGAAGGCGAAGAACGCGAACGAAACCTTGTCGTTATTGAAAAATAATATTGTAATTTTTTTGAAGTGAATTTTCTGTAAAATAAAAAAAACCGGTTCAAAAAATGAGCCGGTCTTTTGCCAAATTTTCAGTTCCTTACGGATTTTTAGTAAAAATTAGAAAATCAACTGTACGAGTTTTCCGATTGGGTCAAAATCCAAGAGAAGAATGTCAAATGCGAAGAATACAAAAAATCCTACAACTGTAATCAATGCAAGAGAAGCAACTCCAAGAACGCCTTCTACAAACGGATTAAGTTTTTTTTCTTCTTTATTGTTTGCTGCCATAAAAAGCTCCTATAGTTTCCAAGGGTATGAATAATAATATACTTTTGAAGGCATTACAGTCAAGTGTGAAAAAACGACATTTATTTGAACAACAATGCATTTTAAGATAGAATTGACCTTGCGTTAGGGATAGGAGCGGCGGCGGAGCCGTTCAAAAATAGCGTTCGGCTTGCTTGCATCTCATCATTTTTGAATGGAGCGAAAGCGGAACCGCGGATAGCCCGGCGGCGCGAAGCGGCGAAACGCCCTATTTTGGAGGAAATATGCTTTTTACACCTGTTGAAATTCAGGAGACCGTTAATATGTTCATGCAGCAGAAGCTCGATGTGCGCTGCATAAC
>DLLE01000017.1 GCA_002477955.1 Treponema sp. UBA7570 | reverse complement strand
GTGATTACTTTTCCGCCAAGCTGAGTAACTTTCTCGCAAGCGTACTGAGCAACGTTTCCGTCTCCGGAGATAATGCAAGTTTTTCCGTTGAAGTCTGTGTTTACAGCCTTGAGCATGCACTCTGCAAAGTAGATAAGTCCGTATCCTGTAGCCTCAGGGCGAATCAAAGAGCCGCCGAAGTCCAGACCTTTTCCTGTGAGAACACCAGTAAACTGGTTTGTGATTCTCTTGTACTGTCCGAACATAAACGCAACTTCGCGTCCGCCAACGCCCTTGTCTCCAGCTGGAACGTCTGTGTCAGCTCCGATGTGGCGGTACAATTCTGTCATAAACGACTGGCAGAATCTCATAACCTCAGCGTCTGATTTTCCGTGAGGGTCAAAATCCGAGCCGCCTTTTCCGCCGCCCATTGGAAGTGTTGTCAAAGAATTTTTAAGAACCTGCTCAAATCCCAAAAATTTAAGAACGTCAAGGCTTACCTCTGGAGAAAAGCGCAATCCTCCTTTGTAAGGTCCGATTGCAGAGTTAAACTGAACGCGGAATCCGCGGTTTACGTGAGGTTTTCCAGCGTCATCTGTCCACGGCACGCGGAACATAATGATTCTCTCTGGCTCAACAAATCTTTCGAGAACTGCTGTGCTCTCAAGCTCAGGCATTGTGTCAACAACCGGCGAAAGAGTCTCAAGAACAAGGCCAGCCGCCTGCAAGAAATGCTCCTGGTCAGCGTAGCGAGCTTTCAATTCATCCCAAACGCGTTTGCAGTAAGCGTTTTTAACGTTAAATTCTTTAAGTGCCATTTTTTATCTCCTTTTTGATTAGCATTTAAAAGCGGGCAAAAAAAATAAGACGCCATAAACAAAACTCCACACACTGCATTTAAAGACAATGATAGCGTTTTATTTACAGCGTCTTTGCCGTATGAAATAAACATAAATTTTTTGTGCAAAATAGTCAATAAACAGCCTCAAAATTCATCAAATTTAACCTAGAAAAAAAATCAGGAGCACACCACAAGCACAAACCGGCTCTCCACGGTTCCGCTTTCGCTCCATCCGCCAAGGCGGACGCATTCGCGCCGTTACGATCCGGGCTGCATTAAAAGTTAAAGAAGCTCAGATTTTCTTTCCATTATAAAATCTATAAAGGTTTTTGCCGCAATCGGAAGCAAATTGTAATTCTTAAACACAACAGCAAGCGTTCTCCTTACAGGCGGCTCTATCGGTACAGAAACAACATCATAGCAAGTTTTGTTCAAAACAAGTTTTGTAAGGATAGAAATGCCCAATTCTTTTTCAACCATAGAAAGAATCGAATAATCATCATGAACACGAAGTTTTATGTCTGGAGAAATTCCCTCAAAACGGAATGCTTCTAAAATCTCGCTGTAAGCCCCTTCTTCTAATAGTAGAAAAGGCTCGTTTTTTAGGTCATTAAGAGTTACAGATTTCTTTTTAGAAAGCGGATAATTTTTTGGAACAACTGCGCAAAATTCGCCTGTTTTTACAATCTTTGACTCCATTCCGCTTACCGCCGCTGGATTAACAAAACCAAAATCCACAGAGCCGTTCTTTACCCATTCAGCAATGCTTGAATAGTCGCCCTGATGAAGAACCAGTTGAACTTTCGGATATTTTTCCCAAAAAAGTTTTATTATTTCTGGAAGCCAATGGCACGAAACGCTCGAAACTGTTCCAATACGAACAAGACCAGTTTCAAGTCCGCAAATTTCGTCGCAAGTCCGGCGCATCAATTTGTAATGTTCAACGCAATCTTTTATAAAAGGAAAGAGTTTTTCACCGTCCAAAGTAAGTTTTATTCCATATCGAGAACGGTGCAAAAGCTGAACAGAAAGTTCATTTTCTAAAGAAGAAATCATCTGGCTTAACGCTGGCTGCGTACAACCTACAATATCAGCAGCCTTTGTAAAACTGCCAGTCTCAACTACTTTTAGAAACGCAATATACTTATACATTCAAATAACCTTTTTGCATATTAGAATAATAAAAATCAATTTCCCTTATTCATATACTTTATTTTATAATAAGTCAAAAGTTTTCTGAACGCCGGCAAAAGAAAACTTTTATTTTCAACTCAATAAAAAAACGAGGCATAAATATGGATATGAGCAAATTTTTGGTCGATGAATATTTTGAACGCTATGAAAAACAGGCAAAATTTATGATGGGAAGCTCCGATCCGGAATCTCTTTTTCTGAAGGAAGCAGTCTTCGATTTTTCAAAATACAAAGACATTCAACTGGGATACTCACTTGAAAACGGATATTTTCCATTGCTAAAAAAAATTTCGTTACTTTACACTTCTTTAAATGAAAAAAATATTGCGACAATGAACGGCGGCGAAGAAACAATATACACAACAATGCGAGCACTTCTTGACTCTGATGATGAAATCGTTGTTCATCAGCCTTCGTTTCAGTCACTTTCTGTAATTGCAAGAGAAATTGGCTGTAAAATCGTTGAATTTTCACCGACTTTTGAAGACAAATGGAAATTTGACATAAATTTATTTGAATCAAAAGTAACGGAAAACACAAAAGCCATAATACTAAATTATCCGCACAATCCGACCGGAGCCTGCCTTACTGATTCTGAAATGAAAGAAATTGTGCAAGTCTGCCGCTCAAAAAATATAATTCTTATTTCAGACGAAGTTTACCGTTTTTTAAGCATTAAAGACGGATATTCAACTAAGTCTTTTGCAGATTTATACGAAAATGCAATTGCATTGGGAAGTTTTTCAAAAACATTCGCTTCTCCAGCGCTGCGCCTTGGCTGGATTGCAACAAAAAACACTAAACTTATGAAAAAAATACTTGCCTACAGACATTTTACAAGCACTTGCATAAACATTTTGAGCCAAATTGCAGGCAGCGAAATTTTAGACAATGCAGAAAAAATAATTCAACGGAACAATTCGATTGCAAAACAAAATGCCATACTTTTAGACGAATTTATAAAAAGACATAAAAACCTGTTTGAATATGTTCCTCCGAAAGGAGCAACTACGGCCTACGTAAAACTTTCTGACCAAAGAAACTCTATGGATTTTTGCATGGAACTGTTAAAAGAAACAGGTGTCCTGATTGTTCCGTCTGTAGTTCTTGAAAAAAAAGATAATTTTTTAAGAATCGGACTTGGACGAAAAAATTTTGCAGAAGCCTTGACCCGTGTAGAAAAATTTTTAGAGGCAAGATAAAAACAGCCGAAAATGGCGTCTGTTTTTATCTTTAAAAGTTTGCGTTGCAAACTTTCTTATTATTGGAGGAACAAAATGAAACAATATGTCGTTGACGCATTTACGGACGAAATTTTTAAAGGGAATCCTGCGGCAGTCTGCATAATGGAAAACTGGATTGACGAAAAACTTATGCAAAAAATCGCAGTTGAAAACAATCTTTCAGAAACTGCATTTGCCGTAAAAGACAAAAAAAAGGGACTTTATAAGTTGCGGTGGTTCACCCCTGGAGGAGAAGTTGAGCTTTGTGGCCATGCAACTCTTGCAACAGCATTTATAATTACAAGATTTTTTGAACCGGAAACAACAGAAATAATATTTGACACTTTAAGCGGTCTTCTTTCTGTAACAAAAAACAGTGAATTTCTTACGTTAAATTTTCCATCATTTAAGCTGAAGCCGATTCCTATAACACAAAAAATAATAAACGCAATCGGAACAAAGCCGCAAGAAGCATATATTGGAGCGGATATTGTATGCGTGCTAAAAAACGAAGAAGAAGTCCGAAACATAAAACCAAATTTTAAAATAATTCAGGAACTTGAAGGCGTTTGCTTCCATGTAACTGCACGAGGAAAAGAATTCGACTGCATAACAAGGTCGTTCGCTCCCAAATGCAACGTTGCAGAAGACCCTGTTTGCGGAAGGGCACACTGCCATATTATTCCACTTTGGACAGAAAAATTAAAAAAAATAAATCTTACAGCATACCAAGCTTCAAGCCGAGGCGGAATTCTCTACTGCCGAACAGAAAAAGACCGGACGATTATCAGCGGAAAAGCAGTCCTTTTTTCCATAGCTGAGATATTTGTGACGCAAGATTCCTGATTTTTCTTGTAAACAACTTTTATGATTTTTTAGCTGGAAAAATATTTGGATAATTCAGAACAAACTTACAAAATCTTACGCCGGATGCGGAGGGCTTTAGTTGTTGAAACAGTTGTGCTTTTGCACAACCGTTTCAACAATGCAGCGAAAGCGAAACCCGAAGCAGCCGGTTGTTAAGTTAAGTTTTGTTTTGTGCAAAATTTGATTTTAAACAAAAAAATGCCGTCCAAAATTCAAAAAAAATTCAGACGGCATTCATTTTTTTTTGCTGTTTTTTAGAAAAATTTGCTATTCGGCAAGGCACTTGTCCAACTCGGCAGAAATTGCCTTTTTGTCAAGTTTTTGTCCGATAATACAGAGCTTTATCATTCTGTCGCCGACAGTTTCGTCCCATTCTTTTTGAATTTCCGGGTTCTGTGCAAGGATTTTTTTCTGTTCTTTTGCAGGAGCAGCGGCAATCCACTGTCCAGAATAGCCTGCCTGAATCTGTCTTCCGCTTGTTTCAAAAACCCAGGCCATTTCCGGTTCGTCTGCAAACCACATCAAACCTTTGCAGCGGATAATATTTCTTGGCCATTTTGCCGCAAACTCATCAAGTTTCTGGCGGTCAAACGGCTTACGGCGGAAGTAAATGAATGTTCCGATTCCGTATTCGTCTTCGTCTGCCCCGGAATCTCCATCGTGCTTGTGCTCGTGGTGATGATGCTCATGGCCATGTTCATGCTCGTGATCATGGTCTTCTTCGTGTTCATGTTCATGCTCTTCGTGCTCATGCTCGTCTTCTTCAACTTCATCTTCTTCCAGATGTTTGCACCAGCCGGCAGCGGCATAAACTGTTTCAAAGTCGAATGAATGTGTCGAAAGAATTTCTGCAACATCAACCTTGCCATGGTCAGTTTCGATAATTTTTACGCCAGGATGCAGAGTTTCAATAACCTTGCGGACTTTTTTAAATTCGTCTTCAGTAACAAGGTCTTTTTTGTTGATTACGAGAGTTGAACAGAATTCAATCTGCTGAACCAAAAGCGATTCAATGTCTTCTTCGCCCATGTCTTTTTTGTCGAGAAGTTTGTTTCCGCCGGCAAATTCATCAACCAGACGGGCAGCATCAACAACTCCGACAACATTGTCCAAAACGCCGTTTTTTATAGTTTCGAGTTCCTGAGCAATCGGCATTGGCTCACAAACGCCAGAAGCCTCGATCATAACATAATCGTATTTTCCAGATTTTATGAGATTCTCAATATTCTGCGAAAGCTGAGATTTTAAAGTACAGCAGATACAGCCGTTCGTAAGAGGAACAATGTCCGAAGTGTCGGTGATTTTTGCTCCATCGGCAATCAATTTTGCATCAACATTCACTTCGCCAATATCGTTTACAATAACAGCAACCTTATAACCTTTCTGATTAGAAAGAACCTGATTTAAAAGAGTCGTTTTTCCAGCACCAAGATAACCGCAAAGCAGCGTGATTGGTGTTTTTGCCTTAGCCATAATATCCTCCAAAAAAAACTTCTTATTAAAAAATCTTCCTATTAAAGATAATAAATTTTTCGCAAAAAGACTATAAATTTAAAAAAATTGTAGATAATATAAAAAATCATGAAAAAAACAAACGCAATGAGAATCCTTGACGGTCTCAAAATCAAATACGAAACCTTAAGCTACGAAGACGACGGCGAACACGAGCTCAGCCGAGGAGCCGCCGAAAATATCGCGGCAAAACTCGGAATAAATCCAGCCGCCTGTTTTAAGACAATCGTAATGCGAAACGAATCCAAGCAAATTTTCGTTTTTTGCCAAAGCGCGCTTCACGAAATCAACCTAAAAAAAGCCCGCAACGCATCCGCCTCAAAAGAAATCACCCCTGTCAAACCCGACGAGCTTCTCGCTTTAACAGGCTACATTCGCGGAGGCTGTTCACCTCTTGGCATGAAAAAAAAGTTTCCGACATTTATCGATCAGACTGCCCTTAATTTTGAAAAAATCTACATAAGCGCCGGAGTCCGCGGACAGCAAATTGTAATTTCGCCAGTCGATTTAGTAAAAGCCACAGACGCCCAGACCGTAGATTTAGTTCTCGAATAATTTTAAAATTTGGACGGCAGGCCGCATTTTAGCAGCAAATTTTGCACAAAAATGCTTATGTCCTCAAAAACCGGCTGCTCCGGGTTCCGCCTTCGCTCCATTGCCGGACGGGCTGCGCAAAAGCCCAGCCTGTCCAGCAACAAAAGCCCTCCGCATCCGGCGTAAGCTGCTATTTTGAAGTCATATTAACAATTCCGTCCCAGTTTACGCTCAACCCGTTTTCAAGATATTCTTTACAGCGCTGAGCGTAAACCAAAGGAGTTTCATCTTCTGGAACAAATTTATTTGCCTTTATAAAAAGTTTTCCTGCTTTTATAAAGTCTCTTTTAAGATAGAGCTCCATTGCATTCTTAAAAATTTCTGCCGCTTCAAGAACATTTTCAGGAAGTTCTTCTTTTAAGCCCAAAATATTCCAAAGCTGAACAGGCTCCGCCCTGCCGACAACGCGTACTCTGTCGAGTTTTCTTGCAAGGATTTTGTCAAAATTTTCGCCGGAATTTGCTTCTTTCCAGGTTGCATCGCTGCACAAAATCCATGATTTATATACTTTATTTACGCCTTCAAGACGGCTTGCAAGGTTTACAGCGTCGCCCATAATCGTATAATTCATTTTTGCGCTTGTTCCCATATTGCCGACAACCATTTCTCCGCTGTTTATACCGATTCTTGTTTCCAATGCCCTAGGAATTGTTCCATCTGCCAAAGCACGCCTGTTAAAAAGAGTTTCTTCCTGCTTCATTCTAATTGCAGAAACACAAGCATTCCATGCAGGATTCTTTAAATCAATCGGAGCGCCAAAAAAACTTACGATTGAATCGCCGATATATTTGTCGATTGTTCCCTGCTCTGCAAGAATTCTGTCCGACATGCTTCCAAGATATTCATTCAAAATGCTTACAAGCTTTGTAGGCGTTACAAGTTCCGAAAAAGCCGAAAAAGACTTTATGTCAGAAAATAACGCTGTCATTCTCTTTTCGTCGCCACCGAGTTTTAATTTTGAAGGATCTTTTACAATTTCTTCAACAACAGCAGGGGCAAGGTAAGTCGAAAAAGCATTTCTGAGCACGCCTTTGTCTTTTTCTGCCGTAACAAAACGCAGGACAACAACAAGCAGATAAGAAAAACTTGTTACAACCACAGGCGCAACAACAGGAACATAAAGTCCCCAAAAGCCCATCAATCCAAACGGCAAGCCGACAGAAATTATTACAGTAAAAATTCCAAACATATTCTGAATCCAGGCTTTTTTTCCGCCGGTGTAAACAACTGACAAAAATGCAAGAAGAGAAGCTATGGCAAAACCTAGGAGCCAGTGAATTTCCCGGACAAAATCCTGGTTCATAATCGTGTTGTAAACATTTGCGTGAGTTCCAACATTCGGATAAGCGCGGTTAAAAGGCGTTGTTCCTAAATCTGTCGTAGAACTTGCAGTATTTCCGACAATACAAAATGAACCGTCATAGGCTTTTTTCTTTTCGTTAAAAGTTCCATGATAGATTTCGTCTTCATTCTTCAGATTTTCGTAAAGAATTTTAATTTCATCTTTTATGTCTATATAATTCTGCTCATCAAGTTCATTTTTCATTTCGTCAAGACGGGAATTTATCTCTTCAAAATAAAAACCGTCAATAAAATTTCTTACACGCTCAAAAAAAGTTTGCCGCGCGTCAAAATAATCAGTGTATTCTTCTGGCAAAATTCCGCCATCGATTGCCTTTCCGTCTTCCGCAAAACCGCGGCATTTTTGCAAAAGAAAAGTTTTATACTGCTTTATGTAATTGTAATCGTTTAAAAGTCCAGAAACTTCTTCTTTGTAGGAAAGCGGCTTTCCCTGTGCGTCCCATAAATTGAATCCATTCAAGGTTTCCAAAAGCGAAACTATTTTTGATTCAGTTTCGTCCAACTGGTAAAGCATTACAACGCTTTCCCGGCGGAAAGAATCGATAAATTCTTTGTTGAGCCAGTTTATCAGCATACGTCCATGAGCATCCAAAGGAATCGTAATATTTATCCGCTCAGCTTCGTTGTCAGGATTCTTTGCATCTATCAATTTTAGAGAAAACGGCATTCTTATAAGTTCTTTCGGATCAAGTTTTTTTAGAATTGGAGCAAAAGTCAACTGTCCGATATACCCATCATTTTGACGGCTCAAAAGCTCAACGCGTCTTCTCGTTCCATCGCTGTCCAAAACAACATTTGTAAAACCTGCGCCCTTTGCGCCTTTCATAAACTGCTCAAGAGCTGGACAAAATCCAAGTCTGTTGTCTCCGCCCTGGTCAATCAAATAATACTGATTTCCTTTTAAAATCCGTTGTTTTTTGTCCTGAACATTAAAATAAAGGCATTTTTTTCGGACATATTCCAGATATTCAGGAGAATATTTTATATCCAAATCCAAAATATTGACCGTAAGCCAAGTATCTCCAAAAAATTGAATCGCCTTTGCAAAAAGCTCATCGTTGTCTTGAAAACTCGAATTCAAGATGCTTTCTTTTAGAGAATCAAATTCCGGATTAACCCAATCTTCAATCGCGTCAGATGCAAGTTGAATCAAGTCCTTTTTTCCGTACATTCCGCTTACGGCAGCATCAGCAAACTGGCTTATAAAATCCGAAACATCTTTTTTTTGAGAATCGAGGGCATTTCCAATTTCGACAGAGGCTTGAGGATTTACACCAAGATGAGAAGGAGAAAGATATTCAATATCGAAAACTGCTGTTTTTGCGCCGAGTTCCTTCATTCTTAAAAGAGAATTTGCAAAAATATCGCGGCTCCACGGCCATGGCCCTAAATCTTCGAGCGACTTATTGTCAATTTCAACAAAAAGAATTTCTTGCCGGCTTTTAGGTTCTTTTCTAAGCGAAAGCATAAAATCGTAAAGCCTGTAATCAAATTTTTGAAAAAATCCAAAAAATCCAGCACAAGCACAAAGTAAAATTACGAGAAAAACCGCAATTTTATCAATCGACTTTTTTAACAAATTTTTAGAAAGTTTATCTCTCATTATGACAAAAAGTATAACACATGTTATGATTTTATATAGTTAAATTTCAATTCTCTTTTCAAATCATATAAATAGTTTCAATCTCGGAGGAAATATGAAAAAAAGTCTGTTGCTGCTGATTGCTGCATTGCTTTCTTTTTCTGCAGCTGCTCAAAATTCCGAAAAATTAACAGAACTCATCAACTCAAAAACTGCAACTTACGGTCAAGTAGCGTATCTTTACGGAGTATATTCGGAAAAAATTGATGAAAACGCGTCTTACGAAGAATCGCTCGACGTTCTAAAAGAAAATTTTCCATTAAAAAAAGAAATTTCTTCATCATCACCTGTTACACTCTCAGAACTTTCCTTTATTTTTGCAAAACTTGCAAATTTAAAAGGCGGAATTTTTTATACGCTTTTTTCAAATCCGCATTACGCCTTTAAAGAACTTCAGGCAAAAGAAATTTTACCAGAAAACTCAGATCCATCGCAAAAAGTAAACGGCCGGGATGTAATTGCAATTTTTAATGCCTGCCTTTCGCAAGAATAAAAACTGCAAAAAGACATTTTGTATCGGGAGTAAATATGAAAAAATCGATTCTTACAGTATCCGCTTTTTTTGCAGCAATTTCGCTTTCTGCATTCGATTTTGGCGGAAGCCTTGGAAATAATTCAAAATTTGAGGATACTTTTTCTAACGATGGCCTAAAACTCAATCAAAAAAACTATGCCTCGATTTGGGGACAGGTTCCTTTTCAAGACACAAAAAATTATTTTTTTGTACAGGGACGTTTTCAGCACGAATATGACGCCGACAAAAAAGATTCAACAAATGCAATAAATCTTGACAACGCGCAGTTTGTTTTTTATAAGCAAAATTTTATATTCAACGTTGGACGTTTTTATTATTCAGACATTTCTTCCATTATATATAATCAGAGCGGAGATGGGGCGGAAGTTCAATTTCAACTTCCTGGAATAAAAGCCAGCGCCTACGGTTTTTACACAGGTCTTTTAAATTCCCAGTTTATCACTCTAAACGACTTTGACTATATCGCCGACGAAGACAAAATCTACGATTTATGCGCTAAATATCTTATTGCAGGTTTAAAAGTTGAATTGCCGTCTTTTTTTGGTGAACAGACGTTTTCTGCCGAAGTTTTAAATGCATGCCGGCTTGAAGGGAAAAATTACAACAGGCTTTTTGCAGAAGGAAAACTCGAAGGTCCGGTTTCTGTTTTAAACGGGCTTTTTTACGATTTGACGGCAGCTATCGAATTCTCTAAATACGACGACCAAAAATTCAAAATTGCGAACCTTTCAAAAGCAAGAATTTATTTTTATCCAGGCTTTAAAGATACACAATTTTCTTTCAACGCTGTATACACTACAGGAGAAGAAAAAGACAAAGATTCTTCGGTAAACGCTTTTTCTGCAATTACAAGTTCAACTGCTGTAAATTCGCTCGAAGAACCAGAATTTTCCGGAATCCTTAAAGCCGGGCTTTCTGCTTCAATAAAGCCTGTAAAAAATCTTCTTGTTGCGGCAAATGCAGATGCAGTTTTTAACACAAACAAAAATAAAAACAAATATTCTGGCTTTCAATACAAAGCACTTGCAAACTGGCAGATTTTAAGCGATTTGTTTGCAGGCGCAGAACTTTCACAATTCTTTGACAAAGACAACTCTGAAAACAACAAAACGTCGATTTCGTTGAAAGCAATTCTTACATTCTAAATTATGGAGGAAACAAAATGAAAAAAACAGTAAAAACGTTTGCATTTATTTGTTTAACACTTTTTGGTTCTGTTTGTGCTTTTTCTGCCCCATTTGAAGCAACAGTCGTTTCTGCAAAAGGAAAAACAGAAGTTCAGCGCGCAGGAATATGGACTGCGCTTAAAACAGGAAATTCTGTAAGCCGCGGCGATGTTATTCAGACAGGTTTTAAGTCGGAACTTATTATTAAAATAAAAAATTCGACAGTAACAGTTTCGCCGATGAGCCGAATAACAGTTGAGCAACTCGCCGAAAAAAAAGACAAGGACGAAACAAAACTTTTCTTAGACACAGGTTCTCTAAGGTCAAACGTAAAAAAAACAGAAGACCGCAGAATTGGTTTTACAGTTCGCTCACCAGTTGCAACCGCTTCTGTCCGCGGAACTGAATTCAGCGTAAAAAACATTTACGGCGGAACAGAAATTATCGGTTACGAAGGCGAAACTACAGCCTGGAAATCTTCTCAGCCACAGCAACCGGAAATTGCAGCTACAGAAGATGATGACATTGAAATTGAAGAAAACAATTCTGAATCAATTTCTAGAGGTCAATCAGGAGCAGTTATCGTAAGAAAACACACTAAATCTTCTTATACAGAAAATTCTTCTACTTCACCAAAAGAAAATTTGAAAAAAATGTCGGAAAACATCGGCAAACTAGAAAGTTATGATCCAACCAATCAAAATTCATCAAAACGCTCAAATCTTCTTATAAATATTACGATAAAAGAATAAATGAATCAGATAAAATTTAAAAAAATCTCAAAGGACGTACTTTTTATAAGCGCGTTCTTTGCTGTTTGTGCAGCAGGATTTACAAGTTGCACAAAAGAACAAAAAACACAGCCAGCGGCTACAGAAGAAATTCAAACCGAAGAACAGAAAACTGCCGTCAAAATAAACATTTTGGACGAACAGACAAAAGAATATCTTTCCGGCAAAACAATTGCCGTAGTTTTAGGACACAGCTACAACGATTTGCAAACTGTCGAAAAAATAAAACAGCTTTTGAACATAAATTACGGTGTCAAAACTGACGAAACGGAAGCTTTAATAACAATTTTGGTTTATCCGGAAGATTTTTTAGTTGCAGGAAAACCAAGAATCAGTTCAATTTATTCAAAACTTGAAGACAAAAATCTTGCAGGAATAATAACATTTGGCGCTCCAGAAGGACTTTGCAACGCACTTGCAAGACTCGAAGACCTTTCTATAAAACAGCAGGAAGAAAACAAAAATGAAAAAGTTTTTAAACGTTCATATCCAGTTTTTTCATTTTTTCAACAAGACGACACGCTCGGTTCCGAATCGACGGCAGATTTTGTCCTCGACTATACTCCAAAACAAAATTCTCTCGAAATGGAGCAAACTGCAAACATTCCAGATTTTGACACAAGTTCAATGCTTTTAAATGCAATCGATGAAATGCTAAAACTTCGCGCCCCGCTTGAAATCAATAAAAATTTAATTCAAGTTGTGCAAAAAATTGTCGGGAAACAAAAACAGGTTTCAAATTACACAGATTATGAATCCGGATTAAAAGCCGCAAATCATTTTATTTTTAACTGATGCCCCTAATTCAAGAAAAAACAAAAAATCTCGCAAACAAAGAAACTGCAAAAATTCTAGTTATTTCGGACAGCCACGGTCAAACAAAAAATTTGCGCTCTGTTCTGGAATCTCAAAAAAATACCTGCGATGCCCTAGTTTTTACAGGCGACGGAATGCTAGATTTAATAACAATTATGGAAGAAGACTTTAACTCTCCTCCAGAACACAAAATTTTGCCAGAAAATGTAATTTTTGTCCGCGGAAACGGAGATTCGCCTTATTACAAAATTTTTACAGATAAACCGCAAATTTTACAAATTCAAGAAGATGCCAGCTTTACGGTTGCACACAAAAAATTTTTTGTAACACATGGACATTTTTTTGGAGTTTATTATTCAACACAGGAATTGCTCGATTATCTTGAAAAAAACAAATTTGACGCAGGACTTTTCGGCCATACACACGTGCCATTTGCCAAAATTTCAAAAGATATTCTGCTTTTAAATCCCGGAAGTATTTCATTACCAAGAAAAAATTCAAAAAAAAGCTACGCAGTTTTGACAGTCACAAAAGAAAACATAAAATATGAATTTTTTGAGCTTTGATTTTGAAATTTTTCTGCAAAACAAAACTTAGAAGAAAAAATCATCCATTTTAAAGCCACAATAATCGTGTCCAGGATAAACCAAAGTCTTTCCGTCTACGTCCTGCTTTAACTTTTTAAGGCTCTGCATCATCAAAACTTCGTTTCCGCCAAGGTCTGTCCGTCCATAACTTCCGTAAAAAACAGTATCGCCACTCAAAAGCAATTTTTCGGATTCGTTGTAAAGGCAGACACTTCCCATCGTGTGTCCTGGTGTATGAAGAATTTTCCAGTTTTTAAGAGAATCTTTTACTTTTTTCGAAAGTCCGCCGGAAAAATGTTCCATACAGTCAAAAAGTGTTTTATTATCTTCCAAAAAACAGTCGGCAGAAGGAAGATTTTTTACCGCGCTTAAAAAATCAGAAAACCCGATTGCATCAAGTTCTTCTTTTTGAATTTTAGAAGCGTCCTTGCCAATCATTTGAGAATCAGCATTGTGAATTAAAATAGGAATATTCGGATAAAATTCTTTCAAAACAGGAAGCCCGGCAACATGGTCAAAATGACCGTGAGTTAAAACAAGTGCGACCGGCTCTTTTTTGTTTTCTTTTAAATAATCAGAAATTACGGTTTTGTCTCCGCAATATTCGCAGCTGGCGGGATCTACGATAAAAACCTTATTTTCACAAAGATCTACAACCATGGAATTTACACCGAGCGGACCCGTTCTTAAAATTTTTACCATAAAAAGCCTCTGCAAAAAAAACAAATTCGCAAAAAAAAGCATTGAGCTCTTAAAAATCAAAATTTTCAAAAACTCAATGCCATTTAAATTTTACAGATCAGCAGAAGAACTTGAGCGAGGCTTGCGGAGAGCCATGATTTCTTCGTCTGTCATTTCAATTGGCGCTTTTTCCATTTCTTTTGCAAAAGCAGCCTGCTGAGCAACAGTATCCGAATTTGAAGCGGTAAAACTGTCAACAATCGGCGCAGACTTGTTTTCTACATTTGGAACTCTTTCATTGTTAATGTATTCTTCTGCAGGTTCGCTTTCTTTTTCAGAAAACTCAGCGGCATCTTTCTTTTCAGAATAACTAACAGAAAGTTTGCGACCGCGCCAGTCAAAATCGTTGAGCGCAGAAATTGCCTTGTCTGCATCTTCTTTGAAAAGCTCAACAAAAGAATAATTTGCAAGAACTTTGATATTTCCGATGCGTTCGCGTTCAATTCCAGCTTCGTTGATAAAAAGACCAAGAAGATCGCGTGCAAATACATGACGGTTGCGTCCAATGCTTACAAAAACTGTCGCAGCATTTTCTGGTGCGATTTCTACACGAGGACTGCGTTCTTTTGGCTCGCTCTCAGAATTTTCCTGACGTTCTTTTCTTTCTTCGTAGCGGTTGCGACGATTTTCCTCACGGCGTTCACGGAAATTTTCGCGTGCTGTCCTGTTCGGATTAAAGCGATAGATTGCGCCTTTTGAAGCCTGCAAAAGAAAAGCGGCAACATAAGAGCGTCTTGTAAGAGGAACATTTTTCTTAAAAACTTTTTTAAGTTCTTCGTAATATTCCGGATTTGATTCTACTTTAGAAACTGCGTTTTTCAAAAAAGCAGCTACCTGATCCATGTTAAGTTCAGTTTCACGTCTGTTAAAAGCCATTTTGATACTCCTAAAAAAAATGCCTTAAATTAAATAGGCTTTAGTTCAATTCAGCCACAAAAGCAAAATCTTTTTCTTCAAAACCTAAATCGGTCAATGTTGATTTTAGCATTTTTGGCACAAATGAATTGTTAATTATAAAAAATTGAATTCCGTCTTCGGTTAAAGTGGAAATGCTTCTTGATAAAAGCTCTCTGGCAATTCCAAGCCCACGGTAATTCTGATTTACAAAAAGGGCGTTTAAAAATGCAACCTTTTTACTGGACAAACCCGAATATAAAACACAACCGGCAAACTCGTCCGACAAAGTACGGCAAACAAAACCGCCAGTACAGTTTTTAGTCAGAGCGTTGATTGAATCAAACTGATCTTTTAGTTGTAAAGAAATAGCTGAACCAAGTTCACCTGAAAATTGAATTTTTAATTCTTCAAAAAAAGCACTTGCTAAAAAAGCAACATTTCCGCTGTCCATATCCGCAGAAAATGTCCGGAAAGCAAAGTCTTCAAGAACCAGATCATCATATTCGTAAAAGTCTTGCTCTAAAGTTTCCAGCCCCCACGACTCCCGCAGTGCGTTGTACCATTCGCAAACCATTTTTTTCATTTCTTTGTTCTTAAAAGAATGAAATCTTCTGTCCGCTTCAGGATACTTTTTTAATGTATTTTTAAAATTTCTGAAAACCCCCCGTCCTTCAAGTAAAATCTGTTTAAGTTCGCCGCAAGCCTTTATGCCTTTGTACTTTGCAATAAAATTTTCAAGCAAACTGTAGCCGTCGGCACTAGTCCACAACGGCAGCGAATAAATATTTTCCTCATCAACCGATTCTGGCTCACACTGAACAATCCTGGAATTTTTCGCATCCAAACCAAAATTTTGCTGCTGATTTTCCATGGCGAACAAAATGTCTGCGCACAAAGAATCAGTTAATTCAAAAAACATCGATTACCCTTTTTTATGTTGATTGCCCTAATATAACACAAAATTTATGCTTCGGGCAACTCTTTGCGGCTCGAAACAATAGTTCCGACAATGCCATAATCCGCCGCTTCCTGAGCAGTAAGCCAATGATCTCGTTCTGTATCTTTTTTTACAGTTTCAAAATCTTTTCCAGTCGCTTCTGCAATCAATTTTGTAAGAGTTTCGCGCGATTTTGAAATTTCCTGAGCAGTAATCTCAATATCAGTTGCAACACCGCGGCTTCCGCCCATCAAAGGCTGATGAATCAAAAAATGGCTGTTCGGCAAACTAAAGCGTCTTTCTTTTGGAACAGACAAAAACAAGGTTACACCCATGCTCGCAATAAGTCCCATTCCAATTGTATAAACAGGAGCATTTATAAAGCGAATCATATCGTAAAGTCCAAAACCGTCGTCGATTGAGCCTCCTGGAGAATCAATGTAAAGATAAATCGGTTTATCAGAATCTGCTTCAAGAACAAGAAGCTGCTTTACAATTTTTTCAACCAGTTCTTCGTTCACTTCGCCGCTGACAACAATCTGGCGAGTTTTTAAAAGTTTCTCAGCAAAAGCGTCTGCAGAAACTTTTTTTTCTTTTTTTTCGTCTTCATCAATAAATTTAGCCATACTTAAAATATATAAAAATTCCCGCTTATTGTCTAATGAAAAAATCAGAAAAGACAGGAGGGGAAAGCCTTCCCCTGCGCTGCAACCACGGCAAAATTGCCGCGTTTTCCGCTACCCCTTCTCCTGGGGGAAAATTCCCCCAAGCCCCCTTAAATCAGTTTTCGTTTGCTCCAGCCCTGCAAAATACGCTGCTGGTTTTCGTCCGTGGAAAGCAAAAATTTTGCAAACATTTCATTTGTCTGTGCAAATTCCTGAGCAAGAATTATCTGCTCGTCTGCCGTAAAATTAGAAAGCACGTAGTCGGCAATGTCGCGGTTTTGAGGTTTTGTAAGTCCAAAACGCAGCCGCCAGAAATCGGCAGTTCCAAAAGCAGACTTCATTGAACGAAGGCCGTTGTGCCCTCCAAGACCGCCGCTCCATTTTAAGCTGACAGTTCCCAAAGGAAGCTCAAGCTCGTCGTGAACAACCAAAATTTCTTCCGGAAGAATTTTATAAAAACGGGCAAGTTCTCCAACGCTTTCTCCGCTCAAATTCATATAAGTAAGCGGTTTTAAAAAGTAGATTTTATCTGGAGAGCCTTCCGGCACAATCGGGTCAGAACCGTCTTTTTTAGAATACATTCCTGTTTCTGCAAACCAATGTGCGAGCACAGAAGTTTCTATAACAGCATAGTCGCCTTTAAATTTATTCTGAAAATTCAATCTGTTGTAAAAAGGAAGCTGCGCAGCAAACTGCCAGGCAACATTGTGCCGAGTTTTTTCGTACTCGCTGCCATAATTTCCTAAAAAAGCCACAAGTTTAATCATTAAAAGCCTCAGTTTTTTGTATTTATTTATAGAAATAAATTATACCAATTCGCGTAAACTGTGTAAAAGGACAGATTTTTTTATATATTCAGGGCTTGCGGCAGGGATCGGAAGGGACGCGAAGCGTGTGTTTTTGCCTGCAAAAATACCGGAGGCAAAAGCCGTAGCCCTGGAGAGCCCGTTTTTTGCGCAGCAAAAAGCCGCCCGATTAAAAAACTTTTTTATGCAAATTTAGCGGTTTGCGATTGAAGTTTTTTTATGTCCGATATATATTATTTAAGCGCTCCAAAAACACTAAATATAGCGTTTTTTGGGGCTTTTTTATCATTTTTGACACTACCATATTTTTCAATTTGTCAAGTGATTTTCTAAAAATTCTTAAAATATTTTTCGGAGGAAAACTATAAAATGAAGATTATCAAAAGAAATGGCGTGGAAGTTATTTTTGACATAAAAAAAATCATAACGGCAATTTCGAAGGCAAATGCCGAAGTTCCGCTCAGCGACCAGCTTTCTGACAATCAAATTAAATCTATCGCAGAAAATATCGAAAATGCCTGCGCTTCTGAAAATCACGAAATGAACGTCGAAGCTATTCAGGACATGGTCGAAAAAGAAATTATGAAGGCTGGCGCTTTTGATATTGCAAAAAAATATATTACTTATCGTTATCAGCACGAACTTATGCGCAAGGCAAACACGACCGACAAGCAGATTCTTTCGCTGCTTGAATGCCAGAACGAAGAGGTTAAGCAGGAAAATTCAAATAAAAACTCGACTGTTGTTTCGGTTCAGCGCGATTACATGGCTGGAGAAGTTTCTAAAGATATTACAAAACGATTTTTGCTCGACGAAGACATTGTACAGGCGCACAACGAAGGCATTATTCACTTTCACGATGCTGACTATTTTGCCCAGCACATGCATAACTGCGACCTTGTAAACCTGGAAGACATGCTCCAAAACGGAACTGTTATTTCCGGCACAAGAATCGACAAGCCTCATTCTTTTTCTACAGCTTGCAACATTGCAACTCAGATTATTGCTCAGGTTGCTTCGAGCCAATACGGAGGCCAGTCAATTTCGCTCGCACATCTCGCTCCTTTTGTTGATGTAAGCCGCAAAAAGATTATCCGCGAAATGAACTTAATTGCCGAAAAAACAGGTCTGCACTACAACCCGGAACAGTTTAAGGAAATTGTAGAAATGCGCCTTAAGGACGAAATTACCCGTGGCGTTCAGATGATTCAGTATCAGGTTGTAACACTGATGACGACAAACGGCCAAAGCCCTTTTGTTACGGTCTTTATGTATTTGAACGAAGTTAAAGACGAACAGACAAAGTCCGACCTTGCGCTCATTATTGAGGAAGTTTTAAAGCAGCGTTTTCAGGGCGTTAAAAACGAGGCAGGTTTCTGGGTTACTCCAGCATTTCCTAAACTGATTTATGTTCTTGAATCTGACAATATTTCTGAAGACGGAAAATATTTTTATTTGACAGAACTGGCTGCAAAATGTACAGCGCGCCGCCTTGTACCAGATTATATTTCCGAAAAAAAGATGATGGAACTCAAAGACGGAAACTGTTATCCTTGCATGGGATGCCGTTCGTTCCTTACTGTTTACCACGATCCTCAAACAAACAGACCAAAATTCTACGGCCGTTTTAATCAGGGCGTTGTAACAATCAACCTTGTCGATGTAGCATGCTCGTCTGGCGGAAATATGGACGCTTTCTGGAAGATTTTTGACGAACGCCTTCAGTTGTGCTTCAGAGCTCTTATGGCCCGTCATAACAGGCTGTTGAATACTCCGAGCGATGTTGCCCCGATTTTGTGGCAAAATGGCGCTCTTGCGCGTCTTGAAAAAGGCGAAGTAATAAACAAGCTTTTGTACGGCGGATATTCAACTATTTCTCTCGGATACGCAGGACTTTGCGAATGTACAAAATACATGACTGGAAAACCTCATACAGATCCAGAAGCAACTCCTTTTGCCTTAAAAATAATGCGCTACATGAACACAAAATGTGCCGAATGGCGCGACCAGACAAACATTGCATTCTCGCTCTACGGGACTCCTCTCGAGTCAACAACTTACAAATTTGCAAAATGCTTAAAACGTCGTTTTGGCGAAATTGAAGGCGTAACAGACAAAAACTACATTACAAATTCTTATCACGTGCATGTGACTGAACAGGTTGATGCATTCGCAAAACTCACATTTGAAAGCCAGTTCCAGGAGCTTTCTCCAGGCGGCGCTGTAAGTTATGTCGAAGTTCCAAATATGGAAAACAATATTCCTGCTGTAATCGCTCTGCTCAAGCATATTTACGAAAACATAATGTATGCTGAACTGAACACAAAATCCGACTGCTGCCAAAAATGCGGTTACACTGGCGAAATTCGGGTTGTCGCAGATGCTGACGGAAAATTGGTTTGGCAATGTCCAAACTGCGGAAACACAGATCAGACAAAAATGAATGTTGCCCGCCGAACCTGTGGCTACATCGGAACACAATACTGGAATCAGGGACGCACGCAAGAAATTAAAGAGCGCGTTTTGCATCTGTAAAAAATGTACTACGGCGAAATAAAAAAAATCGACATTGCAAACGGGCTTGGAGTTAGAGTAAGCCTGTTTGTAAGCGGCTGCAGAAATAAATGTCCAGGCTGCTTTAATCAGATGACGTGGAATTTTAACTACGGCCAGGAATTTACTCAAAAAACAGAAGAAGAAATTCTCGAAGCCCTAAAGCCAGAATATATTCAAGGGCTTACCGTTCTTGGCGGTGAGCCTTTTGAAGAAGAAAATCAGCGCGTCCTTGCGCCATTTTTGGAAAAAGTCCGTGCAATATTCCCAAAAAAAACAATCTGGTGCTATAGCGGCTACATTTACGACATAGATTTAAAACCTTCCGATGGACGCAAGCACTGCGAAGTAACAGACCGCATGCTCGACTGCATCGATGTTCTCGTGGACGGACCATTTAAACAGGAATTAAAAGACATAACCTTAAATTACCGCGGGAGCAGCAACCAGCGCATTTTATGGCTAAAAGAAAACAAACCGGTAAATTCAATCGACTAATCAAAACGATTTGTAAATAAAAAAAACTCTGTCCAAAAAACAAGGTTCTGAACAGAGTTTTGTTACTTACTTGGTCTGATATAAACTAAAGGCCTTTTATTTCCTTTGCTTTTGCGCAAATTGTGTCCTGCAGAACTTTTTTGTCGCCGGCTGCAGAATCTATAAGGCGGACAAAAACTGAGCCTGCTACGACTCCTTCGACATAAGGCGCTATTGCCTGTGCCTGCTCTTTTCCGTGAATTCCAAATCCACCGTAAATTTCCGGAACAAAACCGCTTTTATTTTGACGTTTTAATTTTTTTAAGAATTCAACTGTATGAGAGTCGACTTTTGTGTCCATTCCAGTAATTCCTGCACGCAAAGCCGCATAAATCGTCTTAAAACCAAAGTCCAGCATTTTTTGAAGGCGTTCGTCCGTCATGCTTGGAGCCGCAACAGGAATATTTTCCATTCCGTATTTTTTGCAGGCAACAGAAAGACCTTCGTCGCAGTCAAACGGCAAGTCTGGAATAATCATTGCATTTACGCCAACCTCGCTTGCTCTCCGGCAAAAATTATCAACACCAGGAGTAAAAATCAGGGAAGCATAAGACATTATTGCAATTTTTACATTTGGAAAGCTTTTATGCAATTTTGCGATAAAATCCAAGCCGTTTTGTGTTGTTGCTCCGTTTGCAAGAACAGTTGAACATGCGTTTTGAATTACAGGACCGTCTGCACTTGGATCAGAAAACGGCAGCTGAATTTCCAAAAAGTCGGCTCCGCCTTTTACGAGAGCTTCAGCGGCAGCAAAAGAAATTTCAGGATTTGGATAATTTGCAACTAAGTGCGACATCAATTTTATCATAATTTTTTTCCTTAATTTTGGTGATTGAATCTGCAAAACCTGCGTTAGGGATTGTAGGGGCGGCGAAGCCGTTCGCAACGCGAATGAAGCGCGGTTAGGCGCGGAACCCCGAAAAGCCCGGCTGACAGCCGCTTTTTGCGGCTGTCAGAACGCCCAAATTTTAATATTTTTCGTGAACATCTTTATTTTCTTCAAGACGCTTTAATTCGCTTTTTAGAAACTCTTTCCATTCTTCAGGACGGAAAACAGGGCTTGTAATAAAAACGTCCTTGTCGCCTCGTCCTGACATATTTATGACAATCGCCTTGTCTTTTGGAACTTTAGGCGCAAGTTTCATTGCATAAGCCGCCGCGTGTGAACTTTCGAGAGCCATAAGGATTCCTTCGTTTTTTGCAAAAAAATTAACGGCTTCGAGAGCTTCATTGTCGCGGATTGCTTCAAAAGTGATTCGGCCGGTTTTTCCAAGCATTGCAAGCTGAGGACTGATTCCAAGGTAGTCAAGTCCCGCAGAAATCGAACTTGTTTTTTGAGATTGGCCGTCGGCATCTATCAAAAAACGGCTTTTAAAACCTTGCATAATTCCGTCGCGCGCAGAATTTCCAACCATGCGGCTTGCGTTGTTTCCAATTTCCGGTCCACTTCCACCACCTTCCGCACCATAAAGTTTGATTTTTTCGTCCTTAAAGAATGGGGCAAAAAATCCAGAAGCATTAGAACCGCCGCCGACACAGGCAACAAGAGAATCAATCTGGATATTGCGCTCTGCACACTGTTTTTTTACTTCTTCGCCGATTATGGATTGAAAAGTGCGAACCATGTCAGGGAAAGGAGCTGGTCCCAAGGCAGAACCAAGACAGTAATGTGTAGTTTCAAAATTAGTAGCCCAGTCGCGCATAGCTTCATTTACAGCGTCCTTTAAAGTGCGAGAGCCTGTTTTTACGGCAACAACTTTCGCACCGTAAAGCTCCATTGAAGCCACATTTGGCTGCTGACGGCGAACATCGACTTCTCCCTGATAAATTACGCACTGCATTCCAAGTTTTGCACAGGCTGCGGCTGTTGCGACTCCATGCTGCCCTGCGCCTGTTTCTGCAATAATCCGCTTTTTTCCCATTTTTTTTGCAAGCAAAACCTGACCAATAGCATTGTTAATTTTGTGAGCGCCAGTATTTGCCAAGCCTTCGAGTTTTATGAAAATTTTTCCGCCACCCAAAAGTTCAGTAGCGCGTTCAGCAAACATAAGCGGAGTTTCGCGGCCAATATAATCGCGACGCAAAATGTTCAGTTCTTCTAAAAAATCCTTGTCGTGAATATAAAAATTAAAAGCCGAATCAAGTTCGTCAATCGCCGAATGTAAAATTTCAGGAATATATTTCCCGCCGTAATCACCAAAAAAACCGTCAATAGATTCTTCGTACATGTATATTTCTCCAGTTATTTCTTTATGATGTTTCTGTTTATAGAAACATCATAAAGAAATAACTCTTCTTTGTCAATTCCACCCATAAAA
>DLLE01000027.1 GCA_002477955.1 Treponema sp. UBA7570 | reverse complement strand
ATGTTCTGTCTGAAAGTATATCAAAACTATAAGAAGAAGGGGTTGCGCTTGGTTCTTTTGCCAATGCTAGTTATTTATGAATTTTGCGAAATTGAATAAAAATAAAAAAGCCGCTCCAGTTATAAAACTGGAGCGGCTTTTTTGTCGCTAATTCAACATTTTAGATTACAGAGAAGCGTGGCAAGTACGAGCGATAACATCGTCCTGCTGCTCTTTTGTAAGGTTGATGAAGCGAACTGCGTATCCAGAAACGCGAACTGTGAAGTTTGCATATTCTGGCTTCTCTGGGTGAGCCTGGCAGTCCTTGAGTTTTTCAACTCCGAATACGTTTACATTGAGGTGGTGTGAGCCAGCGTGTCCTGAATCTGGACCGCAATCAAAGTATCCGTCAAGAACGTTTACAAGGTTGTCGATTCTTTCTTCCTCGTTGTGTCCGAGCGCGCTTGGGTTGATTGTCTGTGTGTTAGAAATTCCGTCCAAAGCGTATTCGTATGGAAGCTTAGCAACTGAGTTCAAAGACTTAATCAAGCCCTTTGTCTCTGCGCCGTAGCTTGGGTTAGCTCCCGGTGAGAATGGCTCGTGTGCCTTGCGTCCATCTGGAAGAGCACCTGTAGCTTTTCCGTATACAACGTTTGAAGTGATTGTAAGGATTGATGTTGTTGGTTCTGCATTGCGGTATGTCGGGTGCTTTCTGATCATTGTCATGAAATCTTTGAGCAACTGAACAGCGATTGCGTCTGCGCGGTCATCGTCCTGACCGTAGCGTGGGAAGTCGCCCTCAACGATAAAGTCTTTTGCCAATCCCTTAACAACTTCTTTTACAGCGCCTGTTTTCTTGTCTTTGATTTCAACATCGCCGCGGACAACCTTAACTTTTGCATATTTGATAGCAGAAAGTGAGTCTACAACGTGTGAGAATCCTGCGATACCTGTAGCGAATGTTCTCTTGAGGTTTGTGTCTTCGAGAGCAAGCTCTTCAGCTTCGTAGTAGTATTTGTCGTGCATGTAGTGGATTGCGTTCAATGAGTTTACATAGATTCCAGCAAGCCATTCGAGCATCTGCTTGTATTTTGCAACAACTTCTTTGTAGTTAGAAGCGTCGAGAACATCAGCAGTGATTGGCTGATAAGCAGGTCCAACCTGAACACCTGGTGTAAGTCCATCAGGCTCGTCGCGTCCACCGTTGATAGCGTAAAGAAGTGCTTTTGCGAGGTTAGCGCGTGCTCCGAAGAACTGCATTTCTTTACCTGTCTGAGTTGCAGATACACAACAGCAGATTGAGTAGTCATCTCCCCAAACTGGGCGCATTACATCGTCGTTCTCGTACTGGATTGAAGATGTGTCGATAGAAATCTTTGCAGCGTAGCGGCGGAAGTTCTCAGGCAGTCTCTTTGAGTAGAGAACTGTCATGTTTGGCTCTGGAGCCGGTCCCATGTTCTCGAGAGTATGGAGGAAGCGGAAGTCGTTCTTTGTAACCATTGAGCGTCCGTCCTGTCCGAGTCCGCCGACTTCGAGTGTTGCCCAAACTGGATCGCCAGAGAAGAGGTTGTTGTAAGACTCGATACGTGCAAAGCGAACCATGCGTGCCTTCATTACGAAGTGGTCAACAAGTTCCTGTGCCTGAGATTCTGTGATTAAGCCTGCTTCGAGGTCGCGGTTGATGTAAATGTCGAGGAATGTTGAAACACGTCCGATTGACATTGCAGCACCGTTCTGTGTCTTGATTGCTCCGAGGTAACCGAAGTACAGCCACTGAACAGCTTCTTTTGCTGTTGTAGCTGGCTTAGAAATATCAAAGCCGTAGAGAGCTGCCATTTCTTTAAGACCTTTGAGAGCCTTAATCTGATCAGCAACTTCTTCCTTGAGGCGGATAACTTCCTCAGTCATTGTTCCGTCGCCAATGTTTGCTTTGTCAGCTTCCTTGCATTTGATGAGGTAGTCGATACCATAAAGAGCTACACGGCGGTAGTCTCCAACGATGCGTCCGCGTCCGTATGTGTCAGGCAAACCTGTCAAGATGTGTGAACGGCGAACCGCGCGGATTTCTGGTGTGTAAACCTGGAATACAGCGTCTGAGTGAGTTTTGTGATATTCAGTAAAAATTTTGTGGAGTTCTGGGTTTGGAGTGTAGCCGTACATTTCGCATGACTCTTCTGCCATTTTGATTCCACCGTAAGGCATGAATGCTCTTTTGAGAGGCTTGTCTGTCTGAAGACCGACAACCTGTTCAAGATCTTTCAATTCTGGATCAATATAGCCAGGTTTGTGAGCTGTAAGACCTGTAACGATGTCTGTGTCCATGTCGAGAACGCCAGTTCTTTCTTTTCCGTCAAGACCTACAGCTTTTTTGTTGTGTTCTGCCTTCTGAAGTTCCTGCAATTTTGCAAAGAGCTTGTTTGTACCTTCTGTAGGACCTGCGAGGAATTTTTCATCGCCGTCATAAGGTGTGTAGTTGTTCTGGATAAAGTCGCGAACGTTTACTTCTTCTTTCCAAAGGCGTCCTTTGAAACCGTTCCATGCTTCTGCCATAAAAGTTCTCCTTTCTTGAAAAAACGGAGCACGCATGCAAAAGAATTTGAAACAAGTTGAAGTAAACCTGCGTAATGACAGGAAAACTTTACAAAAATGGAAAAAAACGCGCAAAATCGGTCTTGAATTCAAGACTGGTCTGCTAAGCCTGCGGAAACTCCGTAAGTCGAATTTTCCTTTTTTTGATGTTTCAAAAACAGTTTTTACAGGGCTCGTATTTATTCAAGCAAATTTGTATATAATTCGCAATTTTTATAAAAAACTGCGACTGTTTCTGTTAGTTAAGACTATAGTGGATTTGACAAAAAAGTGCAACAGAATAAAATTACTTATTAGTAATTATTCCTAATAACTTTATGTTAAAACGCTATGAATAGTGTTTTTTTGTCTTTTTACAGGATACGAACGCTAAAAGCGCACGCCCTTGCCTTGCGGCAATGGATGCTTGCATACCTTGCGGTATGCTGCGAGTTTTGTTTTGCACAAAACTCGTCGATTGAATTGTGCGCTAAAAGCGCACGTCCTTGCCTTGCGGCAAGGATAGGAGGGGCGGCGGTTAGCCGTTCCGAAGGAATGAAGCGATAGCGGAACCCCGGATAGCCTGATTTTTGCAATGCAAAAAGCCGTCCGTATAAAATTTATCTTTCAAATTTCATTATGTTTCCGGCGCCTGCCTTTTTTACTGTCGCTTCGTTGAGAGAAGATGTTTCGTCCAGGCTGTAGTTGTAATTTATTGCAAATGGTTTTTCTGAAGTCAGGTGCGCCTCAAAATCGTTTGTCTTGTCTACTTTGTCGTAGGCGCAATTTGAGGCGTTGAGCTGAGGAATGTTTCCGCTTTGGTAGAATTTTGAGAATGTAGGGTCTGTTTTTTCGGACTTGTCGTAGTATTTTACGGCTGTCTGCGCGTGTTTTCCGAAAAAATTGTTTTCTACGACATACATTGAGCCGATTCCTGGTCCGAGGCTGCTTCCTTTGTTTTCGTTTGTGCCGATGTTGTCAAAATAATTGTTGTAGATGTGCGCGTTTACTCCGCGGCTTCTTGGCATGCGCTGAATTGAATTGTGGAAGTAGTTGTGATGAAGCGTTACTTCACATTCTTCCGGATTTGAAAACTTGTCGCCTGGACGAATCAGCATTACTTTGTCGTGGTTGAAAAATTCGCAGTAAGAAACGGTTATGCATTTTCCTTTTTTAATGTCCAGAAGTCCGTCGTGGTTGAAATTTCTTACAAGGTCTACGCATTTTCCGTCGCTGAAAGTGCAGTGGTCAACCCAGACATTGTTTGCGTTTTCGATATTGAGTGAATCTATGCTTGCCTTTGAATTTTTGTCGACCTTTGTGTCGATTTCTGTTGAGCCGTGGGCGTCGTAAAATTCAATATTGCGGATTATTATGTTGTTTACGTTTTTAATCAAAAGACCGCCGAACTTTAAGCGGGCGTTCTGTTTTCCGACGATTGCCGTGTCTGATGTAAGTTTGTAAATAAGGTCGGCGTGTTTTCTTTTTCCGTCGGCTTCAAATTCGTCAAAGTAGCTGTGGTCTGAATCAGAGACTTTTCCGTAGCTCAGGTCGATGTCGCCGTCGATTACGATGAGCTTTTTGCCTTCTTTTTGAATTGCCGCGATAAAGGCGTCTGTTTTTTTGTCTGATTTTGGATAAGTTTTGTCGTCAATCAAAATGATTTTTGTGTTTGGAAAAGAAAAATCTCCGCAATCAAAAAATCCGTTTGTTTCAGGCTTTTCGCCTGGAATTGAATAAAGTGTCTGTCCTTTAAGGTTTTGTTTTTGTTCTTGAGCTGAATTGTTTTCGGTCTTGTTTGAAGCGCATCCTGAGAAAAATGCAAAAAAGGCCGAAATTCCTGCAATAAATACAAGTGGGTTGATAATTTTTTTCATAAAGCACCTCGTAAAATAAAAAAATACCCTAAATGTCGAATTTTGAAAAGAACAGTCATTTAAGTGTCATTCCCGTGCTGCGACCGGAATAACTGTTGTAAAGTTTCAATAGATTATCGGGGCAAGTCCGATAATGACAAGAAGTAGTTTCGATAATGACAAGGGAACAGTTCCGATAATGACATAAAACTATAAAACTCGAAGTTTGGGAAAAAATACGTCTTTTTGTACGAATATTCTTATAAAAAAAATCCTAGGTCAATGCAAATACTTTTTTTTACCTTGTTTGCATAAAAATCGATTTTTATGCAAATTTGTTTGATTTATAAATTGAGTTTTAACTGTGGCAATTTTTTTAGTTTTATTGCCATAGTTAAGCGAATGTTTTTTTACAGTGTTTTAGCCGAGCATTGAAACCAGTGTTTCTTTTGGAACAAGGCCGATTGAAGTTTTTTCTGGTTTTCCGTTTTTAAAGAGAATTACTGTCGGAATGCTTACGATTCCGTATTCGCGGGAAAGAGTTTCTTCTTCGTCAACATTTACTTTGCCGACTTTTATTTTTCCACTGTATTCTTCTGCAATCTGCGCAATTGTCGGAGCAAGCATTTTGCACGGACCGCACCAGCTTGCCCAAAAGTCAACAAGAACAGGACTTTCTGATTTTAATACTTCGTCTTCGAAATTGCCTTTTGTGAGTGTGATTTCCATATCTTCCTCCAGTTTTCAATAAAATTAGATTGCTTTTGTTAATTTAAAAGTAAGCAAATTTCTTCAAAAAGGAAAGTATATTTTTTTAGGTTTTTGTGCAGTTTAGAAATCTCGTAAGAAAAATTTAGCCAAGAATAGAATTGTGAAAGGATTTTTAACCGGAAAATTCCTGTTTATGCAAAGGAATTTTCCGGTTTGTGATTAATCGGCTTAAAAACTATGCGTAAATCGGGCGAACGCTGATTACAGCCTCGCAGTCTCCGAGCGCTTTGAGAGTGTCGTCTCCGACTTTTCCGTCAACATCAATCATCGCGTAGGCAATGTCGCCGCGGCTCTGGTCAACGATTCCGGCAACGTTGAGTTTTGCGTCTCCCAGGATTGTCGTGAATTTCGCAATCATGCCAGGTACATTCTTGTGCGGAATGCAAAGCCGAGTTCCGCCGGCAGGAATTGCAGACTCGCTTGTAACGCGCGGAAAGTTCACAGAATTTACGATAATTCCAGTCTCGAGGAAGTCGCGAAGCTCTTTTACAGCCATAACCGCGCAGTTTTCCTCCGCCTCTGGAGTTGAAGCTCCCAAGTGAGGGAGGCAGACGATTTTGTCGTTGTTCAAGAAGCTTTCATCGGCAAAATCTGTAACGTGCGCGGCAACTTTTCCAGAATTCACAGCGGCAAGCAAGTCAGCGTTGTTCACAAGTCCGCCGCGCGCAAGGTTTATTATTCTGACTCCGTCTTTCATGATTTTCAAAGAAGAAGCGTTAATCATTCCTTTTGTCTCGTCAGTCTGAGGAACGTGGATTGTGATATAGTCAGCCTTTGTGTAAATTCCGTCGAGAGTCTCAACGATTTTCACATTATGGTCGAGCGAAAGAGCGGCCTTTACAGAAAGAAACGGATCGTAGCCAATAACGTTCATTCCCAAAGCGATTGCAGTGTTTGCGACCTGCGCTCCGATTGCGCCAAGACCGATTACGCCGAGAGTTTTTCCTTTAAGCTCTGGTCCGACAAATTTTGACTTGCCTTTTTCTGCCAAAGTCGCAATCTCGTCTCCTTTTCCTTTAAGCTCCGTGTTTACCCATTTGTTCGCGTTGATTACAGGGCGGCTTGAAAGCAGAATCGCGAGAATAACAAGCTCTTTTACAGCGTTTGCGTTTGCTCCAGGAGTGTTGAAAACAACAACGCCTTTCTCAGCAAGCTCCTTGCAAGGAATATTGTTTGTTCCGGCTCCAGCACGGGCAACAGCCTTTGTGTTTGCAGACAAGACCATTTCGTGCATATCTGCCGAGCGGACGAGAATCGCATCTGGATTTCCAAGCTCGGAAGCAACTTCGTAACTGTCGCGAGGAAAATTATCAAGTCCGACCGCGCTGATTTTATTTAAAGTCTGAATTTTGAACATCTTATTTCTCCAAAATTTTGATTTTGCGATTTGAAAAAGACGAACCCGGAACTTTGCCGCACGGATTCGATTTTATTACGCAAAATCTTTTAGTCAATTTTTTATGCGTTCTTACGCGTTCTCTTTCGCGAATTTTTTCATAAACTCAACAAGGGCTTTAACGCCGTCAATAGACATCGCGTTGTAAATTGAAGCTCTCATTCCGCCGACCAAGCGGTGTCCCTTCAAGTTCACGAGACCAGCGGCTTTCGCTTCCTTTACAAACTTGTCGTTGATTTCCTTTTCCTTTGCAAGGCTTGCCTCGTCTGTTGCGCCAGTTGAATATTTTGTGAGAAACGGCACGTTCATGAGCGAGCGGCTGCCTTTTTCTGTCGTTGCGTGGTAGAAGTCGGAATTGTCAAGGAAGTCGTAAAGATAATCAGCCTTTTCCTTGTTGCGCTTCAACATTCCTTTCGCGCCGCCGTTTTTTTCAATCCAGTGGAGAACTTTGTCCAAAACGTAGATTGTGTAGCAAGGCGGAGTGTTGAACATTGAGCCGTTGTCAGCGTGTGTTTTATAAGTGAGCATTGTCGGAGTTCCAGCGAGCGGAGTTTCCGTAATCAAGTCCTCGCGGATAATCACAAGCGTAACTCCGGCCGGAGCCAAGTTTTTCTGCGCGCCTGCGAACAAAAGCCCGAATTTTGAGACATCGAGCGGCTCAGACAAAACGCATGAAGAAATATCAGCAACGAGCGGAATATCGCCTGTGTCAGGAAGATACTCGTAATGAGTTCCCATAATTGTGTTGTTCATGCAGATGTAAACGTAGTCGTAATCGCCTGAAACTTTTTCAACGCGCGGAATATAAGAATAATTTTTGTCTTTTGAAGACGCGATAATGTCAACTTCAACACCGAGCTTTTTCGCCTCTGCCGCGGCTTTTTTTGCCCAAACGCCAGTCTCAATGTAAGCTGCTTTCTTGTGGTGAATTCCCAAGTTTTCTGCGACCATCGCAAACTGTGTCGAGCCTCCGCCCTGAACAAAAAGAACCTTGTAATTTTCAGGAACGTTCATCAGCTTTCGGACCATCGCCTCAGCGTCTTCAATAATCGGCTCGTAATCCTTTGAGCGGTGGCTCATTTCCATGACCGACTGGCCGCTTCCATTGTAATCAAGCATTTCTGCCGCGCACTCTTTCAAAACTTCTTCCGGCAAGCAAGAAGGAC
>DLLE01000002.1:3201-3658 GCA_002477955.1 Treponema sp. UBA7570 | reverse complement strand
ATCAGGCGGTTTGGAAAATAACAGGTTCAATTTCGAGTTCTGTAAATTTACTGTCATTGCCGTGCTTGACACCGCTATATTTGCATAGCAAACTCGCAGAAGCTGTCATTATCGGGCTTGACCCGATAATCTCTGATTTTCGTTTTTTCAGACCGGAATGCTGATTCTGTGAATCCGCTCGTCCGGGCATCTTGAGAAAAAGTCTCCGCCATTTATTACAGGAATAACGATGCCATTGTTTTTATTTAGTTCAATAGAAACTCGGTTATACATCGGCTGTTTACAACATTGTCAGGTGTCAAATACTCGGTTATACATCGGCTGCTTACAATATTGTCAGGTGTCAAAACGTAGGTTGATAGCAGGCAGCTGATAACATTGATAGCTGTCAAAACGTAGATTGATAGCAGTTAACTAACAATATTGATAGCTGTTAACTAACAATATTGATAGCTGT
>DLLE01000002.1:0-3123 GCA_002477955.1 Treponema sp. UBA7570 | reverse complement strand
TAACAATATTGATAGCTGTCAAAACGTAGGTTGATTGCAGACATCTAACAGCATTGACGACTGCTAGAATTTAGCTTTAATGTCATCAGAAGTTATATTAGGAATCAGAGCCTGTTAAGCAGAATCCCCAAAACTTATTACTCTGCCTGATTAAAAAGGCCCGTTCCTCAACTGTAAAAGCAGTTTTCAGTCCAGGCTTTTTTATAACTCAATAATGTAATTTCTTTTTTCTATTTCTTAATATTATACGCCTCAAATCCAGGGTAGCAGGCAGCGTCACCAAGCTCCTCTTCAATGCGCAGAAGCTGGTTGTACTTTGCCACGCGCTCTGTGCGGCTTGGCGCGCCTGTCTTAATCTGGCAGGTGTTGAGAGCTACTGCAAGGTCTGCTATTGTTGTGTCCTCTGTTTCGCCTGAGCGGTGGGAAGCGATTGCTGTGTAGCCCGCCTTGTGCGCCATCTTGATTGCCTCAAGCGTTTCTGAGACAGAGCCAATCTGGTTCAGCTTGATAAGGATTGAGTTCCCAGCCCCGATCTTTATTCCCTTTGAAAGCCGCTCGACGTTTGTAACGAAAAGGTCGTCGCCTACGAGCTGGACTTTCTTTCCGAGTTTTTCTGTCATCTTTACCCAGCCTTCCCAGTCTTCCTCGTCAAGCCCGTCCTCAATCGAGACAATCGGATACTTGCTGGCGAGCTTTTCCCAGTGCGCGATAAGCTCGTCCGTCGTGAAGTCCTTTCCTGACTTCGGCTGATGATAGAATCCTTTTCCTTTCGGAGACTTCCATTCGGAAGAAGCCGCGTCCATCGCAATCAAGAAGTCCTTGCCCGGCTTGTAGCCTGCCGCCTCAACCGCCTCGAGAATTTTTTCGATTGCCTCCTCGTCGCTTCCGAGCTTGTTAGGCGCAAATCCGCCCTCGTCTCCGACTGCAGTAACGTCTCCCATTTTCTTGATTAGGTCGTGGAGCTTGTGGAAAACTTCCGTGCACCATCTCAATCCCTCTTTGAACGAAGGCGCGCCTGCCGGCATAATCATGAATTCCTGAGTGTCAACCGCGCTGTCCGCGTGCGCTCCGCCGTTCAAGATGTTCATCATCGGAACTGGAAGCTTTGTTCCTTGAACTCCGCCCAAGAATCTGTAGAGAGGAATTTGGAGCGAGTTTGCCGCCGCCCGCGCGCATGCGATTGAGACTGCAAGAATCGCGTTTGCTCCAAGGTTTGACTTGTCCTTTGTGCCGTCAGCCTTGAGCATTGCGCCGTCAACCTTGTATGTGTCTGCCGCGTCAAGCCCGACAATTGCGCTGGCGATTGCGCCGTTCACGTTTGCGACGGCCTTTGAAACGCCTTTTCCGCCGAATTTTGACTTGTCTCCGTCGCGAAGCTCCAGCGCCTCGAATTCGCCTGTTGAGGCTCCGGACGGAGCGGCTCCAAGCGCGACAGTTCCGTCTTCAAGATGAATTTCCGCTTCCACAGTCGGGTTTCCGCGCGAGTCGATAATCTCGCGTCCGATAACTTTTACGATTTTTGTTGATTTCATAGCTTTCTCCTTGAAAAGAAAATGTTAGCTAATGCTAATTACAGGGCTAATATATTGGTTTTTCAAAAGAGAATCAAGAAGAGAGAATGGAATTTTGTTAGCGAAAGATAAGCTTCAAGCGGGTTTGCCCCGCATAACAACCTGCTGAATTTACTGAAAGGATTTAACAGTCTCGAAAAGTATCTATTCCTCGTAGCCTAGAATATCTCCCGGCTGGCATTTTAAAACTCTGCAAAGTGCCTCCAATGTCGAAAAGCGGATTGCCGTAACTCTGTTATTTTTCAGTTTTGAAAGATTCACATTTGTGATTCCGACTTTTTCGGCAAGTTCATTTACAGAAATTTTTTGTTCAACCATTACACGGTCAAGATGCAAAATGATTTTTCCCATTTTTGTTCCCTAGACAAGTCCTTCAACTTCTTCTTCCAGTTTGATTCCGTATGCAAAAATTTCTGAAAAACAAATCATTGCGATTCCCATTGCAATTCCAACAATCTGGACGCTCGTTTCGCACGCATCAACACCGAGAGAAATTCGGGCAATCAGACTCATTACAAAACCTATGAAAGGAATCATAATGCTGAAAATTCCGATTTCTCTGACCATTCTTACAACGTCTTTTTGAAAAGGCGTTTTTCCCTTGCTGAACCATGTTTTTCCTTCGCATGTTTGGATGATAAGATAAATATTTCTGAAAATCATTGTCATGCAGAGCATTGTAAAAATTCCTGCAAAAGCGAAAATTTTTACCGCGCTTGGAATAAGATTTCCATTTTGATCAGCGATTTCAATTTCAAATCCATTTGTGGCGATTGTTCCGTTTCCAACTGACTCAAGAAGAAAATTTCCGAATTTTTCAGGAATTACAAATGAGAACACTGTTGCGACAATCATTGCGGCGGAACTAAAAAGAAACAAGATTTCAAAGATTTTTGAAACGATTTTTGTAATTTTACTGATATTTCTGTTGTTCATAAAAAACTCCTATACTTTTATTTGTACAGGAGTTTTTATCGTTTGTCAATAAATATTTATTGTTTTTAGATAATTTTTTAATTTTTTACGATAATTATTTTACAACGACGTTTACGAGTTTTCCTGGAACTACAATTATCTTCGCGACTGTTTTTCCGTCGGTAAACTTTTTAAAGCCGTCTGTTTCTTTTGCGAGGGCTTCGAGTGTCGCGCTGTCTGTGTCGGCTGCAGCCTCGAACTTTGCGCGGAGCTTTCCGTTTATCATAACCGGGAACTCCTTTGTGTCGTCCTTGCAGTAGCTTTCATCGAATGTCGGCCATTTCTCGTAAGCGTTTGTTTTTGTGTGTCCGAGCTTCTGCCACAGCTCTTCTCCAAGGTGAGGAGCGTAAGGCGAGAGCATGAGAACAAAGCCTTCCCACATCGCTTTTGGAATTGAGTCGAGCTTTGAAGCCTCGTTCACAAAAATCATCATCTGGCTGATTGCAACGTTGAAGTCAAGATTGCTTGTGTCTTCCGTCACTTTTTTTACGGTTTTAGCGTAAGTTTTTCGGAGCGAAGCGAGCGGTTTTTCGAGTTTTCCTGTGATGTCAACATCGCTCATCGGCTTTTCTGACAA
>DLLE01000062.1 GCA_002477955.1 Treponema sp. UBA7570 | reverse complement strand
ATGATGGTCAAAATGGTTACAAGGCAGCTTGAGGCAAAGACAGACCGCACTCAGCGGGAAAGCGAAATGCTTGAAATTATGCTCCACGGCGGCGAAAGAGTGCGGGAAGAAAATCTTAACGAAGTTCTTGAATGGTACAAAAAAAGCAAATGCTCTAAGGAGGCATGATAAAAATTACATCCGTGTAATTTTTATCATTACAGTTTGCTCAAGCGTTGCTTTCACAAACTGTGATTCTCGCCATCCGTAGCTTGCCGCTAACGCGGAGTTTTATTAAGGAGAGTAAAGTGTTAAGTTATGTTTTGCCAGTTGTACTGGTTGTTTTGTCAAATGTCATGTATCAGATATGCGCAAAGTCAGTTCCAAACGGAATAAATCCGCTGGCATCGCTCACTATAACATATTCTGTCGGCGCAGTGTTTTCGGCCGTGATGTATTTTGTTCTGAACCGAAATGGAAATTTATTTCAGGAGTATGGCAGATTGAATTGGGTGCCGTTTGTGTTCGGAATTGTTCTTGTGGGGCTTGAAGTCGGCTGGATTTATATTTATAAGGCTGGATGGCCTGTCAGTACAGCTTCGGTCGTTCAAAGCGCTTTTCTTGCCGTGGCTCTTATTTTTGTTGGATGGCTCTTCTATAAGGAGCCTCTCAGTTGGAATAAGATTGCGGGAGTTTTTGTAGTTCTTGCAGGACTTGCCTTGATAAATAGATAAGCTATTGACTTTAAAATGCCAGCAACCAGTTCTTCTAGATTTGATTACATATTTTTTGTAACTAAAAACTTGTTATTTTATTTTTTTAATATATTTACTTTTCCATATTTGGAGGATATATGAAGAAAAATAAGGTGGTTTTTTATCTGGTTTTTGGTGCGCTTTTATTTTGTTGTTTAGTTTTTGCTGGCTGCAACATTGATGATGACGGCTCTAATTCTGATTCAGGCGGAAGCGGAATTCCGTCGGGAAGCGGCGGCTCGTCTTCCGGCTCGGTTGAGACAGCTACAACTGTAACTTCTGAAATCACTTCTTTCAATTCTTCGGACAAAATCGACATATCTTTCTGACCGAATTCTTATTCTCCGAACTCTTCTTCACGAAACATAATCACAGGCGCGGCGGCTTACGAAAGCGTTGCTTTTGGCGGAACTTTGTATGTTGATTTGAGCAAACTTCAAGTTTCGGCGGACAATTCAACTTGGAGTTCTTTGACCGACGGCGGAGAATCTGCAACTGTAACTTTGGATTCAAGTGAAATAACTGCGAAAATTTCTGACGGAGTTCTTTACATCGACTCGTCATCTTACAAATCAAACTTGAAATTCGACATAACAGGAACTGCGGAAAAAGGCGCGCTGAACATTTCTTCATATAAAAAAGGAACGGTCGCGCTCTATCTTCACGACGCGGTAATTTCTTCGAGCGGAAACTATCCCTGCATAAACGTTGACGCAAAATCGACGGTTTATCTTGTTTTGGAAGGAACGAACTCGCTCACAGACGGCAGAAAATACGGAACAGGCTACAGCGAGGCAGAAGGAACAGATTATTATTCAAGCGGTTTTTCTGGAACAAAGGCTGACGATGCGGAACTTACTGCAAGCTGGGCAAAGGGCGACAAGACAAAAGGCTCAATCTACACAAAAGGTGCGCTCTTGATTTCGGGAAGCGGCTCGCTCACCTTGAACGAGGGCTACAAGCACGGAATTTATTCAAAGGACTACATCAGAATTTTCGGCGGAACTTTGAACGTGAACACAAGCGGACGGAACGCAATCCAGAGCGTGAACGGATTTGTTATGGACTCAGGCGAAATCACAATCAGCGGAACCGGCGCGAACACGAACAACCAGAGCCGCGGAATCATCGTTGAGGGAGCGGAAGACGAGGACAATCCGGGCGAAGGATTTATCGTCATAAACGGCGGAAAAATCACTTCTTCAACCGTTGGAAAAGGAATTTCTGCAAAATGGGATTATGAGGACGACGTGGAAACTGAAGACACAAGCGACGACCCGTATCCTTACGTTCTGATTAACGGCGGAGAAATCAGCATAACGACAACTGGAACTCCGGCGGACGAGTCAAGCTCTGCTTACACATTCACAGACGCGGACGGCGTTACGGTAATCGAGACGACAAAACTCAGCCCGGAAGGAATCGAGGGAAAGCAGGCGGTCTTTATCTCAGGCGGAATCATAAACTTGAACTGCACGGACGACTGCATAAACGCAAGCCGCGACGATTCAGGCTACGCAGGGCAAGTCGTAATCAGCGGCGGAAACATCTACGCGTATTCTTCTTCAAACGACGCGATTGACTCAAACGGAACGCTTACTATAAACGGCGGTGTGATTGTCGCTTTGACGGCAAAAACTCCTGAATGTGCGTTTGACTGCGACGAAAACACTTTCGCAATTACAGGCGGACTTTTGGTTGGAGTTGGAACGAGCAACTATTCAAAGCCGACTTCAAGCGAGTGCACGCAAAGCACGGTTGTTCTTTCGGGAGATTATTTTGGCGCGGGCGGAACAACTTTTGCCGTTGAAGATTCAAGCGGAAACGCTGTTTTTGCGTTTGCAATTCCGTCTGCATTCGGAACAAGCGCAAACTCGCAGTATATAATGATTCTTTCTTCTCCGGAAATAAAAACCGGCACAACATACAAAGCCGTTAGCGGAGTTACGGCAAGCGGCGGAAGCACGTTCAGCAATCTTTACGTTGAATTGCCGGACGTTTCAGGCGGCACAACAACCGCAAGCAACATTGCGACAACAACCTCAAGCTATGTTTACACAAAGACAAGCGGAACAACCGGTGGTGCAACGGAAGGAACGCATCCGAATCCGGGACCAGGCGGAAGATAATTTTGCGTGAGGGATTGGAAGAGCGGCGGAGCCGTTGCGGAACGAAGAGGAGCAATGCAGGCGAAAGCCGGAACTCTGGAAAGCCCGACGGCAACTTGTTGCCGGCACGTCCAAAAATGCTTTAAAAATTTGACGAACGGATATTTTTATTGTATTTTTTTTGCAGATAAGTATTTTTACAAAAAAAATGAGGCTTTTATATGGAAGAAATTAAAAAAATTGAATGGAGCGATGAATATCTTCTTGGTGTTCCTGAAATTGACAGACAGCACAAAAAACTTATTGCGATTGCAAACGAGCTTTATGATGTTGTTACTGGAAATGAGACCGCATTAAAGGAAAAAATGCCTTCTATATTGAAAGAATTGACGGATTATACGGAGTATCATTTTTCTAACGAAGAAGAGCTTCAGAAAAAAATCGGGTATGTCGGACTTAGCACGCACAAGGCCGCCCATGAATTTTTTATAAAGGAAGTTGGTTTTCAGATTCAAAAACTTTCTGCTGACAGCAAGGGCGGTGTTCTTGGCTTTTACAAATATATTGCAAGCTGGGTTTTGAATCATATTGCAAAGGCTGACAAAATCTGGGCAAATTTTATGAAGCAGAATTCTTAGGTTTTTGCTGATTTTGCCATAAAAGATTTTTTTTTCAAAAAATTGTCAAAAGTTTAACTTTAAAGACACTTTATTATTATAGAAGAGTTTTTTTTGGTTAAGAGGCGATTTATGAAAAATAAGAAATCTGTTTTTTGTTTTGGGATTGTATTTTTGTCGGCAGGATTTTTGTTTTGTTCTTGCAATCAGTCTTGTTTGCTTGCAGAAAAAAATCAGTCTGAAAAATTGAATTCTGTCAAAATTTTGAATTGGAATTTGCAGACTTTTTTTGACGGAAACTTTAGCGGAACTGAATATTCGGAGTTTGCTTCTAGTTCTGCCGGCTGGTGCGAAGAAAAATACGGTGTCAGACTTGAGCGGCTTTCGGAAGTTGTAAAAGCCTGTGAGCCGGATATTTTTGTTATGCAGGAGCTTGAAAACGAAGACCAGCTTTATGACATTTTTAACAGGCTTTGTTCAAATTTCAGCTTTTCAAAAAATTACAGTTATGGGTGTTTTTACAAAGATGAAGGTTCGGCGATTGGGCTGGGAGTTTTGAGCCGTTTTCCGCTTTTTGGAAAAACGGTTCATTCTCTGGATGTCCGTTCCGAATCAGAAAAACAGCCTTCTATGCGTCCTCTTTTAAAAGTTTTTGTAAATGTAAATGAGCGGCCTCTTTTGCTTTTTGTTAATCACTGGAAAAGCAAGAGCGGCGGGGCGGAAAAAAGCGAGGTTTGGCGAAATTTTCAGGAATCGGTTCTTGCCCAAAGTTTTGCGGAATATGAAGGCCAAAATATTCCTGTTGTTGCCTGCGGCGACTTTAACCGCGATATTTTGGAATTTAGAAAGATAAACGGACGAAAACTTCAGCTTAACGTTGAGCTTCGCGGTAAAAATCCTGCTTTTGTTTATTCTCCCTGGTACGATTCTGACGGGAATCTTTTTGAGCCGGGCAGTTACTTTTACAACGGAAATTGGGAGCGAATCGACCATTTTTTTGCCGGAAGCGGAGCGAATGTTTCTGACTTTAAGGTTGAATGTAAAGGAAGCTGGTCGAATGCTAACGGTTTGCCTTCAAAATATATTTTAAAGTACGGAACTGGATATTCTGACCATTTTCCTGTCAGCTGCGTAATTTCGTGGTAAGCTGAGATTTTTTTTTGCAGAAAAAACTATTCGTTTCGCATATGAAAAATTCCATCGGAATAGCCTTGAATCGAAGAGTCTTTTTCTGCCATTTGAAGGCGGTATTCGCTCCAGGCGCAGTAACGCTGTTCTTTTTCGATTGCGCACCAGTGGCGGCCGAGTTTTTTTGCTGTTACGGCTGTGCTTCCAGAACCTGCAAAAGGGTCGAAAATTAAATCTCCCTGATTGCTTGACGCTAAGATTAGCTTTGCAAGGAGTTTTTCTGGTTTTTGAGTTGGATGCGCTGTGTTTTCGCTCATCGACCAGAATGGAATTGTTATGTCGTTCCAAAAATTTGAAGGGCAGGTGTCGCGGTAATTTCCTTCGGAAGATTCTGTCCAGTCTTTTGGTTTTCCGTTGGTTTTGTACGGAGCGATTACTTTTCTGCGCATTTTTACTGCGTCTGTGTTAAAAATATAGTCTTCGGATTTTGTAAAAAACCAAATGTCTTCGTGGCAGTTTTTCCAGTTTGCTTTTGCTCCGCGGCCTTTTTCTCTTTCCCAGGTGATTCTGTTGCGCAGAAATATTTTTCCTTTTTCTTCGTATTCGTTTAAAACTTCGCCAACGATTATTGAGCTTTGCCAGTCTACGCAGATGTACATTGATCCGTTTTTTGTGAGAAGCGGCAGCGTAAGTTCAAGCCATTTTTTTGTGTAAGACTTGTATTCTGCATGGTTTTTTGCCGCAAATTTTGAAGAATTGTACTGTTTTGAAAGGTTGTACGGCGGGTCTGCAATAATGAGAGAAAATGTTTCTTCTGGAAGTTTTGGAAGCAGTTCAAATGTGTCTCCGCAGATTATGCAGTCGGAAAGTTCTTCTTTTGAAGGAAAAAATGATGAATCTGCAAAAAGGCATTTTTTTAAGTATTCTGAGCCTTCTTTTTCTGTAAAATTTATGGTCTTGTTTCGTGAGGATTTTTCTTTAATTTGCGGCATGAACGAAATTATAATTAAAATTCAATTTTTTTTCTATTTGCCCGTCTTGTGTTTGTTTTATCAAAAATTAGCATTCAGTTTTTATACTTATTATTTATATCCGTATTGAATAATCTTTTATAACATACTATATTACTAGGTTATAAAGGAATTGGAGGACTTATGAAAAAAGTTTTTGGAACACTTGCGCTTGTTTTTGCTTCTTGTGTATTGTTTTCTGCTTGTGGAAAAAAAGGCGGAGAATTGAATGTTTATTCGATTATTCACGATGAAGAAACTGCGGCTCTTTGTAATCTTTTTACAAAAAAAACTGGAATTAAAGTAAATTATTTGCGTGCGACAACCGGCGAACTTGTAAACCGCGTTATTGCCGAAAAAGACGACCCTAAAGCCGATGTTCTTTTGGGCGGCGGCTCTGCTTACCATATTCAGGCTGCAAAAGCCGGCGCTCTGGACGTTTATGTTCCAAAAATTGCCGGCAAATTGCCGTCTTATGCAAAATCTTCCGACGGAACCTGGACTGGATTTTGTGTTCTTTCTCTTGGAATCGGAATTAACGCAAAACGTTTTGCAGAAAAATTCCCTGGCGTTGAATATCCTAAGACTTGGGATGAGCTTGCAAATCCACTTTTTAAGGGCGAGCTTGTTATGACAAACCCAGCGAGCTCTTCGACCGCGTATCTTTTCCTTCAGAATCAGTTGCAGCGTCTTGGCTGGGAAAACGGCTGGAATTATCTTGAAAAATTGAGCCAGCTTGTTGGCCAGTTCCCGGACAGCGGAAGCGCGCCTCCAAAACTCATTGGAACAGGCGAATATGCTCTTGGGGTTGCTTACCTTCATGCGCTCGTAAAATACAAGGCGCAGGGATTTGATATTGTGGCAGTTTCGCCTCCAAAAACTGCCGGAGACGTTGACTGTATTGCAGTGTTGAAGAATGCAAAAAATCCTGAAAATGCCAAAAAGTTTGTTGATTTTATTCTCGATAAAGACGCTCAGGAACTTATGACTTCAATCGACTTTACCGTTCCTGTAAATTCAGAAGCTGGCATAATTGAAGGAGCAACAAGAATTGAAGATGTTGATTTAATCAATTATGATAGAGCAAAGGCTGCTGGTCAAAAAACAGAAGTTTTGTCTAAGTGGTCAAAAATCTTAAACTAGAATTGGAATAGTCCATTTTTCAAGGAACTAAATTGAATAAAACAGGAAAAATTTACGGTCAGGAAAAAAGTTTTTTTGCCTGCGCTGCATTGTGGCTTTTTTTTGCGATAACAGTAATTATTCCTGTTTTATACGCTCTTTTTTCTGTGCGCCCGTCCGACTTTGCGCAGATTTTTACTCAAAAAAGATTTTTTACGGCAATCAGAAATACCGCTATTGAATGTGTCTGCTCGACCTTTGTTTCTGTTTTTGTCGGTTACATTTACGCTTATGCCGTTGTCCGCGGCAATCTTCCTTTTAAAAAATTATTTGCGGTCGTTCCTGTTGTCCACATGGTAACGCCTCCTTTTGTCGGAGGCCTTTCTTTTATTCTTTTGTTTGGACGGCAGGGATTTTTTACAAAAACATTGCTCGGTCTTGATGTAAGCCTTTACGGTTTTTGGGGACTTCTCTTAAGCCAGGTTTTGTGCTTTTTTCCGATTGCATATTTAATTTGCTGCCAGACTTTAAACGGAATAAATCCTTCTATTGAACAGGCTGCAAAAAGCATGGGAGCAGGCAACTGGAAAATTTTTAAATCGGTCACTTTGCCGTTGAGTTTTGCTGGAATTGTTTCGGCTACGCTCTTTATTGCAGTAAGCGTTTTGAGCGATTTTGGAAATCCCCTGATTGTTGGCGGAAGATTTAATGTTCTTGCTGTTGAAATCTACACTCAGCTTACAGGCTGGCTTAATATTGGAACAAGCGCCGCAATGGGGCTTGTTCTTTTGATTCCATCAATTTTGCTTTTTGTGCTGCAAAACCGTTTTTATAAAAAAAATGCCTTAAAATTTGCGACAATTGGCGGAAAAATCGGCGGAGGAAAGCCAAGTCCAAAATCAGAAAAAAATATTCCGTTCAAAAAAAACAAAAATGTCAGTTTTGGAATGAATATTTTGCTTACGGTTTTTTGTTCTTTTTTTGCAGTACTGATTATTGCGCAGCTTCTTTCTATTATAATGGGCGCTTTTCAAAAACTTTGGGGAATAAATACGAGCTTTACCTTTGCCCATTTTAAGGCAATTTTTTCGTTCAGCCAGAGTCTGTTTAATTCCCTTTGTTTTGCCTTTGTGGCGGCGCTTTTGTCAACTTTTATTGCGGCTCTAACCGTTTATCTTACACACAGAACAAAACTTCCGCTTGTTTCGGGGCTTGATGCGGTTTGCCAGATTCCTTCTGCAATTCCAGGAACACTTTTTGGACTTTCTCTTGCCTATGTTTCTTCGTATATCGAAAGAATTTTTCATTTTGAATTGAGTTCGTTTTTAATCATAATTTCAATGACTGTAAGTTATCTGCCGTTTAGCTACAGAATCTGCTCTTCAACTTTTAGCCGACTGAAAATTTCCCTTGATGAAGCGGCCCGTTCTTTGGGTGCAGGACGGCTGAAGGTTTTAAAGGATATTATTTTGCCGTTGAGCATTGGCGGTCTATTTAGTTCTGCCGTTTACGATTTTGCTCGTGGCGTTGGAACTATAAGTTCGGTTATTTTTCTGGTAAGTTTTAACACAGGACTTGCCTCGATAAAAATTTTGAATTTGGCAGAGCAGGGCGACTGGGGCAAATCTGCGGCTCTGGCACTTGTTTTAACTGTCATTACTTTTATAATACTTGGAGCCGGAAAAATTTTAAGCCGGCGGTTTGAGGCAAAAATTTATGAACAGTAGCAGTGCAAGCCTTACTTTTAAGAATGTTTCTTTTAGTTTTGGAAATACTCGGACTATCGACGATTTTTTTCTTGAAGTAAAAAGCGGCAGTTTTACAACACTTTTGGGACCAAGCGGTTGCGGAAAAACCACCCTCCTAAAAATAGTTTCCGGTTTTTTAACTCCAGACTCTGGTTCAATTTTGATTGATGGCGCGGACTGCACCTTTGTTCCGCCGGAAAAAAGACAGATTGGAATGGTTTTTCAGGATTATGCTCTTTTTCCGCATATGACGGTTCAGAAAAATCTTCTCTATGGACTTGAAATAAAAAATAAAAACAGCAAAGAAGAAAATTTTGCAAAAATACATAAAACCGCGCGCATCCTCGGAATCGCCAATCTTCTGGAAAGATTTCCTCATGAGCTTTCTGGCGGACAGCAGCAGCGCGTAGCCTTGGGGCGCGCTCTTGTTCTTGAGCCGAAAATTCTTTTAATGGACGAGCCTCTTTCTTCTCTTGATGCAAAGCTGCGTACTCAGGTTCGAGAAGAACTAAAAGATGTTCAAAGCCAGATTGGAATTACAACTCTCTATGTTACTCACGACCAGGAAGAAGCACTCTCTCTTTCTGACACGATTGCGGTTTTAAAAGCCGGAAAATTGCAGCAGGTTGGAACTCCAAGACAAATCTATTTTGAACCGGCAAACGATTTTGTCGCAGATGCAGTCGGCAGGGCAAATTTTATAAAACTGACAGACTTAAATGAATTTGAAATTGATAATCCGTCCCTAAAAGAAGCAAAAAAATTGATAGTCCGCCCAGAATGGTTTTTTAAGATAAATGCAGGCAAAAAAGAAACAAAAAATTGTCTTACAGTCAGCGGAACTATTGTTTCGACAGCATTTTTAGGACAGACAACGCGTTACCGCATTCGCCTTGACAACGAAACTTCCCAGATTTTGACCGCAGATTTACCGACCGAAGATGAAGATTTGCCTTCAGGTCAAAAAATCACCCTCAAAATCGAAAAATATCTGTTAAAAAAATAGCGTATATGAAAAAAATCCTGGCAATAATTTTTGCATTTTTTGCAGTTCAGCTTATTTTTGCTTTTCCTTCTCTTGAGCCGTCAATTTTGTGGGGGCTGGAGCAAAATTCAATTCAAAAAATTGAACACACTGACGAAAAACAAAACATTCTTGGTCAAAATCTTACATCAAGACAGATAATCCAGACAGCGTTGGAATATTCGTTTTGTCCAGTGGAAAGCGAAGAAGGCTTGTCCTGCTTAAAAAAATACGATTCGCTCGAAAAGGCCGTAAAAAAACAGTTTTGCGGTCTTGAAAAAATTGACGCGGCGGAAAAACTGCTTTTATTTTTGTATGATGTTGCCCTTTACCGGTACGAAGAGGACGCAACTCGACTTAACACGACACTTTTGACAGGTTCGTACAACTGCGTTACTGCAAGCATTTTGTATCTTGCGTTGGCCCGGAGTCTAGAAATCGAAGCCTGCGTTCAGGACACAAATATCCACGCCTATTGTTCTGTTTTTACCGGCACAAAAAAAATCGACGTCGAAACGACAAATCCTTATGGCTTTAATCCCGGCGAAAAAAAACTTGTCGCTCAATCCGAAAACAACCGCAAATACGCCGTAATTCCAAAAAAATACTACGCCGGAAACAGGCAGATAAGCAGCCGTGCAGCCGCAACCTTGACCGGAAAAAATATTGCAAGCAGCCTAAACGATTCCGGCGACTACGAAACGGCAATTCCTCTAGAAATAAGCCGCCTTGAGTTTCTAAAGCTTTTTTCAGATCCGGAAACAAAAACAGCAAAAAACGACCTTGATACGCTGGCCTGCAACTACGCAATAACCCAAAA